>NZ_CP082839.1:0-658333 GCF_019930585.1 Sphingomonas nostoxanthinifaciens | reverse complement strand
GAGCTTATGCATCAGCTGCGATAATCCGCGTTGATCGAGATGTAGCCGTGGGTGAGATCGCAGGTCCACACGGTCGCGCGGCCGTCGCCCATGCCGAGGTCGACGCCGATCTCGATCTCCTGCCCCTTGAGGTGGGCGGCGACCGGCGCCTCGTCATAGCCCTCGGTCGCCAGCCCGTCGCGCGCGACCTGGGTCGCGCCGAAGCGGATGGCGAGGCGGTCGCGCTCGGCCGGCTCGCCCGCCTTGCCCACCGCCATGACGACACGGCCCCAATTGGCGTCCTCGCCGGCGATGGCGGTCTTCACCAATGGCGAGTTGGCGATCGACATCGCCACGCGATGCGCGCTGCCGTCCGAGACGGCGCCGTCGACGCGCACCTCGATGAATTTCGAGGCGCCCTCGCCGTCGCGCACGACCAGCTGCGCGAGCTGGCGGCAGAGATCGGCGAGCGCCGCCTGGAAGGCGTCCGCACCGGCATCGTCCATTGTCGCGAGCGGCACGTTGCCCGCCCTGCCGGTCGCGAAGGCGAGCACGGTGTCGGAGGTCGAGGTGTCGCCGTCGACGGTGATGCACGAAAAGGTCGCGCGATTGGCGCGATCGAGCATCTGCTGGAGCAGGGCCGGCTCGATCGCGACGTCGGTGAACAGGAAGCCGAGCATCGTCGCCATGTCGGGCGCGATCATGCCCGATCCCTTGATGATGCCGACGAGGGTCACCCGCCGCCCGTCGACGATCGCGGTGGCGGATGCGCCCTTGGCGAAGGTGTCGGTGGTGCCGATCGTGTCGGCCGCCTGCTTCCAGTCGGCCTCGGGCGCAACGACAACCGCGTCAATCCCCGCCTCGGCCTTGTCGATCGGCAGCGGTACGCCGATCACGCCGGTAGAGGCGACGAACACGTCGGACGGCTGGCAGGCAAGCGCCGCCGCCACCCGCGCCGCGATCGCCTCGACCGCCGCGCGGCCGCGCTGGCCGGTGAAGGCGTTCGAATTGCCGGCATTGACGACCAGGGCGCGCGCATGGCCGAGGCCGAGCGCCTTCTGGCACCATTCCACCTCGGGCGAGGGGCAGCGGCTCCTGGTGGTCACGCCGGCGACGACGGTGCCCGGATCGAGCGTGACGAAGGTGAGGTCGGTCCGCTCCCACGCTTTGTAACCTGCGCGCGTCACGGCGAGCCGCACGCCCGCCACCGGCGGGAGGGGCGGAAACGGGACGGCGAGCGGCGATACGGTCATGCCCGCCGAATAGCCGCCCCGCCGCGCACGCGCCAGCCTGCTTGACCCGCATCGGCCGACGCGGGAGAGGATGGCATGACCTTTACGACCCTGATCGATCCCGCAGCACTCGACCGCCTGATCGCCGACGGCACGGTCGCCTTGTTCGACTGCCGCTTCGATCTCGCCGATCCGGCAGCGGGGCGCGCGCGCTATGATGCGGGGCGGATTCCCGGTGCCGCCTATCTCCACCTCGATGATGATCTGTCGGGCCTGCCGACCGGTGCCAACGGCCGCCATCCCTTGCCCGACCCGCACGCCTTCGCCGCGCGGCTTGCCGCCGCCGGGGTGCAGGCGGGCCAGCAGATCGTTGCCTATGACGATGCAGGCGGTGCGTTCGCTGCACGCTTGTGGTGGCTAGCCAAATGGATCGGGCACGAGGCGGTCGCGGTGCTCGACGGCGGCCTGCAGGCGTGGGCGCAGGCCAGCCTGTCGCTGGAGCAGGGATTGCCCGCGGCCCGCGCGCCCGGCGACTTCGCGGTCGGCGCGATGCCCGGCCGCGGCATCGCCGGCGCCGACGACATCCTGCGCAGCCTGTCCGGCAACGCGCTGCTGGTGATCGACGCGCGCACGCCCGAGCGGTTCGCCGGCCAGCCCAACGCGCTCGATCCTGTCGCCGGCCACATTCCCGGCGCGCGCAACCGCTTCTATCGCGACAATCTGACGGCGGAGGGCCGCTTCCGCCCGGCGGAGACGCTGGCGGCGGATTATGCCGCTTTGATCGGCGACCGGCCGCTCGACCAGGTGGTGCTGCAATGCGGTTCGGGCGTTACCGCTGCGCACGATCTGCTGGCGATGGAGCATGCCGGGCTGGCCGGCGCGCGCCTCTATCCGGGATCGTGGAGCGAGTGGATCGCCGACCCCGCCCGGCCGGTCGCGCGCGATTGAAACGTAACCCGGCGGTCATGCCGCCGTCATAGAGGGAGGAGCAATGCCCGAAACGCCCGCCCCCTCCCCCCTCGCCGATCTCGGGCTGGTATGGACGTGCTGGGAAGCGCCCGACGGCCATGTCGTGGTCGGCGACGAGCAGCCGCCCGCCGACAGCCCGTTCCGCTGGCTGCATCTCGATCTGTGGGATCAGCGCAGCGCGCGCTGGATTGCGCAGCGTTCGGTCCTGCCGCCCGAGGTGCTGGCGGTGTTCATGGGCGAGCAGGCGGACGCCGCGATCGCGCAGAACGGCGCGCTCGCGCTGACCCTGCCCGATTTCGAGCGCGACTTCGATCGCGAGGATACCGGGCGGATCGGCACGCTCCACGTCGCGCTGCGCCCGGGCCTGATGCTCACGGGGCGCAACCGGCCGCTCCACACCCCAGACATCATCCGCCACCGCGCGGCTCAGGCCGCCGCGATCGACACCGCCGCGGCATTGGAGATCGTGCTCGCCAGCATCGCCGACACGATCGCCCGGCGCACGCAGCAGGTCGCGGCCGAGGTGCTGGGGCTGGAGGACGATCTGCTCGCCGACGAACAGGCGCCCGACACGCGTACCTTGGTGACGATGCGCCGGCTGGCGGCGCGGCTGCATCGCATGGCCGCCGGCATGCGCTCCACCTTGGGCCGGCTCGGCGCGCAGCCCGGCATCGAGCCCGACGTGCGCGCGGTGATCAGCCGCATGCTCCAGCGCGCGCAGGGGGTGGAGCAGGACGTCATCGCCGCGCAGGGGCAACTGCGGCTGCTGCGCGACGAACTCGACCTGCGCGCTGCGCAGCAGACCAACGAGAACGTCTATCTGCTCTCGGTCGTCACCGTGCTCATCATGCCAGCGACGCTCGTCACGGGCTTCTTCGGGATGAACACCAGCGGCATGCCGATGACGCAAGGATGGCATGGCACGCTGATCGCCACCATCGTCGGCATCGGCTCCTCGGCGCTCACCTGGTGGGTTCTGCGCCGGGTGGGGCTGGTACGGCGGTAGCGCGACCTATTGCACCGCACTGCTCTCCTGCGCAGGCAGGAGCCCAGAGTTTCACAAGACGACGCTTGCAGCTCTAGGCTCCTGCCTGCGCAGGAGCACGAGGGAAGGTCTCGACCGACGGTCTAGGGCACGCGCCGCGCGGTGACGATCTTCACCGGCGCGGCCAGCATCTGTCCCTTCATCGCGCCCTCGCCCGCAGTTGGCGAGGTCGGCGCGTCGAGCAAATGATGCACCACGTCCATGCCCTCGACGACATGGCCGAAGGCGGCGAAGCCCAGATTGTCGCCGGGCTGCGTCGGATCGGCATTCATCGACGGCTGATCGCCGACGGTGATGAAGAAGTCGGCGGTCGCACTACCCGGCGCCGCGCGCGCCATCGAGATCGTGCCGTCGGTGTGCGACAGGCCAGTCTTGCTGGTAGGCTCGTGCGGTATCGGCTTCAGCACGCGCTTGGGATCATTGCGCAGCCCGCCCTGGATCAGGCCGAAATTGTCCTGCACCTTCACCACGCGATAAAAAGTCGTGCCGTCGAGCCGTTTCTGGTCGACGTAGCGCAGGAAATTGCCCGCGGTGATCGGCGCGCGATCCTTTTCCACCGCCAGCACGATCGTGCCCTCGCTCGTCTGCAGCGCGACCTTCACCGTCGCCGGAACGGGCGCGGGGGGCGGCGGCGTCACGAGCGCAGGGGCCTGGGCAAGGAGGGGCGCGGCGATGGCGGCGAGCGCGAGCACGAATCGGCGGTTCATGCGACCAGCCTAGCCCCTCGCGCGTTCGCCTCGCAAATCGGAGGCATGAACATGCTCGAACATGTACCGGCCTGGCTCGGCTCGTTGCTGAAGGGCGTCCGTGCCGGCGCCGACAAGCTGGTCATCCTGCAGCCCGATCTCGCCATCACCGACGCGCGGATCGATCTGTCGAGCCCGGCCTTCGCCGACGGCGCGCGCTTGCCGGTGCGCTTCACCGGCGATGGCGAGGGCGTGTCTCCGCCGCTCGTCTGGGGCGAGCCGCCAGCGGGCACTGCAGGGTTCGCGTTGCTGGTCGAGGATGCCGACGCGCCCGCGCCCTCGCCCTTGGTCCATGCGCTCGTGTGGGGGCTTCCGGCCGACGAGCGGCGGCTGGCCGAGGGCGCGATCGCGCGCGACGGCCACGGCGGGCCGGATGGGCGCGATGTCGGTCGCAACAGCTTCCTCGGCGAGGGCTGGTTGCCCCCCGATCCGCCGACCGGCCACGGCGTCCACGTCTACGCCTTCCAATTGTTCGCGCTGGCCGAGGTGCCGGCGATCGGCGCCAATCCCGGCCGGGGCGAGCTGATCCGCGCGATGGCTGGCCGCGTGCTGGCGGCGGGGCTGCTTCGCGGCACCTATGATCGCGGCGAGGCCGAGTCGATCGGCCGCGCGCGCACGGCAGCGGCCCCCTTGGGAACGCTCGCCGCCCAGCAATGATTCGTCACTTAACAGCGATGACATATTGATGCAGGTCTGAGATAATCGGCCATCTTCCGGCGAGTCACATATCTGTCATCGCCCGGGGGTAGGCCGCGCCCCGACATTGTTGTCAAAGGCAAAAGGGGCCTTCAGATGTATCTCCGTACCAAATTGCTCGCGGCGGCCGCCGCGACGGCCGCGATCGCGGCTGGCGCTCAGGCCGCTCCGGCCAAGAAGCACCACGTCACCACCAACGCCAATGCGGCGCTGATGGAGCAGCTCAAGGCGCTGCGCGAGGAGGTTTCGACGCTCCGCCAGCAGGTCAATTCGCAGCAGATGAACCAGGCTGAGGCGACCGCCAAGATCAACGTGGCGCAGGTCCAGGCGCAGCAGGCGCAGGCGAAGGCAGAGCAGGCCCAGACGCAGGTCGCCGCCGTGGCCGCGATGCCGGCGCCCGTGTCGAAGGAGCAGGTGAACACGCAGATCGCGACCGCCTTCGACAAGGAACATCATAACGACAAGTTCTACTTCAAGGGCATCACGATCACGCCGGGCGGCTTCCTCGAACTCGCCGGCATCTATCGCGATCACTTCCAGGGCAACGACATCGCCTCGAGCTTCTCGAGCAACTTCCCGAACGCGCGCCAGTACGCCCAGCATGAAGGCCGCTTCACGGCCCGCCAGAGCCGCGTGTCGTTCCTCGCCGAGGGCAACGTCAACAAGGCGACCAAGCTGTCCATGTACGGCGAGTTCGACTTCCAGGGCGCGGCGCAGACCGCCAACTCGAACCAGTCGGACAGCTACAATCCGCGCATCCGCGTGCTGTACGGCACGATCGACTGGAACCGCGGCGATTACGGCCTGCACCTGCTGGCCGGTCAGAACTGGTCGCTGCTGACGATCCAGTCGAAGGGCATCAGCCCCCGTGCCGAGGTTCCGCCGTCGGTGGTCGATGCGCAGTACGTTCCGGGCTTCGCCTGGGCGCGTCAGCCGGGCGTTCGCCTGACCGGCGACTTCCTCGATCACAAGCTGTGGCTGGCGGTCGCGGCTGAGAACCCGCAGAACAACACCACCACCCCGGTCGGCACCGCCGGCGCGACGCAGGTCTCCAGCGTCACCGGTGGTTCGGGCTTCAACAGCCTGAACAACAACTCGTTCAACGACGTGCCGGACTTCATCGGCAAGGCAGCCTACGAGGACATGATCGCCGGCCACGCGGTCCACGTCGAAGGCTTCGGCATCGTCCGCACCTTCAACGAGCGCCTGATCACCGGTGCCACCTCGGGCGCCAACAACAGCGCGACCACCTTCGGCTACGGCGGCAGCGCAACGCTGAACATCGTGCCCAAGATCCTCGACGTCCAGATTTCGGGCTTCGGCGGCAAGGGCATCGGTCGCTACGGCTCGGCGGGCCTGCCCGACGTCGCCTTCTCCAGCGACGGCCGCATCCATCCGATCGACGAGTTCATGCTCCTGGCCGGCGCGACCGTGCATGCCAGCAAGCAGCTCGACGTCTACGGCTATGCCGGCGAAGAGCAGGAAATGCTGACCAAATACTCGCCGAACTTCGGTTCGATCGCGACCAGCAACGCCGGCTGCTTCGTCGAGGGCGGCGCCTGCGGCCAGAACACCCGCCGCATCCGCCAGGTGACCGTCGGCTTCTGGGACAAGTTCTACCAGGGCTCGTTCGGTCGCGCCCAGGTCGGCATCCAATACAGCTACAACCAGCGCGAGCTGTTCCCCGGTGCCGGTTATTCGGGCTACCCGCAGATCAGCAACAGCACGGGCTTCCTGTCCTTCCGCTACTATCCGTTCTGATCTCCGGATCGGACGTGCGACGAAAGGCGGCGTCTCCCTTCGGGGAGGCGCCGTTTTTCTTTGGGCGAAAGTCATCGTGCCGGATGTGATCCGGTATGGCGTTTCTTGCTTCGCTACGCCCTACGCCAAAGCGACGTCATCCCCGCGCAGGCGGGGATCCATATGCCGCGCAGTCGCGCAAAACGCGCACCGGCTGTGGGAATGGATTCCCGCCTCCGCGGGAATGACGATCGGAACGGCTGAGCCGTCTACCAGCCGCCGCCAAGTGCCTGGAACAGCGCCACGCTGTCCGACAGCCGCGCCGCGCGCGCCTGGGTCAGCTGGAGCCCCGCCTGTGCGCGCGCCGCGCTGGCGTTGAGCAGGTTGAGCGTGCCCGCGCTGCCGAGCTGAAGCTGGCGCGTGATGAAGGTCAGCTCGCGCGCCGCCGCCGTGTCGGCGCGGCTCGCCGCGTCGAGTGCGACGCCGTCGGTCTGGAGACCCGTCAGCGCATCCGACACGTCGACGAACGCCTGCACCACCGCCGCGCGATATTGCGACTTGGCGCCGTCGAGCGCCGCCTGCGCCGCGCGCTGCTGGTGGAGCAGCTGGCCGCCGTGGAACAGCGGCTGGGTGATGCCGCCGGCGAGCGTCCAGAACGGATTGCCGCTGGCGAACATCTGGCCGAACTGATCGGCGACGCCGCCCGCGCTCGCGCTGAGCTGGATATTGGGCAACCGCGCCGCGATCGCCGCGCCGACATCGGCACCGGCACCGATCATCTGCGACTCGGCCGCGCGCACGTCGGGGCGATGGCGCACCAGATCGGCCGGCAGCGACAGCGGCAGCTCGGTCGGCACGCCGAGCTCGGCCAGCGTGGGCAAAGCCGGGAGCGTATTGCCGGGCGCCTGGCCGATCAGCGCGCTGATCACCGCCTGCTGATGCACCAGCGCGCGCTGCAAAGGCGGCAGCACGCCTTCGGCGGTGGCGAGCGCGGTTTCCTGCGCGGCAACGTCGGCGGCGCCGATCGCGCCCAATTGCTCGCGGCGTTGGAGCAATGTCAGGATGTCGCGGTTCGCGCGCACGCTCTCGGTGGCGCTGGCGATCTGCTCCTGCAGCGAGGCCTGCTGGATCACCGCCAGCACCAGATTGGCGACGACGCTGGTCTTGGCCGCCTCGAGCCGGTGGCGCTGCACCTCGGCGGCCGCGCGTGCCGAGCGCACGCGGTTGCGGCCGGCGCCGAACAGATCGAGCGGATAGGCGACCGTCACCTGCGCGGTGTGCAGCGTGTAGCGGTAATTGTCCGGATCCTGCAGCGGATTGGAGAAGATGCGCGAGGTGCGGATGCGCTGCGCCTGATAGCTCGCGTCGATCTGCGGCAAGGTGCTGCCGAACGCCGCGGCCGCCTGCTGGCGCGCCTGGCGCAAGGCGGCATCGGCGGTGGCGATGTCGTTGTTCGACGCCAGTGCGCGCGCGACCAGCGCGTTCAGCGTCGGGCTGCCGAAGCGCGTCCACCAGTCGGCCGGCACCACGGCGCCGGGAACGATCGTCTGGGTCGGGCCGGCGGCGGGCGCGATCGGCGCGGCCGAGGCATTGGCGGCGGCGGTCGGCGGCAGCGACGTCTGCGTCGTGACGTTGTGGGGGCCGACGGTGCAGCCGGCGAGCAACGCCGCTGCGCCGAAGGGAAGGACGGCGCGCTTCATGCCGGTTCCTCCGGCGTGTGCGGATGATGATCGGTGTGCGGCACCTTGCGCCCGTGCGCGCCGCGATCGTCGGGGCCGACATGGCGCGAGAAGCGGTCGATCAGCACCGGCAGCACCAGCAGGATCAGCACCGGCGCCAGCGTCATGCCGCCGACGACGACCAGCGCCAGCGGCTTCTGCACCTGGCTGCCGATGCCGTTCGAAAGGGCCGCGGGCAGCAGGCCGATCGCGGCGACGAGGCAGGTCATGATGACCGGCCGCAGGCCGGTGCGCACGGTGTGCACCAGCGCGTCGGCGCGTTCCATGCTCTGGTCCATCGCCTGGTTGAAGGTCGTCACGAGCAGGATGCCGTCCATCACCGCGATGCCGAACAAAGCGACGAAGCCGATCGCGGCCGAGATGCTGAACGCGGTGCCGGTCAGCACCAAGGCCGCAACGCCGCCGACGATCGCCATCGGGATCACGCTGAACGCCAGCACCGTGTCGCGGATCGAGCCGAAGTTCGCGTAGAGCAGGATCAGGATCAGGACCAAGCTGATCGGCACCACGATCTCCAGCCGGTTCACGGCATTGGTCAGGTTGCCGAGCTCGCCCGCCCATTCGAGATGATAGCCCGGCGGCAGGATTACGTTGCGCGCGATCCGGTGCTGCGCCTCGCCCACCGCACCGCCAAGATCGCGTCCGCGGACGCTGAACTTGATCGGGATGTAGCGTTCCTGATGCTCGCGATAGATGAACGATGCGCCCGAGGTGAGCTTGACCGTCGCCACTTCGGAAAGCGGCACTTGGATCGTGCCGCCATTGGCGCTCGGCGCGCCGATGGTGATGCGGCGGATCGCCTCGAGGCTGTCGCGCTGTTCGGGCTTCAGCCGCACGACGATCGAGAAGTGGCGGTCGGTGCCCGGCTCGTACAGGTCGCCCGGCGACTGGCCGCCGATCGCTGCCGCCACCGTCTGGGTGATGTCGTCGGCATTGAGGCCGTAGCGCGAGGCGCGGATGCGATCGACGTCGACGCGCACCGTCGGCTGGCCGAGCGACTGGAACACGCCGAGATCGGCGATGCCCTGCGTCTTGGCCATCTGGTCCTTGATCTGGTCGGCCAATTTCTCGAGCGTCGGCAGATCGGGGCCGTAGAGCTTGATCGAGTTCGCACCCTTCACGCCCGATGCGGCTTCCTCGACATTGTCCTCGATCGCCTGGCTGAACGAGAAATCGACGCCGGGGAAACGCTGCGCGAAGCGGTCGGACAGTTCGGCGACCAATTTGTCCTTGGTCATGCCCTTCGGCCACTCGTCATAGGGCTTGAGCGGCGTGAAGAATTCGGCGTTGAAGAAGCCGGTCGCGTCGGTGCCGTCGTCGGGCCGGCCATGCTGCGACACCACGGCGGCGACCTCGGGATAGCTTGCGAGGATGCGGCGGATCGCGTTGACGGTCGGCTGGCCAGCGTCGAGCGAGATTGACGGCGGCAGGCTGGCGCGAATGTAGAGGTTGCCCTCTTCAAGGTGCGGCAGGAACTCGACGCCAAGCGAGCGGATGCCCAGCACCGCGCCGATGATGAGCAACAGCGCGCCGCCCAGCGCGACGATGCGGTTGGCGAAGGCGAAGGCGATCGTGGGCTCGTAGATGCGCCGCAGCCAACCGACCAGCTTCGTCTCGACCTCGCTCAGCCGGTCGGGCAGCAGATAGGCGGCGAGCACCGGCGAGACGGTGAAGGTCGCGATCAGACCGCCGCCGATGGCGAAGGCGTAGGTCTTGGCCATCGGGCCGAAGATGTGGCCCTCGACGCCGGTCAGCGTGAACAAGGGCAGGAAGCTCGCGATGATGATCGCCGCGGCGAAGAAGATGCCGCGCGACACTTCGGAGGTGGCGTGCAGGATCGCCGACAGGCGCGTGGCGTAGGAGAAATGCCCATGCCCCTGCTCCACGTGCACCGATCGCTCGACCATGTGGCGGAAGATGTTCTCGACCATGATGACCGAGGCGTCGACCACGAGCCCGAAGTCGATTGCGCCGAGCGACAGCAGGTTGGCGCTCTCGCCCTCGATCGTCAGGATCAGCACCGCGAAGGCGAGCGCGAACGGGATCGTCACCGCCACGATCACCGCGCTGCGCAGGTCGCCGAGGAAGATCCACTGCAGCAGGAAGATCAGGACGATACCCGCGACCAGATTTTCCATCACGGTATGCGTCGTGACGCCGATCAGCGCCGAGCGGTCGTAGACGCGCTCGAGCGTGACGCCCGGCGGCAGCACGCCGCCGGCATTGATGAGCGCGACCTGCTCCTCGACATTCTTGATCGTCGGCATCGACTTGGCGCCGCGCTGCATCAGCACGATGCCCTCGACGACGTCGTCCTCATTATTCTCGCCGACGATGCCGAGGCGGGGCTCGTTACCGATCTGGACGCGCGCGACATCCTTCACGAGCACCGGATTGCCGCCGTTGGAGGTGACGAGGACGTTCTCGATCTGCGTCGGCGACTGGATCAGGCCGACGCCGCGCACGATCGCCGATTGCGGGCCGAAGTTGATCGTCTGGCCGCCGACATTGGCATTGCCCTTGCCGATCGCGGCGATCACCTGCGCAACGGTGGCGCCGTGCGCGACCATCCGGTCGTTATCGGCCACCACCTCGTAGGTGCGGACCTTGCCGCCATAGCCGGTGACGTCGATCACGCCCGGCAGCGCCTTGAAGCGGCGCTGCAGCACCCAATCCTGCAGCGTCTTGAGATCCATCACCGAATAGCCGGCGGGCGCCTTGATGCGATAGCGATAGATCTCGCCGATCGGGCTGGTCGGCGACAGCTGCGCCTGCACCCCGCCCGGGAAAGGCGGCAGCTGCGACAGGCGGTTGATGACGCGCTGCTGCGCCTCGACGAAGCTGGCATTGTAGGTGAACTGGATCTTGATGTCGGACAGGCCGAACAGGCTGATCGAGCGGACGACGTTGAGATCGGGCACGCCCGACATCGCCACCTCGATCGGCACGGTGACGTTGCGCTCCATCTCCTCGGCCGACAGACCGGGGCTCTGGGTCAGCACCTCGACCATCGGCGGGACCGGATCGGGATAGGCCTCGATATTAAGATTGTAGAAAGCGATGCCGCCGGCGAGCAACAGCCCGCTCAGCAGCAGCACGATCAACATGCGCTGGCGCAGCGCGAAGCGAACAAGGCCGTTCATGCGATTGGTCCGGTCCGCTTACTGGCCGATGCCGGCTTCGTTGACGAAGATCGCGCCCGAGGTGACGACGCGCTCGCCCGGCCGCAGCCCGCCGACGATGCGCACCATCCCGTTCTCGGCATCGCCGAGCTGGACGTCGCGCGATGCCAGCAGCCCGTCGGGCCGCGCCACCCACACCCGCGCCGAATCGCCTTCGTGGATCACCGCCCCGGCCGGCACCGCGAGCGTCTGGCCATGCACCGGGCGCAGGATAGTGAAGCTGGCGAACATCTGCGGCTTCAGCGACCGGGTCGCGTCGAAGATCGAGGCTCGCACCGGCAGGCGGTGCGTCACCGGATCGAGCGCGGCCGCGATATTGTCGATCACCGCGCGGAAGGTGCGGCCGGGAAATGCCGGAGTCGTGACCTCCACCGGATCGCCGACATGGACCTGCGCCGCGTCGCTTTCGGCAAGCTGTGCGACCAGCCAGAGATGGGTCGGATCGGCGATCGTCATCACCGGCTTGTCGCCGCCCGCGCCGACATATTCGCCGGGAGAGATCGAGCGATCGGCGACGATGCCCGAAATGGGCGCGCGCAGCACGGTCGACACGTCAATGCCACCAACCGCCGAGGAACGCTCGAATGCGGAGATTTCCGCCGGCGACTTGCCGAAGATCGCCAGCTTGTCGCGCGCGGCGCCCAGCGCCGCCTCGGCACTGCGCGCGGCCGCCTGCGCCGCGACCAGGTCGTTCTGCGCCTGCTGATAGTCGCGCAGTGCGCCGCCCGCGGTGCGGTAAATCTCTTCCTGGCGCTTCACGTTGGTCTGCGCGGTACGCAGCTGCGAGGCGGCATTCGCCTGCGCCGCGGCGGCGGCAAGCAATGCGTTGCGCGCATCGACCACGTCACCGGTGCGAATCGTCAGCAGCGCCTGGCCCTGGCGGACCATCTCGCCCGCCTCGACCGCGACCGACACGACCTGGCCGCCATAGGGCATCACCACCGGGGTCGAGCGATCCTGATCGATGCCGATCGTGCCGCTGGCGCCGATCACGTCCATCGCATCGCCGTTGCCGACGGTCTTGATCGCGAACGTGGCGCGCTGCTCGGCGGTCGGACGGAAGGTGCCCGGCGGGGTGGTCTCGACCGGCGGCGGCGGCGTGGCCGTCGCCCAGCGGATCAGCGCGATCACGGCGAACAGCGCCACCACCGCTAGCAAAGCGAGGGCGAGCAGCCGATATTGCGCGGACGACGGCATACGGCGCGTCGCCGGCAGCGCGTCAGGAGGCGAATGTTCCATCATGATGGGTGCAGCGGCTATCCGGAGGGGAAGGTGATCTCTAGGGGCGCGGTCTTACAGAGTGCTTACAACAAACGTCACGGCATGACAGGCTCCGCATGCGGCTGTTGATCGTCGAGGACGATTTCGAGATCGCACAGGCACTTGCCGATGGTTTCGCCCGACGCGGCGTGGCGAGCGACCGCGCCCAGAGCGCCGGCGATGCCGCGCTGATGCTGGAAGCCGCATTCTATGCGGCAGCGATCCTCGACCTTGGCTTGCCCGACGGCGACGGGCTCGAGCTGCTGCGCAAGACGCGCGCGCGCGGTGATGCGGTGCCGGTGCTGATCCTGACGGCGCGCGGCGACGTCCAGCAGCGGATCGCCGGGCTCAACGCCGGGGCCGACGATTATCTGGTCAAGCCTTTCGACATGGACGAGCTGCAGGCGCGGCTGGAGGCGGTGCTGCGCCGGCGCGACGGCTATTCGGGACGCACGCTCTCGCTGGGGCGGCTGACGCTCGACCCTTCGACCCGCGAGGTGACGGTCGCCGGCCAGGGCGTGGCACTGTCGGCGCGCGAGATCGAGTTGCTCGAGCTGCTCCTGCGCCGCGCCGGGCGCGTCGTGCTGAAGCGTATCGCCGAGGATCAGTTGTTCGGGCTCGACGACGGGCTCGGCTCGAACGCGATCGAGGTCTATGTCCACCGCCTGCGCCGGCGGATCGAGAAGCTCGACGCGGGCCTGCGGATCGAGACGGTGCGCGGCGTCGGCTACATGCTGCGCGCGGAGGCATGAGGCTGCGGCCGCCACGCTCGCTGTTCGGCCAGATCGCGCTGGTCCACTGCGTGACGATCCTTGCCTTCGCGCTGACCCTGCCCATCGCGATCGCGCGGGAATTGCGCGCGACCGCCGGGGCCTATCAGCGCCAGTTGCTCGAACATCAGGCGACGGCGATCGAGCGGCGGCTGCGCGCCGACGCCGCCGGCTGGCACATCGCGCCGGACCCGGTGCAGGATGCGCTCTACACCGCCGGGCAGGCGGGCCGCGCCTTCGCCGTGCTGGATGAAGGGGGTGCGGTCGCGATCGCCAGCCCGCGCTTCCGCCCGGCGACGCGCGATGCTGCGTTGCACGCCGCCGCGCCCGCCTTTTTCAACAATGAAGGCGATCGCGGGCTGGTGCGGGCCATGACGCTCGGCGGACGCCAGGCGCGCGTGATCGTCTCGCAGGACATCAACGATCCCGAGGTGCTGACCGACGATGTGGTGCGCGCCTTCCTGCACCGCTTCCTGTGGGTGCTGCTCCCGCTGCTGGCGCTGCTGCCATTCGCCAACCTCGCGCTGATCCGGCTGTTGACCCAGCGCGTCCGCGCCGTTTCGATCCGTGCCGCCACGATCGGGCCGGCCCGGCTCGACGTGCGGCTCGATGCGCGCGACCTGCCGACGGAGATCGTGCCGCTCGCCGCCGCGACCAACCATGCGCTCGATCGCCTGCAGCAGGGTTTTCAGACCCAGGGCGAATTCGTCGCCGATGTCGCGCACGAGTTGCGCACGCCGCTCGCCTCGCTGCGGCTGCGGCTCGACGCGCTTGTCGATCGCGACGCGGCGGCGGGGATGCGGGCGACGCTCGACCGCGCGGCGCACGTGATCGCGCAATTGCTCGATCTCGCCTCGCTCGAACGGCTCGACATCGGCCCGCGCGAGCGGTTCGACCTTGCCGCCGCCGCGCGCGGCGCGGTGGAAGAGGCGGCGCCGGGAATCTATGCGGGTGGCCGCACGATCGCGCTCGTAGGGGGCGAGCGGCCGGTGATGGTCGAAGGACGCGCGCCGCTGATCGGCCTCGCGCTCGCCAATCTGATCGACAATGCCGCGCGCCACACACCGCCCGCCACCCATATCGAGGTGACCGTGGAGGCCGATGGCACGCTGCGCGTCGAGGATGACGGGCCGGGGATCGCCACCGCCAGCCTTGCGTCGGTCACGCACCGCTTCTGGCGCGGCGATCGGGCGCGATCGGATGGCGCCGGCATCGGCCTGTCGATCGTCGAGCGCGTGCTCGCGGCGCATCACAGCCGCCTGTCGGTCGGAAATCGCGCGACCGGCGGCGCGCGCTTCGCGTTCACATTGCCGCCGCGCGGCGCCCCGAACAATCGAGACCGTTAAGCTTCTTTCGGACTGGACGAATTTCCAAGCCGCCTTATATACCGAGCGTTATGGAAAATGCCCTAGTTTTGCCCACGAAAGGTCGACCGCGCGAGTTTTGCGTCGATCTGGCCCTCACGGCGGCGTTGCGTGTCTTCTGGACCAAGGGGTTCGACGGCGCGTCGATGACCGACCTGACCGAGGCGATGGGCATCACGCGTCCCAGCCTGTACGCCGCGTTCGGCAACAAGGAAGCCTTGTTCCGCAAGGCACTCGACCTCTACGAGCGTGAGAAACTGGCTTATGTCGGGCAGGCGCTGGAAGCGCCGACCGCGCGCGGCGTGGCGGAGCGGCTGCTGGAGGGCGCGCTCGCGATCCAGACCAACAGCTGCGACCCCAAGGGTTGCCTCGGCGTGATGGCGTCGATCGGCTGCAGCGAGCATGCGGCCTCGATCAAGGAAGAGGTGATCGCACGCCGCGCCTCGACGGAGCGGGCATTGGTCGCGCGATTCGAGCAAGCGCAGCTGGCTGGCGACTTGCCTGCCAACATCGAACCGAAAGGCCTGGCCCACCTGCTGTTCGCGGTGCTGCAGGGCCTTACCGTGCAAGCCGGTGCCGGCGCCTCGGCCAGCGACCTGCGCCGCCTGATCGACACCAGCCTGCAGCTCTGGCCGGGCCGGTAATCGGATAGCATCTGCCCCGGCAGATCGGCGCCGGAGTGGCTCGACCACGCCGGAAGGCGTGGCCGATCAGGTTCGCCGCAGCGTCAGCGTCGGCACCGAGCCCGAATGCTTCAACGCCGCGCCGCGCCCCGACAGCGACGGGTTGGTCATGAAGTAGCGGTGCAGGTTGAAGGGGCGCTTGCCCGGCTCGATCCGCTCGTAGGTGCCGTCGGAGTTGAGCCGCCAGCTCTGCTCGTCGTCGATCAGATTGGCGACCATCACCTGATCGAGAATCTGCGCATGCACGGTCGGATTCTCGATCGGCATGAGATATTCGACCCGGCGGTCGAAATTGCGCGGCATCCAGTCTGCCGAGGAAATGAACACCTTGGCATCCGCGTTGGGCAGCGCCGCGCCGTTGCCGAAGCACATGATGCGGCTATGCTCGAGGAAGCGGCCGACCACCGACTTGACCCGGATATTCTCGGATAGCCCGGCCACGCCGGGCCGCAGGCAGCAGATGCCACGCACGACCAGATCGATCTGCACCCCCGCCGCGCTCGCGCGGTAGAGCTTCTCGATGATCTGCGGATCGACGAGGCTGTTGACCTTGGCCCAGATCGCCGCCTCGCGCCCGGCGCGGGCATGGTCGATCTCGGCGTCGATCATGTCCGACAGCTTTTCGCGCAAGCCATGCGGCGAGAGCGTCAGCAGCTCCAGCGCCTGCGGCTCGACATAGCCGGTGACGTAGTTGAACAATTGCGCCGCATCGCGCCCCGCGCGGGGATCAGCGGTGAAGAAGCTCAGGTCGGTATAGATGCGCGCCGTGATCGGGTGATAATTGCCCGTGCCGAAATGGCAGTAGGTGCGGAACTGCTCGCCCTCGCGCCGCACGACCATCGACACCTTGGCGTGCGTCTTCCAGTCGATGAAGCCGTATACCACCTGCACGCCCGCACGCTCGAGCTGCGAAGCCCAGTTGATGTTCTGCTCCTCGTCGAACCGCGCCTTCAGCTCGACCACCGCGGTCACCGACTTGCCCGCCTCGGCAGCGTCGATCAGCGCGCGGATCACCGCCGATTGCTTGCCTGCGCGATAGAGCGTCTGCTTGATCGCCACCACGTCCGGGTCGGTCGCCGCCTGCTTGAGGAAGGCGATGACGACGTCGAACGATTCGTACGGGTGATGGACGACGATGTCCTTCGAGCGGATCGCCGCGAAACAGTCGCCGCCATGCTCGCGGATCCGCTCCGGAAAGCGCGCGGTGAACGGCGTGAACTTCAGGTCCGGCCGATCCTCGTCGACCAAGTCGGCGAGATCGGCGACGCCCAGCAATTCCTGCGTGTCGACGATCACCTCTTCGGCGTCGCCAATCTCCTCCACCACCAGCGCCTTCAGCGCCTCGGGCATGTCGGGGCGCGGCTCGAGCCGGATGATGCGGCCGCGGCGGCGGCGCTTGATCGCCGACTTGAAGTAGAGAACGAGATCCTCCGCCTCTTCCTCGACCTCGAGGTCGCTGTCGCGGATCACGCGGAAGGCGCCGTCGCCCTTCACCGCATAACCGGGGAACAGGATGTTGGTGAAGCGGCGGATAAGCGTCTCTGCCGCGACGTAGCAGGCGTGGACGCCCGGCAGGCGCACGAAGCGCTTCAGCGTCGTCGGCAGCATGATGAGCTCGCGCGTCACCTCGCCGTCCGACAGACGGCGGAGATCGAACAGCAGCGTGAAGCCCTTGTTCGGGATGAACGGGAAGGGATGCGCCGGATCGAGCGCTTGCGGCGTCAGGATCGGGAAGATCTGCTCGCGGAAATGCTTCTCGCACCATTCGGCGCGCTCGCCGACAATGTCGTCGTCGCCCAGCACTTCGATACCCGCATCGGCCAGTTGCGCGCGCAGGCTGAGCCACACCTCCTGCTGGACGTCGGTCAGATGGTCGGCCCGCGCGGCGATCGCGGTCAGCTGCTGGCTGGCGGTGAGCCCGTCGGGCGAGCGATCCTCGATCCCCTCGACCTGCTGGCCCTTGAGGCCGGCGACGCGGACCATGAAAAATTCGTCGAGATTGTTGCCCGAGATCGACAGGAAGCGCACCCGCTCCAGCAGCGGATGGGCGGGGTTGCACGCCTCGTCCAGCACGCGCTCGTTGAACGCGATCCACGACAGTTCGCGGTTGAAGTAGCGATCCCTGGGCGCGATCTGGACGTTGGGGCTGTCGGCGACGAGCGGTTCCGCGACTTCGGCTTCGGTGCTGACTTGATCCATGGCCACGATCCTACTCTTCGCTCCGTGACTCGTCGATGACTCCGACGGCGGCGAGCGCACGCCGCGCCAGCGGCACGGTCAACCGCTGGCGTCGCTCGAATGCCAATGAATCGAGCGCATCCACCGCGCGCGTCACGCCCAGATAGGAACGCTCGATCCGCGGCACGAGGTAGCGCACCAGCTCGGGCGGCGCCGCCAGCCCGCGCGCATGGCAGAGCTTCTCGATCAAAGCCGCGGCGAGCGCGTCGTCGGGCTCGGCGATGCGGACATGCGGGCTGGCGGCGAGGCGTGAGCGCAGATCGGGCAGGCGGATACGCCATGTGGGCGGCGGCGCATCGGCGATCACGATCAGCGGTCGCCGTCGTTCCTGTGCCCGGTTCCAGGCGTGGAACAACGCCTCCTCGTCGCTTCGCTCGGCATCGTCGATCAACTCGCCGCCACTCTTGGCGGCGTAGATGCGGCCGAGCAGCGAGCGGCCCGATTTGCGCGGACCGGTCAGCACCGTCGCCATCACCGGCCACAGCGACCAATGCTCGAAATGGCGGACGAGCGCCTGGTTGGCGTCGGAGACGATATAGTCGCGTTCCTGCGCCCCCGCCGGCCAGTCGAGCGGGAGCGCGATCTGGCTCACCGCGGCGTACCCCGTCGGATGCGCAGCCCGCCGCCCGAATCCTCGGCCTGATAGCCCGCCGCCCCCAGCGCGGTGCGGAAGGCATCGGGCGCGCCGTCATAAGCCACCCGCATCACCGAAACGCCGCCCAGCGCCACGCTGTCGACATTGACCGTGCGCACCCCCGGTATCCCACGCAGCACGCCCTGAACCTGCAACAACGCCGGATCGTCGGGCGTATCGACCTGCAGCAGGAAGGTGGAGGTCGCCCCCGGCAAGGCCGCCGCCGGCTGCGCGTCGGCGACCGGCGCCTCCTCGGGCAATTCGGGCACCGCCGCCGGCACCGCACTGAGCGACGAATCGCCGTGCAGCCGTCCGTCGCGCAGCGCCTGCGCATAGGCATCATCGATTCGCCGCACGCCCTCGTCCAGCAATTTGGGCAAGGCGTCGCCGTCGGTCGCGGTCAGGTCGAAGCGCGCGATCACCTCGGCATCCGCGCCGTGCAGCGCGATAAAATGCGCCTCGATCGGGCCGCCCGGATAGCGGCGGACGATCTGCACCACCGGCGAAACGATGTCCGACGCGCCATAGCGATCGAGGATGCTGCGCCACTGGCCGCGCCCCGGCCGCCCGACCTGCGCCATGTTGAGCACGAGGGGATCGATCCCCGATCCGTCGGGCCGCACATAATCGATCGGGCTGCCGCCGGAGCGGAAGCGCGCCCACGCCTTCTGCCATTCGGTGCGATGTTCGAAGCTCTGCGGCGCCCCGCCCGACCACATCACGGGCACGACTAGCATCGGCACCGATCGCTCGCCCGCCTCCGCCACGCCCAGCAGCGGGCCGGCGCGCACGCGATCGAACAGCACGCCCAGATGCGCGATGTAGCGGGTCGGGCCGATCTGCTCGTCCTCGACCGACACACCGGCGACGATCGCGTCGAGCTGGCCGTCGGACAGATTGGGCGCCTGATCGATGGGCGCGTTGCGCACCTTGGCCCACAACATGCGGAAGCCGCGCCGTTCCGCCAGCCGCCAGCCGAACATGCGCGCGAGATCGGCGGTCTTGGCCGACGTGTCGACAGCGACGCCGCCCACCTCGTAATTGGCGGAGCTGTCGATCGCCGGCACGCCGCGATCCTTGCCCTCGATCTGGGCATAAGCCAGCGCCGCGAGGCCGAGCCCCGCGATCGAACCGAGGGCAAGCGAGATGCGGCGGGTGGGCGTCACGCGCTGCCTTGTGGCGAAACGGCGGTGGAAATCCAAGCGCGATATGGATAGGCGCCTAGGCTGACATGAGCGACGAACCTTATAGCTACGCCAAAGCCGGCGTCTCGATCGCCGCGGGCAACGCGCTGGTCGACGCGATCAAGCCGTTGGTGCGCGCCACCCGCCGACCCGGCGCCGATGCCGAGATTGGCGGCTTCGGCGGCTTCTTCGACCTGAAGGCGGCGGGCTATGACGATCCGCTGCTGGTCGCCGCCAATGACGGCGTCGGCACCAAGCTGAAGCTGGCGATCGACAGCAATCGCCACGATACGGTCGGCATCGATCTGGTCGCGATGTGCGTCAACGACCTGATCGTGCAGGGCGCCGAGCCGTTGTTCTTCCTCGATTATTTCGCGACGGGCACGCTGGTGGGCGATACCGCGCGCCAGGTGATCACCGGCATCGCCGACGGCTGCCGTATCGCCGGCTGCGCGCTGATCGGCGGCGAGACCGCCGAGATGCCGGGCATGTATGCCGCGGGCGATTACGATCTCGCCGGCTTCGCGGTCGGCGCGGTCGAGCGCGCGCAGGCGCTGACCGGCACCAAGGTGCGCGAGGGCGACGTGCTGCTTGGCCTCGCCTCGTCGGGCGTGCATTCCAACGGCTATTCGCTCGTTCGTCGCCTCGCCGCGGACAAAGGGTGGAAGCTCGACCGCCCGGCTTTGTTCGATCCCGAGCGGCTGCTGATCGACTGGCTGATGGAGCCGACGCGCATCTATGTGCGCGCGCTGCTGCCGCTGGTGCGCGCCGGCAAGGTTTCGGCGCTCGCCCATATCACCGGCGGCGGCCTGCTGGAGAATGTGCCGCGCGTGCTGCCCGACGGGCTCCACGCCACGATCGACGCCGCTTCCTGGCCGCAGCCCCGCCTGATGGCGTTCCTGCAGGCGCAGGGCAATATCGAGCCCGGCGAGATGGCGCGCACCTTCAACTGCGGCGTTGGCATGGTCGCCGCCGTGCGCCCCGACGAGGTCGACGCGGTGACAGCCGCGCTGGAAGCCGCGGACGAGACGGTGTTCCGCATCGGCGCGATCGGCGCAGGCCCGCGCGGCTGCACCGTGCGCGGATCGGCCGAGGCGTGGAGCGCGCGGACGCCGTGGAGCGCCACGCACAATGCCTAGAGCGCGCGTCGGCATCCTCATCTCGGGCCGCGGATCGAACATGGCGGCCCTGATCGAGGCGACGCGCGATCCCGCCTGCCCCTACGAGGTCGTGCTGATCATCTCCAACGTGGCGGATGCCGATGGCCTCGCCTTCGCCGCCGCCGAGGGCATTCCCCAGTTCGCGCACAGCCATGTCGGCCTGACGAAAGCCGAGTTCGAGGCGCTCATCGACGGTGCGCTGCGCGATGCGGGCGTCGACTATGTGGCACTCGCGGGTTTCATGCGCGTGCTGTCCCCCGATTTCGTGGCGCGGTGGGACGGGCGGATCGTCAACATCCACCCCTCGCTGCTGCCGCTCTATCGCGGGCTCGACACGCACCAGCGCGCGCTGGATGCGGGCGACACGCGCCATGGCGCGAGCGTGCATCTCGTGACGGCGGCGCTCGACGGCGGCCCCGTCCTCGCGCAGGCCGAGGTGCCGATCCTCGAGGGGGACGATGCCGAGGCGCTGGCGCGGCGCGTCCTGATCGAGGAGCATATGCTCTATCCGGCGGCGCTGGCGGAGCTGATCCGCAGCCGCGGCGCATGAGCCCCGACCCGGAAGCCGATGTCGCGCGGCTGCGCGCGATCGCCTTCGCCTTCCCGCGCACGGCGGAGAAACTGTCGCACGGTATGCCGGTCTTCTTCGTGGAGAAGGGCAAGACCTTCGCCTGGTACACGCACGACCATCATCGCGACGGCCGCAGCGCCGTGCTGGTCAAGACCAGCGGCGCGGACGAGCAGGACATGCTCGTCGCGCGCGACGCCGACCTCTTCTTCCGCCCAGCCTACATGGCGCATGCCGGGTGGATCGCCATCCGCACCGACCTACCCGCGACCGACTGGGAGTTGATCGCCACACGGGTCGCACAAAGCTGGCATATGATCGCGCCCAAGAAACTGGTGGAGACCCTGTGAGCGACCCGCGCCAACGCCGTATCCGCTGGATCACGCTCGCCGAACTGCTGGCGATCGTCGCGGTGGTGATCTCGGCCCTGACCTTCTGGAACGGCTATCGCGAGCGCACCAATGCCGAGGTGCAGCGCGGCGCGGACAACCGCGATGCAGCACGGCGCGCGGTGATCCTGGTGCTGAAGGCCACCGCCGATGCGCAGGGGCATCTGCTGTCGCTGACGCCGCGATCCGACGCGCAGGCCATCCAGGGCCAGACGATCGCCTTTCCCAGCGCGCTCGGCTTGGCCTCGGCCGAGACGACCAGCGACGCGCGGATCGAGCGCGGCTGGTTCGAGGGGGCGCTGATACGCGCGCGCAAGGATGCGGGCGCGGCCGACAAGACGCCGGGCGACGCGCACATGCCGGTGCTGATCGTCACCCGCTACCTTGCCGACGGCGATCCGCATGTCGACCGCGCCGTCTACCAGCTGGGCTATGCGACCGACCACAGCTTCATCGGCGGCACCAGCGTGCGGTTGCGCGGCCTGTCGCGCGAGGAAGCGGTGACGAGTGAGGCCGCCGGGCAGAAACGGGTCGATGCGCTGTGGAAGACAGCGCTGCCGCACGCAGCGGAGAAGTGACCGTCAGCCGATGAAGCGCAGGCGCGGCATCAGTCGCGCCAGCAGTGGCACGGCGAACAAGGTCGTGTTGGCGAGGCCCGGCGACAGCGGCACCAGCAGCAATGCGATCACGACCGCCGCCGGCAGCGCCCAGACGCGACGGCGCACGATCAGCAGTTCCTCGGCCGCCACGCCCGCGGCCGCATGTTCGGGCCGCAGCACGCGATAGATCAGCCGCGCCTGCAGCAGCGCCGCCGCGAGCAGGGTGAGCAGGTAGAAGAGATGCGGGACGGTCTGCCCCATATTCTCGCTCATGAAGGCGGTCGAGAAGGGCACGAACGCGATCGCCATCAGCAGCAACAAGTTCGGCCAGAGGAAGGCGCGATCATGCCCCTCGACCAGCCCGAAGGCGCGATGATGCAGCGCCCAGAACGACCCCACCACCCAAAAGCTGAGCACGAAGCCGACGAACTTCGGCAGCCGCTCGCCGAGCGCTTCCCACGCCGCATGCGTGGCATCGGGGCCGAGCGGGATGCGCGGCGCGTCGATCTCGATCACCAGCAGGGTGATGACGATCGCGAACACCGCGTCGGAAAAGAAGACCAGCCGTTCGAGCAGCCTGTGGTTCATTGCGCCCCCGCACCCCCGCGTTCCTGCGGAAGGGGCCGTGCTTAGCGCGCCCTCCTCTACCCGTCACCCCGGCGCCGGCCGGGGTGACGGGCGGGATTCAGCCCGGGCGGTGGGCGCGGTTATACTTCTTGCGGATGATGTTGCGGTCGGCGCGGTGCTGGCGCGCGTGGAGCGCTGCCTTGTCGCCGCGGCTCAGGTGGCCGCCATTGGCAGCGCGCATCGCATCCGATTCGTGCCGGATCGAGCGCTGCTGGGCGTGCAGACGCCCCGCCTCGTTGTTGGTCAGCTTGCCCGAGCGCACGCCGGCATCGATCCGACGCTCCTGGTTGAGCTGGCGCGCATTGATCGGGTTCTGCGCCGCGGCGGCGCCGCCGAGGGCGAGTGCACCCAGCATGACGGCGGTGGTGATGATCTTCATGGTCGTCCTCTAGATGGCGGCGCCGTACCGGCCGCGCGTCGATGCAACGCGCGACCGGCAACAAAGGCTCAGCCGAGGACGCGGGACGTCAGCCGACGATCTCTTCCGGCTTGAAGAAATAGTCGATCTCGATCTTGGCATTCTCGGCGCTGTCCGAGCCGTGGACCGAGTTCGCTTCGATCGACTCCGCCAGTTCCTTGCGGATCGTGCCTGCGTCGGCATTGGCGGGGTTGGTCGCGCCCATCACCTTGCGGTTGGCGGCGACGGCATCTTCGCCCTCCAGCACCTGCACGACCACCGGTCCGGAGATCATGAAGGCGACGAGATCGTTGAAGAAGGGCCGCTCGCTGTGGACGGCGTAGAAGCCCTCGGCCTGCTCCTTCGTCATGTGGATGCGCTTGGACGCGACGACGCGCAGGCCGGCCTCCTCGAGCATCTTGGTGACGGCGCCGGTCAGGTTGCGGCGCGTGGCATCGGGCTTGATGATGGAAAAGGTGCGTTCGGTCGTCATGGCCGAGCGGTCTCCGTATTCGAGGATGGGGAAGATGGCGCGCATCTACCCGTGGCGTTGTCCGCGCGCAATGGTCGGAACGTCGGTGGTGACGGGGGGTTCGACCCCCCGGAAGGAGCGCCAATGGACGCCGAAGACCCCCGGATCGAAGAAGAGGCCGCACCCTCCCGCCATTTGTCGCAGGAGGAAGTGGAGACCGTCGCCGGGATGAAAGCCGGCTCCGCGCGCGTCGTGCACGAGGCGATCCGCCTGCAGGGCAATGACGAGCTCAGCCGGCCGCTCGCGTCGTTGTTGTTCTCCGCCTTCGCGGCGGGCCTCGCAATATCGGTCTCGGTGCTGGCCGAAAGCTTCCTGAGCATGCGCCTGCCCGCGACGCCGGCGTTCGAGCTGGTCAGCAGCTTCGGCTATTCGATCGGCTTCGTGATCGTGATCCTCGGCAACCTTCAGCTGTTCACCGAGAACACCGTGACCGCCGTGCTGCCGCTCGCGTCGCATCCCACCGCGCGCAATTTCGGGCGGCTGCTGCGGCTGTGGGCGATCGTGTTCGCGGGCAACATGCTCGGTACGTTGTTCGTGGCGGTGCTGATGGCGCACGACGTGATCCTGTCGCCCGAACAGCGCGAGGCAGCGCTGGCGCTGGCGTCCAAGCTGCTCGCGCACGATGCCGGCACGACGTTGCTGCTGGGCGTGCCCTCGGGCTTCCTCGTCGGCGCGATCGCGTGGATCCTGCCGAGCGCGCGCTCCAGCGAATTCTGGATCGTGACGGCGATCACCTACGTGATCGCGATCGGCGGCTTCAGCCACGTCGTCGCCGGCTCGGCCGAGGCATGGCTGCTGTGGCTGAGCGGCCGCGCTTCGCTCGGCTGGGCAGTGTTCGGCTTCATCCTGCCCGCGCTGGTGGGCAACATCATCGGCGGGACGGGGCTGTTCGCCGTCCTCGCCCACGGCCAGGTGCGCGGGGAGTTGTAGCCCCTGCGATCTCCGTCGGCCTACCCCCGCAGCCGCGCGCCGAGCTTGGCCGCCGCGGCGACGACCCGGTCGGAGATCGCCTGCAATTCGGCGTCGGTGAAGCTCTTCTCGACCGGCTGGAGCGTGACCGCGATCGCGAGGCTCTTCTCGTCCTCAGCCAGCCCCGTGCCCTCGAACAGATCGAACAACGCGACATCGACGATCGCCGCCTTGTCGGCACCACGCACCGCGCGCAGCAGCGCGTCGGCCGGCTGGTCGCGGCCAACGACGAAGGCGAAGTCGCGCGTCACCGGCTGGAGCATTGGCGGCGCATAGGCGCTGCGCATCCGCCCCGCCTCGCGCCGCGCCGGCACCGCGTCGAGATAGAGCTCGGCCGCCACGGTGGTGCGCTCGAGCCCGAATGCCTTGAGCGTCGCGGGGTGGAGTTCGCCGAACTCGGCCAGCACCGTCTTCGGCCCCAGCCGCAGCGTGCCCGAACGGCCGGGATGCCATGCGGCCGAAACCGGCTCCATCACCTGCAGCCGATCGATCGGCGCGCCGGCAGCGGCGAGCAGCGCCAGCGCCTCGGCCTTGGCGTCGAACGCGTCGAACGATCCCTTGCGCCGGGTCAGCCATTCGCGCGGCGCGGCCTCGCCCGCCAGCAGCAGGCCGAGCGTCGCGCGCTCGCCGTCCGCCAGATAGCGCCGGCCGATCTCGAACAGGCGGATCGTATCGGCACCGCGATCGGCGTTGCGCCGTGCGGCTGCCAGCAGCCCGGGCAGCAGCGAGGGCCGCATCACCTTCATGTCCTCGCTGATCGGATTGGCGAGCGTCCACGCGCCACCGCCGAAGCGCTCCGCCTCGGCGGCGGGCAGGAAGCTCCACGTCACGGCCTCGTTCAGCCCGCGCGCGGCGGCGGTGCGGCGCACCAGCCGTTCGATCCGCTGGCCCGGCGTGGCGGTCGGCTTCGCGACGCCAGCCGAACGCGGCAGCGCGACCGCGGGCACCGTATCCAGCCCGACGATGCGCACGATCTCCTCGACGATATCGGGCGTGCCCTCGACGTCGCGGCGCCAGCTCGGCACGCGCACCGTCCAGCTCCCGTCGATGCCGAAGCCGAGCCGCGCGAGGATCGCGCGCTGCGTGTCGGCCGCCACCTCGATCCCGCCCAGTTTCTGCGTCGCGAGCGGATCGTAGCTGAAGGTCGGATGGCCGGTGGGCGCCTTGCCCGCCTCGACCGCATCGGTCGGCGTGCCGCCGCACAGATCGATCACCAGCGCGGTGGCGATGGCGAGGCCGTCATGCAGGAAGGCGGGATCGACGCCGCGCTCGAACCGCTGGCGCGCATCGCTCGTCAGGCCGAGCTTCTGGCCGGTGCGCGCGATCGTCTCGGGGGTGAAATAGGCACATTCGATCAGCACGTCGGTGGTCGTCTCCGACACACCCGATTCAATGCCGCCCATGATGCCACCGATATCGTGGACGTGCGCCGCATCCGCGATCACCGTCATCTCGGGATCGAGCGCATAGCTCTTGCCGTTGAGCGCGACGAGCGTCTCGCCGGCCAACGCCTTGCGCGCGACGAGCCCGCCCTGCAGCTTCGCCACGTCGTAGACGTGAAGCGGGCGTCCCAGATCGAACATCACATAATTGGTGATGTCGACCAGGGCCGAGATCGGCCGCTGGCCGATCGCCGTCAGCCGCCGCTGCATCCAGTCGGGCGAGGTGCCATTGGCGACGCCGTTGACCACCCGCCCGAAGAAGGCCGGGCAGCCCTCCGGATCCAGCGTGGCGATCGCGACCGGGCACGGCTCGCTCGCGCGGATCGAGGGCACGGCCAGCGGCTTCAGCGTGCCGATGCCCGCCGCCGCCAGATCGCGCGCGATCCCGCGTACGCCCATGCAATCCTGCCGGTTGGGCGTGATCGCCACGTCGATCACCGGATCGGACAGGCCGGCATAATCGGCGTAGGACGTGCCGACCGGTGCGTCTGCCGGCAGCTCGATGATGCCTTCATGCGCGTCGGACAGTTCCAGCTCGCGCATCGAACACATCATGCCGTTCGATTCGACCCCGCGGATCGCGGCGACCTTCAGCGTGATGCCGCTGCCGGGGACGTAGGTGCCCGGCGCGCCGAACACGCCGACCAGCCCGGCACGCGCATTGGGCGCGCCGCACACGACCTGCAGCGCATCGCCGTCGCCGGTGTCGACCGTCAGCACCTGCAACTTGTCGGCCTGCGGATGCGGCGCGGCGGTCAGCACCTTCGCCACGGTGAAGCCGGCGAGCTTGGCGGCGGGATCGTCGACCCCTTCCACCTCTAGCCCGAGCTTCGTCAACGCCTCGACGATCGCGGGCAGCGCGGCGTCGGTCTGGAGATGCTCCTTCAGCCACGAAAATGTGAACTTCATGCGCCGACTCCCCCGGAGAGCGTGGGCACGTCGAGCGCGCGGAAGCCGTAGTGGCGCAGCCAGCGCAGGTCGCCGTCGAAGAAGGCGCGCAGATCGTCCATCCCGTATTTGAGCATCGCCAGCCGATCGACGCCGGTGCCGAAGGCGAAACCCTGCCATTCGGCCGGATCGAGCCCGACCGCCGCGATCACCTTGGGGTGGACCATGCCCGAGCCGAGCACCTCCATCCAGCCGCCATTGGGGCCGGTCGGATCGCCGCCGATCACACGCCGCCCCTTCTCGACCGTATAGCCGACGTCGACCTCGACCGACGGCTCGGTGAAGGGGAAGTAGGAGGGGCGCAGGCGGAGCACGATGTCGTCGCGTTCGAAGAAGGCCTTGAGGAAGGTCTCGAGCGTCCAGCGCAGATGGCCGAGATGGATGTCGCGATCGATCACCAGACCCTCGATCTGGTGGAACATCGGCGTGTGGGTGGCGTCCGAATCGGAACGATAGACGCGGCCGGGCGCGATGATGCGGATCGGCGGCGGCGTCTGCGTCATCGTCCGGATCTGCACCGGCGAGGTGTGGGTGCGCAGCAGCATCCGCCGCCCCTCGCCGTCACGGTCGCCCTCACCGAAATAGAAGGTGTCGTGCATCGCGCGCGCCGGATGCGTCTCCGGAATGTTGAGCGCGGTGAAATTGTGCCAGTCGTCCTCGATCTCGGGGCCGGTCGCGACCGCGAAGCCCAGATCGGCGAAGATCTCGGCCAGCTCGTCCATCACCTGGCTGACCGGATGGACCGATCCTTCGGCCCCGATCCCCACCGGCAGCGTCATGTCGAGCCGCTCGTCGACGAGCCGAGCCTCGAGCGCGGTGGCATCGAGCGCCGCCTTGCGCGCGGCGATGGCGTCGGCGACGGCGGTACGCAGCCCTTGGATCGCAGGCGCCTGTGCCTGCCGCTCGTCGGGCGACATGCCGCCGAGCGTCTTCAGGAGCAACGTGACCGTGCCGCTCTTGCCCAGCGCACCGACGCGAATCGCCTCCAGCGCATTGGCGTCGGCCTCTGCGATCCGCGCGAGTAGCTCGGCCTGCTGCTGATCCAATCCGTCCACCTTCACCCCATCACCCCCGCCATGACGGGACTTCCGCAATCCACGATCGGCCCAAAACCGAATCCGATCGCGAGATCATTCCAATGCTCGTTCGTCCGCTCGACGAGCGCGACCTTCCACGCGCGACGCCATTCCTTCAGCTGCCGCTCGCGACGGATCGCTTCGTCGATCGTGTCGAACGTCTCGCAGTAGGCGAGACGCCGGACCCCGTAGCGGCGGGTGAAGCTCGGGATCAAGCCTTCGCGATGCTGATGCATCCGCTGCATCAGGTTCGACGTGCAACCGATGTAGAGTGTGCCGCGAAAGCCGCTGGCGAGAATGTCTATCGCCGGCTGAAAGGTTTCGCGCACCCGCCAACCATACCCCCTCCGTCATCCCGACGAAAGTCGGGATCCAGGTTGTGGACCCACTTGAGGCTGCCGCCGTCCTGGATCCCGGCCTGCGCCGGGATGACGATGTGGCGTAAGCCCCAAAAAGAAAAGGGCGCGGAGGCATCGTGCCGCCGCGCCCTGTTCGAAGGCAGTCGGGAAGAGGCGTTACGCCGCGACCCGGGCTCCCTCGGGCAGTGCCGCCTTGGCCTGCGCGACGATCGCCGAGAAGGCTGCGCCCTCGTTCATCGCGAGGTCGGCGAGGATCTTGCGGTCGAGCTGGACGCCCGCGAGCTTCAGGCCGTGCATGAACACGCCGTAGGTGAGGCCCTCGGTGCGCACTGCCGCATTGATGCGCTGGATCCAGAGCGCGCGGAACGAGCGCTTCTTAACCTTGCGATCGCGGTAGGCGTACTGCCCTGCCTTCTCCACCGCCTGGCGGGCGATGCGGATCGTGTTCTTACGACGGCCGTAATAACCCTTCGCATCCTCGAGGATGCGCTTGTGCTTTGCGTGCGTGGTTACGCCGCGCTTGACGCGTGCCATGTGCCGCTACTCCTTAATTGAGGCCGTAGGGCGCCCACAGCTTGATGCGGCCGGTATCGGCATCAGCAAGCACGTCGGTGCGGCGGTTCTGGCGGATATACTTGGAATTGTGGCTGATGAGGCGGTGGCGCTTGCCGGCGACACCATGCTTCACCTTGCCGGTGGCCGTGAGCTTGAAGCGCTTCTTCACGCCGCTCTTGGTCTTGAGCTTGGGCATTTTCGTCTCCTTATCCAGGGCGATCACAAACGGCCACGGCAGCCCATACCGGCCGGGCAGTTCCCTCTAATCGCGGAAGCGGGGGCCTATAGGCAAGTCGCCCCGGCTTTGCAACCGTTGCGGAACTGGGCCGATCGGCGGGGGTTGAAATGCCCATGGCCGATGCATCCACCGCCGAACCGGGGATCGTATCCCCCCGCCACCCAGCCCCGCGGGATCCGCGCCGGCGCGATGCCGCGACGACCGCGCTCGCCTCGGTCATCGGCGTGCTCACAACCCTGATCGGGTTGATTTTCCTGGCATGGTTCATCCTGTTCGTCACGAAGGGCCGCTTCCTGAAGCACACTTTCGAGCGGATCGCCTCCAGCCAGAGCGGCCGATCGGTGCGCGTGGCGGGCGACTTCAATTTCTACTTCGACCCGATCGCGACCAAGTTTCTGGCCGAGGGGCTGACCGTTTCCAATCCCGATTGGGCGACCAAGCCGAACCTGTTTTCGTCGACCCTAATCGATACGCGGATCGACACGCTGTCGCTGATCTTCGGCAGCCAGCGCCGGGTGAGTTGGATCAACCTCGTCAACGGCGCCGCCGATCTCGAATGGGATCCGGCGCACAAGCGCAACACGTGGACCTTCAGCATCGAGGGCAAGCCGTTCCAGATCCCGCTGATCGAGCGTGCCGCCGTCGACGGCACGACGTTGCGCTATCGCGATCCGGCGATGAAGCTGTCGGCCGATATCGCGTTCAAGTCGGTCGACGCCAGCAACAACCGCGTCGACAATGCGATCCGCTTCACCGGCACCGGCACCGCGCGCGGCACGCCCTTCACCTTGTCGGGCGCGCAGACATCGCCCAACCAGCTGATCGCGGGCGGCAAGAACCAGTTCGAGCTGCACGCCGATGCGGTCCACAGCCATGTCGACGTCAGCGGCACGCTGCCGGGCGCGACCGTTATCGAGGGTGCCGACCTCGCAGTCGCGGTGCGCGGCCAAAATCTGCGCAACCTGTTCGATCTCGCCGGCATCGCCGTGCCCGATACGCGCGCCTATCGCATCCGCGGGCACCTGACCAAGCAGGGCAACGACTACCGCTTCACCAAGCTGGTGGGTGCCTATGGCAATAGCGACATTGCCGGCGCGCTGAGCGTGGCGGTGCCGCCCGCCAACGACCCGCAGGCGCGGATGAAGCTCACCGCCGATCTGTCGTCGCGGCTGGTCGACATGATCGATATCGGGCCGTTCGTCGGCTACAATCCGAACACGCTCGCGACCAAGGGCGCGACCGCCGCCGCGACGACCCAGCACAAGAGCGACGGCGTGCCGCGCATCCTGCCCGACGCGCCGCTGCGCATCGATGCGATCAAGACGTTCGACGCCGACGTGAAATATCGCATCGCCGATATCCGCCAGCCGTTCATCCCGGTCTCCAACATCGTGCTGGGGCTGACGCTCGACCACTCGCTGCTGCAGATTCAGCCGCTCGATTTCGACATGGCGGGCGGCCATGTCACCTCGGTGATCGCGATCAATGCGCGTGGCCCGGCGGTGGTGACCGACACCGATATCCGCATGTCGCCGACGCCGATGGGCAATCTGCTCGCCCGCTTCGGGGTGAGCCAGTCGGGCACCACCGGCACAATCAAGGCGCGCATCCAGATGCACGGCATCGGCGACACGGTGCGCAAGAGCCTCGCGACGTCGAACGGGCGCATCGCGGTGATCCTGCCGCGCGGCACCTTCTGGACCAGCTACACCCAGCTGTCCGAGTTCGACATCGGCACGTTCGTCCAGCGCATGTTCCAGAAGAAGCTGAAGGAGCCGGTGCAGATCAATTGCGGGCTGATCGGCTTCACCGTGCGCGACGGCATCGCGGCGGCGGACCCGGTGCTGATCGACACCAGCAAGAACGTGATGACCTCGAAGGGCGGTTTCAGCTTCCGCGACGAATCACTCAACCTGCTGTTCCGCGCCGACGCGAAGAAGATCAGCCTGTTCTCGGCACAGTCGCCGGTCGGGATCACCGGCCACTTCGCCCAGCCCGGCATCCAGATCATCACGCCGCAGCTGCTGGCGCGTGTCGGCGCGAGCGTGGCGCTGGGCGTGGTCGCGACGCCGGTGGCGGCGCTGGCCGCCTTCGTCGACCCGGGCGATGCCAAGGCGGCAGCGTGCGGCCCGGTGCTGGCGGGCGCCGACGCCGCGGCCCAGCGCACCGACAAGGGCAAGGCGCGCAAGGACGTCGGCAATGGCCAGACCGCCGACGAGCAGAAGCAGGCCGCGCCCAAGAAGGTTCTGGGCGTGAAGCTGAAATAGGCACCACGCCTTGACTCACCGCGCGCGCCTGCTTAAGCGGGCCGCTCTTTTCGACACCACAAGATTTAGAAAGACCGGGCGTTCGTCATGAAGATCCGCAATTCGCTGAAGTCGCTCAAGGACCGCCATCGCGACAATCGCGTGATCCGTCGCCGTGGCCGCACCTACGTCATCAACAAGACCAACCGCCGCTTCAAAGCCCGCCAGGGCTGATCCGGCTTTAGTCGAACACGAACGGCCGCGTGGGCAACCACGCGGCCATTTTGTCGTGTCCGGCGGATGTGGCCCGGCGGAGTTTTCTCGCCCCCTCCCGTCACCCCGGACTTGTTCCGGGGTCCACCGCGCGGCACTCCCTCAGCGCACCGGAGCCCCGGACCGTGGATGCCGGAACAAGTCCGGCATGACGGGGAAAGCGTAAGCGACGACGCGCCCTATTCGTCGTAGCCCTCGAGCTCGCGGCCGGTCAGGCGTTGGACGTGGATCACGTTGGTCGAGCCCGGCGTCCCGAACGGCACGCCCGCCATGATGATGATCCGGTCGCCCGCCTCGGCCAGCTGATGGCGCATAGCCATCCGCCGCGCCTTGGCGACCATCTCCTCGAAGTTCGCCACATCCTTGGTCCGCACCGCATGCGCACCCCACAGCAGGCCGACGCGGCGTGCCGTCTCCAGCTTCGGCGTCAGCACGAGGATCGGCGCCGACGGCCGGTCGCGCGCGATCCGGCGTGACGACGAGCCCGAGAGGGTGAAGCAGATGATCGCCTTGGCTGAGATCGTGTCGGCGATGCTGCGCGCGCTCTGGCTGAGCGCATCGGCGGTGGTGGGATCGGGCAGCGTCTCGGTGAAGTGCAGCCGCGCGGTATAGCCCGGATCGTTCTCGACCGAGACCGCGATGCGATCCATCATCGCCACCGCTTCCTCGGGCCACGCGCCCGCGGCGCTCTCGGCCGAGAGCATCACCGCGTCGGCGCCGTCATAGATCGCGGTGGCGACGTCGGACACCTCCGCGCGCGTTGGCGTCGGCGCCTGGATCATCGATTCGAGCATCTGGGTCGCGACCACGACCGGCCGGCCCATGCGACGCGCGGTGGCGACGATGCGCTTCTGCACGATCGGCACGCGCTGCGGCGGCAGTTCGACGCCCAGGTCGCCGCGCGCGACCATAACGCCGTCGGCCAGCTCGAGGATTTCCTCCAGCCGCTCGACCGCCGCCGGCTTTTCGATCTTCGCCAGCACGGCCGCCTTGCCGCCGATCAGCTTCTTAGCTTCGGCGACGTCCTCGGGCCGCTGCACGAACGAGAGCGCGATCCAGTCCGCGCCCTGCTCCAGCGCGAACGTCAGGTCGGCGCGGTCCTTTTCGGTCAGCGCCGCCATCGGCACGACCACGTCGGGCACGTTGAGGCCCTTGTTGTTCGACAGCGCGCCGCCGACCTCGACGATCGTCTCGACGCGATCGGGCGCGACCGCGAGCACACGCAGCACCAGCTTGCCGTCGTCCAGCAGCAGGCGCGCACCGACCTCCAGCGCCTCGAAAATCTCGCGGTGGGGCAGTTCGACGCGGGTCGCGTCACCCGGCTCGGGCGAGCGATCGAGCACGAATGGCGCGCCGGTTTCCAGCATCACCTTGCCGTCGGCGAACTTGCCGACGCGCAGCTTCGGCCCCTGCAGGTCGAACAGGATCGTGGTCGCGCGGCCGAGTTCTTCCTCCAGCGCGCGGATTGCCACGACCAGCGGCACCTTGTCGGCATGCGCGCCGTGGCTCATGTTGATGCGAAACGCGTCCGCGCCCGCCAGGAACAGCTTGCGGATCATCTCCGGCGTGCTCGATGCGGGGCCGAGCGTCGCCAGCACGCGGACCTTGCGGCTGCGGGGTGCCATTTTGGTGGACACTAGGGGGGTGACCTCTTGGTTGTGGGTTCCACCCGCCCCCTACCCTGCTCGGCGGAGATGTCGAGCCGAGACCTGCCCGTCTAAGACCTTAGCCCTTGAGCCGCATGTCCAGATAATTGTCCACCGACGTCATCAGCTCGGGCATTTCATGCTCGAAGAAGTGGTTCGCCTTCGGGATGGTATCGTGGTGGATCGTGATGTGCCGCTGGGTGCGCAGCTTATCGACCAGCTTCTGCGTGGCGGCCGGCGTCGCCACCTCGTCACCCTCGCCCTGGATGATGATGCCCGACGACGGGCATGGCGCAAGAAACGTGAAATCGTAGAGGTTTGCGGGTGGCGCGATCGAGATGAAGCCCTTGATCTCCGGCCGGCGCATCAGCAATTGCATGCCGATCCACGCCCCGAACGAAAAGCCGGCGATCCACGTCGTCTGCGCTTCGGCATGGATCGATTGGACCCAGTCGAGCGCCGAGGCAGCGTCGGAAAGCTCGCCCACGCCATTGTCGAACACGCCCTGGCTCTTTCCCACTCCGCGGAAATTGAAGCGGAGCGTGGCGAAGCCGCGCTTGACGAACGTCTGGTACAGCGACTGGACGATGCGGTTGTTCATCGTGCCGCCCGCCTGCGGATGCGGATGGAGAATCATCGCAACGGGTGCGCGCGGGCGCGGACCGGGCTGGAAGCGGCCTTCGAGACGGCCCTCGGGGCCGGGAAAAATGACGTCGGGCATGGGCCTCGCAGAAACTAAAGAACATCCGCCCTCTTGGGACGGACGCGGTCGCGCGCCTATATAGGGCCAGCGCGGTCACGCGCAATCACCGGGAACAGTCCGCCTCACCGTGACCGACCATATCTATCTCGATCATGCCGCGACCACGCCCGTGCTGCCCGCGGCGCGGATGGCGATGGCCGAGGCGCTGGCGCACTGGGCAAATCCGTCGAGCCCGCACGCCGGCGGCCGTGCAGCACGGGCAGCGCTGGAGGGCGCGCGCACGCGGATCAAGGCGGCGCTCGACTGGCCGCATCACCTGATCTTCACCAGCGGTGCGAGCGAGGCGCTCGGCCTCGCGCTCGGCCGCGCCGCGCTGCCGGCACGCGCGATCGGCGCGACCGAGCATGACGCGGTGCGACGCGCGGCGCCCGACGCGACCGTGCTGCCCGCGGATCCGGCTGGCCTGATCGACATCGGCGCGAGCCCGGAGTGCGCCCTCGTCGCCGTGCAGACCGCCAATAGCGAGACCGGCGTGATCCAGCCCGATATCGGCGATGCGATCCGCGCGCGCGGCGGCGCATGGCTTGCCGACGCCGCGCAATCGGCCGGCAAGCTGCCGCTGCCCGACGCCGACCTGATCGTGGTCTCGGCGCACAAGCTCGGCGGGCCGCCGGGGATCGGCGCGCTGCTGGTGCGCGATCTTGCTTTGCTGCGCCCGACCGGCGGACAGGAGCAGGGCTATCGCGGCGGCACCGAGAATGTGCCGGCGGCGCTCGGCTTCGCCGCTGCATTGGAGACGCGTGGCAGCCGCGCCCACCTGCCCGCCCTGCGGATGCGTCTGGATGAGGCGGTGCGCGCGCTCGGCGGCACGATCGTCGCCGAGGCGAGCCCGCGCCTGCCCGAGATCGCATCCTATCGCCTGCCCGGCGTCGCGGCGGCCGCCCAGTTGATCGCGCTCGATCTGGCGGGGATCGCCGTTTCGGCGGGCAGCGCCTGTTCGTCGGGCAGCCTGCGGCCGAGCGCCGTGCTGACCGCGATGGGATGGAACGAGGCGGAGGCGCGCGAGGTGATCCGCGTCAGCCTCGCGCCCGAGACCGGCGACGGCGAGATCGCGCGCTTCATCGATGCCTATGCGCGGCTGGCATCGCGGCGGGCGGCGGCATGATCTATCTCGACTATCAAGCGACCACCCCGCTCGCCCCCGAGGCGCGCGAAGCGATGCTGCCGTGGCTCGGCACCGATTCGGGCTTCGCCAATCCGCATTCGGCGCACAAGCTCGGCCGGCAGGCGGCGGCAGCGGTCGAGCATGCCCGCGCGCAGATCACCGCACCGTTCGGCGACGGCGGCCGCCTGCTCTTCACCAGCGGCGCCACCGAGGCGGCCAATTGGGCGATCAAGGGCATCATGGCCGATGCGCTGCCGGAGCGCCGCAAGCTGGTGACGATCGCGACCGAGCATGCCTGCGTGCTCGACAGCGCGCGCTGGCTGGAGCGGATGGGGTGCGAGCTGGTGGTGCTGCCGGTCGATGCCGGCGGGCTGGTCGATCTCGACGCGGCGGCGGCGGCGATCGACGCGCGCACCACGCTCGTCGCGGCGATGCTCGTCAACAACGAGATCGGGGTGATCCAGCCGATCGGCGCGCTTGGCGCGCTCGCCCGCGCGGTCGGCGCGGTGATGTTCTGCGACGCGGTGCAGGGCTATGGCCGCGTGCCGCTCCCGACCGCGGCGTGCGACCTGATCGCCATCTCCGCGCACAAGATCCACGGCCCGAAGGGCGTGGGCGCACTGTGGCTGCGCGACGGCATCGCGCCGGCGCCCTTGCTCCACGGCGGCGCGCAGGAGGGCGGGCTGCGCTCGGGCACCTTGTCGCCCGCGCTCTGTGCCGGCTTCGGCGCCGCCGCCGCGCTGGCGGACGCGCAGCGCGCGACCGATCGTCGCCACGTCGCCGCACTGGCGGCGCAGGCACGTGCCGCGTTCGGCCCCGAGTGGGCGCTGAACGGCGACGCGACCGCGCGCTACCTGGGCAATCTCAACCTGCGCCGCGACGGGCTCGATGCCGGCCGGCTGATCTCCGAGGTGCGCGAGGTCGCCTTTTCCGCCGGATCGGCCTGCGCCAGCGGCTCGGGCCGGCCGAGCCACGTATTGCGCGCGATCGGGCTGGACGATCGCGCGGCGCGCGGCTCGATTCGGCTCGGCTTCGGCCGCTACACGACGGCGGAAGAGGTGGCGGACGCCGCCGCCTTGCTCAACGCCGCCGCAGCGCGACAGATGGAGTGGGCATGAGCGTCACGGTGCGGTTCCTGCGGCATGACGGATCGCCCGCGCGCACGGTCGAGGCGCCCGCGGGCGAGCGCCTGCTCGACGTGGCGCAGGCGGCGGATCAGCCGCTGGAGGGGACGTGCGAGGGGCAGATGGCCTGCTCGACCTGCCACGTGATCGTCGCGCCCGAGGATTTCGATCGCCTGCCGCCCGCCAGCGCCGACGAGGACGACCTGCTCGACCTCGCCGCGCATGTCACCCGCACCAGCCGTCTCGCCTGCCAGATCTGGCTGGACGAAGGATTGGGCCAGCTCACCGTGCGCATCCCGCCCGGTGCGCACGACATGCAGGGCAGATAGGCTCAGGCGACCGCGCGCGCCTCTTCCGCCGCCGCATCGCCGGCCGCCGCCAGCAGCAGCCGCTCCAGCGTGCGCAGCCGCGCGGCGCTCTCAATCTTGTCGCCCAGCAGATCGGTCACATAGAAGACGTCGACCGCGCGCTCGCCATAGGTGGCGATGTGCGCCGAGTGGATCGTCACCTTCGCCTGGAACAACGCATAAGCGAGCGCATGCAGCAGCGCCGGCCGGTCGCCTGCATTCACCTCTACCACCGTGTAGCGGTTGGAGGCGTGGTTATCGATCAGCACGTTCGGCACCACCTCGAAGGCGTGCGCGCGGGTGCGCGGCGGCGGCTTGGCGGCGAGGCGCGCCGCCATCTGCCCGCGCGCGGCGAGCGAATCCTCGATCGTCTGGGTGAGCCGGCGCAGACGATCGGGATCGTCGAACGCGTGGCCGAACGGATCCTGCACCAGGAAATTGTCGATCGCCATGCCGTCGCGCGTCGTGTGGATGCGCGCGTCGATGATGTTGCCGCCGGCGAGCGCGATCGCGCCGGCGATGCGATAGAACAGGCCGGGATGATCGCCGGCATAGATGCTGACGAGCGTCGCGCCGCGCTGCGTATCGGCCTGCGCCGCGATCGACAGCGGCTTGTGCCCGGCATCCGCCGCCGCGATCAACCGGGCGTTACGTTCCAATATGTCGACGCCCTCCGACACCCAATAGCTGTCGGGAAAGCGCTCGGCATGGGCCTCGAAGCGGGTGCGGCTCCAGCCGAGCTCGACCGCCAGCTCGGCGCGCTTGAGCGCGATCCGCTCGCCGCGCCCGCGCTGTTTGTGGCCGAGCCGTAGTACCTCCTCGGCGGCGGCGTAAAGATCGCACAGCAACTGGCGCTTCCAGCCGTTCCACACGCCGGGGCCGACCGCACGGATGTCGACGATCGTCAGCACCAGCAGCAGGCGCAGCCGCTCGGGGCTCTGCACCACCTCGGCAAAGTCCAGCACGGTCTTGAAGTCCGACAGGTCGCGCTTGAACGCGGTTGCCGACATCAGCAGGTGGTAGCGCACCAGCCACGCGACCGTGTCGGTCTCGGCGGCGGTCATGCCGAAGCGCGGGCATAGCCGCTCGGCGATCTCGGCGCCGAGGATCGAATGGTCGCCGCCGCGCCCCTTGGCGATGTCGTGCAGCAGTACCGCGACGTAGAGCGCGCGGCGCGAGGCGATCTGCTTGAACATCCCGCTCGCCAGCGGATGATCGGCCTCAAGCTCGCCTTTCTCGATCCGCGCCAGCAGGCCGATCGCGTGGAGCGTATGCTCGTCGACCGTATAGTGATGGTACATGTCGAACTGCATCTGCGCGACGACGCGGCCGAAGTCGGGCACGAAGCGGCCGAACACGCCCGCCTCGTTCATCCAGCGCAGCACCCGCTCGGGATCGCGCGGCGAGGCGAGCACGTCGAGGAATAGAGCGTTGGCGGTCTTGTCCTCGCGCACGCGGGCATCGATCAGGCGGGCATCGCGGCCGGCGCAGCGCATCGTCTGCGGATGGATCTCCAGCCCGTGTCGGTCGGCCAGCGCGAACAGTCGCAGCAGCCGCACCGGATCCTCGGCGAAGAAATCGTCGCTTGGCACTGACAGGCGCCCGCGATCGAGCAGGAAGCCGTCGAGGTCGCGCGGGCGCCGCCGGCCGATCGTCGGCAGGCCGAAGCGTCGCCCGCGCGCGGCAAACGTCTCGTCGATATGCGCGAGGAAGATGGCGGTGAGATCGCCCACCTCCTTCGCCGTTAGGAAATAATGGCGCATGAAGCGCTCGACCGCGGTCCGCCCGGGCCGATCGGCATAATGCATCCGCGAGGCGATCTCCGACTGGACGTCGAAGGTCAGCCGATCCTCGGCGCGCCGCGCGATGATGTGGAGGTGGCAGCGCACCGCCCACAGGAAGTTTTCGGCGCGGCGGAAACGCCGCAGCTCGGCCGCGCTCAACAGCCCCTTGTCGACCAATTCGCCGACATGACGGACATTGTAGGCATATTTGCCGATCCAGAAGAGCGCGTGGAGATCGCGCAGCCCGCCCTTGCCCTCCTTCAGATTGGGCTCGACCACGTAGCGGCTGTCGCCCATCCGCTCGTGGCGCTGGTTGCGCTCGGCCAGCTTGTCGGCGACGAACGCGCGGGCAGTGCCGGCCACCACGTCGCGCTCGAACCGACGCGCGGCCTCGTCGTAGAGCGGCTGGTCGCCCCACACGTAGCGCGCCTCGAGCAGCGCGGTGCGGATGGTGAGGTCGCTCTTGGCCATGCGCACCATCTCGTCGAGCGAGCGGCTGGAATGACCGACCTTCAGCCCGAGATCCCACAAGGTGTAGAGCATCGATTCGATGACCTGCTCGCCCCAGCCGGTCTGCTTCCACGGGCTGATGAAGGCGATGTCGACGTCCGAATGGAGCGCCATCTCGCCGCGCCCGTATCCGCCGACCGCCACCAGCGCGAGCCGCTGCGCCGCGCTGGGGTTTGGATTGGGGAACAACGCCTGCGTGGTGAAATCGTAGGTCAGCCGCAGGATCTGATCGGTCAGGAAGGCATAAGCGGCGGCGATGTCGCTGCCCTGCGTCGGGGCGGCGGTCAGCCGTCGCGCGATCTCCCCCCGCCCGGCATCGAGCGCGGCACGCAGGATGGCGGTTGCGCGGGCACGCCGCTCGGCCGGATCGCCGGCGTCGATCGCGCCGAGCGCGTCGGCCGCACGCCGCCGGTCGATGATCGCGCGGCGCTGCGGCAGGGCATCGAAGCGGGTCGCCATATCCTGCAGATAGGGCGCGCGCAGCGGTTCGTCACGCACCGCGCGTGCTATTGCTGCTCCGGTTCGATCGGCATCCGATCGCCAGCCGGCCGTCCCCCGCCCCGACGACCGCCGGGGCCGCCGAGGCGCGGCAGTTCCGCCTGCGTCAGCACGCCGTCGCCATTGACGTCGAGCAACCCGAAGCGGCGTTGCGCCGCCGCCTGGAACTCGCGCATCGTCACCGCGCGATTCATATCGGTATCCGCCGCGATTACCGGCTCGGGCAAAGCGAGATAGCCGAAGCGCGCCGCGCCGCGGAGCGACGGTCCGCCCTCGCCGCCGGGGCTGCCACCGCTGGGGCCGCCACGGCCGCCGCCATGGCGACCACCGCCGCCCATACCGCCCATTCCTCCACCCATGCCGCCGCCGGGACCGCCCATCCCGCCGCCCATGCCGCCACCCTCCATGCCGCCGCCGCCCATGCCGCCACCGGGGCCACCCATTCCACCGCGACCGCCGCCGTGGCGACCGCCGCTCTGGCCCTGGCTGCCGCTTTCACCGGCGCCACCGCCGCCGAAGCTCTCGCCCGACTGGACTTCGGGTAGGATCTCGGTTTCGTAGCGGTCGATCTCCTGCGGCCCGATCTCGCCGTTGCCGTCGACGTCGAGCGTGCGGAAGAAGCGGGCTGCATCCAGCATCATCTCGGTCAGCGTGATCTGGCCGTCGCCGTTGCGGTCGGCGCCCTTGAACCACGCGTCGGCCGGCGCCGGCGCGTCGGGCCCGCCGCCGCGGAACGGCTCGCCCATCGGGCTGACGAACAATCGCGCGCCACCCGGCGGACCACGGAAGCTGCCGGGGCCTCCGGGTGGTCCACGATGACCGTCATGGGGCGGCCGATGCGGCTCGGTCGCGCACGCCGTCAATGCGAGCAGGGAAGAGACAAGCAGAACGGATCGCATCGACACCCCTTGGGAAAGCCGACGACTTTAGCTCTGCCGCCTTGCGCCGATGTTGCCGCGCATTGCGACGCCGTCATGCGCCTGCGGTCTAGCGGCGCCAGTAATTGTTGTTGAAGCGCGTGCTTTCGAAGCCGATCACGGCGGTGCCGTTCTGGCCGAGCGGGATGGCGGTGACGCCGTAAATGCCACGTGCGCCGCCGGTGCCGATCATCATGCCGACCTCGCCATGCACCTTGCGCCCGTCGGTGCCGCCGCCGAGCGCCGCATCGGCGCCGCTGCCGTCGGCATTGTTGATCGCCTCCAGCCGTTGCTCGGGCGACAGGCTGACCACGCCCGGCGGCGTCTCGGCGACGGCGAGCGTCGGCAGCAAGGCTGCAGCGAGGAAGAGGGCGGGCAAGCGGACCATGATTCGATAATGTATAGCGCCGCCTTGCGGATCCATGAACCCATGCGCGTTCAAGCTTTTGTCTCCCCCGCCGCGTGCAATGTCACCAGCCGCGCGAGCAAGGTCGCCGGAAACAGCTGGCCGATCACGGACTCGAGGCTGGCGATGGAGCGCACGATCGGGTGGAGCGGCACCAGATCGCCCGTGCCGCCGGTCGTCAGCGTGCCGAGGCTGAAATAGAGCAGGCTGGCGAACCGCCCGCGCTGATCGGGCGCGAGCCCGCTGAACGCCGGATGCAGCGTCACCGACGCCATGCCGAAGATGCCGGCGAAGATCAGGGCGACGTAGAGATAGAGGATCACCGCGCCGAGGATGCGGTGGACGGTCACCCGCCCCTCCTTGAACACCACCAGCGCCACCATCGCGGCGACGACGAGGTCGAACACGATCGTCACGAGGATCTTGACCGCGGTAACCACCGCCGCCGGTTCGCCCAGCCGCCATTGCAGCGATGCCGCGACCGTCGCCAGCGACGCCACGCCGATGATCGCGCGCGACCGCACGCTCCGCGCGACGATGAGGATCGTCACGACGGCGAGGCCGAGCCGCAGCAATTCGATCACCTGCAGCGGCAGCGACGCGATCGCCTCGAGCGGGGCGACGACGAAGATAGTGACGAACTGGATCGCGAAGATCGCGCCGAGTGCGCTCTCCCCCCGCACCCGATCGAGCTTGTCCGCGCGCTCCGTCACCTTCGACCCCCCCGGTCCTCAATGCCCTCCGAGCGACATCATCATCGTCGCGACCTTGCGCTCCTGCGCGCTGATGACGCCGTCATGGTCGACGTCGGCCATGTCGAACAGCTGCAGCGGGCGCGCCTCGGCTTCGGCCAAGGTGACGCGGCCGTCACCCTTGGCGTCGGCACGCTCGAACCAGTGGCCGCCGACATGGCCGAACGGCCCCGCCGCAACCTCGGCCTTGCCCGCCGCCTGCTTCGCGCGGAACGCGTCGAATTCGGCCGAGGTCACCACCCCATCGTGATTGGCATCGAGCGCGGCGAACTGGCGCTTGACCACGTCGATCACCTCGGCGCGGCGGATCGGCCGGTCGGGCAGATCGGCGGCGCCTTGCGCGACGGCGACGGTGGCGATGGCCGTGGCAGCCAGCGCGGCGAGCGGGACACGCATCTTCATCGGAACTCCATGGGCTTGCGGAAGCAGCCGGCTAGCCGGCCGCCGCTGTACCGCCCTTGAACATGCCCGCGCCGCGATCGCGCGCGGCGCACCCGATCAATGCTTCTTGCCGCGCCAGATGTTGCGATAGGCGCCGTAGGCCAGCCCGGTCGCGATCAGCAGGTAGATCAGCACCGCCGTGCCGACGCGATGGCGGTTTTCCAGCTTGGGCTCTGCCGCCCACATCAGGAAGGCGGAGACGTCCTGTGCCATCTGGTCGACGTTCGCCTTGGTGCCGTCGGAATAGCTGACCTGCCCGTCGGCCACGAGCGGCGGCGGCATCGCGATGTTGAGGTTCGCGAAATACGGATTGTAATACAGGCTCGGCGGCGTCTTCGCGTCGGGGAACGCCTTCAGCAGGTCGGCCGGCTGCGGCTGATAGCCGGTGACGAGCGAATAGATATAGTGCGGGCCGCCCTCGCGCGCCTTGGCGAGCAGACTCATGTCGGGCGGTAGCGCATTGTTGTTGGCGGCGCGCGCGGCGACCTCGTTGGCGAAGGGCGACGGGAAATAGTCGCTCGGGATCGCCTTGCGCGTCGTCGCCTCGCCGGTGTCGGGATTGATCGTCGGCACTTCGACCGACCATTGCTTGGCGATGGCCTTCACCTCGGGCTTGGTGAAGCCGATCTCCTCGAGATCGCGGAACGCCACCAATTTCATCGAGTGGCAGGCCGAGCAGACCTCCTTGTAGACTTGGAAGCCGCGCTGGAGTTGCCGGCGATCATACCGGCCGAGCGGGCCGTCGAACGAGAAGGACACCTCCTTCTCGCCCTTGTGATAGACCGACGCGGCGGTCGGCTCGGTCTTCTCGCGCGGGATCACGAAGGCGACGGCGAGCGCCGAGACGAAACCAAGTCCGACCAGACCGGCAATGGGTTTGACGAGCATTGCTGTATTTCCCCCTTGCCCGGTTCAGTGCGCGTGGCCGGCGGCGGCCGGGCCAGGCTCGACGCCGTAGGGGGCGGCCTCCGCCTCCTCCCCGTGCAGCACCGATTCCGAGATCGAGTTCGGCAGCGGCTTCGTTTTCTCAAACGCCGCGATGCAGGGCACGATCAGCAGGAAGTGCGCGAAATAATAGGCCGCCGCGAACTGGCCGATGCGGACATAGGGCTCCGCCGCCGGGCTCTTGCCGATGAAACCGAGCAGCAGCACGTCGGCCACCAGGATCCAGAAGGCGATGCGGTAGGCCGGCCGGTAATTGGCCGAGCGCACCGGCGAATTGTCGAGCCACGGCAGGAAGAACAGCAGGGCGATCGCCGAGAACATCGCGATCACGCCCCACAGCTTGGCCGGGATCCACAGCCAGTTGACCGTGAAGGCACGCAGGATCGCGTAGAAGGGCCAGAAATACCATTCGGGCACGATATGCGCCGGCGTCGAGAGCGGGTTGGCCGGGATGTAATTGTCCGGATGGCCGAGCGCGTTCGGGTAGAAGAACATCAGGAACGCGAACACGATCGCGAAGATGCCGACGCCGAACCCGTCCTTGGCAGTGTAATAAGGATGGAACGGAACCGTATCCTGCGGCCCCTTCACGTCGACGCCGGTCGGGTTGTTCGAACCCGGAATGTGCAGCGCCCAGATGTGCAGGATGATGACTCCGGCGATCACGAACGGCAGCAGATAATGGAGCGAGAAGAAGCGGTTGAGCGCGGCATTGTCGGGCGCGAAGCCGCCGAGCAGCCAGGTGTGGATCGGATCGCCGAGGATCGGGATCGCCGAGAAGAAGCCGGTGATGACCTGCGCGCCCCAGAAGCTCATCTGCCCCCACGGCAGAACGTAGCCCATGAACGCGGTCGCCATCATCAGCAGGAAGATGACGACGCCGAGCAGCCACACCATCTCGCGCGGGGCCTTGTACGATCCGTAATAGAGGCCGCGGAAGATGTGGATGTAGACCACGATGAAGAACATGCTCGCGCCGTTCATGTGGGCGTAGCGCAGCAGCCAGCCCTGATTGACGTCGCGCATGATGCCTTCGACCGAATTGAAGGCGACGTCGGCATTGGCGGCATAATGCATCGCCAGGATGACGCCGGTGACGATCTGGATGGCGAGCGCGAGGCCGGCCAGCACGCCGAAATTCCAGAAATAATTCAGGTTGCGCGGCACCGGATAGCCGGCGCCGACCGCATTGTAGACCAGCCGCGGCAGCGGCAGTTTCTCGTCCACCCACTTCATCAGCGGATGCTTCGGCGTGTAATGTGCGGCCCAGGGGAAGCTCATCGCGGCTTTACCTCAACCAATCTGGACGACAGAGGGCGACTTGAAGTCGTATTCCGGCACGGCGAGGTTCTTCGGCGCCGGCCCCTTTCGGATGCGCGCCGCCGTATCGTATTGCGATCCGTGGCAGGGGCAGAAGTAGCCGCCGAAATCACCGCGGCTCTCGGCCGGCGTGATACCCAGCGGCACGCAGCCGAGGTGGGTACACACTGCCAGCGTGACGAGGATATTCTCGTGACCGGGCTTGGTGCGCTGCGCCAGGGTCTGCGGATCGCGCAGATCGGAAATCGCGACGGCGTTGGCCTCGCTGATCTCCTTCTTGGTCAGGCTGCGGATGAAGACCGGCTGCTTGCGCCACGAAACCTTGATGCCCGATCCTTCGGCCACCTTGGAGATGTCGACCTCGATCGAGGCGAGTGCCAGCACGTCGGCGGACGGGTTCATCTGGTTGACCAGCGGCACCACCACGCTCGCCGCGCCCACGCCGGCGAAACTGACGGCGGCGATGTTGATGAAATCGCGGCGGCGGGGCCCGGCCCCCTGCTCTTCAGACGCGCCGATCACCGGCGGATGCTGGTTGGGATCGGCATAATCTGACGTCGCCATTCGCAAACCCTTCTTCGGTTGCACCCCTTGCCGTGCCGGTTAAACCCGGCTTCGACACCTCTCCCGCTGGGCGGCGGTTCATTCGCTGATAGCCGCCGCGTCGCGGCTTTGCCAATCCCTTTCGGCTTTTGCGAAGCGCTCTCAACAAGCTGCGCCATACTTGCCTTGCGGATGGCTTCGGCGCATCGCGCGCGGCGATGAGGACCGCATCTTGATCGCGCTCGATGCCGAGCAGCAGGCCGCTCGCGACTGGTTCGAAGGATTGCGCGACCGCATCTGCGCCGCGTTCGAGGCAATCGAGCGCGAGGCCGGCAGCGACGCGCGCTTCGCCTACACCCCCTCGCAGCGGATCGATGCCGACGGCACCGATGGCGGCGGTGGCATGAAAGGCCTGATGAAGGGCCGCGTGTTCGAGAAGGTCGGCGTCAACGTCTCGACCGTCGCCGGCCGCTTCGCCCCCGATTTCGCGCGCACGATTAACGGCGCGGCGGAGGATCCACGATTTTTCGCGACCGGCATCAGCCTCGTCGCGCACATGGCCAATCCGCACGTGCCGGCGGTGCACATGAATTGCCGCTTCCTGGTGACGACCAAGCGCTGGTTCGGCGGGGGGGCCGATCTCAACCCGCCTCTGCCCTATGCCGAGGATACCGAGGACTTTCACACCGCGCTGCGTGCCGCATGCGAAGCGCATCCCGACGCGGGCGACTATCCGCGCATGAAGACGTGGGCCGACGATTATTTCTGGATCCCGCACCGCAAGGCCCATCGCGGCGTCGGCGGTATCTTCTTCGACCATCTGGAGGGCGATTTCGCCAGCAACTTCGCGTTCGTGCGCGACGTCGGTGACGCCTTCCTCGACGTCTTCCCGCGGATCGTGCGGCGGCGGATGGGCATGGCTGCCGACGACGCGGCGCGCGCGGCGATGCTCGCCTATCGCGGGCGCTATGCCGAGTTCAACCTCGTCTACGATCGCGGCACGTTGTTCGGCCTCAAGACCGGCCACGATCCCGAGGCGATCCTGATGAGCCTGCCGCCCGTCGCGACGTGGGCCTGATCCCGGTAGGCGCGGACCAACTCGCCACGGTCGTCACCACGCTGGCGATGACCGAGCGGCCCCGCCCGCGCCCGCTCCCCGCCGCGCCGTTGCGACTGGTCCATTGGCGGCAGCCGACGGCCGACGCCTATCGTGCGCTGTTCCGCCGCGTCGGGCAGAGGTGGCTCTGGTTCTCGCGCCTGCTGCTGGACGACGCAGCCTTGTGCGCGGTGATCCACGATCCAGCGGTGGCGGTGCATGCCGTGCTCGACCGGCAGGGGATCGAAGTCGGCCTGCTCGAGCTCGACTTTCGCCAGAGCGACGTGTGCGCGATCGCCTATCTGGCGCTGGTGCCCGAGCTGACCGGGCGCGGCCACGGCCGCTGGCTGATGGCGCACGCGCTGGCGCTTGGCTGGCGCGCGGGCGTCACGCAATTATCGGTGCGCACCGGCTCGCTCGACCATCCGTCGGCGCTCGGCTTCTACCGCGCGCAGGGCTTCGTGCCGGCGCGGCGCCATGTCGAGACCTTCCCCGACCCGCGCCTGCTCGGCGTGCTGCCGCGCGATGCGGCGCCTCAGATCCCCCTGCTCGCCACCGCGAGCTGACGGTAGAGCGACACCACCAGCAGGTGGAAGCCCGCGCTGATGACCGAACGCCCGGCGCTGATGAGAATGGCGGCGATCAACGTGCCCGTAGCCGCCGATCCCGCCGCGCCGCCGAGGATGACGAGGGTCGCGCTGATCGCAGTGCCGAGCGCCAGCACGACGATCCCGCCGCCGACGAGATAGAGCAGCAAGGCCAGCAGGATCCGCCAGAAGGCGCCTTGCGTCAGCGCCCAGCTCAGCCGCAACGCCGCGATCGGCCCGATCTGCCGCTCCACCAGCAACGGCATCAGCGGCACCAGCCGCACCGACAGGAACAGGCCCGCGCCGAGGATCACGCCGACCAGCAGGCCCTGCATCGCCATGACATCGACGCGCGCAAGGCCGATCAGCACCGCCGCCACCGTGGCGACCAGGATAACGACGACCGCCGCCAGCAGCATCGCCACCACCAGCAACGGCAGGCGGCGAAAGGCGAGCACGATCGCTTCCTGCACGCTGATGCGCGGCACGAGCCCGATCGCGGTGACGACGAGCCCGCCGAACACCCAGATCAGCGTCGCGAGCAGCGACAGCGGCATCAGCCACGGCGCCGCCGCCAGCATTGGCCGCAGATCCGCCGACGGCCCCGCCGCGAGCGTGCGCCACGCCCCATCGGGCACGATCGCGTCGAACAGCAAAGGCGGCAGCGCGATGAAGGCGAACGCCACCGGCACGAGCAGCCGCCACTCCCGCGCGGAGAAGCGCTGGACCCACTGGAAAGCCTGTTCGATCGAGATACGGGAGGTGACGGGCAACATCGGCGCGTTATCGCGGGGCCGGCCGCCAAACGCAATCGAGCGCTTGCTTGCGTCGTCACGCCGCAATCCGCACATGGGCGATCATGGCTCCCCCGCTCTCCAGCATCGAATGGCGCGTCTCGCCCGGCCTCACCGATTATGCCGCGGCGCTGGCGGCGATGGAGGCACGCGCCGCCGCGATCCGCGACGACGGCGCGCCCGAGCTCGTCTGGCTGCTCGAGCATCCGCCGGTGCTGACCGCCGGCACCAGCGCGGTTTCCGACGAACTGATCGAGCCCGGCCGCTTCCCGGTGCACATGAGCGGCCGTGGCGGCCGCTATACCTATCACGGCCCCGGCCAGCGCGTCGGCTATGTGCTGCTCGACCTCGCCGCGCGCGGGCGCGATGTGCGCTGCTACGTCGCGCGGCTGGAGGACTGGCTGATCGGCACGCTGGCGACGCTCGGCGTCGACGCGCGCAAGGCGCTGGGCCGGATCGGCATCTGGGTCGACGACGCACAGGGGCGCGAGGCGAAGATCGGCGCGATCGGCGTGAGGGTACGCCGCTGGGTGACGCTGCACGGCTTCGCGCTCAACGTCGCGCCCGATTTGACGCATTTCGACGCGATCGTGCCGTGCGGAATCGCCGATTATCCGGTCACGAGCCTCGCCGCGCTTGCGCGCGGAGCCGCGATGAACGATGTCGATCAGGCCCTTGCCGAAGGATTCGGCACCTTTATCCAGTCACTTGGCGAAACGTGATCGGCCCTTGAGGCGTTCACGCGATGTGGTAAGGTCACCACCGATTTGGGACATGGTAAAGCAAGCCCCACCAAATCATACACTAGGGAGTCAGAACATGCGTCACATCATCAAGAAGACCAGCGCTGCGGCGATGGTCGTGGCCGCCGCGCTGGCCGTTTCGGCTTGCGGCAAGAGCGAGACGACGAACGTCAGCGAGAACGTCTCGATGACTGACATGAACGCCGAAGGCAGCATGAACGACATGTCGGCCACGGACATGAACGCCACGGACACCAACATGGCGGACAACAGCATGATGGGCAGCAACACCTCCAACATGGAGTAAGCTGCGCCTTCTCAGAGGTGCTTGGAGGGCCGTCCGGATCGTCCGGGCGGCCCTTTTCACGTGTGCCGGAGCCGCCGCCGCTTCCCACATCCGTCATGCCAGCGAACGCTGGCATCTCCCGCTATCGGGCGCGACGCGCGCCGCACGAGACCCCAGCCTACGCTGGGGTGACGGCATATATTTGAATTTGATTGGCGCCTAACGCGACGCGATCTCCAGCGGCCGTCCATCGAGCGCCGCAATGATCCGCGCATCATAGCCATACGGATCGCCGTAGCTCACCAGATCGCCGCCGGCGGGATCGGCGTCCATCGTGAAATAAACGATATAGACCTGCCACGTGCGCGGCAGCGGCAGCGTTTCGGTCGACGTGTTCGCCAGCGCCTCGTCCAGTCGCGCGCCGCCGTCGCCATCCTGCATCAGCTGCGCGGCGAGCTGGTCGATATCCTTCACCCGGATGCAGCCGTGGCTGAGCGCGCGCTCGTCGCGGCCGAAGGCGCGCTTGGCGGGCGTGTCGTGCAGGTAGATCGCCTGATCGTTGATCAGGTTGAACTTGATCCGGCCGAGCGCATTGCGCGGCCCCGGCGGCTGGCGCACCGCCCAGCCGTCGGACGTGCGCTTAAACTGGAAGCCGGCCGCGCCCGGACGCAGGTTGGAGCGCTTGACGATGCTCGCCGGGACGTTCCACCAGGGATTGACCACCAGCGACGAGGTCGGCGACGCGAGCAGAGGCGTCGGCATGTCCTTGGCACCGACCACGACGTCGTAGCTCGCCAGCGACGTGCCGTGATCGATCACCTGCAGCCGGTAGCTCGGCACATTGACGTAGAGATAGTCGTCGCCGAGCCGGCGCGGCATCCACCGCCACCGCTCCATGTTCGCGCGGATGCGGTCGCGCGCGCCCGCATCGGGCGCGCTCGCCAGCGCATCGCGGAGCGCGCCGTAGCGGGCATCGGCGGGCAGCAGAGCTTTGTAGAAATCCTTGATCGAGCCGTCGCGCACGGCAGCAGCGAGCCGCTCGGGCAATTGCGCCGCCTCATATTGCGGACGCTGGATCATCCAGCCCATCGCCGAACGATCGCTCACCCGGCCGAAATAATAATCGTGGGCGAGCGTCAGCGCCGCCGCGTCCGCCAGCGTATCGAGCGCCGGCCCGGTGCCGCCCGACATCGCCTGCCGCAGCGCCGCCAGATTGTAATCCTGGGGGTTGAGCCCCTCGTCGCGGGCATGCTCGATCACCTTGACGAGCTTGGCGAGCGCATCGGAATTCCAGCGCGCCTCGACCGGTGCCGCAGCAGGAGCGAGCGTCACGTCGCTCGGCGTCGCGCCGATCGCCGCCACATCCACGGTCACGGCAGCAAGCGCGCCACCGACCATCAATCCTAGCCGCGCAAGAGCGGCAAAACGCGCTGGGCCGGCCATCGAACGCTCCCTGACATCTGCCAGACACAACGTCCGATGCCGGGGGCCGATCCTGTTTGGCGCTTTGTCAACAGCAAAAATTAAAACGGCCGACGGTCTGGAAACCGCCGGCCGCTCGTGCGTTGGGTCGCGCCGTCGGGTTTTAGAGCGCGCCTTCCAGCCAGCCCTTGAGCTGGCTCTTCGGCGCCGCGCCGACCTTGGTCGCTGCCGGCGCGCCGTCCTTGAACAGGATCATCGTCGGGATGCCGCGCACGCCGTAGCGGCCGGGCGCATCGGGATTCTCGTCGATGTTGAGCTTGACGATGGTGACCTTCTCACCCAGCTCGTCGGACAATTCCTCGAGCGCCGGCCCGATCATCCGGCACGGCCCGCACCATTCCGCCCAGAAATCGACGAGCACCGGCCCATCGGCCTTCAGCACGTCATTGTCCCACGAGGTGTCGGTGATCTTCTTGGTCGCCATCACGCAATCTCCGTAAAAACCTGACCTCGGATGTAGGCAGCGCGCGGCGCGCACTCAACCGTCTGCGCCCAGCTTTTGCTCTGCGAGGCCCAAGCCGGGCTTGTGCGCCGCCAGCAGCTCGGGCGCGAGCGGGATCAGCCGCGGGCCGGCGGTGTAGAGCAACGCCGGCTCGATCGCGCGTCCGGGAAAGATCACCGCCAGCGCCTCGGCATAGGCCGCCATCTGGCGAAGGTGATGCGTCGGCGCATCCGCGGCGTCGAGCGGCACGCGCCGCCCCGTCTTGAAATCGACCAGCAGCACGCGATCCTCGGTCACCAGCAATCGGTCGACCGTACCGGCGACGACGATGCCGTTCGCCAGCACCGCCGCGATCGGCGCCTCGGCGAGCGCGTCGGGCGCAAACAGTTCGGCGAAGCGCGGCTCGGCGATGATCGCGCAGGCATCCGTCACCAATCGCTCGCGCAAGGCGGCATCGGCGATGCCTGCCGATCGCTCGAGCCAGCGTTGACCCGCTGCCGCACGTTCGGCCGAAGGGAATGCGGGCAGCCGTTCGAACAGCGCATGGAGCAGCCGGCCGCGCTCGGCGGCGGCGCGCGCGGCGGGGCCGGGCGGCGGATCGGCGACATCGTCCTCGCCCAGCGACGAGGGCGCCAGTGGGCGTGGCGGGCGTTGCTCGACCGGCGCGGGCGCGCGCAGCCAGTCGGGCACGGTCGACGCTGCGGCGACGGCGGCGGGCGCCGCGCGACGCGTGGTCGGCACTGCGGCGACGCCATGATCGCGGCGCGCGCCCCAGCGCGGATCGGCCAGCGGCTCCGCTCCCAGCGCCGCCATCGACTGCTCGACCTCGGCATACCAGCTTTCCGCCGGTGCGACCCCGCGCGCACGCGGCCCGAGCGCGCCGCCGATCACCAGCCGCTCCTCGGCGCGGGTCAGCGCCACGTAGAGCAATCGCCAATGCTCGGCGCGCTCGCGTGCCTGCGCCGCCGCCAGCGCATCGGCCAGCGTGCCGTGAAGCTCGGCCTTGCGCGGGCGGAACACCGGCACCGGCCCATCGTCGTCCGCCATCGGCCAGTCGATCGTGCCGGCGCGCGCCATATCCGGATCGCCGGTCGCGTCGGCGAGGATGACGAGCGGCGCCTGCAGCCCCTTCGCGCCATGCACCGTCATCACCCGCACCGCATCGAGCGGCGCCGACGGATCGCGCGTCACCTCGATCTCGTCGCGATCGAACCAGTCGAGGAAGCGCTGCAGCGTCGGCGTCGCCTCGCGCTCGAACGTCAGCGCGGCGTTGAGCAATTCCTCGATCGGGTCGCGCGCCTCCGGCCCGAGCCGGCGCATCAGCCGCCGACGCCCGTCGCGCGCGCCCGAGAGGATCTCTTCGAGGAAGCGATAGGGCGTGGTCAGATCGGCGCGCGCGAGCAGCAGGCGCAGGCCGCTTGCCGCCTCGGCGCAGGCCGGATCGTCGGCGACCGCGCTCCACAGGCTGCCCGGCCGCCGGAACGCCACCGCGTAGAGCGCGTCCTGGTCCAGCCCGAACAAGGGCGAGACCAGCAGGCCGGCGAGGTTGAGATCGTCCTCGGGCTGGAGCACAAAGCGGATCGTCGCCATCAGATCCTTCACCGCCAGCGGCGCATCCAGCCGCAGGCGGTCAACGCCCGCCACCGGCACGCCCTCGGCATGCAGCCGCGCGACGATCAGCGAGGCGAGCGCGCCGCGCTTGCGCACCAGCACCAGCACATCCTCGGGCCGGAGTGCCCGTTCGCGCCCGGCGAGCCACAAGGGCGCGTCGAGCCAGTCGCGCACCTGCTCGGCCAGTTTCTGCGCGAACAAGCGCTGCGCATCGTCGATCCAGCCTTCCTCGCCGACATCGTCCGCATCCTCGGCGATGTCGAGCGAGACCGGCTGCCACAGGCTCACCATGCCCGGCAGATGCGCCTTGGCGCTGCGGTGCGGCTCGGCGGCGTCGAGCAGGCCCAGCCGGTCGGCCCCGACCCGCGCGATCAAAGTGTCGACCAGCTCCAGCACCGGCGGGGTCGAGCGGAACGAGCGATCGAGGCTCAACCGCTCCATCGTCCGCCGGCCCGCCTCGGCGGCGCGTGCGAAATGCTCGCGTGCGCGGGCGAAGGCATAGGGATTCGTGCCCTGGAAGCCGAAGATCGCCTGCTTGAAATCGCCGACCGAAAAGATTGTCCGCACCGCGCGGCTCAATTCGTCCGGATCCTCGCTGAAGAATTCGTCGGCGAGCGCATCGACGATCTTCCACTGCGCGACATTGGTGTCCTGCCCCTCGTCGACGAGGATATGATCGGTGCGCCGGTCGAGCTTGAAGCGGATCCACGCGCCGATGCCCGGCTGGTCGAGCAACGCCACCGTCAGCCGGATCAGATCATCGAAATCGACCGCGCCTTGCGCGCGCTTGGCGACGGCGTAGGCTGCGGCATAGGTCTGGCCGGCGCGCAGCCCGGCGGCCAGATCGGCCGCCAGCGCGGCGCGGCTGCGCAGCGACAGCAATCGATCGATCGCCTCGGCCAGCCGTTCGCAATTGCCGCCATGATCGGGGTCGCAACCGAGCAGTTTCGCGCCGAACGAACGCGGTTCGCCTTGTTTGGTGCGGGCAAGACCGATCAGATCGCCCAGCATCGCCGCGCGCGCAGGCGCATCGGCGGCGAGGAATGCCGCGCCGAGATCGGCATGCTCCAGCCCGGTCTTGGTGCCCCACGTCCGGTTCGCGCCGACGATCCGGTGCAAGGTCGCGCAATCGAACGCGTCGTCGGCGCAGGAGGCCTCGATCGCCGCCTCGACGTCGCCCAGCGGCACGTCCAGCGCGGTCCGCGTCCGCGCCTCGATCCCCTCGCGCATGCCCAGCGCCGCCAGCGCATCGGGCGCACGCGCGCACAGCCGCAGATAGCGCTCGGCCGCCTGCTCACCGAGCCGCCGGCTGAGCACGGCGACGTCGCGGCCGAGGCCGAGATCGCCATTCCGCTCGGCATCGGCCAGCAGCTCGGCCAGCGTGGCGCGCGCCAGCGCCGCCTCGGCACGCCCCTCCAGCGGACGGAAGCCGGGCGTCAGCCCCGCCTCGGCCGGAAAGCCCGCGAGCAAGGTCTGGCAGAAGGCATGGATCGTCTGGATGCGCAGCCCGCCGCCCGGCGCATCCAGCACGCGCGCGAACAGCCGCCGTGCGCGCGCCACCGCATCGTCGTTGCGTGGCTCGTCGAGCGCCCATAATTCCTTGCGCAATTTGACGTCGGGCAGCCGCACCCAGCGCGCCAGTCGCGCCTGGATGCGCTCGGCCATTTCGGCAGCACCAGCCTTGGTGAAGGTCAGGCACAGGATGCTCTCGGGCGGCGCGCCGTTGAGCAGCAGCCGCAGCACGCGCGCGGTCAGCACGTGCGTCTTGCCGGTCCCGGCCGAGGCGGACAACCACACCTGTGCATCGGGCCGCGACGCCGCCGCCTGATGCCCCTCCAGCCGCTGGAGCGGGGACAGCCGGCCGCTCATGGCTGCGGCTCCGCGCGTGCGAGGCGGCCATACCATTCGTCGAGCCGCATCAACTGGTCATAGTCGCCATAAGGCGAATATTCGGGGTGCAGCTTGGCGACGAACGGGGCGTCGCCGGTCAGATATTCGGCCACCGCGCCGGCGAGCACGCGCGCGGCGAGCGTCGTGAACTCGGCCGGATCAATCCCCTCGCCGCGCGTGTTCAGGCCGACCGGGCTTTCGCGATAGCCGAGCGTGCGATCCTTGCCCGCACCCATCGACCAATATTCAAACGCCTCGGGCCGCCCCGCCACGTCGTCCCCGAAGCCGCCATGCTCGGCGATCAGCCCCAGCAGCCCGAGCTGCATCGAATAGCCCCCCGCCACCGCGCGCTTGGTCGGCGGCTTGCCGGTCTTCCAGTCGACGATGGCGATGCCGCCGCCGGGCAGGCGATCGACGCGGTCGACCGTGCCGTAAAGCTCGACCTCGCCGAGCGTCAGCGCGCCCTTGCGCTCGGCCGCGATCGGGGTGCGGCCCGCGGCCCGATCGGTCGTGACCTGCGCCCCGACCCATTCGATCGCCTCGATCAGGCGCGGCGCCCACAAAGCGCGCAGCACCGGATGGACCGCGCCTTCGCGCAGCAAAGCCTCGGCGCGGGGAAGCAGGCGCGTTGGGTCACAGCCATCCTCGCCGATCCAAGCCTCGAACACGCGATGCACCGCGCTGCCGCGCCACGCCGCGCTGGGATCGGCATCGACCCCGTCCCAGCGGCGCAGGCGCAGCATCGCATCGGCGTAGAAAGCGAAGGGATCGGCCTTCAGCCGGTCGAGCTTGGTGACGGCGATGCGGCGCGGCCGATCGGCGGCGGGCGGCGCGGGCCGGGGGCGTTCGGCGGGCGCGAGTTCGCCCGGATGATCGAGCAGCTCCGCCCAGCGGGCGAGCATGCGCGCCGGGGTGATGCCGCCGGTCATCGCCTGCAGCCGCAGCCAGAAGCGCGAGGCGACCGCCGGCGCCCGCGCATCGCGGCGGGCGCGGGTCAGCAGCACCTCGCGCGCACCCAGAGCGGCGGCGAATTGCTGTGCCTCGACACCGATGCGGCGCTCCAGCCCCGGCAAAGCGAGCGCGGCGCGGATCGCGGGGGCGAGCCACGGGTCGGGCGCGGGCAACGACGGCCACACGCCTTCGTTGAGCCCGCCCAGCACCACCAGGTCGGCCTGCGCCAGCCGCGCCTCGATGAGGCCGAGGATGGCGACGCGCGGATGGCCGCCCTGCGGCGGACGCACCGCCACCTGCTCCAGCATCGTGCGCAGCAGGGTGGGAAAGCCCGCCACGGTCACCAGCGCCGGCCCGTCGGGTGCGGCCGCCTCGAGGCTTTCGAGCAAGGCGGCGGCGGCACGCCCCGCCGGCTTTGCCCAAGCGGCATCGCCGGCGAGCCGCCCGGCCGCCTCGCGCACCGCCGCCAGCAGCGCGGCGAGCGGCGCACGCGCCTCGGCGAACGCTGCCGCCAGCGGCTCCAGCAGCGGGCGTACATCCTCCCAAACGGCGGCGGCGCGGCGGTGCGTGCCGAGCAGGCGGCTGAGTTCGTCCAGCCCCGGTGCCGCGCGCGGCCCGCGCAGCGCTGCATCCAGCGTGCGCATCCGGCCGAGCCAGTCGATCCGCGCGCCGCCCCCCGCCACCAGCGGATGCTTGAGCAAGGCGAGCAACGCCACCGGTGCGAACCGTTCGACCCCCGCCTCGGCGATCGCGAGCAGCAACGTGCCCGCCGGCGTCTGCGCAAGCGGCCGGCCGGCGCTGTCGTCGGCGGCGATGCCCCAGCGCGCGAGATGCGCCGCCACCCGCGTCGCCAGCGCGCGATCGGGCGTCACGAGTGCTGCGGTGCAGCCCGGCGTCTCGATCGCCTGCCGCAGCGCGATCGCGATCGCCTGCGCCTCGGCGGCAGGATTGGCGAGCTCCAGCGCGCGGACGCCCGACAGGCGGCGCGCGCGCGGCGGCAGCCCCTCCCATTTGTCGGTGAAGGCGGCGGGCGCCATCGCATTGTGGATCGCGCGGCCACGTGCCGCCGATGCGCCGCCGCCCCCGCCGAAGCGCCACGGCAGCACCTCGCCGCGCGCGACGCCCATCCGGTCGAGCAGCAGGCGCAGCGCATGCTGGGGATGCGTCTCGATCGGCCGCATGCCCTCGCCCGCCGGGGCAAGCGCCTCCCACTCCGCGTCGGGCATCGCGCGATCGAGGCCGGGCAGCACCACCATCCCCTGCGGCAATCGCGCGATCCGCCGCAGCAGTCGCGCCACTGCCGGCGCGGCGACGGTGATGCCGGCGGCCACCAGCGGCGCCTGCGGCGGCGATGCCGCCCACGCCGCCTCGGTCGCGACCAGCAGTCGGTTGCGTCGTTCCGACAGATCGATGCGTCCGCGTAGTGCCAGCTCCGCCGGCCAGCGATCGAGCACCAGCCGCAGCCGCGCGAACGCGCCCTGCCAATGTTCGGCCAGCGCCTCGGGCACCGCGTCGGCCAAAGCGTGCGGCGCCACTTCCTCGACCACCATCTGGTCGATCGTGCGCGCGAGGTCGGCGGCGAGCCGCACAGCCTCGGCTGCCTCGACCGCCGGATCGGCATCGACGATTAGCCGCGCGAGAATCAGCTGGCGCGCGACCGGATCGATGGCGGGCGGAATATCCGCGCCGACGGGCTCCAGCAGTGGGCCGACGCGGTCGTCCAGCTCCGGGTCGCCGATCGAGGCCATGCGCGGCAACAACAGCCCACCGCCCGCACGCCGCACGAACGCATCGGTGACCGTGCGGATCGCGCGTGCATTGGGCAGCAGCAAGGTCGTGCGGGCGAGTGCCATGCGATCGCCGCCCGCGCGCGCCAGCAATCCCGCCGCCAGCGCATCGGCGAACGGGCGATGGATCGGGATGGTGTAGACGCGGGGCGCTGCGGACACGGGCGCAGGCCTAGCGGATCGGCGGCGTTATTTGAAACGCGTTATCGTCAGGATGCCGTTGCGGGCTCCGCGCTGCCGAAGCGCGCGCGCAGCCACGCGACCAGCGGCACACCCACCGCCATGCCGACGAAGGTGTTGACGATCATCGGCAGCGACATGTCCTCGTGGTGCAGCAGGGTGACCGCGACGAAGATCGCTGTCGCCTCCTGCCGCACGATATGCTCCATCGTGATCGCCACCCGGTCGCCGCGCGGCAGCCCGCCCAGGCGCGACACGAGCAAGGCCAGGCCGACATTGGTGACGTTCATCAGCACGACCACGGTCAGCACGACGCCGAGCGATCGGGTGAGCGTCGCCCATTGCTGGACGACGATCATCAGGAACACGATCACCAGCACCGTGGTCGCGAGCGTCTTGACCGGCGGCCCGAAGCGCAGCGCCAGACGCGGCAGAACCGCACGCACGATCATGCCCGTCGCGACCGGCACCACCGTCACCATCATGATGCGCGACAGCGAATCGAGGATCGGCACCGGCACGACGTGGGCCGCGCCATAGACGAACGTCAGCCCGAACGCCGCGATGAACGGCAAGGTGAACACATAGATCACGCTGACGAACAGGCTCATCGACACCGACAGCGCGACGTTGCCGCGCGCGAGATCGGTCAGCAGGTTCGACAGGATACCACCCGGACAGGTGGCAAGCAGGATCAGCCCCATCGTCAGCGCCGGGCCGGGCGCCAGCAGGACCGCGTAGAGAATGCCGGCCGCCGGCACCAATAGCAGCATGCTGCCGACGCCGAGCAGGAACGACCGGCTGTTGGTGACGATGTGGCGGAAGTCGGCGGCGACGAGCCCGGTGCCCATCGCAAACATGATGAGCCACAAGGCGATAGGCAGGAGCGTGCCGCCCGCAATCGCCATCGCCGCGTCGATCATCGGCCGATGGCGCTCCGGATGCGCTTGGCGACCAAAGCCGACGACATCAGCAATCGCGGCAGGTGCCGCGCCAGCACGAAGCCCGCGACCGGACGCGGCGGCTCGAGCGCGAGCAAAGGCTCGGCACCGCGCGTCAGCGTCCGCGCCACTTCGCGCCCCAGCACGGTATTGATCGCGAGGCCGCGCCCGTTGCACGCCTGGATCGCGATCATGCCGCGATCGACCCGCACCAGCCGCGGCATCAGGCTGCCATTGACCCACGCCGTCCCCTGCCAGACATGGTCGAGCCGGAGCGGACGGTAGCTCGCCAGCATCGCCTTCAGCCGGCGGTTGACGCGCGCGGCGATCACCTCGGGATCGAGCGTCTTGCCGCCGGGCAGCGCGGTGATGAGACGGCCGTCGGCAGTGTAGCGGATCGAGAAGACGTCGGGCTCCTGATCGGTCATGCTGTGCCCTCCCGGCAGCACGACGGCGCGCATCTCCGGCGGCAAGGGCTCGGTCGCGACCTCGATCACCGGCAGCGGCAATACCGTGCCCGCCAGTTCGGCGCGCAACGCCATGTTGCCGCCGTTCGCCGCCAGCACGACCTGATCGGCGAGCAGCGAATAGGATCCGGTCCACAGCCGCCAGCCGCGCCCAGCACGCTCGATTCCGATCACGGGGCTGCGCTCGTGGATCTGCACTCCCGCCGCCTCCGCCCGATCGGCGAGGCCGCGCAGGTACAGCACCGGATCGAGCGCGCCGCCGGTCGGATCGAGCAGGGCCGCGCGATAGCCGCGACACCCCGTCAGCGCAGCGGTTTCGGCAGCATCGCACACGCGCAGGTCGGTGCGGATCGAGCCCCATGCCGCGACGCGACGCTCCAGCGTCTGCGCCGCCGAGGATGCCGTCATCGGCGCGAGGAAGCCCGCCTGCACCGCGTCGCAGGCGATGCCCTGGCGCGCAATAAGATCGAACAGATAGGTGCCGCTGCCGCCGATCAGCTGCAGCATCGCCGCGCCCGCCTCTGGCCCCAGCCGGCGCAGGATCGCGTCGGGCGCGGCGCGCGCGGGCTGCGGCGCGACGATGCCGGCGCTGCTGCCGGCAGCACCCGCGCCGATGCACTCGGCCTCCAGCAGGACCGTCGACAGGCCAGCCCCGCCGAGGTGGAGCGCGGTGGACAGGCCCGCCACGCCGCCGCCGATGATCGCCACGGTCGCGCGGCCATGTTCGCGCAGCGGCGCACGCTCCGGCGCCAGCATCCGCGCGCCCCAGGGCGGGGCGAGTTCCGGCCCCGCATTCCGATCCGGTCGGAGCGGCTCCAGCTTCACGAAGCTCGCGCGATCGTGATCTGGCAGCCACCCTGCGCGCGGATGGCGCGGCAGGCGGTGGCGGCGGCATCGAGATCCTCGTCGAGGATGCGGGCGCAGATGCTGCCCATGATCCAGCCCATCGGCATCAGCAGCCGGCCGCCGGATGCGTAGAACAAGCCGACGTCGAGCAGGTCGAAGGGCGGCCCGTCGCGCCACGTCCCGCGTTTCGCGCACACCAGAGCGATGTCGCCCGCCTGCGGAAAACTGGTGGCGTTTTCCAGCGGCACGGCGGCGAGATCGCGATCGGGCAACACAGCATCGCCCGCAATCGGCAACGAGATTTCCGGGCCGGTCCACATTGCATGGATCCCGGCATGCGCCGCATCCAATCCGGCGAGCGCCCACAGCAGTTCGGCGTTATGCGGCGCCAGATCGTCGAGCAGCCGCACGCGCACGTCGAGACCGGAGCGCGGCTCGCTCAGGCGCACGAGGCGCGTCGTGGCTCCGTCGCTGGCGTCCATCTGCTTCCCCCGAGGCGCGGCCGATACGACCATATTCACGCGATAATGCTCGGGGTAAGCGAAGCCCGCATGAGCGTCAATGCGCCGCCTGCGGCATCAGATGGCGGTCGAAAAAGTCGACGATCTTCTTGTAGGTGAAGCGCGTCTGGACAAGATTTTCCATGTCCCATGGATGGTTGGAACCGGGCACGGTCACCAGCTCGAACATCTTCTCCTTCGCGATCAGCCGCTGGGCGAGCGCGATCGTATCGGCATAGAGCACCACCTGATCGCGCGTGCCGTGGATGATCATCAGCGGATCGGCGAGGCCATCGCTATGATAAAGCGGCGATTCCTTTTGATAGAGCGCCGGCTGCGACGGGCCGTCGGGCGCACCCGCGATCCATTCCTGCTCGGGGAAGGCATGGCCGACATTGGTCGCGGGCGCACCCGCGATACCGGCGGCGTAGAATCCCGGCTTGGTGAACAGCGACATCGTCGTCATCAGCCCGCCATAGCTCGATCCCCACAGGCCGATGCGCTTGGGATCGGCGATGCCGCGATCGATCAGGTAGCGCGCGCTATCCTGGATGTCGTCGATATCGAGATTGCCGTAGCTCTCGTTCATCGGCCGGTTCCATTCCTTGCCGCGACCGAAGCTGCCACGGATGCCCGGATTGATGACGACATAACCGTGATCGACGAGGAACTGGTCGAGCCCCCACGTGGCATGCGCGACGCGACCGCCCCACTGATTGTGGACCGCGTCCGAATAGACCGAGCCGACGATGACCGGATAGAGGCGGCCGGGCCGATAGTCCGCCGGCAGCATCAGCCGCGCGGTGAGCGGCGCGCCATCGACGTGGCTCTGGAAGTCGACGTAGCGCACCGTCGCCCAGCGCTGCTGCGCGAAGGCGGGCAGCGGCGAGTGCGTGACGCGCGCGAACGTCGCGTGCGCGGCGACCGGCGCGACATAGAGTTCGGGCGGGGTCAGGTCGTCGCTGAAGCGATCGGCGACATGGCCGAAGTCGGGCGAATAGACCGGCGCGTGCGTGCCCGGCGCGCTCGTCAGCCGCTCGACCGCACCGCCCGCGATCGGCACGCGATAGGCCTGCCGCTCCTGGAAGGCCGCCTGATCGGAGGTGAAATAGAGCATGCGGCGCTTGGCATCGACCGTAAAGCTCTCAATCTCCCACGGCCCGCGCGTGATCTGGCGCGGTGCCGCACCGGCCGCGGGCAGGCTGTAAAGATGATTGTAGCCGTCGCGGTTGCTGAGCAGGATCAGCCCCTTGTCGCCCGGCGCCCACGCCACCTGCCAGTCGGGCCGGATCTGGATCGGATCGGCGAAGCTGTAGAAGGTCGCCCGCTGCCCGCTCGCGACGTCGTACGTGTAGATGTAGTGATGCTTGATGCGGAAATCGCTGGTGCTGACGAACAGCCGGCTCCCGTCGTCGGACAGGCCGTAATCCCATACGGGATCCTGATCGTTGAGTCGCGCGAACCAGTGCGGCGCGCCGCCCTCCGCCGCGATCACGCCGATCTTGACGATCTGCAAATGCGGGTCGCCGGGGAAGGCGCGGGTCACGGTGTCGTGATGCGTCGTGCCGCCGGCATCGTAATCGATCTCGACCTGGCGCACCGCGCGATCGTCGGTCTGGACGAAGGCGAGCCGGTCGCCCCTGGCATTCCAGCGGAAGCTCTCGACCGCGATCTTGTCGGCGCCGGGCACGATCAGTCGCGCGGGCGCGGCCCCCGCCACATCCTTGACCCACAGGCCGCCGGCCGCGCGGAATGCGAGCCGGTCACCCGAGCCGGACAGCGCGATCTGCGACACGCCGTGCCGATCGGGCTCCCACGCGGTCACCTGCCCGGCGGCATCGACTACCGACAGGACGCCCCCCGCCACGAATGCGATCCGACCATCCGCCAGCCACACCGCCTGCGTGACGCCGGCATGTCCCTGCCCGCGCACATCGTCGCCGAGATGGGTGAGCTGGCGCTTGGCGCCATCGGCCGCCGCGATCCAGATGTCGCGGAACCCCTCGCCATGATCGTTCCACAGGAACGCCAGCTTCGCGCCGTCGCGCGACCAGGCATAGCCTTCGGGTGAGGTGCCGATGATGCTGCGATCGGCATAGAGCATGTCGATCGACAGAAGACCTGCGGGCGCGAGAGCGGGGACCGCAGGCTGTGCTGCCGCCGGTGCCGCGCCGCCAAGGGCCAATGCCAGCGCCCCAGCGACGATCCCGCCATACCGCATATGCCTTGCCCCCAAAAATGTGTTCCGTGGATCGACCGCCGATCCTGCATGATCGACGCCAGTTCCAACCATTTTCACATGATATCGGCCATTCCCTCGCGGTCAATCGACCGCCATGACATGAGGCGGTGGACGGTTGCTGACGCGGCCGAAGTGAAGCAGGATACGGCATGCCAGACAGCAGGACGTTCGATCCGAGCAGTGCCAACTTCCGCCTGGGGCACTCGCCCTTTTATTTGATCGCGCATGCGGATTTCAAATATCACGAGGATATGAGCCTGGTGCTCGCCAAGAACGGCGTCACCAAATCGATCTATCGGCTGATGACGGTTTTGCGCGAAGGGGCGCCGATGAGCATTGGGGCATTGGCCGCAAGCGCGCTCATCAAGCGCTCGACGGCGAGCCGCATCGTCGAACGCATGCTGGATCAGGGCCTGGTCGCGACCGAGCTCAATCGCGAGGATAATCGCGTGACCGAGGTCGCGCTCACCGCCAGCGGCACGGCATTGCTTGCGCGGCTCACCCCGGTGGTCAATCGCCAGTTGAAGCGTGCGATCGAAGGCGTGCCCGAGACCGATCTGGATGCGCTGGTGCGCACGCTCCAGCAGATGGTCGCCAATCTGAGCAAGCTGCCGATCGAATAATCATATTGTACGCAAAATTAACGGGATCGAAGGGTCCGCCAACTAGGTCGCTGAGGATGCGACGGTCACCTTCAACCCGCGCGGCCGATGACACGGCATCGGCAGGTGCGTCGCGGCCCTATCTGGCGATGGTGGACGTCGATCGGTTCGACGTGCTCGACGAATTGGTCGGCTACACCGCCGCGCGTCGAATGCTGGCGGGGCTGGCCGAAGAGATCGCCCGCACGCTGCCCCAATGCGGGCGCACCCGCTTGGGGCGCGGCGCCGTCGTCGTCGATTGGGAATCGACCCCCGCCGCCGCCGAAGCCGCCGCCGAGGCGCTCGCCCGCGCGCTGGGCCGCCCTGTCGAAGTTGCGGACTATCGCTTCGATCTCGCGGTGACGATCGGCGTGGTCGAGGCAGGCATAGGCAACCGCGCCGAGCAGCTTTCGGCCGCCGATCGCGCGGTGACGACGGCCCGTCGCCGCCATGCGCGCGTCCAGATCGGCGCCGGCGACGGCGTGATGCCGGCGACCGACCGCCTGTCGCTGATGCGCGACCTCCAGAAAGCGATCCGCGACGACACGCTGGAGCTGCATTACCAGCCGAAGGTGCGCGCGCGCTCCGGCGAGACCGTCGCGGCCGAAGCGCTGCTGCGGTGGAATCATCCCCAGCGCGGCTACGTGCCGCCCGCAATGTTCGTGCCGATCGCCGAGCGCACCGGCGACATCGCCGCGCTCACCGAATGGGTGGTCGGGCGCGCCATCGCCGATCAGGCCCGCCTGCTGCGCATGGGCCATACGCTCACCTTCGATCTCAACATTTCGGGCGGATTGCTGGCCGATCCCGGTTATGGCTGGCGGCTGCTGCACCACTTCACCGCGCTGCAGGGGCTGATCGGCTTCGAGATCACCGAGACCGCGATGATCGGCGATCCGGAGCGCGCGCTCAGCAACCTCCAGATCTTTGCCGAGGCCGGCATCCGCCTTGCCATCGACGATTATGGATCGGGCTTCTCGTCGCTCGCTTACCTGCGGCAATTGCCGATCACCGAGCTCAAGATCGACCGCATGTTCGTCGCGAACCTGACGACCAGCCAGCGCGATCCGTTGCTGATCCGCTCGACCATCGACCTTGCCCACGCGCTCGGCATGGAGGTGACTGCGGAAGGCGTCGATTCGCCGACGACATTGGCGCTGCTGCAGGTGATGGGCTGCGATCAGGTGCAGGGCTATCTGCTCTCGCGCCCGCTGCCGCTCGATCGGCTCGCCACGTATCTGACGGCGCAACGCACGCCCGAAGCCATCGCCCATCAGCGACGGATCAGCGGCTGACGATCAGTGGCTTTGCACCGGCCGCGCCTGTTCGAGCATGATGCGCACCTCGCTCGCGAGGCGCAGCGGATCGAACGGCTTGGCGATCACCCCGATCGCGCCGAGCCCAAGATAGCGCATGATGTCGCCCGAGCGCACATTGGCGGTCAGCAGGATGACCGGCAGGTCGACCGCGCGCGGCACGCTGCGGATCGCGCTCAGCACCTTGTCGCCGCTGACATCCGGCATCTGCACGTCGAGCAGGATGCATTCGGGCTGCCAGCGCCGATCCTCGAGCATGCGCAGCGCCTCGTAACCGCCGCTCGCCCAGCGCACCTCGAGCGCGCCGTCGAGGCCCAACGCCATGCCGATGATCGCGCGGATATCCTCATCGTCGTCAACGAACAGGAGTCGGAGCGGATCGGTCATGCTGTTGTTATCTAACCTCATGAATTGCTTATAACCTGAGCCGAAGCACGCCAACGGCCAAAAGCCTCCGGATCGACGTACGTCCTCCAAAAAAAGCGGCGCATCCGCGCGGTTCCTTCGCCGCATACGAGCGACAGGCCGCTATGTTCCGGATGATATGGCCGCGGCCCGCGAACCTCCGCGTCGATCGCGCGTTTCCGCGCATTCTGTCTGTCTCGAACGAGGAACATCATGGACATCAATTGCTCGGGCAAGCTCGCGCTGGTCACCGGCTCCACCGACGGGATCGGATTCGCCGCCGCGCGCGCCTTGCTCGCGACCGGCGCCCGCGTGATCGTCAACGGCCGTACGCAGGCGAAGGTCGACGCCGCCGTCGCGAAGCTGGGGGACGGCGCACATGGCGTCGCCGCCGATCTCGCCACCGCCGAGGGTTGCGCGGCGTTGGTCGCCGCGGCGCCGCAGGTCGATATCCTCGTCAACAACGCCGGCGTGTTCCAGCCCGCCGACTTCTTCGACACCGACGATGCGACCTGGGATCGCCACTGGCAGATCAACGTGATGTCCGGCGTGCGGCTGGCGCGCGCCTATCTGCCGGCGATGGAGCGCGCCGGCTGGGGCCGGGTGATCTTCATCGGTTCCGAATCCGCGTTCAACATCCCGGTGGAGATGATCCACTACGGCGTCAGCAAGACCGCCGACGTCGCGGTCGCGCGTGGGCTCGCCAAGCGCATGGCGGGCACCGGCGTCACGGTCAATTCGGTGCTGCCCGGCCCGACTTTGTCGGAAGGCGTCGCCGCCATGCTGGCCGACGAACAGGCGAAAACCGGCAAACCGCTGGAAGAGGTCGCCGCCGACTTCGTCACCGCGCACCGGCCGAGTTCGATCCTGCGCCGCGCCGCGACCACCGAGGAGGTCGCCAACATGATCGCCTACGTCGCCTCGCCGCTCGCCTCCGCCACCACCGGCGCGGCGCTGCGCGTCGACGGCGGCACGATCGACACGATCATGTGACCGGCAGATCGCCGGCGTCGATCACGATCAGCTCGGGCATTTCCAGGCTGCTCGCCTTCGCGCCGGCGATCTCCACCAATGTCGAGACCATCGTCAGCACCACCCGCATCCGCGCGCGATCGTCGGGCGCATCGGGCGCCAGTCGCGCGAGCGCCGCATCGGTGATGCAGACGGTGCGCTGCAGATCGTGCACGTCCATCGTAAACAGGATGCCGCCGTCCACCACCCGCGGCGGATCGACCAGATGCGAGAAAGTCATGCGCGCCATTTAGGCGTTCGGCAGGCGTTTGCAGCAGGTTATCGAGCAGTGCGCCATTCGTTTCGGCGCACGCGAAAGCGCTTGCGTCGCAGAGGCCCGCGGGGGCGGGATTCAGGCGCCCGGCTCGACCTCTGCGGCGGTGCGCGTTCCGGCGCTGCCGATCGCGTCGTCCGCCAGGCCGAGGCGCACGAGCAGCCAGAACAGCAGGATGCCGGGCAGCGCGACCACCGTCGTCAAAATATAGAAATCGACATAGCCGAACGCATCGATCAGGCGCCCCGCGCTCGTTCCTGTGACCACGCGCCCGAGCACGCTCGCGCCCGCCGAGATCAGCGCATATTGCGCGGCGGTGAAACGCAGGTCGCACAGCGCCGAGAAATAAGCGACCACCGTGACGCCGCCGATGCCGCTCGCGATATTCTCGAACCCGATCGCGCCCGCCATCGCCGCATTGTCGTGGCCGATCGCGGCGAGCCCGGCAAAACTGAGATTGGATACCGCCATCAGCCACAGGCTGATCGTCACCGAACGCTTGAGGCCGAGCCGGGCGTAGAGCATGCCGCCGATGAAGATGCCGACCAGATAGGCCCAGAAGCCGACACCGACGTCGTACAATGCGATCTCGTCATTGGTGAAGCCCAGACTGTTGAACAGCAGGCGGAAGGTGAGATTGGCGAGCGTGTCGCCGATCTTGTGGAACAGGATGAAGGCCAGGATCAGCAGCGCCGCGCCGGCGCCCTGACGGGTGAAGAACTCGACGAACGGGCCGATGATCGCAGCCAAAGCGGCGCGTGCACCACGACGGACCGTAGGTTCGCGGTGGCGCGCGGGCTCTCCGACGGCGAGCGCGACGATCATCGCCGGCAGCGCGAACAGCATCGTCGCGGCATAGGCGCCGGCCCAGCCGATCCGCCCCGCGAGCACGAGAGCCAGCGCGCCCGCCGCCGTGCTGCCGATGCGATAGCCATATTGCGACATGCCCGCACCGACGCCGAGCTGACGCGGCTCGAGCAATTCGATGCGATACGCGTCGATCACGATGTCGAAGGTCGCGCCCGCCAAACCCACAAGGATCGCGGCATAAGCGGTGCGAGCGAGGCTGTCTGCCGGATCGACGAGAGCGAGGTTGAGTACCGCCGCCATCACCAGCACGCCGGCCAACAGCATCCACGACACACGCTGCCCGAGGCGGCCGATCAGCGGCAACCGCACGCCATCGACCATCCACGCCCACAGCGGTTTGAGATTATAGACGAGAATCGCCAGCGCGAAGAGCGTCACGCTTTTCTTGTCGATGCCGGCTTGCGCGAGCCGCGTCGTCAGCGTCGCGGCGATCATCGCAAACGGAAAGCCCGACGAAATGCCGAGGAACAAAGCGGCGAGCGGCGCGCGTTCGAAATAGGGCGCGATCGGCGAACGAACGGGAAGCGAGGTCATCGCGCCGACGATAGCGCCATCCTCGCCCTTGCCAACCGCCGCCTGCTTCGTCTGGCCGCGCTACTGCGCCTGCCCGAACAATGTGAAGCTGCGCGGGACGCGCTTGGGCTTGCGGCCGGCGATCGTCGCTTCGACCGCCTCGATCGCGGAGAGCAAGTCGCGCTGGCTGTAGGGCTTCGCGAGACAGCCGAAGGCGAGCGAGCGCGCGTCATCCGGGCACGCGCCCGTCACGAACACCAGCGGGATGTTGCGATCCTTCGCGGCGCGGGCGACGTCGCGGCCATTGCCGCCATCCGAAAGGTTGACGTCGGCCAGCACGAGATCCACCCGGCCGCCGCCAATCTCGGCGATCGCGGCGTTGACCGTATCGACCGTGGCCACGACCTCGTAGCCGGCATCGCGCAGCGAATGCTCGTTGTCGAACGCCACCAATGGCTCGTCCTCGGCGATCAGAATTCGCTTGATCGAGCGTTCACGCTTTCCGAACAACATCCACCTGCCTCTTGCACGCTCGACCTGTGGGCTTGACGGCCCGACGCTTTGCCCCGACCACCCGCGTCTCCAACAAGAGAGACCTGCGTGGCCAGCCGACTTACATTCCTCATCCTGATTGCGATGATCCTAGGAATCATCGTCGGTTACGCCATTAACCAAACCATTACCGATGCCAACGCCATCGTAACGATCAGCGACGGTCTTTCGATCCTGACCGATCTTTTCCTGCGCCTCATCAAGATGATCATCGCGCCGCTGGTGTTCGCGACCCTCGTCGGTGGCATCGCGCACATGGGCGAAGGCTCGGCGCTCGGGCGGATCGGGCTGCGCACGATCGGCTGGTTCATCACGGCAAGCCTGGTGTCGCTTACCCTCGGCCTGGTGTTCGTCAACGTGCTGCGGCCGGGCGTCGGCCTCGCCCTGCCGTTGCCGCCGGTCGATGCCGCGAGCGGCATTTCGAGCAAGGCGTTCAACCTGCACGATTTCGTGATCCACATCGTGCCCGCCTCGCCGATCCAGGCGATGGCGGACAATGAAATCCTGCAGATCGTGGTCTTCTCCGCCTTCGTCGGCGTCGCCTGCACCGCGATCGGTGCGCGCGCGGCGCCGATCGTGCGCGGGGTCGAGGCGCTGGCGCAGCTGATGCTGACCGTGACCGGCTATGTCATGCGGCTTGCGCCGATCGCGGTGTTCGCCGCGGTGACGGGCGCGATCGCCAAGCAGGGCATCGGCATCCTCGCCACGTTCGGTTACTTCATGGGCGGCTTCTACATGGCGCTGATCGTGCTGTGGCTGTTCCTGCTCGGCGTCGCCACGCTCGCCACCGGCGGCCGCGCGCGCGAATTGTGGGGCTATGTCCGCGATCCGTTCCTGCTCGCCTTCACCACCGCCTCGTCCGAGGCCGCCTTTCCGCGCACGCTGGAGGCACTGGAGAAGTTTGGCGTGCCCGAGCGGATCGCGGGCTTCGTCCTGCCGCTCGGTTATTCGTTCAACCTCGACGGCACGATGATGTATTGCAGCTTCGCGACGATCTTCATCGCCGAAGCCTATGGTATCCACCTGTCGATCGGGCAGCAGATCACGATGCTGCTGCTGCTGATGGTGACGTCCAAGGGCGTGGCCGGCGTGCCGCGGGCAAGCCTGGTGGTGATCGCCTCGACCCTGTCTTTCTTTCACATTCCGGAGGCAGGATTGCTGCTGATTCTCGCGGTCGATCATTTCCTCGACATGGGCCGCTCCGCCACCAACGTCATCGGCAACGCCGTCGCCGCGACGCTCGTCGCCAAGTGGGAAGGCGTGCTGCTGCCGCCCCAGCCGGAGCCCGTACCATGAGCCGCGAACCGCAACGCATCGCCAAATTGCTGGCGCGCGCCGGCATCGCCTCGCGCCGCGAGATCGAGCGGATGATCGAGGCGCGCCGCATCGCGATCGACGGCAAGGCGCTGGAGACGCCGGCGACGATCGTCACCTCGCTCCACGGCGTTACGGTCGACGGCAAGCCGGTCGCCGCCCCCGCGCCGGCGCGGCTGTTCCGCTTCCACAAGCCCGCCGGCCTGCTGACCACGGAGCGCGATCCGAAGGGCCGCCCGACCATCTACGACAAATTGCCGCCCGATCTGCCGCGCGTCATCCCGGTCGGCCGTCTCGATCTCAATACCGAGGGGCTGTTGCTGCTCACCACCGACGGCGAGTTGAAGCGCCAGCTCGAACTGCCGCGCACCGGCGTCGAGCGCAGCTATCGCGCGCGCGCCTTCGGCGAGGTGAGCCAGGCGCAGCTCGAGGATCTGATCGAAGGGGTCGAGATCGACGGCGTGCGCTACGGCCAGATCGACGCGAACCTCGAACGCCGCACCGGCGCCAATACGTGGATCGAGCTGCGGCTGGCCGAGGGCAAGAATCGCGAGGTGCGGCGCGTGCTCGAATATCTCGGCCTGCAGGTCAGCCGCCTGATCCGCACCGCTTACGGCCCCTTCCCGCTCGACGATCTACCCGTCGGCGCGGTGGACGAGATCCGCCAGCACGACCTCGTCGCCTTCCGCAAGACCCTGAAGAGCTGATGCGGATCATATCCGGCCAGTGGCGCGGGCGCGTGCTGAAGGCGCCCAAGGGCGACGCGACGCGCCCGACCGCGGACCGCACGCGCGAGGCCCTGTTCTCGATGCTGGCGAGCCGGGTCGGGTCGTTCGACGGCCTCGTCGTCGCCGACATCTTCGCCGGCACCGGCGCGCTGGGGCTCGAGGCGCTGTCGCGCGGCGCCGCGCGTGCCCTGTTCGTGGAGCAGGACAAGGATGCGGTGACCGCCTTGCGCGCCAACATCGCGATGCTCGGCGCCGAGGCCGACGTGATCCCGGGCAGCGTCGCGGCGCTCGGCCCCGCGCGGCGGCCGTGCGACCTGCTGCTGTTCGATCCGCCCTACGGCAGCGGTGGCGCGGGCGCGCTGCTGGAGCGCCTAACCCGCCTGGGCTGGGCCGCGCCCGGCGCGTGGGCGAGCGTGGAAACGAGCCGCGAGGAGACGGTCTCGGCCGCCGGCTGGACGGCGGAGGAACCGCGCATGGTCGGCAAGGCCAAGCTCAGCCTGCTGCGGCTGGACTGAAAACTTCCCTGACCGTTCGTGCTGAGGAGAGGCTGAGCGAAGCCGAAGCCTCGTCTCGAAGCATCTGCCCTTCGAGACGCCACTTCGACAGGCTCAGTGGCTCCTCAGGACGAACGGGGGGGCGTTGATTTTAGCAACGCCAGCGCCGCCAGGCTCAGCACCGCCGCTGCGCTGGTGTAGAGCCCGACCCAGGTCAGCCCGCCCTTGGTCGCCAGCCATTGCGACAGCAAAGGCGTCAGCCCGCCGCCGAGCACGCCCGCCACGTTGAAGGTCATCGACGCGCCGGTATAGCGTACGCGCGCCGGGAACAGGCCGGGCAGCCACGCACCCAGCGGCCCGTAGACGAAGCCCATCAGCGTGAGCGAAAGCGCGAGGAACAGGAAAACCAGCGCGAGCGAGCCTGAGCCCATCAGCGGCGCCATCAACAGCCCCGACACGATCGTACCGATGCAGCCCGCCATCAGCACGCGCCGCTCGTCATAATGCATGTCGGCCAGCCACGCAGCGGCATAGATGCCGATCGCCATGAACAGGATCGCGCCGAGCTGGACGCCGAGGAATTGCTGCATCCCGTAGCCGAGCGTCTTGGTGCCGTAGCCGAGCGCGAAGGCGGTCGCGACGTAATAGAGCGCGAAGCAGGCGATGGTCGCGATCGTGCCGCCGATCAGCGGCCCGGCATGGCGCGCCACCACCTCGCCCAGTGGCACCGCCGGCGGCGGCGCTTCCCGCAGCGACGCGGCGAATTCGGGCGTCTCGGCCAGCCGCAGCCGGATCCACATGCCGACCACCACCAGCAAGGCCGACAGCGCGAACGGCACGCGCCAGCCCCAATCGTGGAACTGCGCCTTGGTGAGCGTCGCGCCGAGGATCAGGAACAGGCCGTTGGCGGCGATGAAGCCCGCAGGCGCGCCCAATTGCGGGAACATGCCGTAGCGCGCGCGCTTGCCCGGCGGCGCATGTTCGACCGCGAGCAACGCCGCCCCGCCCCACTCGCCGCCAAGGCCGAAGCCCTGGCCGAAGCGCAGCACGCACAGCAGCAATGCCGCCACCCAGCCGGCGTCGGCATAGGTCGGCAGCACCGCAACCAGGGTGGTCGACAGGCCCATCGTGAGCAAGGAGGCGACGAGCGTCGACTTGCGGCCGACACGGTCACCGAAATGGCCGAAGAAGATCGATCCGAGCGGCCGCGCGACGAACGCCACGCCAATCGTGGCGAACGACAGCAATTGCTGGGCCTGCGGTGATGTCTTCGGGAAGAACAGCTCGCCGAACACCAATGCGGCGGCGGTGGTGTAGACGTAGAAATCGTAGAATTCGATGCCGGTGCCGATCAGGCTCGCCGCCAGCACGCGCCGTGTCGACGGTCCGGTCTTGGTCATGCGCAAACTCCCTCGCGCACGGACATTGCGCGCGAGGGAGTGGCGTTGAAACAATCGGGCGCGGCGGTCAATCGCCGCGCGCGCTTACTTCTTCTTGTGCCACGCCTTGTGGCCCATGCCGCCCTTCTGGACGCACTTGTCGGTCATGCCCTTGCCGCAGGGCGGATAGCTGCTGGTGTCGGTCGGCGCGGCGGCCGGCGCGGCGCTGCTGTCGGCCGGCGCGGGCGTCGGTGCCGGCATGGCCGAGGCGTCGGGCGTGGCGGGCGCTGCGGCCGGGGCCGCCTGCATGTCGGGGCTGGTCGACGCCGGCGGGGTCTGCGCGGGCATGTCCTGCGCGACGGCAACGGTGCCCAGCGTGAGAGCGGCGGCAGCGGCGATCAGAAATGTCTTCTTCATTGACAACCTCCATTTTGCCAGAACCGTAACGGCTCCGTCGAAGCGACCGAACACCCGAGGGCGCTTCTGGTTGCGTCCGCCAAATGGCTCCGGCGGCGCGGTATCCCGTATCGAACGGTTGCCCGGCGGGCATGCGTTCCCTACCTGTTCGGGGTGACCCAGATGCCCGCGACCACCAACGAGCCCGCTTACCTGCGCGGCCTCAACCCGCCGCAGCGCGAGGCGGTGCTGACCACCGAGGGGCCGGTGTTGGTGCTGGCGGGCGCGGGCACGGGCAAGACGGCGGCGCTCACCGCGCGCCTCGCCCACCTGATCGCCACGCGCCGCGCCTGGCCGAGCGAGATCCTCGCGGTCACCTTCACAAACAAGGCCGCGCGCGAGATGCGCGAGCGCGTCGGCCGAATGATGGGCGATGCGGTCGAGGGGATGCCGTGGCTCGGCACCTTCCATTCGATCGCGGCCAAGATGCTGCGTCGGCATGCCGAACTGGTGGGGCTGCAATCCAACTTCACGATCCTCGACACCGACGACCAGTTGCGCCTGCTCAAGCAGCTCATCCAGGCGGCCGATCTCGACGAGAAACGCTGGACCGCGCGCGCGCTGGCGGGCCTGATCGACCGCTGGAAGAATCGCGGCTGGACGCCTGCCGAGATCGACGCCGCCGAGAGCGAGGCCTTCGCCAACGGGCGCGGCCAGGAATTGTACGCCGCCTATCAGGCGCGGCTGAAGGCGGTGAACGCCTGCGATTTCGGCGACCTGCTGCTGCACATGCTCGTCATTCTGAAGACGCATCGCGACGTGCTGCAATCCTACCAGCAGCGCTTCCGCTACATCATGGTGGACGAATATCAGGACACCAACGCCAGCCAATATCTATGGCTGCGGCTGCTGGCGCAGGAGCGCAAGAACATCGCCTGCGTCGGCGACGACGACCAGTCGATCTATTCGTGGCGCGGCGCCGAGGTCGCCAACATCCTGCGCTTCGAACGCGACTTTCCCGGCGCGACGGTGATCCGACTGGAGCAGAATTACCGATCGACCCCGCACATCCTCGGCGCGGCATCGGGCGTGATCGATCATAATGGCGGCCGCCTCGGCAAGACCCTGTGGACCGAGCTCGATGCGGGCGAGAAGGTGCGCGTCGTCGGTGTGTGGGACGGGCCGGAGGAGGCGCGCCGCGTCGGCGAGGAGATTGAGAGCGCGCAGCGCGGCGGCACCACGCTCGACAAGATCGCGATCCTCGTCCGCGCCCAGTTCCAGACGCGCGAGTTCGAGGACCGCTTCATCGCGATCGGCATGCCGTACCGAATCGTCGGCGGCTTCCGCTTCTACGAGCGCGCCGAGATTCGCGACGCGCTCGCTTACCTGCGCGTCATCGCCCAGCCGAGCGACGACCTCGCGTTCGAGCGCATCGTCAACGTCCCCAAGCGCGGCCTCGGCGACAAGGCGGTGCAGAAGATCCACCAGCTCGCACGCGCGGGCGACCTGCCGCTGACGACCGCCGCCGCGCGCATCCTCGACACCGACGAACTGACGCCGCAGGCGCGCCGCGCGCTCGGCAACCTGATCGGCGATATCGCGCGCTGGCGGACGAAATTGTCCGAGCTGCCGCATGCCGAGCTTGCGCGGCTGATGCTGGACGAGAGCGGCTATACCGCGATGCTCCAGGCCGAGCGCTCGACCGAGGCGAGCGGCCGGCTCGAAAACCTCACCGAGCTCGCCCGCGCGATGGAGGATTATGAAACGCTCGGCGCCTTTCTCGAGCATGTCAGCCTCGTCATGGACAATGACGCGACCGCGGACGACGCCAAGGTGACGATCATGACGATCCACGCCGCCAAGGGGCTGGAGTTCGACACGGTCTTCCTCGTCGGCTGGGAGGAAGGCGTCTTCCCGTCGCAGCGTGCGGTTGACGAAGGCGGCACCGCCAGCCTCGAGGAGGAGCGCCGCCTCGCCTACGTCGCGATCACACGGGCGCGGCGGCGGGCGCACATCCTCCACGCCGCCAATCGCCGCATCTATGGCCAGTGGACGAGCTCCATTCCTTCACGCTTCGTCGGCGAGCTGCCGGCAGAGCATATCGAGAGCGAGACCACCATGTCCGGCGGCGAGAGCCTGTGGCGCGCGCAATGGAGCGAGCAGGGCGACCCGTTCGCCCACGTCCATCGCGAGGCGCCGTCGCGCGCCGAGCATCGCGGCCCCGGCTGGCAGCGCGCGGCGCAGAAGCCGCTCGACATGAGCCCGATGCGGCTGGCCGAGGCGAAGGCGTCCGCCGCCAGCTTCGCCGCCAAGCCGCGCGCCGACATCGGCCTCGGCCAGCGCGTGTTCCACGCCAAGTTCGGCTACGGCACGATCGCCGAAATCGAGGGCAACAAGCTCGAGGTCGAGTTCGAGCATGCCGGGCGCAAGCGCGTGCTCGACAGCTTCGTCACGCTTGGCTGAGAATAGAAACCGGCCTCACGCCGCTTGGGGGCGGACGCGGCGCGCACGGCGGAGCGCCGTGCCGGCCATGCCGAACCCTACGATCATCATGCCCCAGGTCGTCGCCTCGGGCACCGGGCCGATCTGATCGGCCGAGAGAATCGAGATATTGCGCAGGCCGATATATTCGTTGGCGAAGGTGATCCGACTGATCTCGGCCGTGGCGTAGCTGAAGCCCATATAGCCGGGTTCGACCTGATAGCCGTTATGTTCGAACAGGATGCTGTCCAGCACGTCACCCGCAAGATCGTAAGCGGTGATGATCGCATCGGAAGTAGAGGCATATTGGGTCGAATCGATTTCCGCGAGGAAGCCCGACAGCGGCGTCGCGAAGCTCAGCGTCACCGTCCCCCTGCCTGCATTCAGTCCGATCATCGGCGTCCCGCTCCACAGGATGTCGGGCGTGAAGCCGTAGCTGTCGGTATAGCCGAACAGCGAATTGCCGCTCGTGGACGTGTAGGTCATACCCGGACCGAATATGATCGGCCCCTTGGTCGACGCATCGTCATCGTTGAGCGCCGCCGGAATGTCGACCGCCGTCGCGCCATTTAGCGACGTGACCACCGTTGCAGTCGCCGGCGACTGCAGCGCGATCGGCAAGGCAAGCCCGGCAACGAGCGCGACCTTGTTTACAAAACGCACCGTTGCGACCGTCATCACCCTTATGCCTCCACTCGATTCTCTTAACCTATGTTATCAATTCACACGCTGGCAGAGAAGGGAGAATCGTTTCGGCTCGATCTCAATCGTGCCTGCGCGCCGCAAATCGAGGTGCAGCTCCGCGTCAGGAAGACCCTCGCCGTTCGCGGCCGGATCGGCCCCGCCGGACGATCGGCCGGCTTGACGGGTTGGAACATATCAAGTACAATACGCGCGTGAAAAGCTATCCCGCCGCTGCTCTTTCTCAGTGTCGATCAGCCCGCATGGCCAAGGCGGCCGCATCGCGGAAGGGGGACCGACCGCTGACGTAGCGTCACCTTTGTCACCTTCTGCGACGCTTGGACGCGCGAATCGCGCCGTTGCGGGCGGCGGTCGAGCTCAGGCCGAAACGCTGTCCAGCGCCTCGCTCGCCTCCATCCAGCGCGCCTCGGCCGCATCGTAGGCGGTGTTGAGGTCGGCACGGCGCTTCATCAGGTCGCTCATCGACAAGCGGGTGAGCGCGGCGTCGGCGCCCTTGGGGTCGAACATCGCGCGCTCGATCTTCGCGCGTTGCTCGCCCAGCTGCGCCAGTTCCTTCTCCGCCTCCGACACCGCCTTGCGCAGCGCCTGCTGCTTCTCGCGCGCCTCGGCGGCGGCGCGCTTGTCCTTCGCCTTGCCCTTGCCCGCGCCCTTGCCGCCTCCCTCCTTGGAGAGGATGAAGGCGGTATAATCCTCCAGGCTGCCGTCGAATTCGTTGGCGCGGCCGGCATCGACCAGCACCAGCCGGTCGGCGGTCAGCTCGACCATGTGGCGATCGTGGCTGACGAGGATGACCGCGCCCGAATAGCCGTTGAGCGCCTGCACCAACGCCTCGCGCGCATCGACGTCGAGGTGGTTGGTCGGCTCGTCGAGGATCAGCAGATGCGGCGCGTCGCGGGTGATGAGCGCCAGCGCGAGCCGCGCTTTCTCGCCGCCCGACATCTTGCCGACCTTGCCCGTCGCGCGATCGCCCGAGAAACCGAAGCGGCCGAGCTGCGCGCGCACCGCCGCGGGCGACTTGCCCGGCATCACGCGCGTCATGTGCGCCAGCGGCGTATCGTCGCCGTCGAGCTCCTCCACCTGATATTGGGTGAAATAGCCGACCTTCATCTTGCCCGACGCGTTCATCGCGCCGTCCATCGGCGTCAGCTGCGCCGCGAGCAGGCGGGCGAGCGTCGTCTTGCCGTTGCCGTTGCGGCCGAGCAAAGCCAGCCGGTCGTCGGGATCGATGCGCAGGTTGAGCCGCTCGAGGATCGGCGTCGCGCCATAGCCGACGCTGGCCAGATCCAGCGTGATGAGCGGCGGCCGCAATTCCTCGGGATCGGGGAAGTCGAACGAGAGCGAGGGATCGTCGACCAGTTCGGCGATCGGCTGCATCTTCGCCAGCATCTTCTGGCGCGACTGGGCCTGCTTGGCGGTCGAGGCGCGGGCCGAGTTGCGCGCGATATAATCCTGCAGCTTGGCGCGCTGCGTCTCCTGATTGGCCTTGGCGGCGGCGGCCTGCGCGGCGCGTTCGGCGCGCTGGCGCTCGAACGCGTCATAGCCGCCCTGGTACAGCATCACCTTGCCGCCCTGCAGGTGCAGGATGCAGTCGACGACGTTGTTGAGCAGGTCGCGCTCGTGGCTGATGACGACCATCATCGCCGGATAGCTCTTGAGGAAATTCTCGAGCCACAGCGTCGCCTCCAGATCGAGGTGGTTCGACGGCTCGTCGAGCAGCAGCAGATCGGGCTGCGAGAACAGCAAAGCGGCGAGCGCCACGCGCATCTTCCAGCCGCCCGAGAAGCTGTCGAGCGGGCGGTTCTGCATCTCCTCGTCGAAGCCCAGCCCGACGAGGATGCCCGCGGCACGCGACGGGGCGGTGTAGGCGTCGATCGCGATCAGCCGCTCATAGACGTCGCCGAGCCGGTCGGGATCCTCGCACGTCTCGGATTCGGCGAGCAGGGTCGCGCGCTCGGTATCGGCGGCGAGCACGGTGTCGATCGGGGTGGAGGTGCCGTGCGGGGCTTCCTGCGCGATATAGCCGATGCGCGTGCCGCGCGGCATCTCGACCGCGCCGCCATCGGGATCCAGCATCCCCATCATGACCTTCATCAGCGTCGACTTGCCGGCGCCGTTGCGGCCGATCAGGCCAACGCGGGCCCGCGGGGGGAGCGCGGCGGTCGCGCCGTCGAGGATCGTGCGGCCGCCGAGCCGCACGGTGATACCGTTCAGATTGAGCATGGCGCGCGCCTTAGCAGACGCAGCGAAGTTGCGGAAGTTGGACGCGCGCCGGTCGCGAAACCGCGATCGCCGACGCGTTTCGGCGCGCCGTTTTTTTGAGCGCACCCCTTCAATCGGAGGGTTTTCCGGTCGCGGGATATCGCGGACGCATCGTGAAGATCCATTAAGGATCAAGGGGATTGTGATGCGTATCTTGCCTGTATTCGTCGTCGCCGCGCTCTCGCTCGCGTCTGCGGCTCATGCCACGCTGATCGCCGACTTCGAGTTGAACGGTTCGCTCGACAACAGCGCCGGCACCGCCGTCACGCTCGCCAACAATGCCGGCACCGGCTCGCTCGGCAGCACCGGCATCACATTCGGGATCAATCAGGGGCCGACGATCACAGGCCTCGCGCCCACGACCAGCTACACGATCGACATGACCTTCACGCTGGATGCGCTGAACGGCCCGCGCGGCAATGGCTACATCAAGCTGGTCGACTTCAGCAATCTCGCCAGCGACAGCGGCTTCTACAGCCACAACGCCCATTTCAGCATCTATCCGTTCGGCGACTCGACCGATCCCGTCTTCACCGCCGGCGTGCCGGTGAGGCTGACGCTCTCCCATGCGTCGGACGGTACGGTGGCCGGCTATATCGACGGCGTGCAGCTGTTCGGCATCTCCGATCCGACCAACCGGTCGGAGACGGCGATCACCGCCGCGCTCAACTTCTTCATCGACGATACGGCGACCGCGAGCGGAGAGGCGTCCAGCGGGTTCGTCGATTATATCCGCATCTACGATACCCCGATCACGCCCGGCGAGGCGACGCCCGCCGCCGTACCGGAACCGGCGAGCTGGGCGCTGATGGTCGGCGGGTTCGGCCTAGTCGGCGGTGCGATGCGGCGGCGCACGCACGCGGCGCGTGTCACCGCTTGACGGCGAGCGATCGGCGTCGTCGGCGTCAGCTCCGGCGACGCCATCAGGCCGTCCGCAGGATCCGCCCCAGCGCCTCGTCCAGCGCGGACAGGAAGCGCGAGCGATCCGATTTTGCGAACGGCGCAGGCCCGCCGAGCTGGTCGCCGCCGGCGCGCAGATCCGCCATGATCGCGCGGGTGGCGATCGCGCTGCCGATCGACGCGGTGGTGAAGGGCCTGCCGGTCGGCGCAAGCACGGTCGCCCCTGCCTTCAGGCAACGATCGGCGAGCAATATATCCGCGGTGACCACCACCGCGTCGCGGCCGGCCTCGGCCGCGATCCAGTCGTCGGCGGCGTCGAAGCCGTCGCTCACCACCACGCGGCTCACCAGCGGATGCTGGGGGACGCGCAAATGGCTGTTGCTGACGATCGTGACCGCCGCCTCGCGCCGCCACGCGACCTTGTAGATCTCGTCCTTGACCGGGCAGGCGTCGGCATCGACCAGGATGCGCGGGATCATCGCCGGCCGCGCGGACCCCGGTTGGTCGGGCGGGGCGTCAGGCGCGCGCGCGGCGGCGGACCGCCACCACGCTCGGGCGGGCCGGCCATCGGCACGATCATCAGCTCGCTTTCCTGGTCGCTCGCGGCGGTGCGCTTCAACGCGGCGGCGAACTTGCCCGCAACCGCGCGCGGAATCTCGAACGCCGTCTCGTCATTGGCGATGCGGATCGCGCCGATATCCTGCTTGGTGATGTGGCCGCGGCGGCACAGCAACGGCAACAGCCAGCGCGGATCGGCATTGTGGCGACGGCCGACATTCATGCGGAACCAGACCGTATCTTCGAAGCCGGCACGCGGCCCCTCGTCGCGCTGGCGAACCGAGGACGGCCCGCCCTCCAGCAGCTCCTCGGCGGCGGGCAGGCGCGCACGGTGCGCGCGCACCAGCATCGCCGCCACCTCTTCCGGGCTGCGCTCGGCGAGGAGGCGGGCGCCCAGCGCGCGATCCTCGTCGTCCAGCTCCTGCGGCTGGGAGAGCGTGACAATCAACCGCTCGCGATCCGCGTCCTGCACCTCGGCTGGGGTCGGCACGCCGCGCCACTCGGCCTGGATGCGCGCGTCGCGCAGCATGCCCTCGGTCCGGCGACGGCGCGGATAGGGGACAATCAGCACGGCGGTGCCCTTCTTGCCCGCGCGCCCGGTGCGGCCCGAACGGTGCTGCAATGCCTCCGCATCGCGCGGCAGCTCGGCGTGGATCACCAGGCTCAGCGACGGCAGATCGATGCCGCGCGCCGCCACGTCGGTCGCGACGCAGACGCGCGCCCGGCGGTCGCGCAACGCCTGCAGCGCATGGTTGCGCTCGGACTGCGAATGCTCGCCCGACAGCGCCACCGCGGCAAAACCGCGCTCGACGAGGCTTGCATGCAGGCGGTTGACCGCCTCGCGCGTCGCGCAGAACAGAATCGCGGTATCCGGCTCGTAGAAGCGCAGCAGGTTGACGCAGGCATTCTCGATATCCGACGGCGCGACTGTCACCGCCTGATAGGAAATGTCGCCATGGCCACGCTCGGCGCCGATGGTCGAGATGGCCAGCGCGTCGCGCTGATAGCGCTTGGCCAAGGCGACGATCGGCTTGGGCATCGTCGCGGAGAACAGCAGGGTCCGCCGCGCGGACGGCGTCGCGTCGAGGATCTGCTCCAGATCCTCGCGGAAGCCCATGTCGAGCATCTCGTCCGCTTCGTCGAGCACGGCGACGCGCAGCGACGACAGGACGAGCGCACCGCGCTCCAGATGGTCGCGCAAACGACCCGGCGTGCCGACGACGATGTGCGTGCCGTGGCTGAGCGTGCGGCGCTCGCGGCTGGGATCCATGCCGCCGACGCACGACGTGATGCGCGCACCGACCTTGGCGTAGAGCCACTCGAGCTCGCGTGCGACCTGCAGCGCCAGCTCGCGGGTCGGCGCGATCACCAGCACCTGCGGCAGGCCGGGCGCGGGCAGCGCGCCGTCGCGCATCAGGTCGGCGGCCATGGCCAGCCCGAACGCGACGGTCTTGCCCGATCCGGTCTGGGCGGAGACGATCATGTCACGACCCTCCGCTGCCGGCTCGATGACGGCGGCCTGGACGGCGGTGGGCGCGGCATAGCCGCGTTCGGTCAACGCCTCGGCGAGAGGCGTGGGTAATCGACTGAAAGGCATAGCCCGCCAGATGGGACCGGCGGGCCCATTACGCCAGAACTATTTCAGGATGCGGTCGAACAGATCGAATGTCGCCGCCCACGATCGCTCGGCTGCGGGCGGATCGTAGACCGGGAAATCGGGCATCGTCCAGCCGTGATGCGATCCCTTATACCATTCGTGGACGTAGCTGACGCCCGCGTCGGTCAGCGCCGCCTCGAGCTTCTCGGCCATCTCCGGCGAATAGGCATGATCCTCGTCGGCAGCACCGACATAGAGCTCGGCCTCGATCTTCGGCGCCAGCAGATGCGGGCTGTCGGGCGCGTCGTTCGCAAGGTTGCCGCCGTGGAGGCTCACCGCCGCCGCGACGCGATCGGAAAAGATGCCCGCAACGTAAAGCGCCATCCGCCCGCCCATGCAGAAGCCGAGCACGCCGATCTTCTCGCCGGCAACGTCGGTGCGGCTCTCCAGCCAGCCAAGCAAAGCGCGCGTGTCTTCGGCGGCCTTCGCGTTGCCGGTCGTCGCCATGAAGGGACCGATGAGTTCGCGGAAATCGCCTGCGAACACCGCCTTGGGATCGAACGGCGGATACGGGCCGTGACGGTAGAAGAGATCGGGCAGCAGCACGAGATAACCCTCGTCCGCCAGCTTCTGCGCCATTCCAAGCAGAGCCGGACGGATCGCCAGCGCGTCCATATAGATGATCGCCGCAGGCCACGGCCCGTCGCCCGTCGGGGTGAAGACGTGCGTCGGCATCTCGCCGTCGGAGGTGGTGACGGTGACGTTTTCCTGGCCCATGTGGGCACTCCTTCATGCTGGTTGGTCGATCGCCGCAACGGGCGGGCGCGGCTCTAAACCCGCCGTCCTGTAAACATGTTGCAGCCGCGAACCAAGCTGTCACACGGGGGATGTAGCCTGCCGTTCGACTCGTTCGTGAAGGAGGACCAACATGCGCCTGCCGCTGATCCCACCCGCCGAGCTCTCTGCCGACCAGAAGCCGCTCTATGACGATATGCGCAAGGGCATCGCCAGCAACTTCAATGACTTCAAGGTCGAAAACGACGACGGCGCGCTGATGGGGCCGTGGAATCCGTGGCTGCACGAGCCGCGCATCGGCAAGGCGATCTGGGATCTGACCATGGCGATGACTGCCGAGGCGACGCTGCCCGACAACATCCGCCAGATCGCGATTCTGGTGGTCGGCGCACGGTTTGACGCCGCCTACGAAATCTATGCGCACATCGCGGTGGCCGAGCGCGAGGGCATGACGCAGCAACGGCTGGCGACCTTGGTGGCCGACGTGAACCCGGTCGATTTCTCGCCCGAGGAGAGCATCGCCTACGATTTCTCCTTCGCTTTGGCGCGCGGCGGTATCCTGCCCGAGCCGATCTATCGCCTTGCAGTCGAGACGTTCGGCCAGCACGGCACCAACGAGCTGATCTATCTTGTCGGGCTCTACGCGCTCGTCTCGACCACGCTCAACGGCTTCAACGTGCCGGTGCCGGAGCGTGAGTAAGACGCCGCGCGCGCAGGCGCCCGCCGCCGCCCCGCAGGCGACGGCGACGCCGTTCGAGAGCATCGCGCTGCTGCTGCAGGGCGGCGGTGCGCTCGGCGCCTATCAGGCGGGCGTCTACGAGGCGATGGCCGAGCACGGGATCGAGCCGACCTGGATCGCCGGCATCTCGATCGGCGCAATCAACAGCGCGATCATCGCTGGCAACGCACCGGCGGATCGCGTCGCCAAGCTGCGCAGCTTCTGGGAAGGGGTGTCGGCCGGGTCGGTCGGCTGGGCGAGCTGGCTGCCTTTCCTTGCCGACCACAACGAATTTCGCAGCACGCTCAACCAGTTCGCTGCCGGCAGCGTGCTGGTGGCCGGCGTGCCCGGCTTCTTCAGCCCGCGCTTCCCGCCGCCGCCGCTCCAGCCGAACGGCGCGACCGCGGCGACGAGCTGGTACGACACGTCGGCGCTGCGCGGCACGCTGGAGACGCTCGTCGATTTCGATCGGATCAATGCGCGCGAACTGCGCTTCAGCATCGGCGCGGTGAACGTCCGCACCGGCAACTTCGCGTATTTCGACAATGCGGTCGACACGATCCGGCCCGAGCATGTGATGGCATCGGGCGCGCTGCCGCCGGGCTTCGCCGCGGTGGAGATTGACGGCGAGCATTATTGGGACGGCGGCATGGTCTCGAACACGCCGCTCGACTGGGTGCTGTCGGCGCCGTCGGATCTCGACACGCTTGTCTTCCAGGTCGATCTGTGGAGCGCCGACGGACCGTTGCCGACCGACCTGTCGACCGTCGGCGTGCGCATGAAGGAGGTCCAGTTTTCCAGCCGCACCCGTGCCGCCACCGACGAGTTCCGCTCACGGCAGAAATTGCGCGCCGCGTTCAATAGCCTGTACCAGCAGCTTCCCGACGCGCTGAAAGCCACCCCCGAGGCGATCCTGCTCGAGGCTGCATCCGATCCGGCGGTCTACAACATCGTCCAGCTCGTCTACAAATCGCCGACTTACGAGGGCCAGTCGAAGGACTATGAATTCTCGCGGCAGACGATGCTCGACCATTGGCGCACCGGCTATGAGAATGCGCGCACGACGCTCGCCCATCCCGAGGTGTTGACCAAGCCGACCGAGCCATCGGGCGTCGCTGTCTACGATTTCGTCCACCCGCGGCACGAGCCCAAGGCTCCCGCCAAGTCACAGAAGGAACGCGCATGAGCCTCACCGACAAGGTCGCGGTCGTCACCGGCGCTGCCAGCGGCATCGGCAAGGATATCGCCAAGCAGTTCCTCGCCGCCGGTGCGAAGGTGGCGATCGCCGATCTCAACATCGACGCCGCCAATGCCACCGCCGCCGAGTTCGATCCCAGCGGCGCGCGCGCGATGGGCGTGGCGATGGACGTGACCAACGAGGATCAGGTCAATGCCGGGATCGAGGCGGTCGCGGCCAAATTCGGCGGCATCGACGTGCTCGTCTCCAACGCCGGAATCCAGATCGTCGCACCGATCCAGGACTTCGCTTTCGCCGACTGGAAGAAATTGCTCGCGATCCACCTCGACGGCGCCTTCCTGACGACCAAGGCGTGCCTCAAGCATATGTATGCGCAGGGTCGCGGCGGCAGCGTGATCTATATGGGCTCGGTCCATTCGAAGGAGGCGTCGAAGCTGAAGGCGCCCTACGTCACCGCCAAGCACGGCCTGATCGGGCTCGCCAAGGTGGTCGCGAAGGAGGGCGCAGAGCATGGCGTGCGCTCCAACGTGATCTGCCCCGGCTTCGTGCGCACACCGCTGGTCGACAAGCAGATCCCCGAGCAGGCCAAGGAGCTCGGCATCAGCGAGGACGACGTGATCCACAAGGTGATGCTGGCCGACACGGTCGACGGCGAATTCACCACCGTCGACGACGTGGCGCAGACGGCCGTGTTCCTCGCCGGCTTCCCCACCAACGCGCTCACCGGCCAGTCGATCGTGGTGAGCCACGGCTGGTTCATGCAGTGACGGCGGCGGGCAACTGATCGGCATATCATCTCGCGATGCAGGCGCACGTCAGGGCAAGCGTGAACCACCGTTCGTCCTGAGGAGGCGCTGAGCCTGTCGAAGTGCCGTCTCGAAGGACATCTGCTTCGAGACGAGGCTTGGACTTCGCTCGGCCTCTCCTCAGCACGAACGGGGATGATCTCGCCATGTCCTTTCGGATAGGACATGCAGATGCATCTCCTCCCTTCAATTGCTCTCCTCCTCGCCACCCCCGCCGTCGCGGCGTCGACCTACGACAAGGTCGATCCGTTCATCGGCACCGGCGGCGAGGGTCATACCTTTCCTGGCGCTGTGGCGCCGTTCGGGATGGTGCAGCTTTCGCCCGACACCAACACCGCCTGCGTGATCCGTGCCTGCTACAAATGGGCGGCGGGCTATCGCCACGAAGACCGCACGATCGACGGCTTCAGCCACACGCATTTCTCGGGCGCCGGCCATTCCGACCTCGGCGATTTCCTCGTCATGCCGGTGGCGGGGTCCAACGTGCCGCTGGATCGCGACCATTATCGCGCGCCGTTCGACCATGCGAGCGAGATGGCGCAGCCAGGCTATTATGCCGTGACGCTGGCCGATCGGCAGGTGCGCGCCGAGCTGACCGCCGGCACGCGCGTCGGCGTCCACCGCTACACCTTCCAGCAGGGCAGCGAAGCGCATCTGCTGCTCGATCTGCGCACCTCGCTCTACGATTATCCGGGCAAGACCTTGTGGTCGTCGATCCGCCAGCGCGAGGACGGCATCGTCACCGGCTGTCGCCAGACGCGCGGCTGGGCGCCCGACCGCATCCTGTGCTTCGCGATGCGGTTCGACACCGCGCCGACAGGCCACGCCTTCGTCAACACCGAAAGCGATGTGCCCTATAAGGGCTTCCAGGGACCCGGGCGCGGCACCGATAATGTCGCCGAACGGCAGGGCCGCGCGATCGTCGCGCGCTTCGATTTCGGCCGGGAGACGCGGCCGATCGAGGTGAAGGTCGCACTCTCCTCGGTCGACGAAGCCGGCGCGATCGCCAATCTGGCGAGCGAGCCGGGCGACTTCGACGCGATCCGCGCCAGGACACGCAGCGCATGGGAGCAGGCGCTCGGCGCGATCGACGTCACCGCGCCCCCGGCGATGGAGCGCAGCGTCGCCACCGCGCTCTACCACACGTTGCTGGCGCCGTCGGTGGCGAGCGACAGCGACGGGCGCTGGCGCGGGCCCGACAATCAGGTGCATCAGGCGCAGGGCTTCACCGTGCGCTCCAGCTTTTCGCTGTGGGACACGTTCCGCGCCGAGCATCCGCTGCTGACGCTTATCCAGCCGGCGCAGACCACCACCGACGTCGTCCGCTCGCTGATCGAGAGCCGCAAGGCGAGCCCGTTCGGCATCCTGCCGGTTTGGCAGTTTCAGGGCCGCGAGACGTGGACGATGATCGGCTATCACGCCGTGCCGGTGATCGCCGACGCCTATCTGAAGGGCATTGGCGGCTTCGACCCGAAGGAGGCACTGGACGCGATGGTCGCGAGCGCGACCTACGCGCCCTATGGCGGCCTGGGCGATTATATGAAGCTGGGCTATGTGGCCGTGGACCACGAGCCGGAGGCGGCATCCAAGACGGTCGAATATGCCTATGACGACTGGACCATCGCGCGCATGGCGCAGGCGATGGGGCGCAGCGACGTGGCGGCGACCTTTACGAAGCGCGCCGGCAACTGGCGCAACGGCTTCGATGCCAAGAGCGGCTGGGTGCGCGCGCGGCTGGCCGACGGCGCATTTCGCGCACCGTTCGACCCAGTCTCGATCAAATATGGCTCGGATTATACCGAGGGCAATGCCTGGCAATATAGCTGGTTCATGCCGCAGGACGAGGCCGGCCTCGTCCGCGCGCTCGGCGGCGATGCACGCACCGTCGCCAAGCTCGACGCGATGTTCGACTATGACAACAGCAAGGTCGATTATTCGGACTCGGAGGATATCGCCGGGCTGATCGGGCAATATATTCACGGCAACGAACCGAGCCACCACGTCGCCTATCTCTACGATTATGCTGGCGCGCCGTGGCGGACGCAGGCGCGGCTGAAGCAGATCGTCGACAGCCAATACAAGCCGACGCCCGACGGCCTCGCCGGCAATGACGATCTCGGCCAGATGTCGGCGTGGCTGGTCTTCACCGCGCTGGGTTTCTACCCGGTCACGCCGGGCAGCCTCGAATATGTGATCGGCCGCCCGTTCGTCGCGCACGCCACGCTTCATTTGCCGAACGGGCGCACGTTCGACGTGGTCGCCGACGCGCTGGACGACGCACATCCTTATATCGGGCGGGTGACGTTGAACGGACGGCCGCTCGACCGCCTTTATCTGCGTCACGACGAGATCATGGCGGGCGGCGAACTCCGCTTCTCCATGCAGGCGACGCCGAACCGCAAATGGGGCACGGCCCCCATCGCACGCCCCTTCTCGATGAGCGCCGCACGATAAAATCGCTCCGCTTTCGAACGGTCGGAACCATACCGCGCCAACACGGTTCTTTCCCACGAGATCGAGCCCTTTGCCCCCCCGCTCGCTCGATCTCGCCAACACCGCCCCGCCTGCCCCTCCCCCCCGGCAGGCGGGGCAACTTGTTTGTGGCTGGACGCGATCGCCGCTTTGCGCGACATGGCGCGCCTTATCGAGCGAGGTGATCCCGATGCGCCGGTCGTTTGCGATCTTCCTGTTGGCCGGCTCCGCGGCGATTGCCGCGCATGCCGCGCCCGTCGCCGCACCGCCGGGCGCTCAATCCTTCGCGCTGGGCGCGGTCGAGATCGTGGCGCTGCGTGACGCCCTCAACGTCGTGCCCAATGACGGCACGGTCTTCGGGGCCGATACCAATCCTGCCGCGGTGGCGGCGGTGTTGCGCGATGCGGGCGCGGCGGACGACAAGGTCACGCTCGGCGTCGACGCTTTGCTGGTGAAGGGCAATGGCCGCATCGTCCTGATCGACACCGGGCTCGGCCCGCGCGCCACCGGCATGCTGCCGGCCAGCCTCGCTGCAGCGAAAGTGATGCCGCCGCAGGTGACCGACATCTTTATCACCCACGGCCATGGCGACCATGTCGGCGGCCTGCTGGCGGGGCCGGGCAAGCTCGCTTTCCCCAACGCGACGATCCGCATGGCCGAGGCCGAATGGGCGTTCGTGAAGAACAACCCCGCCAATGCGGCGCTGGTGGCGACGATCGCCGACAAGGTGCAGACCTTCGCGGCCGGCACCGAGCCCGTGCCCGGCATCCTCGCCATCGCCGCGCCGGGGCACACGCCCGGCCATACGCTCTACGAAATCCGCTCGGGCGGCCGCCGGCTGCTCGACATCGGCGACAGCGCGCACAGCAGCATCGTCAGCCTCGCCCGGCCCGATTGGGCGATCGGCTATGATAGCGACAAGGCCGAAGGCAAGGCGCAGCGCATGGCGCTGCTCGCCAAGCTCGCCGCCAGCCACGAACTGGTGTTCGCGCCGCATTTCCCGTTCCCGGGCATCGGCCGCATCACCGGCGCGGATGGCCGCTATCGCTGGGAGCCGGGCGTTCCGTAACTCGCCCGGCGCGCGGCTTTTTCAGCTGACCAGCGCGAGACGCGGCGGCTCGATCGGTTCGAGCGTCACCGTGCTGACACCGCCCAGCCGCTCGATCGCCTCGACCACGTCGCCGTCGAGCGCATAACCCCGGCCGATCCGCAGCCGCGCCGGCGCCGCGCCCGCCGGCACCACCAACACCACCTCGCCGCGCCCGCCGCCGGGCTGGCCAAGGATCGCCGCGAGCGACCCTACCGCCGCCTCGCTCTCCAGCGTGATCTCCATCAGCAGCCGCGCATTGGCGGTCATGCCATCGAGCGGGCGGGCGCCGCGCACCGTCACGCGCGGCGTCTCCTCGCCGGGCCGCCGATCGAGCTCGACGGTCAGCAGCATGCAGTCGCCGGTACGCGCTGCCGCCTCCAGTGCCTCCGACGCATCGTCGTCGAAGCTTGAGGCCACGAACTGCCCGGTCGCATCCGAGCAGGTGGCGAGCATGTAGCGGTTGCCGCGCGCCGAGGTGCGCCAGCGCGCCTCTTCGACCAAAGCCGCCATCCGCAGCGTCGGGCGCGGCACCGGCCGCCCGCGCTCGTCGCGCGACGGCTCGGACGAAACCGGGATGCGGCACAATTGCTCGAAGCTGCGCGCACCTTCGCTGCGCGCGACGTGGCGATAGCGATCGGTCGGGTGCGCCGAGAAATAGAAGCCGAACGCCTCCTTCTCCTGCGCCATCCGCTCCGCCACCGACCAGCGCGACTGCGCGACGAGGCGGATCGGCGGCGCGCCGGCATCCTTGCCGCCGAACAGCCCGCCCTGCCCGCTGTGACGCCCGTCATGCGCGACGGCGGCATGGGCGAGGATCGTCTCGGCCGCCGCGAATACCGCCGCACGATCGGGCGCCAGCGCGTCGAACGCCCCGCCACCGGCGAGGCTTTCGAGCTGACGGCGGTTGAGCAGGCGCGGATCGACCCGGTCGGCGAAATCGTCGAGGCTCTTGAACGGGCCGTTGGTGCGTCGCTCGACGATGAGCTGCTCCATCGCCTTCTCGCCCACGCCCTTGAGCGCGCCGAGGCCGTAGCGCACCGCGCCATTCTCGACCGTGAACTCGGCATCGCTCGCATTGACGCAGGGTGCCAGCAGTTCGACGCCCGAGCGGCGCATATCGTCGGCCCAGATCGCCAATTTGTCGGTCAGGCTGATGTCGTAGCACATCGACGCCGCGTAGAATTCCGGCCGGTGGTGCGCCTTCACCCACGCCGTGTGATAGGAGACGAGCGCGTAGGCAGCAGCGTGGCTCTTGTTGAAGCCGTAGCCGGCAAACTTGTCGATCAAATCGAACAGCTCGTTGGCCTTGGCGGCGGCGATATCGTTGGTCGACGCGCAACCGTCGACGAAGCGCTGGCGCTGCGCATCCATCTCGGCCTGGATCTTCTTGCCCATCGCGCGACGCAGCAGATCGGCATCACCGAGCGAATAGCCGGCGAGGATCTGCGCCGCCTGCATAACCTGTTCCTGATAGACGAAGATGCCGTACGTCTCGGCGAGGATCGTCTCGAGCAGAGCGTGCGGATATTCGATTTCGGCGCGGCCGTTCTTGCGGTCGCCGAACATCGGGATGTTGTCCATCGGACCCGGCCGGTAGAGCGAGACGAGCGCGATGATGTCGCCGAAATTGGTCGGTCGCACCGCCGCAAGCGTGCGCCGCATGCCTTCAGATTCGAGCTGGAACACCCCGACCGTGTCGGCGCGCTGGAGCAGAGCGTAGACGTCTTCATCGTCCCACTCCAACGCCGGGAGATCGAGCGCGACGCCCTGCAGCGCGATCATCTCGACCGCCTTCTGCAGCACGGACAGCGTCTTCAGGCCGAGGAAGTCGAACTTCACGAGGCCCGCACCCTCGACATATTTCATGTCGAACTGGGTCACCGGGAAATCCGAGCGCGGATCGCGATAGAGCGGGACGAGCTGGTCGAGCGGCCGATCGCCGATCACCACGCCCGCCGCATGGGTCGAGCTGTGGCGCGGCAGGCCTTCCAGCTTCATCGCCAGATCGAACAGCCTTTTGACCTGCTTGTCGGCCTTTATCTCGGCGGCAAGCTCGGACACGCCGTTGAGCGCGCGTCCCAGCGTCCACGGATCGGTCGGATGGTTGGGGACGAGCTTGGCGAGCCGATCGACATGGCCGTAGCTCATCTGCAGCACGCGGCCGGTATCCTTCAACACCGCCCGGGCCTTCAGGCGGCCGAAGGTGATGATCTGCGCGACATGGTCGCGGCCATATTTGGCCTGCACGTACGAGATCACCTCGCCGCGCCGCGTTTCGCAGAAGTCGATGTCGAAGTCGGGCATCGACACGCGCTCGGGGTTGAGGAAGCGCTCGAACAGCAGGCCGAGCGCCAGCGGATCGAGATCGGTGATCGTGAGCGCCCACGCGACGACCGAGCCCGCACCCGACCCACGGCCGGGGCCGACCGGGATGCCCTGTTCCTTCGCCCACTTGATGAAATCGGCGACGATCAGGAAGTAACCGGGGAAGCCCATCTGGACGATGACATCCAGCTCGAACTCCAGCCGCGTGAAATAGGCGTCGCGATCGGCGGCGAGGTGCGCGAGCTTGGCCAGCCGCGCCTCCAGCCCAGCCTGCGCGTCGCGGCGGAGCATCGCCGCCTCGCCGTCGCGATCGCCGGCGAGGCTCGGCAGAATCGGCTTGCGGCTCGGCGCGGCGACGGCGCAGCGCTGCGCCACCACCAAAGTGTTGGCGAGCGCCTCGGGCAGGTCGGCGAACAGGTCCGCCATCGTATCGGCCGGCTTCATCCACGCCTCGGGCGAGGAGCGGACACGCTCGGCGACCTCCAGATAGGAGGAACTGGCGATGCACAGCATCACGTCGTGCGCGGGGTGGAAATCGGCCTCGGCGAAGCTGGCGGGATTGGTCGCCACCAGCGGCAGGTCGCGGGCATAAGCGAGGTCGATCAGCGCCGCCTCGGCCGCCTCCTCAACCGCGTCGCCGCGCCGGGCCAGTTCGATATAGAGCCGGCCGGGGAAGGCGGCCTCCAGCCCGGCACAGTAACGCTGCGCCGCCTCGACCTGTTCGGCCGCCAGCAATCGGGCGAGCGCGCCGTCGCCGGCGCCGGTCAGCGCGATCAGGCCATCGCTGCGCCGGGTGAGCAGATCGAGCGAAACGTGGGGATCCTCGTGATCCGGCCGGTCGAGATGTGCCGCCGAGACGAGCGCGCAGAGATTGTCGTAGCCGGCCTCGTCCTGCGCCAGCAGCGCCAGCCAGTCGATTACCGGCGGCTTGCCTTCCGCCCCGCCAGGCCGGGCGACCCCCAGCAGCGCACCGATGATCGGCTGCACGCCGGCCTTCTTCGCCGCATCGCTGAACGCCATCGCGCCGTAGAGACCGTTGCGATCGGTGATCGCCGCGGCGGGAAAGCCGAGCGCACGGGCGCGGGCGGCGATCGCCTTGGGGTCGATCGCGCCTTCCAGCATGGTGAAGGCAGAGAAGATGCGAAGTGGGACGAATCCGGCGGGCGCCATCGCCTCACTATGCAGGGCGCCACCGATTCTGTGAAGGCGGCCGCACCGCGATTGCACCCGCCGCGAGCACGGCCGGGAAGAAAAAGAAGGAATTGAGGATCGCGTCGGCCAGCGCGAGCATCACGATCAGCGCCAGCGGCAGCGCTGCCGCATCGCGCGCCCACACGCTCGCCACGCGCAGCCGCAGCATAGCGCCCAACGCCGCGGCGGCGAGCGTCCCGAACAGCAGGCCGAAGCCGATCAGGCCATATTGCCCGATGATCAGCATCGCGAGGCCCCACGGCCGGGTGTTGAACGGCGCGAACCAGCCCCAGTTCGCCGCCCCCCGGAGCGGAGCGGCCTTCATCGCCGGCAGCGTGCGCGTATCCTGCGAGAAGCGCCACAGGAAGGATTGGCGCCCGGCGGCGCGGAAGAAAGCAAGCGTGCGCTGCCCGGCGGAGGTCTGGCGCGCAATCGTCTGCAACGGAACGACGCCGCTCAGATGAACCGCGCCGGCGGCGACGATCAGGATAGCGAGCGCGACCACCGCCGGCTTGATGAAGCGCAGCCGCCAGCAGGCGAGGATCGCGAGCCCGATCAGCAGCAGCAGGATCGCGCCCACCGATTGCGAAGCCAGCGCGATCGCCGCCGCGACCCCGCCCACGATCCGCCACGTCGTCACGTCCGAGCGGTCGCGCCGCGCCGCCGCGGTCCACAACGCCGCGAGCGCGCAGAGCGCGACCCAGATGCCATATTGATTGCCATGCTCGAAGAAACCGAGTGGCCGGAAGCCAAGGTAGCGCGCCACGCCATCGGCCTGGAAGGGGTGATTGCCGTAAATGGCATCGTAGAGGAATGCCCGCTGCCCCCCCTCCATCAGGGCAATCGGCAGGCATGCGACCCCGGCCACCGCCAGCCCGCGCAGCAGCGCGCGGCCGTTGGTGCGGCCGCCGAACCAGATCCGGCCGATCAGCCACGGCAGCCCCCACACGCCCGACACGTAGAGGCTCGCGATCCACGGCGACGGCGACGGTGTTGCGACCGTCAGGCCGTCGACCAGCGGCCACACACACCATGCTGCCATGCCGGCATCGATCGGCGCCGGTCGCCAGCGACGCACCGTGGCGAAATCGCGCACCAAGCCGCCGAGCAGCGTCACGAGCGCGGAGATCCACGCCTTCGTCACCAGCATATCGGATGGCACCGCGACACCCGTGACCCACCAGGTCAGCCGGCCAATCGGCGCGGACGGCGGATAATGGCCGACCGGCAGCAGGAGCCAGCCGCCGAGAAACACCGCGAGCAGCGCGCGACGCACCGGCATCAGCACGAAACAAAGGGCTGCGGCGACGATAAAGATCAGGTACGCCGCAACCATCGCCACCGTGGATGTTCCCCCGCATCGCGCCGCTGGCACGTTCCCCGCAAACCCGGATAGAGGGAGCTCGAATGCAGATCAATGCGACACAGGCGGCCGGCATCGTCGCGTTCGGCGTGGCGGCTTTGCTCGCCTTTGCCGCCGCCCGTGCAACGCGGCGCGACAGCCGCGCCTGGAACGTCATCGCCGCCATCAACCTGCTATTCGCGGCGGAAGTGGTGGCGATGACGCGCCACCGGCTCAGCCTCGCGGCCGCGCACTGGCTGGTCGAGCTCGACGATTATGTCGGCCGACGGGCGCCCCAACTCATGCTGATCATCGGGCTGGCGATCCTCGGCCTGTACGTCGCAGTGCGCGTGCTCGATCGCCTGCGCCGGAGTAGCGTCCCGCTCCGCGGCGCGGCAATGGCGACGATCGCGACTGCGACATTGTTCGCGATCGAGACGGTCTCGCTCCATCAGGTCGACGGCATGCTCTATCATCCGGTCGGACCGGTGCGCGCGATCGGGGTGCTGTGGCTGGCGCTCGGCCTGTCCACCGCATTGCTGGCGCTGGCGGCAACCGGCCGCAAGGGCTGAGATCAGCTCGACGTCGGGAAGCAGGCGGTGGCGACGAGGCTCGCCGGCGCGACCGCCTGCGGCAGCAACATCATCGCACCCTTCTTGAACGGCATCGTGATCGTCGACTTCATCATGCCGGCGACGCCGCCGCACACGCCGGCGGTCGCGGTGGTGACCTGCGTGACCGTTACCATCGTGCGGTCGAGCGCGAGGTTCGACCGCGCCTTGCCGCGCGCCGCCGCCCAGTCGCTCACCGTCGTGCTGCCGGTCAGCGGGCAGGTGGTGGCGTTGACCGCCGCGCAACGCGCCGATGCAGAGGCCAGCTCGTAGAGCGCCTGCTTGGCGAACATCATCCGCCCGCCGTCGAGCAAAAGGAACAGGAACATCAGGAAGGTCGGCGCCACCAGCGCGAACTCCACCGCCGCCCCGCCGCGCGCATCGCCGATCGACCGTCGCGTCACGACAGCCGTACCACCGCCTGCTGCACGATCGTCGTCCCGCCCAGCCATTTGTCCGGCACGATCACCGACGAATGGACGCGCGTCGCGCGGATCACGAGATAATAACCGGGCGAACCGCCGCTGGCGCAGGTCGTGGTCGAAGCGGTGAAGGTCGGCCAGCCGTTGGCGGCGGCCGGCGCGGACACGCAGGCGCTCTGTGTCGCGCCGCTACCGCAGCTCGAGGAGCCATTGCATTCGAACGAGATGGTCGGTGTTCCGCCCGCAACGCTGGCGATGTAGCTGGTGATGCCGCTGGTATCGACCGTCGGCGCGTTGGTCCGCGCGCGGAAGGCGATCATCGCCCCCTGCTCCACAGCATCGCCGAGCCGCAATTTCTGCTGCGCGTACATCGCGAAATCGAGGCCGACCACCAGCACGCCGAAGAGGAACAGCGATGTCAGCGCGAACTCGACCGTCGCGCTGCCCTTGCGCGCGCGCAGCAGGGCCGTGACGCGCCTCATCGGATCAACGCCAGCGTGCCGGAACTCGCACTGGACGACCCGGTCGAAACCCCGCTGCAATTCGAGGCGTTCAGCGTGCCCGATCCGGTCGACGAGACCGACAGCACCATCACCATCAGGCACGCCGAGCCGTTGGTCGAAATGGACGAGCCGCCCGACAGCGACATTGGCGATTTGGGTGCGTAGAACAGCCCCGAATATTTGTCGGCGCTGCCGCCGCCGATCGTGGTGGCCGCGGTGGACTTCGTGGCGACCAGCACGTCGGTGATGCCGTAGCTGCTGGAGCCGGTCGGCGCCGCCAGATCGAGCGAGGTGCCGCCCGACAAGGTGAAGGTGCCGCCCAGCGCGAAGGTGACCGCGTTACCGGTCATCGTGCCACCGGTATTGTTCGTGAAGCCGCCCTTGATGACATAGAGGCCCGAGCCGAGGATCGAACTGCCGTTGAGCGTGAGGTCGCCGTTGATGACGTGGGTCGGCGCGATCGGCAGGACCAGCGTGCTGCCGCCGGCGGTCGTGATCGTGCCGTTGACGCTGAAGGTCGTGGCGGCTGCGGTCGGCGTCGAGCAATCGGACGTGAAGCACAGCTTCGAGCCGCCCTCCACGTCGATGCCGGTGCTGCCGCTATTGCCGATCACGATCGAATTGCCGGCGGCGGTGTTGATGTAGATGAAGCTGCCGCCCGATTCGGTCAGCGCGCCGGTGACGTTGAGATCGCCCGTCCCCATGCGCAACGTGCGCCCGCCAGTGACCGCCAGCGAGCCGAAGCTGTGCGAACCGTTGCCGATGGTGATGGTGCTGCCGCTGTTGAAGCCGAACGTCCCCTCGACCGTGACCGCGCCGTCGCCGATCGTCATGCCGTTGCCGCTCATGTCGATCGATCCGGCCGACAGAGTCACGGGACCGGTGAAGTTGACGGTCACGCCGCCGCTGACGGTGATCGACGAATATTTATAGGTGCCGGCCGGCATCGTGTAGGTGCTGGTGCTGCTGTTCCAGTAAGCCGCGATCTGCGGAGCCGGATTGCTCGACGAGAAGGTGACCGACTGGCCACCATTGACCTTGTTCGTCACGGGCGACACCAAAGCGGTCGTGCAGTTGGTGTTGCTGTCGCTATAATCGCTGTCGCCGGTGCCGGTCAGCTTGTTGACGAGGCACAGCGCGTTCTTGATCGCGGTGTTGCCGGTCAGGATGCCGTCGCTGGCGCCGTTGGCCTTGACCGTCCAGTTCTTCGCGGTGGGCGTCGTGATGATGCCCTGCCCGCCCCACGATGCCGAGGCGTCGTTGATCGCCGATGCGGTGATCTGCTTGGCGGTGACGGTCGCGCTGGTGTTCGACGAAGAGACGCCGCCATTGGTGCTGATCGCGCAACCGCTTGCCAGGATGCTGGCGCCGCCGTCGGACGATACGGTGTTCCCGCTCGATCCCAACGCGGTGATGCAGGCGAGGCTGGCGCTCGGGCTGCCGGTCGACAGCGACGCGGTCGCGCTGTTCGTGACGTTGTAGCTCGCCGTACTGGAAATTGCGGCAGCGAGGCGGATCGGCACCGCCACGGTCAGCGAAACGGTGATCTGCGTGGGGCTGGTGGTCGAATCCGGCGCGATCGTCGCGTTTGACGCGCTGAGGCCGCTCGCGGTGACGACGTCGCTCGCCACCTTCTGCGCGATCGTCAGGCTCGACGAGCTCTTATAGGCGACGGCGGCGGCCAGCGCCGCCATGTCGCTGACGCGCTGATCGCGCACCTTGACGGCATAGCCGTTGGACGCCTCGACCGCGAGGCCGGTCATGCCGAGCAGCGACGTGAGCGATAACGCGCCCAGCACGAGCACGGAGCCTCTCTCGGCGCGCACCAATTTCAGAAACCAGCGCACTGTCAGCACATCCCCGATCGCTCACGGGATTTGCATGAAGGCTGTAAAATGCGGATTAAGCGGAAAGGTTACCCGTCGGTAACCTCAGGCGAGCAGCCCTTCGTACAACCGCACGACGCGATCCATTCGCGCGGCGAGCCGCTCGTTATGCGTCGCGATCAGCGCCGCCGCGCCCTCGCCGCGCACCAGCCGCAGCAATTCGGCCAGCACGCGATCGGCGGTCGCCTCGTCGAGATTACCGGTGGGCTCGTCGGCCAGCACCAGAGCCGGGCGGTTGGCGAGCGCACGCGCCACCGCGACGCGCTGCTGCTCGCCGCCCGACAATTGCGCGGGCCGGTGGTCGCGCCGTTCGGCCAGGCCCAGCGCGTCGAGCAGGGTGCGCGCGCGCTCCCCCGCCGCCGCCGGATCGTGGCCGCGGATCAGCTGCGGCAGCACCACATTCTCTTCCGCCGTGAAGTCCGGCAGCAGATGATGGAATTGATAGACGAAGCCCAGCGCCTCGCGCCGCAACCGGGTGCGGCCGTCGTCGCCGAGCTTGCCGGCTTCCTCGCCGGCGATGCGGATCGATCCGTCGAAGCCGCCCTCGAGCAGCCCCACCGCCTGCAACAGGGTCGACTTGCCCGAGCCCGAGGGACCGAGCAGCCCCACGATCTCGCCCGCGCGCACCGCCAGATCGACGCCGCGCAGCACGTCGATCCGCTTGCCGCCCTGCTCGAACGAGCGGGCGAGGCCGGTGACGACCAGCGGCTCACTCATAGCGCAGCACCTGCACCGGATCGGTGCGCGCCGCGCGCAGCGCGGGATAGAGGGTGAAGAGGAAGGCGAGCACCATCGTCATGATCACGATCGCGGTCACCTCGACCGGGTCGGTCCGCGACGGCAATTCGGTGAGGAACCGCACCGACGGATCCCACAGATTCTGCCCCGTCAGCCGCTGCACCAGATCGACCGCCGGCTGGCGATAGCGCAGCGCGATCCAGGCGAGGGCGAGGCCGCCGAGCGTGCCGAGCACGCCGATCGACATCCCGACCATCAGGAAGATTCGCACCAGCGCGCCGCGCGTCGCGCCCATCGTGCGCAGGATGGCGATGTCGCGCGTCTTGGCGCGTACCAGCATGATGAGCGAGGACAGGATGTTGAACGCGGCGACGACGATGATGATCGACAGGATGATGAACATCGTCACCCGCTCGACCTGCAGCGCCTCGAACAGCGAACTGTTCATCTGCCGCCAGTCGGAAATGACCGCGTCGCCGCGGACCTGCGGAGCGAGCGGCGCGAGGATCGCGCCCACGCGATCGGCATCGACCGTCTTCACCTCGATCATGCCGACCGCATCGCCCAGCAGCAGCAAGGTCTGCGCATCGGCGATCGGCATCACGACGAAGGTGTTGTCATAATCGTAGATGCCGACCTCGAAGGTCGCCGCGACGCGATAGGAGACGATGCGCGGCGCGGTGCCGAACGGCGTCGACGGCCCGGCAGGGTTGATGAGGCTGATCTGGCCGCCGACCTGGACGCCCAGCGCCTCGGCCAGCCGCGCCCCGATCGCGACATTGCCCGAGCCCGGCGTCACCTCGGCGAGCGAGCCGGTGACGATCTTGCGCGCGATCGCCGAGCCGCGCAGATCTGGCAGCGCCATGCCGCGCACGACGACGCCTTCCACCCGGCCTTCGTGACTGCTCATCAGCGGCTGTTCGATCAGCGGGGTGGCGGAGACCACGCCGGGCGTCCTGCGCGCGACCTCGGCGACGCGGCGCCAATCGTCGAGCCGGTTGCCATAGCCCTGAATGACCGCATGGCCGTTGAGCGCGATCGTCTTGTCGAACAATTCGGCGCGGAAGCCGTTCATCACGCTCATCACGATCACGAGCGCGGCGACGCCGAGCGTGACGCCCAGCAGCGAGAAACCGGCGACGACCGCGATGATCCCCTCGCCGCGACCGGGCCAAAGGTAGCGCCGCGCGACGGTGCGTTCGTAGCGGGTCAGCATAATAGCCCCGACCAGCCGTCATCCCAGCGAAGGCTGGGATCTCGTGCGGCGGGAGTCGCGCTTGCTAGCGGGAGATCCCAGCGTGCGCTGGGATGACGAACCCGTTTCACCCCGCGACCTTCGCCACCGCGTCGGCGGCCGACAGTTCGATGCGCTCGCCGTCGGCGCGACGCTTCAGCTCCACCACCCCGTTCGCCAGCCCCTTCGGGCCGACGACGATCTGCCAGGGCAGGCCGATCAGGTCCATCGTCGCGAACTTGGCGCCGCCCCGCTCGTCGCGGTCGTCATACAGCACCTCGACGCCGGCCGCCTGCAGCTTGGCGTAGAGATCGTCCGCCGCCGTCGCGCAGGCAGCATCGTCGGCCCGCATGTTGATGAGGCCGACCTTGTACGGCGCCACCGCCTCGGGCCAGACGATCCCCTTGTCGTCGTGGCTCGCCTCGATGATCGCGCCCATCAGCCGGCTCACGCCGATGCCGTAGCTGCCCATGTGCGGCATCACCTCGGATCCGTCGGCACCCTGAACGCGCAACCCCATCGGATCCGAATATTTGGTGCCGAAGTAGAAGATGTGGCCGACCTCGACCCCGCGCGACTGGCGCAGCGCGTCGCCGGCCTCCGCCTCGCGCGCTTCGTCGCGCTTCTCATCGGTCGCGGCATAATCGGCGGTATAGCCGTCGACGATCGCCTGCAGCCCGGCGACATTCTCGAAATCCACCGCCGAAAGCTCGGCCGGCCGCTCCCAATTCGCATGGTAGAAGACGTCGCTCTCGCCGGTCGGCGCCAGCACGATGAATTCGTGGCTGAGGTCGCCGCCGATCGGGCCGGTATCGGCCTGCATCGGGATGGCGCGCAGCCCCATCCGCGCGAAGGTGTTGAGATAGGCGACGAGCATGCGGTTGTAGCTGTGGCGTGCGCCGGCCTCGTCCATGTCGAAACTGTAGGCGTCCTTCATCAGGAACTCGCGCCCGCGCATCACGCCGAAGCGCGGGCGCACCTCGTCGCGAAACTTCCACTGGATGTGGTACAAAGTGCGCGGCAGATCGCGATAGGAGCGCGCGGCGTCGCGGAAGATGGCGGTGACCATCTCCTCGTTCGTCGGGCCGTACAGCATCTCGCGCTCGTGCCGGTCGGTGATGCGCAGCATCTCTGGCCCGTAGGCGTCGTAACGGCCCGACTGACGCCACAGATCGGCGCTCTGCAATGTCGGCATCAGCAGTTCGACCGCACCCGAGCGATCCTGCTCCTCGCGCACGATCTGCCCGATCTTCTGCAGCACGCGCAGGCCGAGCGGCAGCCAAGCATAGATCCCCGCCGCCGTCTGCCGCACGAGGCCCGCGCGGAGCATGAGCTTGTGGCTGACGATCTGCGCGTCGGCCGGCGATTCCTTCATCACCGGCAGGAAGTAGCGGGACAGGCGCATGGGGCTCCGGATGCTGCGTCGGAAGCGCCGGTGCTTAGGCGGATGACGCGCGAAGGGCAACGTCAGGGTGCATGGGTCATGCCCGTCATCCCGGCGGACGCTGGGATCTCACGAGGCGAGGTGCAGGTCGCGCGACAGATCATGCCAGTCGGGATTGCTCCCCTCGACCAACGCCTCTTTCCAGTCCCGCCGCCATGCCTTGAGCGCCTTCTCGCGCGCGATCGCGTCAAGCATCGTGGCGTGCGGCTCGGCATGCACCAGCAGGGTCAGGTTGTATCGGCGGCAGAAAGACGATCCATCTCCCATCCGGTGCTGAGCCACTCTTGCGGCGAGGTCGGCCGTCACGCCGACATACAACGTGCGTTCGGACGGTTGGTCATGATGTAGGTCCAACCGCCCTGTGCCACTCCCCCCGCCCATTCCGTCATCCCAGCGAAAGCTGGGATCTCGTGAGGATTGTATTGCCCGGTCGCGCTGCGCCTCTGGAGATGCCAGCTTTCGCTGGCATGACGGCGCGATGTCGCCATCAATTCCCTCGCCGCCGCCGGTTACTTCTCGGCCGCTGCACCCTTTGCCGCCGCCCCCTTGGCTGCCACCTTCTTCGCCGGCGCCTTCTTGGCCGCGGCCTTCGCCGGTGCCTTGCGCGCGGGCTTCTTCTTGCCCTTGGGCGGCCCCTTCGCGGCGCGTTCGGCCAGCAGGGTCAGCGCCGCCTCGGCAGCCAGCGTGGCGGGGTCGGTGCCCTTGGGGAGGGTCGCGTTGGTCTCGCCGTCGGTGACATAGGGGCCGAACCGGCCCTCCATCACCTTCACCGGCTTGCCCGTGACCGGGCTGTCCCCCAAAGTCGCGATCGGCTCGCGCGAGGCCCCGCGGGCGCGGGCGCCGCCGTTGGCCGCGTCGGCGAGCTTCGCCACCGCGGCGTTCATGCCGGTCTCGAATACCTCGGCGGTCGAGGCCAGCCGCGCATATTTGCCGTCATGCGCAAGATACGGCCCGTAGCGGCCGATCGAGGCGGTGATCGGCTTGGCGCTTTCGGGGTGGACGCCCACCTCGCGCGGCAGCGACAGCAATTTCAGCGCCATCGGCAGATCGAGCTCGGGCACGTCCTTGGGGATCGAGGCGCGCTTGGCGTCCTTGCCGTCGCCCAGCTGGATATACGGCCCGAACCGTCCCGAGCGGCGCGTCACCAGCTCGCCGGAAACGGGATCGGTGCCCATTTCGGCGGGGCCGGTATCAGCCTCGGCCGCCTCGCCGCCGCCCTGCGCGAAGCGGCGCGTGAACTTGCAGTCGGGATAGTTGGAGCAGGCGACGAACGCGCCATATTTGCCGCCGCGCAGCGCCAGCTTGCCGTTACCGCACGACGGGCAGGCGCGCGGATCGGTGCCGTCGCCCTTGTCGGGAAACAGATAGGGCGCAAGGAACTCGTCGAGCGCCGCGGTCACCTCGGACGGCTTCTGCTCCATCACCTCGGCGGTCTTCGGCTTGAAGTCGCGCCAGAAGGCGTCGAGCACCGCCTGCCACTGGGCGCGGCCGCCGGACACGTCGTCCAGCTCCTCCTCCAGCCCGGCGGTGAAATCGTAGGAGACGTATTTCTCGAAGAAGCGCTCGAGGAAGCTGGTCAGCAACCGGCCGCTTTCCTGCGGGATGAAGCGGTTCTTCTCCAGCACGACATAGTCGCGGTCCTTCAGCGTCTGCAGCGTCGCGGCATAGGTGGAGGGGCGGCCGATGCCGAGCTCCTCCATCTTCTTGACGAGGCTGGCTTCCGAATAACGCGGCGGCGGCTGGGTGAAATGCTGCTCGGCGGTCACCGCCTTCTTGGCGGGGGCGTCGCCCTCGCTCATGCGCGGCAGGCGCTTGGCGTCCTCGTCCTCCGCATCGTCGCGGCCCTCTTCGTAGAGCGCGAGATAGCCGGGGAACAGCACGACCTGCCCGGTCGCGCGCAACCCATGCTGGCCGGTGCCGTCTTCCATCTCGACCGTCGTGCGCTCCAGCCGCGCCGACGCCATCTGGCTGGCGAGCGCGCGCTTCCACACGAGATCGTACAGGCGGGCATGGTCGCCCGAACCGACCTTGTCACGGGTGAACTCGGTCGGACGGATCGCCTCGTGCGCTTCCTGCGCATTCTTGGCCTTAGCTGTATATTGGCGCGGCTTTTCAGGAACGTAGCCGCCGTCGTAGCGATCGACGATCGCGGCGCGCGCGGCGGAGATGGCGCTGCCGTCCATCTGCACGCCGTCGGTCCGCATGTAGGTGATCGCGCCCTGCTCGTAGAGATCCTGCGCCACGCGCATCGTGTGGCTGGCCGAGAAGCCGAGCTTGCGCGCCGCCTCCTGCTGGATGGTCGAGGTGGTGAAGGGCGGCGGCGGATTGCGGGTGAGCGGCTTGGTCTCGACCGAGACGACCGAGAAGCGCCCCGCCTCGACGTCCGTACGCGCCTTTTCGGCATCGCCGCCATTGCCGATCGTGAGGCGATCGATCTTGTTGCCGCGCCACCGCACCAGCCGCGCGAGGAACGGCACGCCGTCCTGCTCCATCGCGGCCGCGACAGACCAATATTCCTGCGCGCGGAACAGCTCGATCTCGCGCTCGCGATCGACCACCAGCCGCAGCGCGACCGACTGGACGCGCCCGGCGGACTTGGCGCCGGGCAATTTGCGCCACAGCACCGGCGAGAGCGTGAAACCGACCAGATAATCGAGCGCGCGGCGCGCCCGATAGGCGTCGATCAGATCCTCGTCGAGCGCGCGCGGATTGGCCATCGCCTCCAGCACCGCCGGCTTGGTGATCGCGTTGAAGGTGACGCGCTCGACGTGCTTCGGCAGCGCCTTCTTCTTCCGCAAGACCTCCTGGACGTGCCACGAAATCGCCTCGCCCTCGCGATCGGGATCGGTCGCGAGAATCAGCGAGTCCGCGGTCTTCGCCTCGTCGGCGATCGCCTTGAGCTGCTTGGCCTTGTCGGCATAAGGCTCCCACTCCATCGCGAAGCCGTCATCCGGATTCACCGACCCGTCCTTGGGCGGCAGATCGCGGACGTGACCGTAGGAAGCGAGCACGCGATGGCCCGGTCCGAGATACTTCTCGATGGTCTTGGCCTTGGCCGGAGATTCGACGACGACGAGCTTCATGGCGTTTATATGGGATCCCTAGCCTATGCGCGCGAGGGTGGCGGCCAGAAGCACCCGCCGTCAAGCCATCGTCAGATACGGGAGATGCGCCCGCCGGCATGACGGGCGAGCCGATCGGCCAGTTCCAGCTCCAGCAGAACGGTCTGGACGACCGCCGGGGGCAGGCCGGACTGGCGGATCAATTCGTCGATCGCGACCGGCGTGGGTGAAAGCAGGTCGAGCACCGCGCGCCGATCGTGATCGCTCGGTGCTTCGATGGGTGCGGCCTGAAACGATTCGCGCGGTGCGGCGACGCGGGTGCTGCCGAAGGGATTGAGGCTGGCGAGGACATCGGCGGCATTCTGCACGAGGATGGCGCCGTCACGGATCAACTGGTTGCAGCCCTGCGCGCGCGGATCGAGCGGCGAGCCCGGCACCGCCATCACCTCGCGCCCCGACTCCGCCGCCAACCGCGCCGTGATGAGCGAGCCCGATTGCGGCGCCGCCTCGATCACGACCGTGCCCTCCGCGAGCCCGGCGATGATGCGATTGCGCGAGGGGAAATGGCGTGCGCGCGGTTCGACGCCCGGCGGTTGCTCGGCGATGAGCAGGCCGCGCTCGGCGATCGCCGCCTGCAGCTCGGCATTTTCCGGCGGGTAGATCGTGTCGATCCCGCCGGCGATCACCGCGATCGTGCCGCCGTCGAACGCGCCGGCATGCGCCGCGGTATCGATGCCGCGGGCGAGCCCGGACACCACCACCTGCTGCTCGAGCGACAGATCGTGCGCCAGCATGCGCGCGAACCGCATCCCCGCTGCAGAGGCGTTGCGGGCACCGACCATCGCCACCGATGCGCGGCCGAGCAGATCCGATCGCCCCTTTACGATCAGCGCGGGCGGCGCGCTCTCGATTTCGGCCAGCAAGGTGGGGTAATCGGGTTGCCCAGAAACAGATAGCGCGCACCCAGCGCGGCGACGCGCGCAACCTCCTGCTCGACCTCGACCGCTGGCGTCACGCGTGGGGGAGCGCCGCCGCCACGTCGCGAAAGCGCCGGCAGCGCATCGAGCGCCTCGGATGCGGTGGGGTAGCGACGCAGGAGTTGGCGATAGGTGACGGGGCCGATCGACGGCGTGCGGATCAGCCGCAGCCGCGCAATGGCCTCAGGATCGCTCAAGCCCGTCAGGCGTCGGCGGAACGGCCGACGCGCGGCTCGGTCCCCTCCAGCAATCGGGCGATATTGGCGCCATGCCGCCACACGAGAACCAGCGCGAACACGAGCAATATGATGACGAGATCGGCGCGGAAGAAGAAGGCCGCCGCCACCGGGGCCGCGATCGCCGCGCTCATGCCACCGATCGACGAATATCGCGTCAGCAAGGTCGCCAGAAGCCAAACCGCCAATGCTACAAGCCCGGCCTGCCAGCAAAGTGCCAGGACGACGCCGAGCAGGGTCGCAACCCCCTTGCCACCCTTGAACCCGAGCCACAGCGGAAAAACGTGCCCGAAGAAGGCGCCGACCGCCGCGAGCGGACCGAAGCCTGGCTCAATTGCCTCGACGATGAGGACGGCGGCAGCACCCTTGCCGCCATCCAGCAGCAACGTGAGCGCGGCAAGCCCCTTCCGACCCGTGCGCAGCACATTGGTCGCGCCGATATTGCCCGAACCGATCGAACGGGGATCGGCCGCGCCGGCGGCACGGGTGACCAGGATACCAAAAGGGATGGACCCGACGAGATAGGCGCCGACGAGGACTAGCGCCGCCACAATCCAGACATGACCCGACACGCCCACCTCCGAGCATAAGCTCTAGGTCATTGCGGACGGCGTGCCAATTGATCTTGATTAGCGGTGAGAACAAACACGAAACACCCCGGCCACCGGCCGGGGTGCATGATCGCTGTCAGGCGGACGGTCTCAGATCTTGTCGCCGAGCGCGCCCTTGACCGCACCCTTGGCGTTCTGGACGTGGCCGGCAGCCTCCTGCGCGACGCCTTCGGCCTGGATGTCGGGACGGTCGAGCGCGTCGCCAGCGACCTGCTTCGTCTTGCCGACCAGTTCGTTCGCGGCACCTTTGATCTTGTCGGTCAGTTCACCCATGGGATCCTCCATGATCGCGCCATGCGATCTGACAATATCAGCGTTCAGCCTCGCCAAGGGTTCCGCGCATAGGCTGATGTTGGCGATGAACCGCTCGCGGGGCGGCGGTGCCGCGAGCGCCAGGGCTCGATCGCAAGGAGCGGCGCTCGCGAGTGCCCATCGGCAGGGGCAACAATCAAAGGATACGAACCTGCAGAGCCTGCTCCCTAAGCGCACAAACAAAAAAAGGGCGAGCCAGCCGGCCCGCCCTTCTTCTGTCACTTGCGACGGTCTCAATCAGAGGCCGGCATAAGCCTCGTTGCCGATGAAGCCCATCTTGGACACGTTGGCACGCTTGGTCACCGCGAGCACCTCGTCGACGACCTCGTAGCGGGCCTGCGGATCCGGCCGCAGATGCAGCTCCGGGATCGGGTTCATCGACTGGGTCTGGTCGAGATACTGGCGCAGGACCGTCAGATTGATCGGCGAACCGTTCCAATAGATGATCCCAGCCGGATCGACCCGCACTTCGTTCTTGACCGGCAAGATCGGCGGCGGCGGAGCGTTGGTGTTCTGCGGCAGATCCAGCTTCACGGCGTGGGTCTGCACCGGGATGGTGATGATGAACATGATGAGCAGCACCAGCATGACGTCGATCAACGGCGTCGTGTTGATGTCCATCATCGGCTCGCCCTCGGCGGAGCCCGAGCTCATTGCCATAAGGTCTTACTCCACGACCGAGTGATAGGTACCGGGTTCCGGCTGCGAGATGAAGCCGACGCGGGCGAAGCCGGCGCGGGCGACGTTGGTCATCGCACCGCCGATGCACCGCCAGGGCGTATCGACGTCGGCGCGGATGTGCACCTCGGGCAGTTCCAGGCCGGGCGCGCTAGGGCCACCCTGCTTGTCAATCTCAAGCCGGAGCTTGGCGACCGAACGGTCGAGCAGTTCCTGCGCGGTAACGCGGGTCTGCCCCCAATAGACTTCGCAACCACCGGCCTTGTCGCCGCGGATCGACAGCACGACGTTCTCGGGCTTGCTGGTCGTCGGCTCGTAGACGACCTTCGGAAGGCGAACCGGGACCGTCTGGATCACGACCGGCACGGTAATCAGGAAGATGATGAGGAGCACCAGCATGACGTCGACGAGCGGCGTCGTGTTGATGTCGGACATCGGGGCGTTTTCTTCGGCGGAACCGACACTCATCGCCATACGAAAGGATTCCTATTTCTGGTCGTGACGGTAACAGCCGCCGCGATGGAGCGGCGGGCGGGGCGTTGCGGCCCCGCCCGCGCCATCAGCTTACGCCTTGGGGTTGATCGCGGCCGAGCCGGTCTTGACCGGGGGAACCGGCGTGGCGGCCTTGGCCGAGACCAGCAGCGGGCGCACCGCACCGTTCGACACCATGTAGCCATGCAGGTCGTTGGCGAAGACGCCGATCTGCTCGGCGACGACCTTGTTGCGGCGAACGAGCCAGTTGTAGCCGAGCACCGCGGGAACGGCCACGATCAGGCCGAGCGCGGTCATGATGAGCGCCTCGCCGACCGGGCCGGCGACGGCGTCGATCGATGCCTGACCGGCAGCGCCGATCTTGATGAGTGCGCGGTAGATGCCGATCACGGTGCCGAACAGGCCGACGAACGGTGCGGTCGAACCGACCGTCGCGAGCACGGCGAGGCCGGTGCCGAGCTTCGAGTTGATCGCCGCGGTCGAGCGCGACAGGCTGCCCAGCAGCCACTCATGCTGGTCGACCGGATCGATCAGCTTGGTGTGCTGCTCCTGCGCCAGCAGGCCGTCGTCGACGATCTGGCGGTAGGCCGAATTCTTCTCGAGCTTGTTCACGCCGTCGCGGATCGTGGGCGTGCCCCAGAAATTGGTGCGCACGCGCTTCGCCTGATTGAGCACCTTCTGCTGCTCGATCAGCTTGGTGAACATGATGTACCACGTCGCGGCCGACATGATGACGAGGATGATGAACACCGACCAGGCGATAACACCGCCCTGGTGGAGCGCGGCCATCAGGCCATAGGGATTGGAGTTGGCTGCGGCAGCGCCGGCGGCTGGGGTCGTCATAGTCGCGCTAGTCCTTCTTCGAAAAGGTTCGTTGGCAATCAGCGCCGGTCCGGTTGCGGACCGGCGCTCATGAGGGTCATTCCTTCGGCACCACCCAGCGCACGTTGCGCTGTGCGGTCGATCGCATCGGCCGGCCCGACTGGTCCATCGCGGGCGAATATTTGCCGCGGCGGGTGATCAGACGGCACGCAGTCTCGTCAAGGTCGGGCGAACCGCTCGATTCGGTGACCTGACAATTCTCGACCTTGCCCTGCTCGTTGATCTGCCAGGAAATCTTGGTCACACCCTCACGATTCTCGCGCAGCGCGGCTGGCGGATAATCGTCGTTGGTGATCCACTGCGCCGGATCGCCCTTGGCACCGGCAGCCTTGGACACCACCGGCGGTGGCGGCGGCGGCGGAGCCGGAGGTGCGGCCGGCGTGATCACCGGAGCCGGCGGAGGCGTCGGAACCGACACGATCGCAGGCGCGGAAATCGCCGGGGTTTGCACGATCGGCGGCGGCGCAACCACTGGCGGCGGCTCGACCTTCTGGTCGGGCGGCGGTGGTGGCGGCTTCTGCTCAGGCGGCGGTGGTTGATCCTGAACGTCGACGACCTTCAGATCCTGCGCAGCTTTCTTGATGACGTTGAAAGCCAGACCGGTGATGAAGGCATAGCCGATTAGCGCGTGGAACAGGACCACGAAGGCAATGCCCGCCATTTTCCGCGGGCTCATTGCGGGTTGATCAGCGTAAGCCATTAAGGAACGTCACTCCCTCCAGACGGTAATAGGCACGCTGAGGAAGGGCACCCCCAGTCAGCCCTTGCTCGTAGCTCGTAGCTCGCGACAGGTTCTTGCGTCCCGATGCACGAAACTGGGTGCATTGTTATCGTGGCCTCGGCGGTTGCGCAAACCCTTTGTCGTCCCATTTTAACGATTACGTATACGATCGCGCGCTTGTCGTTCGGGCCGCGGCCATGGCACACCCTGCCTATGGCTCGTCTTACCCTCGTGCGCCTGCTCGGCGCGGCGCTCGCATATACGACTTTGGTCGCGGCTGCGCCGCCGCCCGTGGTTAATGGCGGCCTGACCGACGACTATGGCTATGTCGAACTCGCCGACATGGCCTTCGCGGCTCCGCTTGCCGTCGCCGCGGACATCGTCAGTGCGGTGCCGCTGAAGCCGGCCGAGGCCGGCGACGTACCACCGGGCAAGACACGCTATTACGTCCATGCCGACGTGCGCGCGCTCGTCAGCGGCCGCGCCGACCTGCCGCCGCAGGTGAGCTATCTGGTCGACCTGCCGACCGACAAGAAGCGTAAGCTGAAAGCGGTCCCGGTGCTGCTGCTCGCCGCGCCGACCGCGCGATCGGGCGAATTGCGGCTCGTCGGCGCGCGCGCGCAGGTGCCGCGCACGCCTGACAACGAGGCGCGGCTGCGCTCGATTCTCACGGCGTCGGTCGCGGCCGATGCACCGCCGCAGGTGACGGGGGTGCAACGCGCCTTCCATGTCGCGGGATCGCTCCCCGGCGAAAGCGAGACGCAGATTTTCCTGCGGACGGCCGATCGTCGCCCGATCTCGCTCAACGTGCTGCGCCGTCCGGGCGAGCGGCCGCGCTGGGCGGTGGCGCTGACCGAGCTGGTCGACGACAGCGCGGCCCCGCCCAAGCCCGACAGCCTGCTCTGGTATCGGCTCGCCTGCGGACTGCCGCAGCGCCTTCCGGAAGGCGCCGTCACCGGCCAGTCGCCCGAGGATGCCGATGCGGCGCGCGCGGATTATCAGGTGGTGCTGACCGGCCTCGGCCCCTGCCGCCACGCCGGATAGTTCGACGAAATCGTCGACCGGTTCAGCGCAGCGTCGCGCTATCGAGGTTGAGCGTCGCGGCGGGAATCACCTCCGGCGTCACGCCAGCCGCCTTCAGGGCCGGCAGAAACTGGCCGGCATCGCCGACGATGATCGTGCTCGCGGCCTTGGGGTCGATCAGGTCGACCGCGACCGCGCGCACCTGCTCCGCCGTCACTGCCGCGACCGACGGCGCATAGCGCGCAATCTCGGATAGCGGCGCGCCTTCCAGCACGAGCCCGGCGGTCAGACCGGCGAGCCCGTCGGTCGTCTCGGTTGCGCGGCCGAATCCGCCGATCAACGTCGCCTTGCGCGCTTCGAGTTCCGCCGTCGGCACCAATTCGCTGCCCATCCGCGCCATCTCGCCGCGCATCAGCGTCACCACCTGCGGCACGGTCGTGTTCTTGGTCTGGGTCGCGACCGTCAGCGGGCCGGCCATGCGCCGCGCCTGGAATGACGAGCTCGCGCCATAGGCCAATCCGCGCTTCACCCTCACCTCCTGGTTCAGGCGCGAGCCGAAGCCGCCGCCGAGCGCCGCGTTGGCGACCGTCATCGCATAATAACGCGGGTCGATTCGCGCGATCGTCGGCCGGGCCAGCCACACCGCTGCCTGCGGCGTGCGGGCGAGATCGACGACGATCGTACGCGGCGCAGGCAGTGCTGCTGCGGCGGGTGCCGCCGGTACTGCCGTGGCGGGCGCGTGCCAGCCGCCGAACAGCGATTCGGCCTCGGCCGCGGCGTGATCGGGCGTGATGTCGCCCACCATCACCAGGGTCACCGCATCCGGCCGCCACCAGGCGCGATAGCCGGCAGCCATGTCGTCGTGCGCGATTCGCTTGAGCGAGAGCGGCGTGCCGTTGGCCGGCTTGCCATAGGGCCCGTCGCCATACAGCGCGCGCGCCGCCACCATCGATGCCAGCGAGCCGGGCGTGGTATATTCGATCGACAGCCCGTCGATCAGCTTGGCGCGCTCGCGCTCGATCTCGGCCTGCGGGAAGGCCGGTGCGGTCGCGACGTCGGCAAAGACGCGCAGCGCGGGCGCCAGCGCCTCGGTGCGGACCGTAAGCTGCAGGAACATGCCGTCGCGGGTCGCGTCGGCGCCGATGCCGCCGCCCAGCGTCTCGATCGTGCGCGCAATGTCGGTGGCGGAGCGCGTGGCGGTGCCCTTGGTAAGCACGTCGGCGGTGAGTTCGGCCAGCCCCGCGCGGGCCTGCGGATCGCTCGACGAGCCACCGCGCGCCACCAGGAATGCGGTGACGATCGGCACGGCGTGGCGCTCGACCACCACCAGCTTCATGCCATTGGCAAGCTTGCGCTCGACCGGCACCGGCAAAGCCGGCGTGACCGGCTGTCCGGGCGCCGGCGGCTGGATGCGATCCGCGGCAGCCGCCTGCACCGGCACCGGCGCGTTCGGCGGCACGATCAAGGGCGCGGTGCGGACGGTCGATGCGACCGCGATCGTCTGGTCGACGACGTCGCCGGTCGCGGGCAGATCCGCGATCACGATCGCGCGGTCGTCCGCCAGCAGGCGACGCGCGGCGCGCTGCACGTCGGCGGGGGTGATTGCCTCGATCGCGGCGATGCGCCGATCGCTGGCGTTCGGATCATTCTCGAGGATCACGTCGCTGGCGAGCGTGCCCGCACGGCCCTCGGCGGTTTCGCGCGCCTTCAAGGCGCCGGTGATGATCTGGTTCTTGACGCGCGTCAGTTCCTCGGCCGCGACCGGCTCGTCGCGCAGCCGGCCGATCTCGCGGCGCAGCGCCGCCTCGGCCTCGGCGACGGTCTTGCCGCCAGTCAGCAGCGCATAGGCCGTGATCATGCCGGTGCCCTTGCGCAGGTCCGCCATCACGCCGGTCTCGCCGGCGATACGGTCGCGATAGACGAGCGATTGGTACAGCCGCGAGCTCTCCCCGCTCGACAGGATGCCGTCGAGGACGTCGATCGCGGCATGATCGGGATCGGTCGCGGGCGGCAGCGGCCAGCTCAGCAGCACCGCCGGCAGCGGCGTGTTGACGGCATGCACGGTGTAGCGACGCGCGGCGGTGCGCGGCGGCTCGGCCGGATCGGCGCGGGGGATCGGCCACGCCGGCTTCGCGATCGGCGCGAAATAATGATCGACCCACGCGTCCAATTGCTTGGGATCGAAATTGCCCGAGACGACCAGGATCGCATTGTCGGGCCGGTAATAATCGGCGTGGAATGCGCGCACGTCCGCCAGCGTCGCCGCGTCGAGATCGGCGATGCTGCCGATGGGGGAACGCGCATAGGAGGCGGTGGTATAGCTCGCCGCCGGCAGATCGAGCCGGAACAGGCTGTCATAGGGCCGCGCCGCATCGCCGCGCAGTTCCTCCTTCACGACGTCGCGCTCGGCGGCGAAGGTCGCCTGGTCGATGACGAGGCTGCCCATCCGCTCGGCCTCGGCCCACAGCAGCCGCTCGAGATGGTTGGCGGGAGCGACCTCGTGATATTCGGTGAAGTCGTCGTCGGTCGACGCGTTGATGTCGCCGCCGACATCCTCGGTCAGGCGCATCATCTGCTCGGGCGCCATGTCGCGCGTCGCCTTGAACATCAGATGCTCGAACAGATGCGCGAAGCCCGAGCGCCCGCGCGGATCGTCGCGGCCACCGACATTGTACCAGACCTGCACGGACACCGTCGTCCCGCCCGCGTCCGGCATCGCGAAGACGCGCAGGCCGTTGGGCAAGGTGCGCTGCACATATTGGAGCGGCGGCACGACCGGTGCCGCAGCGGCGAGCGGCGTCGTGAGAATGAGAGCGGAGGCAAGCAGCAGCGGCTTCAGCATGGACGGCGACGGTCCCCGAATATGCGGGCAGAACGCCCGAGATGGCGCGGCCGGATAGCCGGCCGAAGCTGAACTAGATCAGACCGGCGAGCGGGCTCGACGGATCGGCATAGCGGCGGCGGCCCATGCGCCCCGCTTTATAGGCCAGGCGCCCGGCCTCCACCGACAGGCGCATCGCGCGCGCCATCGCGATCGGATCCTTGGCCTCGGCGATCGCGGTGTTCATCAGCACGCCGTCGCAGCCGAGTTCCATCGCCACCGCCGCGTCCGATGCTGTGCCCACGCCCGCATCGACCAGCACCGGCACGGTCGCGCCTTCGACGATCAGCCGGATCGTCACCTGATTCTGGATGCCGAGTCCCGAGCCGATCGGCGCGCCGAGCGGCATGATCGCGACCGCGCCGGCATTTTCGAGCCGCTTCGCCGCGATCGGATCGTCGACGCAATAGACCATCGGCAGGAAGCCCTCCTTGGCCAGCACCTCGGTCGCGCGCAGCGTCTCGACCATGTCGGGATAGAGCGTGCGCGCCTCGCCCAGCACCTCCAGCTTCACCAGATCCCAGCCGCCCGCCTCGCGCGCCAACCGCAATGTGCGAATCGCATCCTCGGCGGTGAAGCAGCCGGCGGTATTGGGCAGATAGGTGACGCGCTTCGGATCGATGAAGTCGCTCAGCATCGGCGCGTTGCGATCGGTGACGTTGACGCGCCGCACCGCGACGGTGACGATCTCCGCGCCCGACGCTTCCAGCGCGGCGGCGTTCTGGGCGAAATCCTTGTACTTGCCGGTGCCGACGATCAGGCGCGAGCGAAAGCTGCGGCCCGCCACCGTCCAGCGATCCTCGTCCGCCACCGGCGCGGGATGATCGCCGCCGCCGACGAAATGGACGATCTCGAGCTCGTCGCCATCCTCCAGGCACACCTGCGCGATCGTGGAGCGCGGCACGATCTCCAGATTGCGCTCGACCGCCACCTTCTCCGGCACGAGCCCGAGCTGGTTGGCGAGATCGGCGATCGTCGCGCCAGCGGCGATGCGCTGATGCCCGCCGTTGACGATGATGCTGATGGTGCCGTCGCTGTGGATGGGAGTCGCCATGGGGCTCATCTAGGGATTTGCGCGGCACGATGAAACCGACTTCATACGTGATGCGCTGGACGGATCGGCCAAGCTCTGACATTGGCGCGCGTTTGAACAAGAAGGCATCGTTGGATGACCGAAACGAATAATTCAATGCAGGTCGATGCGGCGCTCGTCCGCCAACTCGCCGAACTGCTGGACGATACGAACCTCACCGAGATCGAGGTGCAGGATGGCGAGCGGCGGATTCGCGTCGCGCGGACCGTCACGGTCGCGCCCATGCCCGCGCCGATGGCGCAGGTCGCAACGCCCGCTCCCCTCGCTGCAGCGGCACCGTTGGCGGCACCGCCCGCCGTCGAGGCCGCCCACAATCCGGGCACGATTCGCTCGCCGATGGTCGGCACGGTCTATCTCGCCGCTTCGCCCGGCGCCCCTGCGCTGTCGGAGATTGGCAAGACGGTCGCCGCTGGCGACACGTTGCTGATCGTCGAGGCGATGAAGGTGATGAACCCGATCGTCGCGCCCAAGGCCGGCCGGATCACGCAGATCCTGGTCGACAATGCCCAGCCGGTCGAGTTCGACCAGCCGCTCGTCGTGGTCGAGTAAACCGCATTGCCCGAGATCAAGAAGATCCTGATCGCCAACCGCGGCGAGATCGCGCTTCGCATCCACCGCGCATGCCATGAAATGGGCATCCGCACCGTGGCGGCGCATTCGACCGCCGACGCCGACGCGATGCACGTGCGGCTGGCTGACGAGGCGGTGTGCATCGGGCCGCCCGCGGCGACCGACAGCTACCTCAACATCCCCAATTTGATCTCGGCAGCCGAGATTTCGGGCGCGGATGCGATCCACCCTGGCTACGGCTTCCTGTCCGAAAATGCCCGCTTTGCCGAGATCGTCGAGGCGCACGGGCTGATCTGGATCGGGCCGAAGCCCGAGCACATTCGCACGATGGGCGACAAGATCGAGGCGAAGACGACCGCCGCGAAGCTCGGCCTGCCGCTGGTGCCCGGCTCCGACGGCCCGCTGACCGAGCTGGCCGAGGCCAAGCGCGTCGCCGCCGAGATCGGCTATCCCGTGCTCATCAAGGCCGCGTCGGGCGGCGGCGGGCGCGGCATGAAGGTCGTGCCCGAGGAAGACCAGCTTGAAACGCTGATGGCGCAGGCCGGCAGCGAGGCAGCCGCGGCGTTCGGCGACGCGACCGTCTACATGGAGAAATATCTCGGCGATCCGCGCCATATCGAGTTCCAGGTGTTCGGCGACGGCAACGGCAACGCCATCCACCTCGGCGAGCGCGACTGCTCGCTCCAGCGCCGCCACCAGAAGGTGCTGGAAGAGGCCCCCTCTCCCGTCATCAGCGCCGAGCAGCGCGCCGAGATGGGCGGCATCGTTTCGAAGGCGATGGCCGACATGGGCTATCGCGGTGCAGGCACGATCGAGTTCCTCTACGAGGACGGGCAGTTCTACTTCATCGAGATGAACACCCGGCTGCAGGTCGAGCATCCGGTGACCGAGGCGATCACCGGCCTCGATCTGGTGCGCGAGCAGATCCGCATCGCCGAGGGCCATCCGCTGACGCTGCGGCAGGAGGACGTGGTCTTCCGCGGCCACGCGATCGAGTGCCGCATCAATGCCGAGGATCCGCGCACCTTCGCCCCCTCGCCGGGCACGGTGACGCAATATCACGCGCCGGGCGGCATGAACGTGCGCGTCGATAGCGGGCTGTACGCCGGCTATCGTATCCCCCCTTATTACGACAGCATGATCGCCAAGCTGATCGTCTACGGCAACACGCGTGCGGGTGCGATCCGGCGGCTGCGGCGTGCGTTGGAAGAGTTCGCGATCGTGGGCGTGAAGACGACCATCCCGCTCCATCAGGCGCTGGTCGACGATCCCGAATTCCAGGCCGGCGACTATACGATCAAGTGGCTGGAGCGGTGGTTGGCCGAACAGGAAGCGTGAGGGCGACGATCTACCACAATCCGCGCTGCTCGAAGTCGCGCGAGGCGCTGGCGATGCTGCACGATGCCGGCGCCGACGTGTCGGTGGTGGAGTATCTCAAGACTCCGCCGACGCGCGACGAACTGGCGCGGCTCTACGCACGCGCCGGCATGACGCCGCGCGCCGGCCTGCGCACGGCCGAGCCGGCCGCCAAGGCGCTGAAGGATGCGGACGATGCAGCGATCCTCGACGCCATGGCGGCCGACCCGATCCTGATCGAGCGGCCGCTGGTCGAGACCGACAAGGGCGTCCGCCTCGGCCGGCCGTCCGAGGCGATCCGCGAGATCCTGTAGGTCGACCGGCTCAGCTGCCGCGGGTCTCGCGCTGGACGTCGAGCCCGTGGACGGCGCCCTCGCGCGCATCGAGATTCACCGTCCAATGCACGCTGTGCCGCATGTCGTGGCTGGAGCCGAACGTGTTGTAGGTGCACGTCGCGCCGCGGCAGGTCGCGCCCGCCTTGCGCAGCGTGGCGCGCGCCTCGGCCACCGGCGTGCCCGCGGGGACGCGCGCATCGAGCGCCGCACGCGCCACCTCCATCTGCTCCGCGCCCGAATAATGGTGCTCGAAATCGCGGAACGTCTCGGTCGTGTGCGCGGGATAGGGATTCGCCGCGAGCGGTGCCGCCAGCAGCAGGGCGCTGCCGACGAACACCGACGCGAACGGGAAAGACATACGGGCCATCATCATCTCCTCTTCTTGGATGACGCCAAGATGGGTGGCCGATGATGCGGCTCTCTCTCCCGCCGGTTACAAAAGATGGCGCGTCAAAAACTTGCGCCGATCGAGAAGACCGCGCGTGCACCCGCGATCGACTTGCCGTTGCTGACCTGGCTGAAATTGGGCTGGAGATAGGCAGAACCGCGTTTGGTGATGTCGGTATCGACATAGGCGACCCCGATCGTCACCGGGCCGATCAGCGCATAGTCGACCCCCGCCATCCAGTCCCAATATGAGCCGGTCGGGGTGACGCTGGTGCCGTTGGGGCCGAGGCCGCGATTGCCGTGCGAATAGCCGACATGCGCCTTCACCGTCGCGCGCGTGCCGGGCACGCCCGCGCTGGCATCGCCCCACAGATAGAGATTGTCCTTCTTGTCGCCGGGCGCGTTGGGGATGCCCGCGACCGAATCGGCGCCGGTATAGTACCAGCGGCCGAGCGCCTCCTGCTTGGGCGCGTAGGCGACACCGCCGAGCAGGCTGAGCGGACCGATCGTACCCGACAGCTTCGCATAGGGCTCGGCAAAGTCGGTCTTGTCCGATCCGCCGGGGTACATGTACCAGGTGAGGCCGACATCGAGCGTGCCCCCGCCAAGCTTGAGCTTGTAGCCGCCGACCAGATCGAGCTCCATGTTGGCGCCGCCGAACTGACCCCAGCCGGCGAGGTTCGACGCCCAGAAGCTCGCATAGAGCCCGCTTTCGTGGCTGGCGGTGAGGCCGCCCTGGATCGCGGCCTTGTTGTCGCTCTGCGAGACGCCACGGAAGCGATAGTCGGTGACGAGGCCGGCCGAGCCGGACACGCTGATCGGGCCTTTGGGCATGTCCTGCGCGGCGGCCGGAAGCGCGATCGAGGCTGATATGGCCGCCAGTGCGGCCTTGATCGTCAGGTTCATGGAACCCCCTTGCTTGGAGTGGGCGTTCCTCTGCATCCGAACCGCCGCCGCTCTCACTCGGAGGGATTTGAGCGGGTGGCGGTCGGTCCGGACGCAGCCCGTCATGACGACGGGATCCTGCCGATGGGTGTCTCCACGGTAAGGAAAGGTTGCCGGCTCAGGCGGTGATCCCCTTGAGGTGATCGGTATCGCCGTCGACCCGGATCGGCGTGCCCGCCGCGCGGCGGCGCGCCAGCCAGTCCTTGAGCATCTCGGCGCTAGTATGGTCGATCCCGGTGAGCCGCCCGACGTCCAGTCGCACCGGGCGTCCATGCGGCACCGCGTCGAGCGTACGGGTGAGCTTGGGCAGCGTCACGAAGGTCGCCGTGCCGTGGAGCGCGATCGCGCTTTCCTCCTCCTCGTGGCGCTCGTGCACGCCCAGGCGAAGGCGGCGCAGATGCGGCAGCAGCTCCAGCGAGGACAGGGCGAGCCCGACCAGCACCCCGGTCAGCAGATCTTTCGCCACCACCGTCGTCAGCGTCGCCACCCACACCAGCGCGGGCAGCGCGCCATAATGACGGAACAGGTGGGTGACGTGGTGCAGGCTCACCAGCCGCCAGCCGGTCACGACGAGGATGCCGCCCAGCGCCGCCATCGGGATCTCGCGCAGCAGCCACGGCATCAGCACCACGAAACCGAGGATCCACGCGCCGTGCAGCATCGCCGAGGCGCGCGAGACCGCGCCGGCCTGCACGTTGGCCGACGAGCGCACGATCACGCCGGTCATCGGCAACGCGCCGGCGACGCCGCACAGCATGTTGCCGACGCCCTGCGCGCGCAGTTCCTTGTCATAGTCGGTACGCACGCCGTCGTGCATGCGATCGACCGCCGCCGCCGACAGCAATGTCTCGGCGCTGGCGATGAAGGCGATGGCGAGCGCGCTCGCCCAGATTGCGGGGTCGGCGAAGCGGCCGAGGATGCCGCCGTCCGGCAGGTCGATCGCCGCGAGGATGTTGCTCGGCACCGAGACGTGCGTCACGCCGAGGCCGGTCGCGAACACGGCGAGCGTCGCGGCGGCGACGCCGACGAGCGCGCCGGGCACCAACCGCATCGAAGCGGGACGGAGCTTCTCCCACCCCAGCATCGCGACGATCGTCAGCAGGCCGATCGCGAACGCCGCCTCCGCGCCCGCCATGTTGGTCGGGTCGAGGCCGAGCAGCCGCTCGGGCATGGCCGACAGGTTGGCGAGGCCGCTGGGCAATGGCTTGGCGTCGAACAGCACGTGGAACTGGCCGGCGACGATCAGCACGCCGATGCCCGCCAGCATGCCGTGGACGACCGCCGGCGAGATGGCGCGGAACCAGCCGCCGAGCCGGAAGATACCGGCGACGACCTGGATCAGCCCGGCGATAATAAGGATCGGGCCGAGCGCCGACAGGCCCTTGTCGCGCACCAGCTCGAACACGATCACCGCGAGGCCGGCAGCCGGGCCGCTCACCTGCAGCGGCGAGCCCGAAAGCGCGCCGACGACGAGGCCGCCGATGATGCCCGTCACCAGCCCCTTTTCGGGCGGCATGCCCGAGGCGACGGCGATGCCCATGCAGAGCGGCATCGCGACGAGGAAGACGACGATCGACGCGGTCAGGTCACGCGATCCGCCCCCGCTCAGGCGGGACAGCAAAGCGCCCATCACTCCGCCGCCAGCGCGAAATCGGCGGCGAAGCGCTGGCCGGCGGCGAGCGCCACCGGCAACGGCGCATCCTCGCGCAGCGGCACGAACCGCCCGGTGTCGCCGTCGAGGCCCAGCACCTGGCCGGCATGGATGTCGACGAACCAGCCATGCAGCGCCAGCTCGCCGCGCGCGATCGCGGCGGCGACCGAGGGATGTGTGCGCAGGTGCGCGATCTGCGCGACGACGTTCTCGAGGCTGATCGCGTGGACGCGATCATGATCGGACAGATCGGGGTAGCTCGAATCGACGATCGCGCGCGCGGCGTCGCCATGGCGTATCCACGCGGCGACGTTGGGCATCGCCGACAGCTTGGCCGGATCGCCGGCGAGGCCCTTCATTGCGCCGCAGTCCGAATGGCCACAGACGATGATGTCGCGCACGCCCAGCACCATCACGGCATATTCGACCGTGGCCGAGACGCCGCCGATCGCGTCACCGAACGGCGGGACGATATTGCCCGCATTGCGGCAGACGAACAGGTCGCCGGGGGCGGCCTGCATCACATGCTCGGGCACCACGCGCGAATCGGCGCAGGAGATCATCAGCGCTTTGGGGCTCTGCCCTTCGCGCGCGAGCTTGCCGTAAAGCTCGCTCTGGTTGGGATACGTGTTCTTCTCGAAGCTGAAGACGCGGCCGATCAGCTCGTTCATCGCAAAAACTCCCGGGGACGTGCGCATGGCACCACGCACCGGAATTTAGCGACGCGGTTTTGCTGCGGTGCCGCGCGACTGTGAGGAAGTATTGCGTCGGCGTGCGTCAGTCGCGCGGGAGGCGCAGCTCGGCGCGAACGCCCCCCTCCGGCCGATTCGCGAGGATGAGCGCGCCATTGTTCAGCGCCGCCGCCTTGGTCACGATCGCAAGGCCGAGGCCGAGCCCCTTGGTGTTGCGGGCCCGCGCGAAGTCCAGCCGGCTAAATGGCCGCGTGACGCTTTCGAGCTGATCCTCCGGAATGCCCGGCCCCTCATCCTCGACGCGCAACACGATGCGATCGTCCTCCTCCAGCACGCTGACATGCGCGACATGGCCATAATGGATCGCATTCTCGATCAGATTGCCGAGCGCGCGCTTGATCGACAGCGTGCGCACCACCGCCTCGAGATGATCCGGACCGGCATAGGTCGCGGCGCGCCCATGATCGGTGGCGTCGTCGACCAACGTCGCGGCAAGCACTGCGATATCGCTCAACACCGGCTTCTCCGGATCGTCCTCGCCGCCGAGGAAGGCGAGCAACGACGTCACCATCTCCTCCATCTCGGTCACGTCGATCGCGAAGGCGCGGCGCGTGGCGGAATCGGCGATCCCCTCGGAGCGCAGCTTCATCCGCGCGAGCGGGGTGCGCAGATCGTGGCCCACCGCCGCCAGCGCCTGCGTCCGTTCGGAGATGAGCTGGTGGATGCGCGTCTGCATCGCGTTGAAGGCGTGGATCACCCGGCGCACTTCGCGCGGGCCCGATTCGGGCAGGGTAACGCTCTTGCCATTGCCGATCCGCTGCGCCGCGCGCGCCAGCATCCCCATCGGGCGCAGCGTGTGGCGGAACAGGAATACGCCGACCAGCAGCAATAATGCCGCAGGCAGCAAGGCGATGACGATCCGATGCAGCGTCAGGCCATCGCCGCTGCCCGGCGCGGCCGCACCGAACCGCACCCAGCTTCCGTCCGACAGGCGCATTGCGCCGACGATCCGGGGCACGCGGCCGGCCGCGACCAGCCCCATGCGCAGGTCGCCGGCGGTCAATGTCGGCTCCCACCGCAGCACCTTGCCACGCATGTCCGCGAGTTCGGCGCCGCCGACCATCGGCAGCGCGCCGCCGCCGGTCCAGCCGATCGCATAGCGATTGGTGGTGAGGCGGTGCGCCATCGCCGGGCGCGCGGCCGACGGCTGCCCGTCGAGCAGGGTGCGCGCGATCATCAGGTGCTCGGCCAGCCGGTGCGCCTCATCATCGCGGATCAGCGCGCGGCTCGATCGCTCGTACAGCCACGCGCTGCCGACAAACTCGATTCCGACGATCAGGAGGAAGATCGCGAGCAGGCGGCCGAGCAGACCGATCGACAGCACCCGCCGGACGATCACTTCCGCTCGACCGGCGCGTTCAGCATATAGCCCACACCGCGCACGGTGATGATCGGCGCATCCTTGCCGGCGCTCGACAATTTGCGACGCAGCCGGCTGACCAGCACGTCGATCGAGCGATCCGAACTGTCGCCCAGCCGCGTGCGCGACAATTCGATCAGCCGCTCGCGCGCGATCACGCGCTGGGCGTGATCGAGCAATGTCACCAGCAGATCGAATTCGGCGCCCGTCAGGTCGATGACCCCGCCGCTGGGCGAGGTCAGCTCGCGGCGCGGCAGGCTGACCGTCCAGCCGTCGAACGTGAGGATGCCACGCGCCCGCTCGGTCTGTGCGCGCTCGACCCCGCCACGGCGCAGCACCGCGCGCACCCGCGCCACCAGCTCGCGCGTGCCGAACGGCTTGGCCAGATAATCGTCGGCGCCAAGCTCCAGCCCGATCACGCGATCGGTCTCCGATCCCTTGGCGCTGATGAAGATGATCGGCACCTCGCTGTCTTTGCGCAGCGAGCGGCACAGATCGATGCCGCTTGTGCCCGGAAGCATGATGTCGAGCAGCACCAGATCGGCGGTGCCGGTCTTCAGCGCCTGCCACATTTCGGGTGCCGATCCGCACGGGCGGACGACATAGCCATTCTCCTGCAGCGCGCGCGTCGTCAGCGTGCGCAGCGCCGGATCGTCTTCGACCAGAATGATGACGGGCGCGGTCATGACAGGCCGATCGCGATGGTGACGTAAGGCAAGAACTGCTCCTGAAACGGACGCCCGCAATGGGCGCGAGGCTCATCTAGGGATTGGCAGATACCCGCACCAAGCAGGCGAAACGCTTTCTTACAAAGGGGCGACTGGCGAGCAAGGTCGCGATCCTAGCTGGTATCGCATCAAACTCAGGAGATGTTCCGTGCGCCTTTTCGTCCTGCTCGCCGCCGCGAGCCTCGCCGCCCCGCTCGTCGCGCAGCCGCTCGTCGCGAGCGATGCCACCGGACCGCTTTCGGGCCGCAGCCCGCACAAGGTGATGCGCGTCGCAAGCGCAGCGCCGGCCTGCGGCAAGACCATGCATTCGATCCCGGCGGGCAAGCTGCCCACCTACGGCCTGCACGCCTTCCCGCGTGCCTGCGCCGACGTGGAAGTGGCCCGCGCCGACCTGCCGAAGGGGGCCGAACGCGCCGAGTGACGCGGGCGGCCACCGCCCCGCGCCCTTGAACCTGGCGGCGCGCTTTCTACGTCGCTCCCTCCCAGGAGCTTCGCAGGAATCGCGATCGTGGCTGCTTCCGCCCCCAATCGACTGACGGCCGGCACCGCCGTGGTGGCGGTGCACGTGCTGCTGGCGGCGGCGTTGCTGTTCGGGCTGACGACGCACCGGGCGGTGCCGGTCGAACAGACCACCGCCACGTTCGACGTCACCGCGCCCAGGCCGCCGCCCCCGCTCGCCGTCGAACGGCCGCGCACCCATGCCCACGCCGGCAAGGCGTCGCCGCCCAACCTGAAGGCGATCCCAACCGCGCTCGTCCAGCCGCCGGTCGCGCATATCGTGCCGCCGGTGATCGTGGCCGCGCCGATCGCCGGCCCCGGCGCGGCGGCATCGTCGGGCGCGTCCGACCGCGCCGGGCCGGGCTTTGGTGCTGGCGGCAACGGCAATGGCCGTGGCAGCGGCGACGATGGGAATGGCGACGGCGACGGAGGCGAGCCGCCGCGCCACGTATCCGGCCGCATCAAGAATGCCGATTACCCGCACGATCTGGTCGGTGCGCGCATCGGCGGCACCGTCGGCGTGCGCTATCGGGTGGAGGTCGATGGCCGCGTTAGCGACTGCCTGGTCACGGCGACGAGCGGCAGCGCCGAACTCGACGCGCTCACCTGCCGCCTGATCCAGCAGCGGTTCCGCTTCAGGCCGTCACTGGACGAGGATGGTCGTCCGGTCGCGTCGCAGATCGTCGAGAATCACAGCTGGATCGTCGATCCAGCGACCGACGAGGATCGCGACGCGCGGTGAGCGCCCGCCGATAATGACGGGCGCCCGCTCGCATCACTGGCAGCGATAGCCGTTGCGGCGATTCTGCGCCCGATCGTGGTTCTGATCGAGGTTCTTGCCGAGCAGCGCGCCGCCGCCCGCGCCGAGCAGGGTGCCGAGCGTTCCGCCGCCCAGCACGTTGCCGAGCACGCCACCGCCGACCGCACCGAGCACGAGGCCGGTCGTGCCGTTGCTGCGCTTGCAATAATAGCGGCCGTCGCCGCCGCGATAGACGCGGTCATTCTCGGACAGGCGGCGCGATCCGTAGCGACGATTGTCATAATGCTGCGACGGATCCCATTGGCCGTCGCGATCGCCCTGCCAGCTGCGGTCGTGATTGTAATTTTGCGCGACGGCGGGGGCCGGGAGCGCCAGCGGGGCCGTGGCGATGGTCGCGACGGCGAGTGCGGCAAACATGGTCTTCATGATCGGCTCCATTAGTGGAGCCTCCGTAACGATGCGCCACCCATCTGGTTGCGCCGCTCCCGTAACGATCGATGACGGCCGGCGCGCCCGGGGGGAAGCGCGCCGACCCGCGTCGATCACTCGGCCTGCTGGGGGAGCGCCATGCGATCGACGTCTTTCTGGGTCGCCTGCTTTTCGTGCGCCTTGTCCATATGGGCGAGCGCGTCGCGCACCCCCTGCGCATAGGCCGGATCGATCTGCTCGAAATGGCCGAGCTGGCGATCGATGATGAACTGCGGGATGCCGTGCATCGCGGCGGCGAGGTTGCTGTAGAGGCGGCCCTTTTCCGCATCGGAGAACATTGCCCACAGCGCGCGCGGCTGCTTGAAATCCTCATTGCCCTCGCGATGGTTGTAGCGCTTGGCGACGCCGCTCACCGGCAGCGGCGGCTCGAGATAGGAGGGATCCTCCGCCGGCCCGTCGAAGCTGTTCGGCTCGTAATAGGCCTCCGGATTGCCGTTGTCGGCGAAGAAGCGGAGCAGGCCGTCCTTGTGATAATGGTTCACCGGCGACTTGGGCTGGTTGATCGGCAGCGCCTCGTAATGCGTACCCAACCGATAACGGTGCGCATCGGCATAGGAGAAGATGCGCGCCTGCAGCATCTTGTCGGGCGAGAAGCTGATGCCCTTGACGACGTTCGACGGGCTCATCGCCACCTGCTCGACCTCGGCGAAATAATTCTCCGGATTACGGTTGAGCTCCAGCACGCCGACCTCGATCAGCGGGAAATCGGCATGCGGCCACACCTTGGTCAGGTCGAACGGGTTGAACTCGCTCGCATCGGCCTGCTCGACCGTCATGATCTGCACGTACATCGTCCACTTGGGGAAATTGCCCTCGTGGATCGCGGTGTAGAGCTCTTCCTGATAGCTTTCGCGGCTCTTGCCGATGACCTCGCCGGCCTCCTCGTTCGTGTAGAACTTATGGCCCTGCTGGGTCTTGAAGTGGAACTTCACCCAGTAACGTTCGCCCGCGTCGTTCCAGAACGAGAAGGTGTGGCTGCCATAGCCGTTCATATATTGCGGGCCGACCGGCAGGCCGCGATCCGACATCAGGATCGTCACCTGATGGAGCGATTCGGGCGAGAGCGACCAGAAATCCCACATCGCCGTCGGCGAGCGCAAATTGGTGCGCGGATGGCGCTTCTGCGTGCGGATGAAATCGGGGAATTTGTACGGATCGCGCACGAAGAAGACCGGCGTGTTGTTGCCGACCAGATCCCAATTGCCGTCCTCGGTGTAGAATTTGATCGAGAAGCCGCGCACGTCGCGCTCGGCATCCGCAGCACCCTGCTCGCCGGCGACGGTCGAGAAGCGCAGGAACAATGGCGTTTCCTTGCCGAGCTGGTTGAACAGCTTGGCGTTGGTATATTTGGCCACCTCGGTCGAGGTGATCTTGAGCGTGCCGTGCGCGCCCCAGCCCTTGGCGTGGACGACGCGCTCGGGAATGCGCTCGCGATTCTGGTGGGTCAGCTTCTCGATCAGCTGATAATCCTGCAGCAGCAGCGGCCCGCGCTCGCCGACGGTGAGGCTGTTCTGATTGTCGCCGACCGGTGCACCGGCGGACGTGGTCAGCGTTGGACGATTCTTACCTTGGCTCATGGACGCTGCTCCTCTGGCGTTGCCCCCGTTTAGGGCGACGCCCGGTGATCGAGCCAATTGCTTGTCGCGGTCACAGAAAGCGGAAACAGCGATCAGCGAGGGTTCGTCCCCTACCTCCGCGTCATTCCCGCGCAGGCGGGAATCCATTGCCTCAGCCGATGCAGTTCATCCGCGACCACCCGGCATATGGATCCCCGCCTGCGCGGGGATGACGGGTGAGAGAGGCGACGGCCCTACAGCCGCTCCAGCACCGCATCCGCCATCGCCGCCGTGCCGACGCGCTGCGTGCCGCCGGCCAGATCGGCGGTGCGGTAACCCGCCTCCAGCGTCGCCGCGACTGCCCCCTCGACCCGCTCGGCCAGATCGGGCCGGCCGAGGCTCGAGCGCAATGCCATCGCGAAACTGAGGATCGACGCGCAGGGGTTGGCGATGCCCTGCCCGGCAATGTCGGGCGCGGAGCCGTGGATCGGCTCGTACAGGCCGGGCCGTCCCGCCTCGCCCAGCGCCGCCGAGGGCAACATGCCGAGCGAGCCGGTCAGCATCGCCGCCGCATCGGACAGGATGTCGCCGAACAGATTGTCGGTGACGATCACGTCGAACTGCTTGGGCGCGCGGACGAGCTGCATCGCGCAATTGTCGGCATACATGTGACTGAGTTGGACGTCGGGATAATCGGACGCGCCGAGCTTGGTCACCTCTTCGCGCCACAGCAGGCCCGATTCCATCACGTTCGCCTTCTCGACCGAGCAGAGCCGGCCGGTGCGCGCGCGCGCCAGTTCGAAGCCGACGCGCGCGACGCGTACGATCTCGTCAGTGGTGTAGCTCTGCGTGTTGAACCCGCGCCGCTTGCCGCCGCCGATATCCTCGATGCCGCGCGGGCTGCCGAAATAGACGCCGCCCACCAGCTCGCGCACGAACATGATGTCGAGCCCCTCGATCAGCTCGCGCTTGAGCGTCGAGGCGTCGGCCAGCGCGGGGAAGCACAAAGCCGGGCGCAGATTGGCGAAGACGTTCATCGCGCCGCGCAGCTTGAGCAGGCCCGCTTCGGGGCGCACGTCGAACGCGGTCGCCGCCCATTGCGGCCCGCCGACCGCGCCCATCAGCACCGCATCGGCCGCCTGCGCGCGCGCGATCGTCGCCTCCTCGATCGGCACGCCGGTCGCGTCGATCGCGGCGCCGCCGAACAACGCCGTCTCGGTCGCCAGATCGAGCCCGGCCTCGGCGTTGAGGCGCTCGATGATGCGGACGGTCTGCGCCGTCACTTCCGGGCCGATGCCGTCGCCGGGCAGGAGCAGGAGCGTCTTCGTCATGGGTCTCTTCCTCGAATGCGGTGCCGCCCATCCGGCGCGGGCGCCGCGTCGTCAAGGCCGGAGGTGGCGGCCGCGGCGCGCGGAAGGTGACAAAGGTGACGCTACGTCAGGGGTGGGTGCGGTTCCCTGCGCGGTGCCCCGCGGCCGCGGAGACCGGCGACAGCATGGCCGGGCGCCGCACGATGACGGCCTTTACGGCGCGGCGAAAGATCATGGCGGGCGATGGCGTTGCGGATCATCGACGGCTCCCAGCTGCGCAAAATCGCGATATAGGAACATATAAAGAACATTCAAGGGGAGCATTGACCGCTTGGCTCGCTTAGCTAATATCGTAGCTAAGGAGATTGAGGATGACGATCTTCACCGTGCACGAAGCGAAGACGAACCTTTCGAAACTGATCGCAGAAGCAATCGCCGGGGGCGAGGTCGTCATTGCCCGGGGCGCGGTGCCGGCGGTGCGGCTGGTCCCGGTCAACGCGCCGGGCAAGCGCCGCTTCGGCGCGCTGCGCGACAGGATCGCCATCGACGCCCGTTTCGAAGACCCGCTGCCCGACGACGAACTGTCGGCGTGGGGCGGCGAATGAACCTCCTGTTGGATACGCATGCATTGATCTGGTGGCTGGTGGGCGACGACGCGCTCGGAGAGGAAGCGCGTGCGCTGATCGCGGACGAGGATAATCGCATCTTCGTGAGCGCCGCGTCGGCGATGGAAATCAGCACCAAGCACCGCTTGGGCAAACTCCCCGACGCCGGGTTGCTCGCGACGAACCTGCCGCAGTTTCTGAGCGACCAGGATTTTATCGAGATGCCGATTTCGATCGCCCATGCCGCAACGGCCGGCAATCTCCGGATCGCGCACAAGGATCCGTTCGACCGCTTCCTGATCGCGCAGTCGCTCGTAGAAAATTGCCCGCTGGTCTCGAACGAGGCGTTGTTCGACGCCTTCGGGGTCAACCGGATCTGGTAGCCGAGGTCGCCGTTTGGTGGTTAGCGGACATTCCCCGACAGCACTGATGCGACTATCTGGGCGGCGGTGTTGACGGGGGGAGAGCGAATGTGCGCACTTATTTCAAGCGCCTCGCGCTGGCGTTTGGTGGCATCATTGGCGCGGTCGCCATTGGTATTGCGCTCGAAAATGACGCAGGAATTGCCTTTGACACAAGCTATCGAGTTGGCTGCGCGATTGCTTGCTTGATTTTCATCTTCAAATTGCAACGAGACTACCCCACGGAGCAATGGCCAAAGATCGGCCTTGTCGCCTCGGCATTGATTAATCTCGCTATATTCTTCACGCCAATCGTGTCTCGTTCTGCTTCACGCGGCGAACTCATGATCTTCGCGCTACCCGACGCCATTGTAGTGCTGACGGCCCTGATTGCATCCTATCGGGTCGAAACTGTGCATCAACGAGCGGTGCGTCAACAAATGGTGTTCGGGCTCGTTGTGGCGCTCGGCTTCAGCGCCGTGCTCTTCACTCTTATTTTGATCGGCCCGCAGCCTCAACGGCTGCAATGAGCGAAGGTCGGCTCCTGGGGCGTTAGCAGACACCATTCTCCCAGACTGGATCTGGGATCTGGCTACTCTTGAAACCTAGGGTAACAAGCTGGACCCCGGATCAAGTCCGGGGTGACGGTGGAGTGGGGCACCCGCCTTGAGATGAAATCCGCCACCGCTCCGTCATCCCGGCCTTGAGCCGGAATCCCGCTTTTGCCGGTACGGAAGGTTGCAGGAGCTAGGGCAGCAGCGCGCTTAAATCCTTCAGCGCCGCCAGCAGCGCATCCGCATCCGCGCGATGATTGTAGGCGTGGAAGCCCGCGCGGATGCGGCCGTCGCGGCTCGAGACGACGATGTTGCGATCGGCCAGCGCCGCCACCAAAGCCGGCGCGTCGGTCGACGGGATCGACACCAAAGGCCCGCGCGCATCGTCGTCGCGCGGATTGGTGAAGGCGATCCCGGCCGCGTCCAGCGCATCCATCAGGTAGCGCGTCGTGTCGCGGACCTGCGCCTCGATCGCGTCGACGCCCGCGTCGAGCACCAGCTCGATCCCCGCGCGCGCGGGCGCGAGGCTCGGCACGGGCGGGGTGCCCGCCTCGAACCGGCGTGCGCTCGGGCTGGGATCGTTGGCGTGGATGTCCATCGCGTTGACGTCGGCCTGCGCGAACCAGCCCGAGCTGCGCGGGCGCAGCCGTTCGGCCACCGGCCGCCGCACGTAGAGGAAGCCGACGCCCGCCGTGCCGAGCAGATATTTGAGCATGCCGCCGACGAGGATGTCGACGCCGAGCGCCGGCGCGTCGATCGGCGTCGTGCCGACGATCTGGTAGCTGTCGAGCAGCACCAGCGCGCCCTTGGCGTGCGCCGCATCGACGATCGCGCGGATCGTGGCATCGGGCAGGCGCGCGCCGTGGCGGTAGCAGAGGTGCGACAGCGCCACGATCGCGGTGCGCTCATCGATCAGCGCCGCCACCGCCTCGGCCGAGACCGGCGCGTCGCCATCCTCCGCCACGTGGATCACGCGCGCCGCCGGCTCCTGCGCGTGCCAGATCTGCGCGCCGGTCGGGAAATCGGCGTCGGTGACGAGGATCGTGTCGCGGCCATTGGTGAAGTCCAGCGCGCTGGCGATGGAATTGTAGCCGCCGGTCGCCGATGCCGTGATCGCGATCTCGTCCGGATCGGCGCCGAGCAGCCGCGCGACCGTGGCGCGCAGCGCCTCCAGTTCGCCGACCCAGCCCGGCCAATCGGCGCCCTTCGCCACGCGCCGATCGAGATAGGCGTCGAACCCCGCGCGCACCTCGTTCGCCAGCAGCCCGTAGGAGCCGCTGTTGAGGTAGACCAGATGATCGAGCGACGGGAAATGGGCGCGGAAGGCGGCGACGTCGAACGGCGGAGTCAAGGCAAGCTCCCGGCAGGCGCCGCGGCGGATCGGCGGCACCCCCTCAATGGAAGACAAAGCCCGTCAGGCGCAAGCCGGCTGCCGCCGCATCAACGCCGCGCCCGCGCGGATGCGCTGCCCCTCGATGATCGCATCGTCGAACGCCCAGCCGGGCGGGGCCAGCATGACGATGGTCGAGCCATGCTCGAACCAGCCCATGTCCGCCCCCTTCGCCAGCCGCGCCGCCGGGTTCGCGCTGAAGCTGCCGCGCTCGCGCACCGTCTGCTCGGTATCGAGGAAGGTCAGGCGGATGCTCGCCACCAGCACCGCCGCCACCGCCACCAGCATCAGCGGCGTGCCGTCGTCCAGCCGGGTCAGCACCGCCGCGCGCTCGTTGCGGCAGAACAGTCGCTCGACCCGCTTGAGCGCGATCGGGTTCACGTTCCAGCAGTCGCCGCTGATATAATCGACCCGCTCGACCGACAGATCGTGCGGCGCGTGGAAGTGGTGGTACATGCCCGCCGTCAGCCGCAGCGTGACGTAGCGGCCGCCGAGGAAGGGCGCCGCCGCCGCATCGTCGCCGAGCAGCTCGGCGAGGCGATAGGGAAAGCCTTTCACCTGCAGGATCTCGCAGCCCTCGATGGGGCCGTGTGCGCCGACGATCGCGTCGCACGGGCTCGCCAGCACGTCCGGATCGGGATCGGCGATACGCGCGCCCGGCCGCAGGCTGCGGGTGAAGCAATCGTGCATGCTGCGGAAGCGCGTCGTCGCGGCATCGGACAGGTCGACGTCGGAGAAGAGCCGCCACACCGCGATCGAGCCCTGCGCCACCAATGGCTGCTCGATCTTGCTGAGCCAGCCGACCAGCCGCGTCGCCAGCCGCCGCGGGATGCGGTTGGTGAGGAGGAAATTGAGGTCTTCGTCGAGCGCGAGCCGCCCGACCATGCTACGCAATGTCATAAAGTCGTGTCACAATCCGCCTAGAGGGGCTGAATGTCGCCCATTTTCGCTTTTCTCGCCGCCGGCGCCATCGGGCTCGGCGCGCCGGCCGCCCGTCGTCGCCTGATCCTTTCGCGCTCGAAGCATGGCTCGCTTACCGGTCATGTCCGCTGGGCCAAGCGCATCGCCGGCCAGATACCCGCGATCGATTACGATGCCGACCATTTCTTCCGTGCCGACGGCGCACCCGACGCCATCGCCCGGCAGCGCGAGGCGGCGTTCGAGCGCCTGTCGGCCACCTTCGCCGCGCGTTACCCCAAAAGCCGCGCGCTGACCGCCGAGACGCGCCCCGGCCTGTCCGACCTGCAATTCACCGGCAGCTATCGCGTGCCCTTCCAGTTTAGCCGGCTGGTGCGTGAGCGGCTGGGCGTCGGCGCGTTCATGGAGCGCTCGGACGGGGTGACGCTGACCGATCTCGACGGCAATATCTTCTACGATCTGACCGGATCCTACGGCGTCAACGTGCTCGGCACCGACGCCTATAAGGAGCTGATCGCGCAGGCGGTGGACGATGCCGGCGCGCTCGGCCCGGTGCTGGGGTCGCTCCACCCGCTGGTGGCGGATACCGTGCCGCGGCTGCTCGCACTGTCCGGCATGGACGAGGTGTCGTTCCACATGTCGGGCACCGAGGCGGTGATGCAGGCGGTGCGGCTGGCGCGCTACCATACCGGCCGCACCCATCTCGTCCGCTTCGCCGGCGCCTATCACGGCTGGTGGGGCGACGTGCAGCCGGGCATCGGCAACCCGATCCCGGCCGACAACACCTATACGCTCGCCGACATGTCGGAGCGGACGCTGCGCACGCTGCGCAGCCGGCGCAACATCGCCTGCGTGCTGGTCAACCCGCTGCAGGCTTTGCACCCCAATGGCGGCGCGCCGGCGGATTCCTCGCTGGTCGACGGCGGCCGGCGCGCGGGCGTCGATCGTGCGGCCTATGCGGCGTGGCTGGCACAGCTGGCGGCGGTCTGCGCCGAGCGCGGCATCGTCCTGATCCTCGACGACGTGTTCACCGGCTTCCGCCTCGCCAAGGGCGGCGCCGCCGAATATTTCGGGATCAGGCCCGATCTGGTCACCTACGGCAAGACGCTCGGCGGCGGGCTGCCGGTGGGCGTGCTGTGCGGCAAGGCGGCGCTGATGAAGCGCTTCCGCCCCGATCGGCCCGCCGACATCTGCTTCGCGCGCGGCACGTTCAACGCGCATCCCTACATCATCGCCGCGATGAACGCCCTCCTGCGGCGCATCGAGGAGCCGGCGACCGCGGCGCTGTACGACGGGCTCGACGAGCGCTGGAATGGGCGCGCGGCGTTGCTCAACGCGGCGCTGGGCGAGGCCGGGCTGCCGGTGCGCGTCGCCAACCTCTCGTCGATCTGGACGGTGCTGTACGACGCGCCCTCGCGCTATAACTGGATGCTGCAATATTATCTCCGCGCCGAGGGGCTGGCGCTGAGCTGGGTCGGCTCGGGCCGCATCATCTTCAGCCTGAATTACAGCGACGCCGATTTCGCGGCGGTGGTCGAGCGGTTCGTCGCCGCCGCCACGGCGATGCAGGCGGACGGCTGGTTCTGGCATGCGGATGGCATCACCAACAAGCTCGTCCGCCGCACCATCCTGCGCGAGATGCTGGCGAAGCGGCTCGGCCGCGCCTGATCCGCTAACCCAGCCCATCGAAGAAACCCCGTGCTCCTGCGGAAGCAGGAGCCCAGAGCTGCATGCGTAGCGCTTGGCCCCTATTCTCCTGCGTCCGCAGGAGAACAGGGTATCGACATGCGCGCATCGCCGATGCCGATTTTTCGGACGGAGAAGCGCGCCGCCACCGGCGACGCGCCCGATCCGATCAGCGCGTGGCGATATACTGATCCATCCGCTCGCCCTTCAGCAGGCGCACCGGCGCGTGGCGATACTGTTTGAAGTCGTTGAACGGGTCGGTGATGATCTTGGTCGCCCAGACGAGCCCGGTCGGGATGTCGCGCACGAAGAACAGTTGCACCGTGCGGAACAGCAGGCCGCCAGCGCCCAGCGCCAGCCACATCAGGCCGACATGGCGGATGAAGCCCATCGGACCGGGGATCGGCGCGAACACGCCCCACAGGGTCGGCGAGATCAGCAGCAGCAGCGGCATCAGCGCCCAGATCGACATGAAGACGATCTTGCGGAACAGATTGTAGCCGACCTTGATCTCTTCCTTGTGCGAATGCGTCGCCTGGTTGACCTCGTCATAGCCCTTCGGCTCGAAGAAGAAGTGGCCGGCCTGGCGGCTCGTCATCGCCACGCACCAGCCGAGCAGGCTGGCGATCGCCGGATCGTGGAACAGCAGCACATAGGCGACGATGAAGCTCGACGCGCTCAGGAAGTGCAGGCTCTGGTTGACCAGGCTGTGGTGATAATAACGGTGATCGTCCCAGCGCTGCTCATCCAGCGCCGCACGGAACGTCGCGATCTTGCCCGCGGGGGCCATGTCGCTGTCGGGAAAGGAATGCGCCATCGTTACGAACCCTTGACCTTGCGGAAGCGGAGCAGCTCGAAATGGCCGAGCGGCGGCAGCGGGCGGCGCTCGACCAATTCCATCGAACGGACGCGCGCCGCCCAATTGGCGTAGCGCTCCCACGGAAATTCGGTGCGGAAGCCGAGGCGGCTGGTGATCGGCATCAGCGCCTTCTCGATCCGGCCGCGCACGCCGGTGCCGGCGCCGATGCGCGTGGTGATGATGATCTCGCCGCCCGGCCGCACGATCCGCGCGAACTCGTCGAGTGCGCGCTCCGGGTTCGGCACCGCGGTGATGACATATTGCGCGACCACCACGTCGAAGCTGTCGTCTTCGAAGGCGAGCGCCTCGGCATCCATCACCATGATGCCGTCGACATTGGTCAGCTTCTGCTCGCGCACGCGCTGCATCGCCTTGGCAAGGATGCCCTCGGAAATATCGACACCGGTGAGGCGGCAATTCTTGTCATATTGGGGCAGCGAGATGCCGGTGCCGACGCCGACTTCCAGCACCTTGCCGCCGATGCGGCAGGCGCGCTCGATCGCGACCGAACGGCCGCGCTTGAAGACGGCCCCAAAAACAAGGTCATAAACCGGCGCCCAGCGATCGTAGGCGGCAGCCACAGTTCGGGTCTGCATCGTCGTGGCCATTGAAGGCTCCTGCCAAATTGAGCGCGGACCATGCGACGATTGCGTTGCGATCTCGCGAAATCAAGATCAAAGTTTTATGACAACGGGCAAGACGCGATGCAGCTTTCATCGATCTGCAACCGTTTTGACACGGACGGGCCATCAGCGGATGGTACGCGCGTCCAATCGAAGGGCCCATGGGAGCGATCGCTTGGCTACCGCACCGGAACTCACCCCGCAGGCGCGACTTGTTCCAACCGTGACCGGTTCACCTCCACCGGAAACACCCACCCTGCCCGACTGGCTGCGCGAGCCCGATCCGCGCCCGAACGGCCGCCACCGCCTGCGCTTCCGCACCGTCTTCATCTCCGACACGCATCTCGGCACGCCCGGCTGCAATGCGGAGCTGCTGCTCGACTTCCTCAAGTCGATCGAGTGCGAAACGCTCTATCTGGTCGGCGACATCATCGACGCGTGGCAGCTGCGCAAGGGCTGGTACTGGCCGCCGCGCCACAACGACATCGTCCGCCGCGTGCTCAAGCTGTCCAAGCACGGCACGCGCGTCATCTACGTGCCGGGCAATCATGACGAGCTGCTGCGCGACTATGCCGGCCTCGGCCTGGGCGACGTCGAGATCGTCAACCGCGCGATCCACGAGACCGCCGACGGCCGCCGCCTGCTGGTGCTTCACGGCGACCAGTTCGACGGCGTGGTCCTTTACGCCAAGTGGCTCGCCTTCCTCGGCGACAGTGCCTACGTGCTGCTGCTGAAGAGCAATGCCGGGGTCAATTGGGTGCGCCGGCGCTTCGGCCTGCCTTATTGGAGCCTCGCCGCGCATCTGAAGAAGCGCGTCAAGAACGCCGTGCAGTTCATCTGCCGCTTCGAGGAAGTGGTGGCGCATGCGGCGGTCGAGGCCGGGGTCGACGGCGTCGTCTGCGGCCACATCCATTCCGCCGAGATCCGCCAGTTCGGCGACGTGACCTATTATAATGACGGCGACTGGGTGGAGAGCTGCACCGCTCTGGTCGAGCATGAGGACGGCCGCATGGCGATCATCGACTGGGCCGAGCGCAAGCGGGCGGAAGCCGCGGCGAAGAAGCTCGCGCCGCAGCTGGCGATCGAGGCGGGGGCGCCGGTGCCGGCGTGAAGATCGCGCTCGTCTCGGATGCGTGGGCGCCGCAGGTCAACGGCGTCGTCCGCACGCTCGCGACCACGGTCGCGAAGCTCGCCGAGCGGCGGCATCGGGTCGAGACGATCACGCCCGACGGCTTTCGCACCGTTCCCTGCCCCAGCTATCCCGAGATAAGGCTGGCGCTCGGCTGCGGCGCAGAGGTCGCGCGCCGGCTGGCGGCGTTCGATCCCGATGCGATCCATATCGCCACCGAAGGGCCGCTCGGCTGGGCGGCGCGGCGCTGGTGCATTGCGCACGAACTGCCCTTCACCACCTCGTTCCACACGCGTTTCCCTGATTATGTCGCGATGCGGACCGGGCTGCCGACCGCGTGGTTCTGGCCGGTCGTGCGCCGCTTCCATCGGCCGGCTCACCGCATCATGGTGGCGACCGAGGGATTGGCGGCGGAACTCCGCACGCAGGGCCTTGGCCAGACGACGCGCTGGTCGCGCGGGGTGGACACGGCCTTGTTCGCGCCCGACGCCGCGCCGCACCCGGCGCTGATCGACCTGCCCCGGCCGATCCAGCTTTATGTCGGTCGGCTGGCGGTAGAGAAGAATCTCGACGCCTTCCTCGCGGCCGATACGCCGGGCACCAAGGTGCTGGTCGGCGACGGCCCGGCCGCGGCGGCGCTCGCGCGGGCGTTTCCGCAGGCGAAGTTGCTCGGCGCATTGCAGGGCGAAGCGCTCGCCGGCGCCTATGCGGCCGCCGACGTGTTCGTCTTCCCCAGCCGCACCGACACGTTCGGGCTGGTGATGATCGAAGCGTTGGCGAGCGGCACGCCGGTGGCAGGCTATCCGGTGCACGGCCCGCTCGACATCGTCGGCAGGGACGGGCGCGGCACACGCGGACAGGTGATCGGCGCGCTCGACGATGATCTGGCGGTCGCGATCGGCCGGGCGCTGGACGCTGCACCCTCTGCCTGCGCGGCGGAAGGGCGCAGCTATAGCTGGGATGCGTGCACCGATCAGTTTATCGGTGCATTACAGCCGATCAGCCGCCGGCTGCAGGCGATGGCGGCCTAGCAACCGCGCGACCCCTCGCCGGTTGAGGTGCCATGGACGACCCGTTCGAGATCGAGCTCAAGCTCGAATATGATCCCGCCGACGTGGATGCGCTGCTCGCGGCCGAACCGCTGGCGGCCGCGTCGTCGCTGACGCAGCGGCTCGTCTCGACCTATTACGACACCGCCGACGGCGTCCTGGCCGAGCATGGCTTCACGCTGCGGGTGCGCGAGGTGGGTGGCCGGTTCGTCCAAACGATCAAGGCCGATGGCGCGCCTGCCGCGGGCCTGTTCGCTCGGCCCGAATGGGAAATGGAGGTCGCCGACGCCACGCCGCTGCTCGATCCGGCGCAGAGCCCGATCGCGCCGCTCGTCGCCGACAAGCCGCTGGTGCCGCTGTTCGCGAGCGATATCGCCCGCACGGTCTGGACGATCGAGGCCAGCGACGCCCGCATCGAAGTGGCGCTCGATCGCGGCGAGGTGCGCGCGGGCAAGCGCCGCGATCCGGTGCACGATCTCGAGCTGGAGCTGAAGGACGGTTCGGCCATCGCATTGTTCGATCTTGCCCGCCGGCTGGACGCCGCCGCGCCGCTGCGGCTGGGTATCCTCAGCAAGTCCGAACGCGGACAGCGGCTGTCGGCCGGCAAGCCCAAGCGCGCGGTGAAGGCCGAGCCGATCATACTCGGCGCCGACGCGGACGGTCGCGAAGCCTTCGCCACGATCGCCCGCGCCTGCCTGCGCCAGTTCCGGCTGAACGAGACGCTGGTCATCGCGCACGGCAATGCGGCGGCGGTGCATCAGGCGCGGGTCGGTCTGCGCCGGCTGCGCTCGGCATTCTCGCTGTTCGCGCCGATGCTGGCGGGCGACCTCACCGCCGCGCGGCTGGCGGGCGACCTGCGCTGGCTGGCGGGCGCGCTGGGCGAGGTGCGCGATCTCGACGTGCTGATCGCGGCGCACGGGGAAAGCGCCAGCCCGCAACTGGTCGGGGCGCGCGACGCAGGCATGACGCGGGTCCGCGCCGCCTTGGCGGATCCGCGCAGCCGGCGGCTGATGCTCGACCTCGCCCAATGGCTCGCGGTGGGCGACTGGCGCGTGCGGGCGAGCGACATCGCCGCCATGCCCGTCCGGCAGCTCGCCGCCGACCTGCTCGACCGCACGCGCAAACGCCTGAAGCGACGCGGCCACGATCTGGCCGAACTTGACGACGAGCATCGTCACCGCGCGCGGATCGCCGCCAAGAAATTGCGCTATGCCAGCGAATTCTTCGCCTGCCTGTGGTCGACCGGCAAGGGCAAGCGGCGCCACGCGGCCTTCGCCGAGGTGCTGGAGACGCTGCAGGACCAGCTCGGCGCGCTCAACGATCTGGCAACCGCACCGCACCTGATCGCGCGGCTCGGGCTCGATCCCGCGGCGGTGACGCCGCCGCACGACCGCGCCGACCTGCTGGCGCGCGCGGCGGAGGCGCACGAGCGGCTGATGGATATGAAGCGTTTCTGGCGATAGCGGGCGCGCGCTAGCGCAGCGCCGCCTTCACGCTCGGCACGATGCCGCGCACGACGATCGCCACGCCCTTGGGGTTGGGGTGCAGCCCGTCGCCTTGGATCAGCGCACGCTGGCCCGCGACGCCCGCAAGGAAGAATGGGTAGAGCGGCACGCGATATTTGCGCGCCAGCGTCGGGTAGATCGCCTCGAAGGCGTGGGCATAATCGGGCCCGAGGTTCGGCGCGGTGCGCATGCCGGCGAGCAGCACGGGGATGTGCCGCGCGCGGAACGCGGCGAGGATCATGTCGAGGTTCGCCTGCGCCTGCGCCGGCGGCAGGCCACGCAGCATGTCGTTGGCGCCAAGCTCGACGATCGCCAGATCGGGCACCGCGCCGAGCCCGCGCAGGCCCCACAGCAACCGCGCCCGCGCCTGCGCGGCGGTATCGCCCGCGACGCCGCCATTCGCCACCCGCGCCGCCATGCCGTCGCGATTGAGCGCCGCCTCCAGCTGCGCGGTGAAGCCCTGCGCCGGCGGCAGGCCGTAGCCGGCGGTGAGGCTGTCGCCGAACGCCCAGATCAGCCGCGTCCGCGCGACCGCCTGTACCGGCCATGCGAGCGCCAGCGCGAGCAGAAGGTGGACAAGCCGCCCCTGCCATCCGTATCGCGGCGCGCGTGACGATTGCTCCATATCCGACCGATAGCGCGGTGATCGCGGCGCGCAACGTCCGCCTGTCGCTCGGCCGGCCGCCCGCACGCGTCGATATCCTGCGCGGCATCGACCTGACCGTCGCGCCCGGCGAGACGGTCGCGCTGCTCGGTGCGTCGGGATCGGGCAAATCGTCGCTGATGGCGGTGCTGTCGGGGCTCGAGCGGCCGAGCGACGGCACCGTCCGCGTCGCCGGCATGGATTTCGAGCGGCTCGACGAGGATGCGCTGGCGACGGCGCGACGCGCGCGGATCGGCATCGTGCTGCAAGCCTTCCACCTGCTGCCGACGATGACCGCGCTGGAAAATGTCGCGGTGCCGCTGGAACTGGCCGGTGCGTCCGACGCGTTCGCGCGTGCCGAGGCGGAGCTGGCGGCGGTCGGGCTGGCCAAACGGCTCGGCCATTATCCGGCGCAGCTTTCGGGCGGCGAGCAGCAACGCGTGGCGATCGCCCGCGCCTTGGTCGCGGCACCCCCATTGGTCTTCGCCGACGAGCCGACCGGCAATCTCGACGCCGCGACCGGCGCCGCGATCATGGACCTCCTTTTCGCACGGCAGGCCGCGCATGGCAGCACATTGTTCGTCATCACCCACGATGCGACGCTGGCCGCGCGCTGCGCCCGCGTGGTCGAGCTTGCCGACGGGCTGATCGTCGCGGATCGCCGGACCGCGTGAGCGTCGCCTGGCGTCTGGCGCTGCGCGATCTGCGTCGCGGCGGGCGCGGGCTGCTGCTGCTGGCGCTGTGCCTGTTCCTCGGCACGGGGGGGCTGGCGGGAATCGGCAGCCTTTCGGCCAGCCTGATCGCCGCGCTCGACGCGCAGGGGCGGACGATGCTGGGCGGCGATCTCGATCTGCAGGTGTCGCAGCGGCGTGCCTTGGTCGACGAGACCGCCGCCTTCGCCGCCGCCGGCCGTCTGTCAGAGACGCTGTCGATGCGGGCGATGGCGCAGGCGGCGGATCGGCCCGACGTGCCCCCGGTGCTGATCGAGCTGCGCGGGGTGGACGATCGCTGGCCGCTGGTCGGCCGCTTCCGCCTCGCGCCCGGCGCGCGCGCACCACGGCCGCATGGCCTGCAGGCAGTCGTCGCGCCCGCATTGGCCGAGCGGATGGGGCTGCGCATCGGCGACGCGATCCGGATCGGATCGGCCCGGCTGACGATCGTCGGCCTGATCGCGGACGAGCCTGACCGGCTGGGCGGCAATTTCGCGATCGGGCCGCCGGTGATCGTCGACATGGCGGCGCTCGACGCCACGCGGCTGGTGCAGCCGGGCAGCCTCTATACGAGCCATTACCGCCTGCTGCTCCCCCGCCCCGCCGAAGCGGCAGCGGTGGGCGCGCGGCTGGTCGGGCACTTCCCGTCGGCCGGCTGGAGCGTGCGCACGCCCGAACAGGCCGCCGCCACGCTGCGCCGCGCCATCGCCCAGCTCGGCCAGTTCCTGCTGCTGGTCGGCCTGTCGGCGCTGGCGATCGCCGGGGTGGGCGTCGGCAGCGGCGTCGCGGCCTATCTCGCCGGCAAGACGCGCATCATCGCCACGCTCAAGGTGCTCGGTGCGCGCTCGCCGATGATCGCCCGCATCTTCCTCACCCAGCTCGGCATCGTCGCGGCGGTCGGGATCCTCGCCGGGCTCGCGCTCGGCGCGGTGGTGCCGTGGATCGTCGCGGCGGTGGCGGGCGATGCCCTGCCGATCCCGCCGCGGCTGGCGCTCTATCCGCTGCCGCTGGCGACCGCTGCGGCGCTCGCCTTGCTGATCGCCTTGCTGTTCGCGCTGCCGCCCTTTGCGCGCGCGCGCGCCGTGCCCGCGGCGACGTTGCTGCGCGGCGTGGTCGGGCTGCGCGCTCGGCCCAGCGTTCGGCTGGCGGCGGCGATGGCGTCGATCGTGGCGGCGCTGGTCGCGCTCGCGATCCTGTCCGCGAGCGACCGCAAGTTGGCCGCCGAGTTCGTCGCGGCGACGGCGGGGCTGATCGTTCTGCTCTGGCTGCTCGGCCTCGCCATCCGCCTGCTGCTCGCGCGACTGCCGCGTGCGCGCCGCCCCTTGCTGCGACTGGCGCTGGCCAACCTCCATCGGCCCGGCGCGCAGACCGACCGGCTGGTGGTCGCGCTGGGGCTCGGTTTCTCGCTGTTCGTCGCGCTGGCGGTGATCGACACCAGCCTGTCATCGGAGCTGACCGGCGCGGCGCCGGCGCGCGCGCCGCGCTTCTTCGCGGTCGATCTCCAGCCGGAGGATGCGGCAACCTTCCGCAAGGCGGTGCAGACCGCGGCACCCGGCGCGCGGATCGAGGCGGTGCCCTCGCTGCGCGGCGCGATCCGCGCGCTCAACGGCGTTCCGGTCACGCAGCTTCGCGGACTGGCCGAGCATGCCTGGGCATTGCGCGGTGACCGCACGCTCACCTGGTCGGCGGTCGTGCCGCCGCGCAACACGGTGGTGGCGGGGCGCTGGTGGTCGCCCGATTATCGCGGGCCGCCGCTGGTCTCGATCGAAAGCGGCGTGGCGGACTCGCTCGGGCTCAAGGTCGGCGACGGCATCACCATCTCGGTGCTCGGGGTCGACGTGCCGGCGCGCGTCGCCTCGCTGCGGCGGGTAAACTGGACCGGGCTGGGGCTCAACTTCGCGATCATCTTTTCGCCCGGCTATATCGAGGAGGCACCCCACGCCTTGCTCGCCACGGTGTACGCACCGCCCGCGCGCGACGGCGCGCTCGCGCGCACGGTGGCGGCGGCGCTCCCGTCGGTGACGATGGTGCGCGTCGGCGACCTGCTCGGCAAGGTGAGCGAGTTGCTCGGCCAGATCGCGCTGGCGGTGCGCGTTGCGGCGACGGTGACGGTCGCTGCGGGCATCGCCGTGCTGGTCGGCGCGGTCGCGGCCGCCGCCGGCGCGCGTCGCTACGACGCGGTGATCCTGAAGCTGGTCGGCGCGCGCCGCGCGCAGGTGCTGGGCGTGCAGGCGATCGAATATGCGTTGCTGTCGCTGGTGCTGGCAGGCGTCGCGCTCGCAGTCGGCGCGGGCGCTGGCTGGTATGTCGTGGTGCGCATCTTCGCGCTGCCGTGGGCGCCCGACTGGCGAGTGGTGGCGCTGACACTGGGCGCGACCGTCGTCGTCACGCTCGGCATCGGCGTCGGCGGCAGCATCGGCGTGCTGCGGACCCGCCCGGCCGAGGCGTTGCGCGACGGCTGAGCCTCAGCGGCCCGCGTCCGAGCCGATATATTCGTAGAGCGAGATGCGGTTCTGCAGATCGGTGAGAACGGTCGCCACCTGGCTCTGGCGTGCCGAATATAGCGTGCGCTGCGCCGTCAGCGCGTTGAGATAGGTGTCCGTGCCCACGCGATATTGCGCGTCGGCCAATCGGTAGCTGGTGGCCGACGCCGCGACGAGCCGCGCCTGCGCCGCGCGCTGGCGATCGATCGTGCCGCGCCGCGCGAGCCCGTCGGCCACCTCGCGGAACGCCGTCTGGACGGTGTAGCGATAGGTCGCGAGATAATAATCCCGCTCGGCCTTGGCATAAGCAAGGTTGCCGCGATTGGTGCCGCCGAGGATCGGCAGCGACGCCTGCGGTGCCGCGGTGAAGCTGAGCGCGCCGCCGGTGAACAGCGACGACAAAGCCGTGCTCGCGACGCCCAGCGCCGAGGTCAGCGTGATCGTCGGGAAGAAGGCGGCGCGCGCCGCACCGATGCTGGCATTCGCGCCCTTAAGCTGGTGTTCGGCCTGCAGCACGTCGGGCCGCTGCAGCAGCACCGTCGAGGAGAGGCCCGCAGGCGTGATCGCGATCGCCGGATCCAGCGTGGCGAGCGACTGCGGCAGATCCTCGTCCTGCACCGGGCCGCCGACGAGCAATTCGAGCGCGTTGCGATCCTGCGCGACATAGGTGGTATATTGCGCGGCATCGGACTGGGCCTGCGCCACGATCGTCTCGGCATTGGAGACGTCGCTCGCCGCCGCCAGCCCGGCGTTGAACAAGGTACGGGTCAGCTCCAGCGAACGATTGCCGCTCGCCACCGTATCGCGCGCGATCGTCAGCAGGTCGCGGTCGGACGCGAGCGTGAGATAGGCATTGGCGGTCTCGGCGATCAACGTGATCCGCGCCGAGCGCATGCCCGCCTCGGTCGCCAGATATTGCTCGAACGCCTGCCTGGTCAGGTTCTTGAGGCGACCGAACAGGTCGATCTCGAAGCTGCTGATGCCCGCATTGACATTGTAGCTGCTGGTATCGGTCTGCGACTGGGTGATGCCGCGCGCGAGCGTCGCGCCGGCATCGCCGGTCAGCGTCGGCAATTGCGCCGAGCGCTGCACGCGATATTGCGCGCGCGCCGCGGCAACGTTGGCGACCGTGGCGGCGAGATTCTGGTTCGCCGCCAGCGCGCGCTCGATCACCGCGCGCATATGCGTGTCGGCGATCATCGTCCGCCACGGCAGCCCGGCCGGCTGATCGGTGGCTGCGGGGTAAGCCTCGCCGGTCGGCCATTGCGACGGCGTCGCCGGGTGCGGCTGCTTGTATGCCGGGGCGAGATCGCAGCCCGCGACGAGCGCGAGCAGAGGCAGCGAGAGGAGTGCGCTGCGCATCATGCCGGCTCCGCCTGCGCATTCGAGGGCGCGTCGGGCGTTTCGGGCGCCGCGTCGCGATGGAACAGCTTCGCGACCACCACGAAGAATAAGGGCACGTAGAAGATGGCGAGCATCGTCGCGGTGAGCATGCCGCCGACCACCGCCGTGCCGATCGCGATGCGGCTGGACGCGCCCGCGCCGGTCGCGATCGCCAGCGGGAACACGCCGGCGATGAAGGCGATCGAGGTCATCAGGATCGGTCGCAACCGCAGCTTCGCCGCCTCCAGCGCCGATTCGTAGGCATCCTTGCCGTCGCGATGCACCATCTCGGCGAATTCGACGATCAGGATCGCATTCTTGGCGGCAAGCCCCATCGTGGTGAGCAGGCCGACCTGGAAGTAGATGTCGTTCTCCAGCCCGCGGAACGTCACCGCCAGCACCGCGCCGATCAGGCCGAGCGGGATCACGAGCAGCACCGCGAACGGGATCGACCAGCTCTCATACAATGCCGCCAGGCACAGGAACACGACCAGCATCGACAGGCCGTAGAGGATCGGCGCCTGACCGCTGGAGATATTCTCCTGATACGACATGCCGCTCCAGGCGTAGGTGGTGCCGGGTGCATTCTGCTGCGCGATTGCGACGATGCGCTGCATGGCGGTGCCGGAGCTTACGCCCGGCGCCGAGCCGCCCTGGATTTCGAACGAGGCGCGGCCGTTGAAGCGGGTGAGCGAGGTCGGCCCCTTCTCCCAGCTGGTGGTGGCGAAGGCCGAGAAGGGCACCATCGCCGATGCCGTGCTGCTCGTGTCGGACGTGCTGCTGCCCGTCGTGGTCGTGCTGCTGGTGGTGGCGCTCGAGCGGACGAACCAGGTGTCGAGGTCGCTTGGCAGCATGCGATATGGCGCGTCGGCCTGCATGTAGACGCGCTTCACGCGGCCGCGATCGATGAAATCGTTGATGTAGGTGCTGCCCCACGCCGCGCTGAGCGTCGAGGTCACGTTGCTTTCGGTAAGGCCGAGCACCGCCAGCTTGGCCTCGTCAATGTTGACGCGCAGCTGCGGCGTGTCGGGCAGCGAGTTGAGCCGCACCGCCGCCAGCTGCGGATCCTTGTTGGCCGCCGCGACCACCTTGTCGCGCAGCGCGGCGAACTTGTCGGCCGGCATGCCGCTGGAATTGAGCAATTCGAAGGTGAAGCCGTTCGACTGGCCGAGGCCGCTGATCGGCGGCGGCGTCAGCGCGAACACCTGCGCGTCGCGGATCTTCGAGAAGGCGCCCATCGCGCGCGCGTTGATCGCGTCGACGCCGTTCTTCGATCCCTTGCGATCGTTGAACGGGGCGAGGATCGCGAAGCCGAGCCCGGCATTCTGGCCCGAGCCCGAGAAGCTGAAGCCGTTGATCGCGAACAGGCCGGCGACGTTCTTCTTCTCCGGCCCGAGGTAGAAATCCTCGACCTGCGTGCGGATCGCATCGGTTCGCGACTGCGCGGCACCCGCCGGCAGCGTATATTGCACGATCGCGCTGCCCTGATCCTCGTTCGGCAGGAAGCCGGTGGGCAGCCGTACGAACAGGAAGCCGAGCAGGACGACGATGCCGGCATAGACGAGGAAATGGATCAGGCGATGCGACAGGACGCTGTCGACGCCATGGACGTAGCGATCGGTGGTGCGGTCGAACCAGCGGTTGAACCGCGCGCCGATGCCGTTGCCCTCGGTCTTGCTGTGCGTGTTGGGCTTGAGCAGGGTCGCGCACAAAGCCGGCGTCAGGATCAGCGCGACCAGCACCGACAGCGCCATCGCCGACACGATTGTGATCGAGAATTGGCGGTAGATCACGCCGGTCGAGCCGCCGAAGAAGGCCATCGGCAGCAGCACCGCCGATAGCACCATCGCGATGCCGACCAGCGCCGAGCCGATCTCGCCCATCGATTTGGAGGTCGCCTCCTTGGGCGGCAGCTTCTCCTCCTCCATGATGCGCTCGACATTCTCGACCACGACGATCGCGTCGTCGACGAGCAGGCCGATCGCCAGCACCATGCCGAACAAGGTGAGCGTGTTGATCGAGTAACCGAACAAAGCGAGGATGCCGAACGTGCCCAACAGCACCACCGGCACCGCGATCGCCGGGATCAACGTCGCCCGCCAGCTCTGCAGGAAGACGAACATCACGATCACGACCAGCACGATCGCCTCGATCAGCGTCTTCACCACCTCCTCGACCGACAATTTGATGAAGTCGGTCGTGTCGCGCGGATAGATGATCTTGTAGCCCTGCGGCAGGTTGGTGGTCAGCTCGGCGACGCGCGCCTTCACCGCCTTGGCGGTCTTGAGTGCATCGGCGCCGGGCGCGAGCTGGATCGCGAGGCCGGTCGCCGGATGGCGGTTATACTCGACGGTCGACGTGTAGGTGTCGTCGCCCATCTCGACCCGCGCCACGTCGCCCAGGCGGATCACGGTGCCGTCGGTGCGCGTCTTGACGACGATGTTGCGGAACTGCTCGGGTGTCTGCAGGCGCGACTTGGCGTTGACGATCGCGTTGAGCTGCTGGTCCTTCACCGCCGGCAGCTGGCCGATCTGGCCGGCCGACACGTCGACATTCTGCGCCTGCACCGCGGTCGAGATATCGGCGGGCATCAGCTGCACCGCCGCCATCTTGTACGGATCGAGCCAGATGCGCATCGCATAGCCCGACCCGAACAATTGGGTCTGGCCGACGCCGTTCACGCGCGACAGATCGTCCTGCAGGTTGTTGCCCAGCCAGTCGGCGATATCGGCGTTGGTCGAACGGTCGGTCGAATCGTAGATGCCGACGACGAGCAGGAAGTCGCTGTTCGACTTCTGCACCAGCAGGCCCTGCTGCTGCACCTGGCTCGGCAGGCGCGAATTGGCCTGCGTCACCTTGTTCTGCACCTGCACCTGGGCGATGTCGGGGTCGGTGCCCTTGGCGAAGGTGGCGGTGATCGTCGCGGTGCCCGCCGCGCTGGAGGTCGACGAGAAATAGAGCAGGCCGTCGACGCCGGTCAGCTGCTGCTCGATCACCTGCGTGACGCTCGACTGCAGCGTCTGGGCGTTGGCGCCGGGATAGGTCGCCGACACGGTGACGCTGGGCGGCGCGATGTCGGGATATTGCGCGATCGGCAGCTGGGTGATGCCTAGGATGCCGGCCATCATGATGCCGATCGCGATAACCCACGCGAAGATGGGCCGGTCGATGAAGAACTGGCTCACGGGGTCAGCCCAGATTGCCGGCGGGGACGGGCTTCACCACCGCGCCGGGCTGCGCCTTGTCCGTACCCTCGACCACCAGCCGATCGCCGGGCTTGAGCCCGCTGGTGATCAGCCATTTGTCGCCGATCGCCTGCTTGGTGAAGACGGTGCGCTGGGCGACCTTGTTGTCAGGGCCGACCACCAAGGCCGTGGCATTACCCTTGGGATCGCGGGTGATGCCCTGCTGCGGCGCGAGGATGCCGTTCGGCACGATGCCCTGCGCCGCCTCCACCCGCACGAACATGCCCGGCAGCAAGATGCCCTCGGGATTGGGCATGCGCGCGCGCAGCGTGACGGTGCCGGTGGTCTCGTCGACCGTGACTTCGGCGAACTCGATGCGGCCGGTGTGCGGATAGGCGCTGCCGTCCGACAGCTTCAGCTGAACCGTCGCCGCCGACGGCAGCACGCTGCCCTTGGCGAGCGAGCGGCGCAGCGCGAGCAGCGCGTCGCTCGACTGGACGATATCGACATAGATCGGGTCGAGCTGCTGGATGGTGGCGAGCGCGGTCGTCTGGCTGGCGGTGACGAGCGCGCCGGGCGTGACCGCCGAGCGGCTGATGCGGCCGGTGATCGGCGCGCGCACCAAGGTATAATCGAGATTGACCTTCGCGGCGTAGAGCGACGCGGCATTCTGGTGAATGCTGGCCTTGGCCTCGCGTGCCTGCGCCACCGCATTGTCGATCGCCTGCTTGCTGACCGCGTTGATGTCGGTCAGCGCGCGATAGCGCTCGGCCTGCGCCTGCGCGGCGGCGTAGGTGGCCTGCGAATTCTCCAGCAGACCCGCGGCCTGATCGCGGCTGGCGCGATATTGGCGCGGATCGATCTGGTAGAGCGGCTGGCCGGCATGGACGATCGTCCCTTCGGTGAACAGGCGCTTCAGGATCAGCCCGTCAACCTGCGGGCGGACGTCGGAGGCGAGCGTCGGGTTGGTGCGTCCGGTCAGCTCGGTCGTGGTCTCCACCCGCTCGGCCTTGAGCGTGACGACGCCCACCTCGGCCGGCCCGCGCTGCGGCTGCTGCTTCTTCTGGCCCGAACAGCCAGCCAGCAGGACGATCGCCGCGGCCAGCGGCATGATACGGACGGAAGACGCGATTCGCATGGCCGCCCTTTGCCGCCTCGCCGGGCCGGAGCAACAGGATCAAGCTGTAACCGGCATGTGCTGCACTGCGTCATCGGGTAGCGGCAGGTTGCCCGGTGTATCATTGTGTATCCAACGCTGGCGCGGCGGCGTTTGCACGCCTTAGGCCCACCCGACATGAGCGAGACCGTGGAGGCAGCAGAGACGACCATCCTCGTCGCCGACGACGATGAGGATATTCGCGCATTGATCGCGGAGCAGCTCGCGCGCGAGCGCTATGCCGTGCGTGCGGCCGGATCGATCGCCGAGATCCGCCGCCATCTCGCCGCCGAGCCGATCGATCTGCTGGTGCTCGACCTCAACCTGCCCGACGGCGACGGCCTCGCGCTGTGCCGCGAGCTGCGTGCCGAAGGCCATGTCGGCGCGATCATCATGGTGACGGCGCGCGGCGGCGCGATCGATCGGGTGCTGGGGCTGGAGCTGGGTGCCGACGATTACCTGACCAAGCCGTTCGAGCCGCGCGAGCTGCTCGCCCGCATCCGCAACCTTCTGCGGCGCCAGCGGGCCGAGCCGAGCGGCCGGCCGCGCGGCGCGCGCTTTGCCCGCTTCGCCGACTGGCGGCTCGACCTGCTCCAGCGGCGGCTGGTGGCGCCGGACGGGCGGCTGGTGATCCTGTCGTCGGGCGAGTTCCGCCTGCTCGACCGCTTCGTCGACGCGCCCAACCGCGTGCTGACGCGCGAGACGCTGTCGCCCGAGCGGCGCGCGACGGTGGCGTTCGATCGCACGATCGACCTCCAGATCAGCCGCCTGCGCCAGAAGCTGAGCGATGCCGGCGGCCCAGGCGAGTTGATTCTGACCGTCCGCAACGAGGGCTATGTCTTCGCCGCCGACGTGGGCTTCGAATGAGGCGGATCGCGGCCTTCATCGGGTCGCTCCGCGGGCAGATCATCCTGCTGCTGACGATCGGCATGTCCGCCGCCGCCTTCGTCGCCCTGCTGATCTCGGAAGACGCGCAGGCGCACATGTTCCGGCGGCTGCGGTTCCAGAACGTTGTCGCCAGCGCCACCGACGTGGCACACCGGCTGGATGTCGACCCCGAGCGCAGCATGCGGCTGCTCACGTCCGACGAAATCCTCGGGGCACGCGCGCCCTCGCCCGGCCTGCATGTCCGCGATCCCGAGCCGCTGCTGACGGCGCTGCTGCGCGAGCGGCTGGGGCCGACCGCGGCCGGCCAGGCGGTGAGCGGCGAGCAATGCTTCCCGATCCATCGCTTCAATTGGCGGGTGATGGCGGCGGGCATCGCGCAGATGCCGAAATCGGATTGCTGGCTGGTCGAATATCGCGACCGCACCGGCGTGCAGCGGAACATCGCCATCGGCCTGCCGCGCTTCGTGCTGCCGTCGCGCATGACGCTCGACCCGCTCTATCTCGTGCTCATCATCGGCGCGAGCGCATTGCTGGGGACGCTGACGGCGCAGATCGCCGCGTCGCCGTTGCGGCGCCTGACGCGCGCCGCGCGGACCTTCTCGGTCGCGTCCGATCCCGCCCCGATTCCCGAGGAAGGGCCGGGCGAGGTGCGCACCGCGATCGCGACCTTCAACCTGATGCAGCGCCGGGTGATGGAGGGGCTGAGCGAGCGCACCCAGATCCTCGCCGCGATCAGCCACGATCTGCAGACCCCGCTCACCCGCATCCGGCTGCGGCTCGAACAGGTGCAGGACGAGCCGCTGCGCGAACGGCTCGTCGCCGACCTCGCGGCCATGCACAAACTGGTGCGCGAGGGCCTCGATCTCGCGCGCAGCAGCGAGAGCAAGGAGGAATGGCAGGTGGTCGACATCGACTCGCTGCTCGCCAGCCTCGCCGAGGATGCCGCCGAATTCGGCGCCGACGTGCGCTACGTCGACGGCTGCGGCGCCAGCGTGCGCACCAAGCCCGACGCGCTGATCCGCTGCCTCAACAATCTGGTCGACAATGCGGTGAAATATGGCGGCTCGGCCGAGCTGCGCTGCGTACGATCCGGCTCGGTGCTGGAGATCCGCATCCGCGATCACGGCCCCGGTTTGCCCGAAGAGGCGCTGGAGCGCATGTTCGAGCCGTTCGTCCGGCTGGAAACGAGCCGCTCGCGCGCCACCGGCGGCAGCGGCATCGGCCTGACCACCGCGCGCGCGCAGGCGTCGCTATTCGGCGGGACGATCAGACTCCGCAACGCACCGGGCGGCGGCCTGCTCGCAAGGGTGCGCCTGCCTATCTAGGCCGTGGGCTTATGGCGGCGGTGCTGCCTACGATTGGCCGGGAATGGTGAATTGCGGACAGGCTGCTTTCTGATGCGAGGACAGCAAAATCTGACGGCTTTATCCGTCCCAGTCGAAGTCCAAAGCCGAAAGTGCCAGAGTCCTTCTTTCCTATCATCAGAGGTCAGCCGCGCCGCGCTTCTGCTACGGCAGCTTACAGGACACGCATACGTCGAAAACTCGAAACGGATGCACGTCATTGAAAACATATATCTTTTGACGACCTGTTAATTTTTATTAACTCATGCGCAGTCGATTGCACGCATCGTCCAGTCGATTGGCGAGGATTTAATTATGCGGAAAAGTCGGCTTTTCCTGTCGGCGGGCATTGCGCTCGCTGCAATCACGGTTTCCGTACCGGTTTCGGCCACCACCTATGTCTTCCAGCTCAGCGGATCCCGCGATGCCCAATTCAGCATCGATACCGCGACCACGCCGGATTATCAAAGTTCCAGCTTCATCGGCGATCAGGTGTCGTACAATAATGTCGCCGGCTCGTTTGGGGGTGTAACCGGCGCGGCCACAGTTGGCTTTGGCACGTTCCTCGCCGCGACACTGAACATTTTGGGCTCACCCCAAGGCTTCACGCAGTTTGCGGGCCCCGATCTATTCTCGCTTGTCAACAATGCTCCCGTATTCAACACGGGCACTTTCACGCTCAACAGCATTGTCTCTGGCCAGAGCAGTCTGACGATTTCGGTCGCGCCCGCCGCCTCTGTTCCCGAGCCTGCGACGTGGGCGATGTTTATCGGCGGTTTTGGCCTTGTTGGATCGGCGATGCGTCGCAAGAAGGCTGCCGTCAGCTTCGCCTGACTTCAAATGGACGCGCCGCCGGTCCTGCGATCGGCGGTGCTTCTTTCTGTCATTAAGCGGCGTATACAGCTGGCCCGCACGGCAGCTTAAAAGATCGAACGTGTCGGGTCGGAACGTCCGCAAATGGGCGAAAGCGGCCATCACTATTTCGTCATCCCGGACTCGATCCGGGATCCAGCTTCTTCCCTTATCGGTAAAGGAAAGCGGGACCCCGGATCAGGTCCGGGGTGACGGTGGAATGTGGGTGGCTGCCACCGAGACACGATCCGGTTGGCCGTCTCGTCGCCCCACCGCAGTCCGCACCGAACGGGCCCGATTGAACCGTTACGCCTCCTGCACGTTCGCCCGGCGCGGATCAGCAACATTCAGTCACGCGGCACATCCGATAACGCGGCAGGGGGCAGGTGGACACAAGGCGGCTCGTCGGCCTCGGCGGCATCCTGCTCGCGGCAATGGTCGCGCAGCTCAACGATCAGGTGACCGCGACCGCGCTTGCCGACGTGTCCGGCGGGCTTGGCATCAGCCATGACGACGGCACCTGGCTGCGCACGCTCTACGTGACCGGCGAGGTGATCGGCATGTGCATGGCGCCGTCGCTGGGCGTCGCTTTCTCGATCCGCCATTTCGCACTCTTCGCGATCGGCCTGTCGTGCGCGGCGACGCTGCCGATCCCGCTGTTCGGCGCCGATCCCGCCATCCTGCTGTCGCTGCGCGCATTGCAGGGGCTCGCCGCGGGCTTCACGATCCCGCTGCTGATGACGACCGCGCTGCGCGTGCTCGATCCGCCGATCCGCCTCTACGGCCTCGCCGTCTACGCGCTCACCGCGACCTTCACCCCCAACCTCGCGACGACGCTCGCCGCCCTGTGGACCGACGTGGTCGACGACTGGCGCTTCGTCTTCTTCGAGGCGCTGCCCTTCTGCGCGGTGGCGGCGGTGATGGTGTGGTGGGGGATGATGCAGGATCCGCCGAACTACGATCGCCTGCGGCATTTCGACTGGCCGGGGGCGCTGCTGGTAGCGGCCGGCTTCGGCAGCCTGTCGATCGTGCTGGAGCAGGGCGACCGGCTCGACTGGTATAATTCATCGGTCATCGCGGTGATGACGTTGGTCGCGATCCTCGGCATCGCCGGCTTCCTGATCCGCGAGACGCGCGCCGAGCAGCCGCTGATCCGGCTCGACCTGCTCAAGCGGCGCAACTTCGCCTACGCCGCGCTAACGCTGATCTTCTTCCTCGTCATCGCGCTGTCGGCGAGCCAGGTGCCGCTGACCTTCCTCGAGCAGGTCAAGGGCTACAAACCGCTGCAGGCGCACTGGCTGACGCTGGAGGTGGCGGCGACGCAGCTCGTGCTGCTGCCCGCCACCGCTCTGCTGCTCGACATCGAGTGGGTCGATTCGCGCTGGGTGAGCGCGGTCGGCTTCGCCTGCATCCTCACCGCGTGCATCATGGGCCTGTTCCTCACCCCCGCCTGGACGCGCGACCAATTCTTCCTCCAGCAGATGCTGCAGTCGGTGGGCTTCTCGTTCGTCGTGATGCCGTTGCTGATGATGGCGACCAACGTCGTCGATCCCAAGGAAGGCCCGTACGCATCCGCGCTGGTCAACGGGCCGCGCGCGGTGGCCGAGGCGATCGGCGCGTGGCTGATCGAACTGATCGGGCGCTGGCGCGGCGGGCTCCACCGCACCCGCATCGTCGAGACGATCGGCGCGGACCGGCTCAACCTCATCCAGGCGGCGCCGATCCCCGGCGCGGTCCGCCCCGCGCTGACGCCGCAGGGCGTGCCGAGCGCGCCCGGCGCGCTGGAGGCGCTCAATAGCGGCGTCGATGCGGCGGTGACGACGCTGACGACGATCGACACGTTCCTGGTGCTCGGCTGCCTGGTCATCTTCCTGATGGCGGTGCTGGCCGTGCTGCCAGAGCGTACCTATCCCCCGCGCATCCAGCTCGCGAAGCATTGAGAGACCTGATGGCCGACGAACCAGACGATCAGGACAAGAAGCAGCAGGAGGAGCACGACAAGCGCGAGGCCGAGAAGCACGAGCGCTCGGCGCGCTGGCCGTGGATCCTCGCCGGCGCGATCGTGCTGCTGTTCGTGGTGATCGTGCTGCTGATCGTCTTCCTGCCGCACCGCCGGGTGAAGACCGACGACGCTTACGTGGCCGCGCATTACTCGGCGGTGGCGCCGCGCGTGGCGGGGCAGGTCGCGGCGGTGACGGTCGACGACAATCAGGCGGTGCGCGCCGGCCAGCCGCTGGTGGTGATCGACGATCGCGATTTCCGCGTCGCGCTCGATCAGGCCGAGGCGGCGGTGGCGGCCGATCGCGCGCAGGTCGATCAGGCGGAGGCGCAGGTCTATCGCCAGCCCTCGCTGATCCAGCAATCGTCAGCGCAGGTGTTCGCGGCGCGCGCGCGGCTGGCGCTGAGCGAGGCCAATGCCGCGCGCTACGACCATCTCGCCACCACCGGCGCGGGCACGGTGCAGCAGCACCAGCAGGCCGACGCCCAGCTGCGACAGGATCAGGCGAGCCTGCGCTCGGCCGAGGCCGATCTGTCGGCGCAGCGGCACCAGCTCGACGCGCTCAAGGCCAACCGCACCACCGCGCAGGCGAAGGTGCAGGCCGATCTGGCGCAGGTCGAGCAGGCCAAGCTCAACCTGTCCTACACGCGCATCGTCGCGCCGATCGACGGCACCGTTGATCAGAAGAGCGTGCAGGTCGGCAATTATGTCAGCCCCGGCGCGGCGATGATGATCGTCGTGCCGCTGCACCAGGTCTATATCGAGGCCAATTATCGCGAGCTGGCACTGCGCCACATGCGGCCGGGGCAGCATGCGCGCATCCATGTCGACGCCTATGACGTGTGGCTCGACGGCGTGGTGCAGAGCCTGCCGGCGGCGTCCGGCTCGGCGCTGTCGCCGATCCCGCCGAACAACGCGACCGGAAACTTCACCAAGATCGTCCAGCGCCTGCCGGTAAAGATCGCGGTCGTGCCCAACCAGCCGCTCGCCCGCCTGCTGCGCGTCGGCATGTCGGTCGAGACGATCGTCGATACGCATCTCGACGACGTGGTCGGGGCGCAACGCGCCGGCGACGGCACGATCCGATGAGGCGCTTCGCCTGCGTCGGTGCGCTGGCGCTCGCCGGCTGCACCGTCGGCCCGAATTTCGAGCGGCCCAAGCCCGCCGCGCCCGCTGCCTACGGCACCGAGCCGCAGGACGTCACCAGCCGCACCTATGCCGGCGAGGTCGATACGGCTTGGTGGAAGAGCTTCGGCGATCCCGAGCTCACCGCGCTGGTCGATCGGCTGGGGAAGCAGAATCTCGACCTGCAGAGCGCCGCCGAGCGCATCGGCCAGGCGCGCGCCCAGCGCACGATCGCCGCCTCGCTGGGGCTGCCCCACGCCGGTGGGCGCGCAACTTATACGCACGAGCGCGAGAGCGCGAACGGCACCGCCTCGCTGGTCGAACCCGCCCCCGGTGCGCCGCTGGAGTTCGACCTCTACCAGCCGCAGGTGCAGGCGAGCTGGGAGCTCGATCTGTTCGGCAAGGTGCGCCGCGCGGTGGAGGCGGCCAGCGCGCGCACCCAGGCGGAGATCGAGGCGCGCAATGGCATCGCTCTGTCGGCGGTGGCCGAGCTGGCGCAGGATTATCTGATGCTCCGCCAGTTGCAGGCGCAGGATGCGGTGCTGCGCGACAATCTCGCCGCGGCCCGGCGTCGCGTGGGGCTCACCCGCGACCGTTTCGCCAGCGGCGTCGCCACCACGCTCGACGTCGCACAGGCCGAGGCACAGGCGACCGAGATCGCCCAGTCGCTGCCGTCGCTGCGCAATCAGGAGGCGGCGATGGAGAACGCCGTCGCCTTCCTCCTCGCCGAGCCGCCGCGCGCGCTCGCCGACGAGCTCGGCCGGCCTGCAGCCCAGCCGCCGGTGCCGCCCGCCGTCCCCGTCGGCCTGCCCGGCGAATTGATGCGCCGCCGCCCCGACATCCGCCAGGCCGAGGCCGAATTGCACGCCGCCACCGCCGACACCGGTGTGGCGGTCGCCAACTTCTTCCCCTCGATCAGTCTCGGCGGCAATTTCGGCACCGAGAGCCTGCATACCGGCACCATATTCGACTGGGCGTCGCGAGCGTTCATGCTCGGGCCGACGGTGAATATTCCCTTCTTCCAGGGCGGGCAGCTCAAGGGCACGCTGGCGCTGCGCAAGTCGCAGCAGCGCGCGGCGGCGATCGCCTACCAGCAGGCGGTGCTGCGCGGCTGGCACGATGTCGACAATGCGCTGACCGGCTATGCCGAAGCGCAGCACGAGCGCGACAATGCCGCCGCGACGGTCGCCGCCGAGCGGCGCGCGCTCGCCGCCGCCGAGGATCAATATGCCTCGGGGGTCGCCACGCAGCTCGACGTGATCTCCGCGCAAGGTGCGCTGTTCCAGGCAGAGGACGGCGTGGTGCGCGCGCAGGCGCAGGTCGAGATCCGCCTCGTCACGCTCTACAAGGCATTGGGCGGCGGCTGGAGCTACGCCGCCACGACGCCCTGAGGCATCCCCGTTACGGCCGGCCGGCCTGGCTGAAGCCCATGCCCGGCACGCGATCGATCGCCGGCGCGGCCGGCCAGTGCAGCCACTCGGCGAGCGGCAGCGACGGCCAGCCCACCCCGCCGAGCGCGCGATAGGCCCGACGCGTCGAGACGAGCAGCAGCCACACGCCGACGCTCGCGAACAAGGCGAACAGGAAATGCGGGATCGGCGCGCGCGCCTTCCATGCGGGCACGAAATGCTCGATCAGCGCGAAGCAGAAGCGGTGCAGCAGGAAGACGGTGAAGGCCGCCTGGCTGATGATGCCCGCCACTGATGCCCGCCACCTGCGCGACGATGCGCGGCAGCAGCAGCGTGCGGAACAGCACGAAGATCGCCCCGCTGACGATCAGCCACCAGAAATCCAGCCGATGCACGCCCCAGCCCACCGCCGAGCCGAGCGCCACGCAGCCGATGGCGAGGAGCACGGTCAGCGCGGTGGGCGGTCGCGCCACGACGAGGAAGAAGATCACCCAGCCGAGCGTGAAATTCCACAGATACAGGTGCGGCAGATCGTGGTTGAGATATTCAGTGTTCCACACGAACGGCAGGGCGTAGCGCAACCCCGCGCCCACGAGGAATATGGCCAGCGAGAAAGCCAGCATGTGCGACAGCGCCACCCTGCCCAGCGGCGTCAGGAACAACAGATAGAGCAGCACGAACATCTGCAGCATCACCTCCGGATACCAGAGGGGGAACAGCGAGATGCGATCGCGCGTCCACCAATTGCTGACGAACAGCAATTCCCGCGCATCGAACCGATGCAGCGCGGCGAAGAAGAAGAGTACCAGCAGGAAGCTCGGCACGCCGATGCGCAGGCCCAGCCGGACGAGCGCCGCGCGCACCGATTCCGGCGTCCCGCCCTGCAGCGAGAAGCGGGCGAAGTTGAACCCGGACAACATCATCAGGAAGGTCATGCCGCCGCCGAATGCGCCGAGCGCACTGGGATTGGCGTGATTCCACACGATGCTGCAGATCGCCGCCGCGCGCATGAACGCATCGGTATCGATCCGCGTGAGGCCGCTGCGGGCGAGATCAGAAGGCTTGCGCAACGGGGCTCTCCTGTTCGAGCACGTCGACCGGGGCATTTTCCCATCCCAGCGGCAGGTGGCCCAGATATTGGGTCAGCGCGACCGATGTCTGAACGTAGCTCAGCGAATCGCCGGCGAGGCTGACGAACGTATCGTTGCCGTCGACCGCCGGCAGGTTGAGGATCGTGCCATAGATGTGGCGCACCCCGCGCCATTGCGGCTTGATGATGCCGAGGATCTGGCCGGCCTCGATCGCGATCTGCTTGGCGAAGCGGGCGGAGAGGATGGTGCGGACGGCACCCGGCCGCTCGGCTTCTTCCTTCGCCAGCCGCGCGGCGGCGAGCGCCTCGATCGCGCCGAAATCGATCTTGCCGTTGGCGCGCAGCGGTATCTTGGGCGCGCGCACCACCTGGAACATCGCCTCGGGCAGCTTGAGCCGCGACGCGAGGAAGGCGGCGATCGCGGCATCGTCGCCCGGATCGCGATCCGGCCTGACGACGACGATCCGCGCGTCCGATCCGGTGCACACCACGCCGGGAAAGGTCTCGCGCAGCACCGCCTGCAGTTCGTCGAGATTGACGCGAATGCCATAGGGTTTGACCAGCCGGCTCAGCCGCCCGACGATGCGATACAGGCCGATCTCGTTCCGGCAGGCGAGATCGCCCGTATGGTGCGGCGCGGGCGCCCGCCCGGACGCGAGGTCGTCCGCGCTTTCGGCATAGCCCATCATCACGTTGGGGCCGGAATAGACCAGCTCGCCGGGCCTGCCCGCCTCGCCGATCACGCCGCCGTCGCTATCGATCAAGGTGATCGCGCCGCCCGGCACGGGAATGCCGATGCAATCGGGATAATGTTCGGCCAGCTCTGGCGGCAGATGCGCGATGCGTGGCGCGCATTCGGTCTGCCCGTACATGACGTGGAAATTCCAGCCATGCTGCGCGCCGAGCTGGACGAAATGCCGCACCTTCTGCGGATCGAGCCGCCCGCCCGCCTGCGTCACGTAGCGCAGGCTGGGAATCTCCGCCCAGCTCGGGTCGGCGATGCTGAGCACGTCGAAGCTGTAGGGCACGCCCGCGAAGCTGGTCGCCTCGTTCTGCCTGAACGTGTCGAAGAATGCCGGATCGCTGATCGGCGCGTCGTTGAGCAGGACCGCCGCCCCGGCCATCAGGTGCGAGTTGATGACCGACATGCCGTAGGAATAAGCGAACGGCAGCGAGGTCATCGCGCGATCGTCGGGCATGATCTCCAGATACTGGGCGATCGCGGTCGCGTTCGACGTGATGTTGGCGAACGACAACTTGACCAGCTTGGGCGAACCGGTCGATCCTGACGTCGACAGCAGCAAAGCGAGATCGGGATGCAGTTCGCACGGCAGATCGTGGTGCAGCAACGCAAGCGGCTCGGGCCGCGTCGGGCGCAGCACGGCGCCCGGCCGATAGCGCTCGATCAGGTGGCGGGGAACGTCTCCGTCCTGATCCGCGAACAGATAGACCGGGTGTCCACCAAGCAGGCAGCCCACATAGCTGCAGATCGCGTCGATGCTGTTCGACGCTTCCAGAAAGACCAGCGTCCGTCGGGAACCGATCTGCTCCGCGATCGCGTCCGCCCGGCGCAGCAACTCGCCATAGACGAGCTGCTGCCCATCCGGAGTGATGAGCGCAGGGCGAGCGAAATCCACCGAAAGACGCTGACGAAATACGCCATGCGCCTCAGAATCCATCCTAATTCATCCCTGTAGTCCACGCTCGCCCGCGACGAGCCGGTCTCCCCCCAACGGCTGCTACCGCCAATACCACCCCTGTACAACGGCAGGGTTTCACTCGATTTAACCGGAACGGTTTGACAATTTTGGCGCTGCAGCGACGCCGATTTTACGGAATCGCCGACCGGATTTTGCACCTTCGCCCGACGATTGCCGCGCATTAGCAACCGTTCATCGAACGCTTTTTCTCGCACCTGCACAAACAGGCTGACGGCGACGCGTCCTGTATGTTAACGATCTTCTTGCGTCTGCTCGCCCGGTGCGGCCAGTCGTCCGGCTACAAGGGGCGCGTCTCGCATGTCAGACTTGTATTGGTTGCCGGTCGCGGCCGATTGGGGCGACCGACTTGCCACCGCACGTAATCAAACAGGCGAAGCGGCCTGGGCCGAACTCGTGCAGCTCGCGCGGACGCGCCTGGATTTCACCAAAACGGAGCGACTAGCGCGCGTCGTCACCCGGCTGTTCGGGAATGAGCCCCCGGCCGGCCTCGCCGCGCCGCCGGTGCGACTTGCACTGCTGGGCTCGTCGACCGTCGAGCATCTGATTCCGGCGATCCGAGTCGCCGGATTGCGGCGCAACATGTGGATCGAGGTCTATACCGGCGCCTACGGCCAGTATTTCCACGAGCTGGCCGATCCGGGCTCGGCATTGCACGCCTTCAACCCAAACGTGGTCCTGTTCGCGCAGGATGCGCGGCACCTCGTCAGCGCTGCCGCCGCGACGCGCGACGGCAATGCGGCCGAGCAGGAATTGCGGTCGGTGATCGGCCGACTGGATCAGGCGTGGAGCCTCGCCCGCGGGCTTGGCGCGCACGTGCTCCAGCAGAATGCGATGCCGGTGTTCCCGGCGTTGATCGGCTCGAACGAACATCGCCTCGCCTGGTCGCCGCGCGCGCTGGTCGACACCTTCAACGCGATGCTGCGCGATCAGGCGGATGCCAGCGGTGTCGACATCGTCTCGCTCACCCAGGCGGTGGAGCATCACGGTCTCTCGACCTTCTACGATCCCGCTCTGTGGTATCGCGCCAAGCAGGAGATCCACCCGCTGGTCGCGCCGCTCTATGGCGATCTGGTCGGGCGCGCCGTCGCCGCGCGCTTCGGCCGCTCGTCCAAATGCCTCGTGCTCGATCTCGACAACACCCTGTGGGGCGGCGTGATCGGCGACGACGGGCTGGAGGGCATCGTGCTTGGTCAGGGCAATGCGGTCGGCGAGGCGCACCTCGCGCTGCAGGCCTATGCGCACGATCTGTCCAGCCGCGGCGTGATCCTCGCGGTCTGCTCCAAGAATGACGAGGCCAATGCGCTCGAGGCGTTCGAGAAGCATCCCGAGATGAAGCTGCGGCGCGGCGACATCGCCTGCTTCATCGCCAACTGGCAGGACAAGGCCACCAACCTGCGCGAGATTGCGCGCCAGCTGAATATCGGCATCGATTCGCTCGTCTTCGTCGACGACAATCCGTTCGAGCGCAACATCATCCGGCGCGAGTTGCCGATGGTCGAGGTGCCGGAGCTGCCGGAAGACCCGACCACCTACGTCAACACCGTCGCCGACGCCGGCTATTTCGAGGCGTCGACCGTCACCGCCGACGATGCCCAACGCGCCAGCCAATATCAGGCGAACGCGCAGCGCGACGCCGCCAAGGCGCAGGTGACCGACGTGGCCTCCTACCTCCAGAGCCTGTCGATGGAGATGCTGTGGCGGCCGTTCGATGGCGTAGGCGCCTCGCGCGTCGCCCAGCTCATCAACAAATCCAACCAGTTCAACCTGACCACGCGCCGTTATTCGGACGCCGAGGTGCAGGCGCTGATCGGCGTGGACGATACGATCACGCTGCAGCTGCGCCTGACCGACACGTTCGGCGACAACGGGATGATCTCGGTCATTATCGCCCGCCCCTCCGCCGCCGATCCGGCGATCGCCGAGATCGACACGTGGCTGATGAGCTGCCGCGTACTGGGCCGCGGCGTCGAGCAGGCCGCGCTCAACCTGCTCGCCGAACTGGCGCGCGAGGCGGGCTTCGCCGGGCTGCGCGGCACCTACATCCCCTCGGCCAAGAACAGCATGGTCGCCGAACATTACCGCAAGCTCGGCTTCGCCGAGGACGGTGCCGGCGACGAGGGCACGACCTACTGGATGCTCGATCTCGCGGCCTATCAGCCGCACGCCACCTACATCGCAACGATAAAGGAATAAGCAGCATGGACCGCGCCCAGATCCTGTCCGACCTCACCACCATCATGCGCGAATATTTCGACGACGAGACCCTGGTACTGACCGAGGACACCACCGCCGACGAGGTCGAGGAGTGGGATTCCCTCAGCCATGTCAACATCATGGCGGCGGTCGAGCAGCATTTCGGGATCAAGATCGCGACGGCCGAGGTGGACCACCTCAAGAATGTCGGCGAGCTCGTGAACCTGATCGAGAAGAAGACGGCCTGACGTCGGGGAGGGCGCACCGATGCTCTTCACATCCTGGCCGTTCCTGCTGGTCTTCCTGCCGCTCGCCATTGCGGGCTACGGGGTCACCAGCCTGTGGGGGCGCACGCCCGCCATCCTGTGGCTGATCGCGGCGTCGCTCACCTTCTACGGCTTCTGGGCGCCCTATCTGATCGTCCTGATCTCGATCTCGATCGCGTTCAACTACGGCATATCGGTCGCCATCCGCCGCACGGCGGATCGGCCAGGATTGCAGAAGGGGTTGCTGATCGGCGGCATCACCGTCGATCTGCTGGCGCTGTTCTACTATAAATATGCCTATGCCCTGCTGAGCTTCTTCGCCGGCTACGGCTATCTGTCGGCATTTCAGGGCATGGCGTCGGTCGTGTTGCCGCTCGGCATCTCGTTCTTCACCTTCACCCAGATCGGCTATCTGGTCGACTGCCGCGACGGGGTGACGAAGGACAACAGCCTGTCGGACTATGTGCTGTTCGTCACCTTCTTCCCGCACCTGATCGCGGGACCGATCCTGCACAATGGCGAGATGATGCCGCAGTTCGCCGATCGGTCGAACTACGGCCTGCGCGCGCGCAACATCGCGCCGGCGCTCACCTTGTTCGTGCTCGGCATGCTGAAGAAGTCGCTGCTGGCCGACACATTGTCGCCCAACGTCGCGGCGGGCTTCGCCAGCGCGGCGTCGATGCAGCTCGTCGGCGGCTGGACGACGGCGCTGTCCTACTCACTGCAGCTCTATTTCGATTTTTCGGGCTATTCCGACATGGCGATCGCGCTGGCGATGCTGTTCAACGTCCGCTTCCCGCCCAATTTCAACTCGCCCTACAAGGCGCGCAACATCGTCGATTTCTGGCAGCGCTGGCATATGAGCCTGACGCGCTACCTGACCCAATATCTCTACAACCCGATCGCGATGGCGATGCGCCGCAGCCGCATCGCGCGCGGCCGGCCGATGACGCGCAAGGCGCTGGAGACGCCGGGCGCCTTCGCCGCGCTGGTCGCCTATCCGACGATCCTGACGATGGCGCTGGCGGGCATCTGGCACGGCGCCGGCCTCCAGTTCCTCGTCTTCGGCGTGCTTCACGGCCTGTATCTGACGATCAACCACGGCTGGCGGATGTTCCGGCCCAAGCCGCCCAAGGGCGCGGAGAAGCGCGAGCCGCCGCTGCCCCAGATCGTGCTGTCGATGGCGATCACCTATTTCGCCGTGCTGCTGGGCCAGGTCTTCTTCCGGGCCGCATCGTGCGGGCAGGCGGTGGATCTGCTCGCGGCGATGGTCGGGCTGCACGGGGTCGAGCATAATGGCGCGGCGGTGGAGCATGCCGGCATGGTCAAGCGCGTGCTGGCCCATCTCGGCATCTTCGACCTGTTCACGCCCGCGCGGATCAAGCAGCTCGCGCAGATCGCGGTGAGCTTCGCGATCTGCTGGTTCATGCCCAACACGCAGCAGATCATGGCGGTCGCGGAACCGGTGCTCGGCAACCTGCCGCCGCCGGCGCCGCGGTGGCTCCAATGGGGGCCGACGCCGCGCTGGGCCGTGACGATCGCCTTCGCCGCCCTGCTCGCGTGCCTGTCGCTCGGCGGCACCTCCGAGTTCCTGTACTTCCAATTCTGATGGAGAGCGCCATTCCCTCCGCGAAGCGCTATCTGCTCGTCCTGGCGGCGGTCTTCGTCTGCGCGTTCGGCGCGGTCTGGGCGTTCACGCTCTATGGCCGCGCCGGCTTCCTCGACATGGATTACGGCCAATGGACCGCCAAGGCCGAGATGCTGAAATCGTGCGACGTCGGCGAGGTCGCGATCATCGGCGATTCGCGCGCGGCGGCCGGGTACGCGCCCGCCATGCTGGGAACGGGCATCCGCAATTTGGCGCTGACCGGTGCCACGCCGGTCGAAACCTATTTTCAGGCGAAGCGGATCGCCGCCTGCCCGCGCCCGCCGCGCGTGGTGATCGTGTCATTCTCGCCGCGTCAGTATTTCGAGATGAACTGGTTGTGGCTGCACGCCGTCAGCTACGGCCAGCTCGGCTTCGGCGACCTCCAGCAGATCGCTGCCGACGAGCATGCGCTCCATCGCTCCGATCTGTATCACGGCGCGTTCGGCTCGGAGCCGCCGCCGCCGATGAAGAACTGGATGTATGCCTATCACTTCCCACCCTACGATTTCGCGAGCCTGATCGGCGCGCATCTGGTCGGGCGGCGTCATGAGAATGCGAAGATTGAGGCGGACACGCTTCGCCAGGGCGGCCAGCACGTCAACGGCATTCCGGCCAAGTGCGCGACCGGCTTGGCGTGGGAAGCGACGCAGAAGACGTTCACCGCCAACCCGCTGGTGACGCTCTACCTGCAGCGAATGCTCAAGCTGTTCGCGGATCGGCACATCGCCGTGGTGTTCGGGCCGACGCCGATGAGCGCCGCCAGCATGCGCATCCTCGACCCGGCCTATGCGGCGGGCTATCGCGCCTATCTCATGCAGCAGGCGGCGCCCTACGCCAATGCGCGCTTCGCGCCTGATCTGCTGACCACGCGGCCCGATTGCGCATTCGGCGACGCGCACCACCTCAACCAGGCCGGCGCCGAGGCGTTCAGCCGTGATTATGCGCCGGAGCTTGGGCGGCTGACGGCCGATATCCCGCACGGGTGAAGTCGAGCGACCGGGCCCGATCGCTCGATATTTGGCCGGATCCAGGCCTGCCCCGGCGGCCCGCTTCGTTCAGAAGGCGCGGAGCGCGGGGCGGCGCTGCCCGACCCGTCGCTGCGACAGCCCGACGAGCAGCAGGCTAAGCTCGATCAGCAGGATGACGCTCAGCCAGACCATGCTGAACACGCTGAACAGGACGTAGGGCGTGCCCTGCGCCAAAGTGGTACGCAGCTGCACCGACACATAAGCCGCAAACGTGCCCATCAGGATCGAGCGCGTGCGGATGGCGAGCGCGACATAGGCCGACCCCAGCGCACTCATGAAGCCGACGATCACCATCATGATCGCAAGACCGCCCCACCCGAAGGTATGCAACCCCAGCGGCTCCAGCGCCGCCGTATAGGTCACGCTGCCGGCATTGCGGTGCAGCGAGGTGCGGATCTTGTCCGGCGCATAGCCATTTGAATAAAAAGCCGGGCCGATCGAGGCGCGCAGCGCAAAGATGTCGATGTCCTTGACCGTCAGCGCCTGGATGTTGCGATCGACCATCTCGCCGTCCCAGTTCCAGACCGGGGCGCCGAGGCCATATTGCAGATACCAGAGCTCGCCCTGGCCGACGACGCGCCCGCTCAGCCGCTGCGCGGTCGCGGTCGGATTCTGGCGGCCGAGATCGGAATAGATAAACCACGTCACCGCGAACACGACCATCAATGCGGCCGCGGCCGCGACGGCATAGCGCCCGATCTGCTGGAGTACCGCGCGCGCGTTGAGATAGAGATAGGGCGCGAAAAACGCCGAGAGCGATGCCAGCATCGTGAAGAACTTGTCGCCGAACAGGAAGTACATCACCATCAGCGCGGTGTAAGCCAGCTTCGCGAGCTGCCGGACGGTCGCCTGCGCGGGCAGGCAGAACACCACCATGCCCAGCATGAAGCTGGTCACGAACTTCAGATTGAGGATGTACAGCGTGCCCTTGTCCGCGAAGACGCGGCGGAAATAGAAGCGATCCATGCCGGTGAGCAACGGGAAGCCGCTTCGCGCGCCGCTCGCCAGCAGATCGAGGATCATGATGCCGCTAAACGCCACCAGGCCGAGCGCGATCGGCGTCGCCAGCCGATCGAACAACGGCGTCAGCGGATAGCCGGACTTGCCCTGCGTGTTCCGGTTCAGCAACCGGAACAGCAGCACATAGCTGACCAGCGAGATCGCCGTGTAGACGGCGAACGCCGGGGCACATCCGCTCGGCGCGCCGATCAGGCCCAGTTCCGGAATCTGCGAATCGAAGGGAATCAGCGCGAGCGCGACGAAGGTCGACGCTTTCTCGATCAAAGTGGGGAGGAGCAAAGCCGCGCCGGTGGGTTCCGCCCGCACCAGCAGGATCACCAGCCATGCATAGGTGCCGAGCGACGCCACCGACCACCAGACGCTGGCGAAGATCGTCGAGAGCAGCCACGATCCGAGCAGCCATGCGACGCAAAGCGACAGCTCGACCGCCAGGATCGTGGAGCGCCGGCCCTCGTCGTAACGCCCGCTGCCGTACGAGCGACGCCGCGCAGCGACCGTTCGCCAGGCCATGGAAAGCCGATCCGCCTGCGCCACGCTGCCTCCTTCGCCGGTCGTGTCGTCCCTATCGCGTCTCGATCCGCTTCGCCACCGGCGTGCGCGCAGGCGGCGGCGCAACACGACGGACCGACCCGCAACGCTGCGCCATGCCGTCAGCGCGCATGGCGCGGCACGTTCGGGATCACCCCGAACGGATCGGCGTCAGATCGCCGGACCCTTGAAATTGTCGGCGTAGGTCTGGAGCTTCAGGGTGCGCCCGGCCTGACCCGACGTCACATGATAAGCGAGGCCATGGCGCTCGGCATAGGCCTTCGCCGCCGCGAGTGTGGGGAACGACAAATGGACCTGATCGCGCACGTCGCCCGAGCCGGCCCAGCCGGTCAGCGGATCGGGGCGCTTGGCCTCGGCCGGCTCATATTCGAGCACCCACGCGCTCTCCTTGTAGCGACCGGATTGCATGGCGCTCTTCATGCGCTGGCGGATGCGGGCTTCGACCATGAACCCACCGTCTATCGTCACGCTGCGGTGCGTCAAGAGGATGCGCGCTTGGTGCGCAGCGTCGGCGCGGCGGCGGCCGGATCGTCGGGCCACGGATGGCGCGGATAACGGCCGCGCATCTCCTTGGCGACGGCGGCCCAGCTTCCCGCCCAGAAGCCGGGCAGGTCGCGCGTCGTCTGGATCGAGCGGCCGGCGGGCGAGGTCAGCCGCAGCACCAATGGCGTGTGTCCGATCATCGGATGCGCGGCCAGACCGAACAGGGCCTGCACGCGCAGTTCCACCGCCGGGCCGCCCTCTGCCGCATAGTCGATCGCGTAGGTAGTGCCGAGCGGCGAGGTGAAGTGCGCCGGTGCCTCGGCATCGAGCCGGCGCTTGCCGTCCCAGCCGAGCAGCCCCTCGAGCGCGGCGTGGAGCGCGCCGGGCGGGACGTCGCTCAGCCGGCGCCGGCCCTCGACCAGCGACGGCAGCCATTCGTCGAGCCGCGCGACCAGCGCCTTGTCGGCCAGCGCGTCGATCCCGACGAAGCCGGCGCGCAGCCGCAAGGCACGTGCCGCATCGCCCCACGGTAGCAGATCGAGGCCATGCGCGCGCACCCCCTCGACCAAAGCGGCGGCGAGCGCGGCGCGATCCGGATCGGGCGCCGGGCCGCGCGCCAGCCGGATCGCGCCCAGCCGCCGCTCGCGCGTCGCCGTCGCCGTGCCGGTCGCCGGATCGAAGGCGAGCGTGGTGACGGTCTCGATCCGCTCGGCGAACAGCGAATCGATCTCGTCGGGGGCGATCGGCGCGGCCGAGACGATGCGCGCGCCCGCGGCCGCGCCCTGCGTCTCGGCCACCGCCAGCCATTCGGCGCGGGCGAGCGCGCTGGTGGGATCGAGGCGGAAGCCGCGCCCGCCCGCCGCGATCCAGTCGGCGCCATCCGCCCCGCGCCGCTTCGCCACCCGATCGGGAAAGGCGAGCGCGACGCACGCGCTGAGCGGCCCCTGCCCGCTCCCCGCCTTCGCCGCCTGCGCCCAGCGCCGGGCGAGGCCGCGCGCGCCCTCGGCCCGCTTACCATTGTCCTGCCGCCAGCGGCGTAGCCGTGTCTCCAGATCGGGATCAGGGCCACCCAACCCCTGTTCCGACAGCAGCACCGCCACCTCGGCCGCGCTGCCGCCCATCCCTTGCGCACCCGCCGCGACCAGCATGTGGCCGAGCCGTGGGGCGAGCGGCAGCGTCGCCACCGCCTTGCCGTGCGCGGTCGGGCGGCCGTCCGCGTCGATCAGGCCGAAGCCCTCCAGCCGCCGCTTCGCCTCGGCCACCGCCGGCGCCGAAGGCGGATCGATCCACGCCAGCGCGCCCGGATCGGTGACGCCCCAGATCGCGCAGGCGAGCACCAGCCCGGACAGGTCCGCCTCGGCGATTTCGGGCGGATCGTAGGGCGCGAGCCCGGCGGTCGCCGCCGCCTCCCACAGGCGATAGGCGACGCCCGGCCGCTGCCGGCCGGCACGCCCCGCGCGCTGAGTCGCGGCGGCCTGGCTCACCCGCTCGGTCGCGAGCCGCGTCATGCCGGCGGCGCGATCGTAGCGCGGCCGGCGTGCCAGCCCGCTGTCGACCACCACGGCCACGCCGTCGAGCGTCAGGCTGGTCTCGGCGATGGCGGTGGCAAGCACCAGCTTGCGCCGCCCGGCCGGCTCGGCGCGGATCGCCGCGCGCTGGGCGGCGGGATCGAGCGTGCCGTACAGGCGATGCAGCACCACGTCGGCGGGCAGGCCGCCTTCCACCCGCTCGGCGGTGCGCTCGATCTCGGCGACGCCGGGCAGGAAGGCGAGCACGCCGCCGTCGGTCTCGGCAAGCGCGCGGCGGATCGCGGCGGCCATGTCGTCCTCGATCCGCTGCGCGCTGCGGCCGAGATGGCGCAGCTCGATCGGAAAGCCGCGCCCCTCGCTCTCGATCACCGGCGCGCCGCCCAGCAGGGCCGAGAAGCGCGGCCCCTCCAGCGTCGCCGACATCGCCACCAGCCGAAGGTCGGGCCGCAACGCCGCCTGCACGTCGCGCGCGAGCGCCAGCCCGAAATCGCCGTCGAGGCTGCGTTCGTGCACTTCGTCGAACAGCACGGCCGAGATGCCGACCAGCTCGGGATCGGCCTGCACCATGTTGACGAAGATGCCCTGCGTGACCACCAGCAGCCGCGTCGCCGCCGACTGGCGGCTGTCGAGGCGGGTCGCATAGCCGATGCGGCCACCGATCTTCTCGCCCGCCAGCTCGGCGATCCGCTCGGCGGCGGCGCGCGCTGCGATGCGACGCGGCGACAGCAGCAGCACACGGCCCGTGCACCACGGGCGATCGAGCAGGGCCGGCGCGACCGCGGTGGTCTTGCCCGCGCCCGGCGGCGCCACGAGCACGGCGTTCGACCCCGCATCGAGCGCGGCGAGCAGCGCGGGCAAGACGGCGTGGATCGGCAGCGGGGTCACGCCGACCGCTTACCCTTGCTCCACCTATGACGTCACCCCGGACTTGTTCCGGGGTCCACGCTGCGGCAATCCTCGCCGACGCGGCTCGGCCGCCCGGTGGACCCCGGAACAAGTCCGGGGTGACGAAGGGACGCGATGGCGAAATTCTATTTCTATTATGCCTCGATGAATGCCGGTAAATCGACCGTGCTGCTGCAGGCCGATTTCAACTATCGCGAGCGCGGCATGGCGACGATGCTGTGGACCGCAGCACTCGACGATCGCTACCGGCCCGGCACCATCGCCTCGCGCATCGGGCTCGAAATGCCGGCGCACGTCTTCGACGCCGCGACCGATCTGCGCGGGGCGATCGCGGCGCAGCACGCCGCCACCCCGCTCAACTGCGTGCTGGTCGACGAGGCGCAATTCCTGACGCGCGGCCAGGTGTTCGCGCTCGCCGGCGTGGCCGACGAGCTCGGCATTCCGGTGCTGGCCTATGGCTTGCGCACCGATTTCCAGGCGACATTGTTCGAGGGCAGCATGTGGCTGCTCGCGCTCGCCGACATACTGTCGGAGATCAAGGCGGTGTGCGGTTGCGGGCGCAAGGCGACGATGAACCTCCGCCTCGATGCCGAGGGCCGGGTCGCGCGCGAGGGCGCGCAGACCGAGATCGGCGGCAACGACCGCTATCTGGCGGTATGCCGGCGCCACTTCATGGCGGCGATGCGCGACGGCGCATTGCCCGACGCGATCCGCCCCGCCTAAGACGTGGATTAAACGGTGCTCCTGCGGAAGCAGGAGCCCAGGGCGGCGGACGTGACGCGTGGCTCTGGGCTCCTGCCTGCGCAGGAGCACACCATAGCTGATCCGGGAACCACGACAGATGTTCACCACGCGACGCGAAATGCTGGCCGGTGCCGGCGCCATCGGCCTTGCCGGCGCACTGCCGGCGCAGGCGCCCGCCGTGCCGGGCGATACCACCGCAACCGCGCTGCTGGCGCAGACCGCCGACTGGCTGCTTACCACCTATCCCGAGGTCGCCCTGGGGCTGGGCATCGACAAGGGCGCGCATGCCGCATTGCGCTCGCGCCTGTCGGATCGCACCGCCGCCGCCGATCATGCGCGCGCGGCATCGGCGGCGACCCAGCTGGCCAAGCTCAAGGCAGCGGATCGCGGCGCGCTGTCGCCGTCGGTCGCGCTCGATCTCGACGTCGCGACCACCGCCTTCCAGCTCGCCGTCGACGGCTGGAGCGCGATGCCGGTCGGCGAGGTGGCGGTGCTCAACGCCGACCATAATTTCGCCAACTCGCCCTTCGTCGTCTCGCAGAATAGCGGCGCCTACGTGACCATACCGTCGACGCTGGAGGAGCGGCACGCCGTCGCCACCGCCGAGGATGCCGACGCCTATCTCGCGCGGATCGAGGCGTTCGCCGGCCAGATCGACGGCGACACCGGCCGCGTCGCCGCCGACGCCGCCAAGGGCGCAATCCTGCCCGACTTCCTCAACGACATCACCACCAAGCAGATGGGCGCGATGGCCGCCGGCCCGGTGGCGCATTGGGGCATGATCGAGAGCTTCGCCGCTAAATGCGCCAAGGCCGGCCTGCCCGCCAGCCATGCCGCGCGCGCCGAGAAACTGGCCGCCGAGCGCGCCGTCCCAGCGCTCCGCCGCCAGATCGCGGCGCTGCGCGCGACACGGGCGAAGGCGACCGACGCGCCCGGCGTCTGGGCGTGCAAGGATGGCGACGCTTATTATGCGTGGCTGGTAAAGGCGGCGACCACCACCAATTACAGCCCCGACGAGCTGCACAAACTGGGCGTCGAGCAGCATCGCGCGCTCGATTCGCAGATCGATACGCTGCTGAAGGCGCAGGGGCTGAGCCAGGGCACGGTCGGCGAGCGGCTTACCGCGCTGTCGACGCGCCCCGACCTGTTGTTCAGCAACGACGATGCCGGCCGTGCCAAATTGCTCGCTTACCTCAACGGCGTCATCGCCGACGTGCGCACGCGCCTGCCGCGCGCCTTCGCGACGTTGGTGAAGGGCAATCTCGTCATCAAGCGCGTGCCGCCCGCGATCCAGGACGGCATGCCCAACGGCTATGCCGGGCCGGGCTCGATGGACGGGTCGATCCCCGGCACCTACTATATCAACCTCAAGGATACCCACATCTGGCCGCGTTATTCGCTGCCGACGCTCTGCTATCACGAGGGCATTCCCGGCCATGTCTGGCAGGGCGAATATAGCTTCAAACTGCCACTGATCCGCTCGCTGCTGGCGTTCAACGCCTATTCGGAGGGCTGGGCGCTCTATTCGGAGCAGCTCGGCGACGAGCTCGGCGTCTATGCCGACGATCCGCTCGGCCGGATCGGCTACCTCCAGTCGATCAACTTCCGCGCGATGCGGCTGGTGGTCGATACCGGCGTGCACGCCAAGCGCTGGGGCTTCGACCAGGCGCTCGATACCTTCGCCGCGGGCACCGGCCAGCCGCGCGAGCAGTTGCGCGCCGAGCTCAACCGTTACTGCTCGTGGCCCGGGCAGGCGTGCGGCTACAAGATGGGGCATAACGAGATCAACCGCGTGCGCGATCACGCCAAGGCGAAGCTCGGCAAGCGTTTCGACCTGCGCCGCTTCGACGATGCGATCGTACTCGGCGGCAACATGCCGCTGACCCTGCTGTCGGAGGTGGTCGACCGCTACGTCGCCGGCGCCTGAGCGGCACGCGCGCGATCCAGCGCGGCGACGAAGACGGCGGGATCGTCGAGCTTGTGCGCGACCGCGACGATCTCGCGGCGGCGCACGCGCACGGGCGGCGCGACATCGACCACCACGTTGGGCCACGCCGCGAGCGCGAGGTTCATCACGCCCGGCGCCTTCATCGCCGCCGCATCCCACGCGCCGCGCAGGCCAGCGACGTGGGCGAGCGGGATCGGCACCACCTTCAGCCAGCCGAGGCGCATCGTCAGCACGCCGTCGGCGATCGTCACCGGGCGCGCACGGATCGAGCGCAGCAGGCCGACCAGCACCGCGACCAGCGCCACGTCGAGCAGGCCGAGCGGCAAGGCGATCGGCCAGCCCCACAATGCCATCGCGATCAGGTGCAGCACCGCCGTCTCGACCAAGGCGAGGCCTAGCAGCACGCCCAACGCCGGCGAGATGCTGCGGTGATAGGGAAAGGCGGTGGCAGCCTTCCCGCTTGAACCCTCGTCCACGACACGCCTCCCGTCATCAGCGGATAAACGGCGCGCAACGCGGCGCCGGCGTGACGCACTATGGCAGCATCGCCGCTTTCCGCTATTCGGCGCGCACGGAGCCCCAAGGCTCGCGCGAAGGACGATCGACGATGCTGCTTTCGATTCCCGATCTGCTCACCCCCGACGAGGTGCGCGACGCGCGCGCTCTGCTCGAGGCCGCCGCGTGGGAGGATGGCCGCACCACCGCCGGCCATCGTGCGGTGACCGTGAAGAGCAACCTGCAGCTGCCGCTCGATCATCCCGTCGCGAGGCAACTGGGCGATCTGATCCTCGACCGGCTCGGGCGCAACCCGCTGTTCATCGCCGCGACGCTGCCGCTGCGCGTGCTGCCGCCGCGCTTCAACCGCTACGAGGGTGGCGGCACCTATGGCAGCCATGTCGACAGCGCGATCTTCCCGCTGCCCGGCTCGCAGCAGCGCGTCCGCTCCGACATCTCCTCGACCTTGTTCTTCAGCGATCCCGACAGCTACGAGGGCGGCGAACTGGTAATCGAGGATCTGTTCGGCACCCAGCGCGTCAAGCTGCCCGCCGGGCATATTGTCATCTATCCCGGCAGCAGCCTGCACCACGTGACGCCGGTGACGCGCGGCGTGCGGCTCGCCGCCTTCTTCTGGACGCAGAGCATGGTCCAGCGCGACGACCAGCGCCGCTTGCTGTTCGAGCTCGACAATGCGGTGCGCGACCTGACCGGCGATCATCCCGAGCATGCCGCGCTCGACCGGCTGACCGGCGTCTACCACAATCTGCTGCGGCAATGGTCGACGACGTGACCGCGCCGCTGCCGCCGCATGCGGGCGTGCCCGACGGCGTCGCGACGCTCGCCGATTACGAGACGCGCGCGGCGGCGCATATGGCGGCCGAGGCGTGGCGCTATGTGCAAGAAGGCAGCGGCGAGGAACGCACGCTACACGACAATCGCGCCGCCTTCGCGCGCCTGCGGCTGCTGCCGCGCGTGCTGGCCGACCTGCGCGGGGGAAGCACGGCGACCACCTTGTTCGGGCGGACGCACGCCGCGCCGATCCTGCTCGCGCCGATCGCCTTTCACCGGCTCGCGCATCCGGAGGGCGAACTCGCGACCGCGCGCGCCGCCGCCGCGCTGGAGACGGGGATGGTGCTCAGCACATTGTCGAGCGTGACGCTGGAGGAGGTGGCGACGGCGAGCCGCGCCGCCGCGACCGACCTCGGCCGGCCGCCCGCGTCCTTGTGGTTCCAGCTCTATCTGCAGGACGAGCGCGCGCGCAGCCTCGATCTCGTCCGCCGGGCCGAAACGGCAGGGTATGAAGCGATCATGCTGACGGTCGATTCGGCGGTGAAGCGCGCGAGCCTGACGCTGCCCGCGGGCGTCGATGCCGCCAATCTGCGCGGCCATCCCCGCTTGCGCCAGACGACCAGCGCCGGCGGCGCGATCCTGTTCGGCACGCTGCTGGTCGATGCCGCGCCGCGCTGGGACGATGTCGCGTGGCTGCGCGCGCAGACGCGCCTGCCGATCCTGCTCAAAGGCGTTCTCAACCCCGCCGACGCGGCGATGGCGATCGAACATGGCGCCGACGGGCTGGTCGTCTCCAACCATGGCGGACGCGTACTGGACGACGTGGTCACCGCGCCCGAGATGATGCCGGCGATGGCCGACGCGATCGGCGGGCGCGTGCCGCTTTTGCTCGACGGCGGCGTGCGATCGGGCACCGATATCGCCAAGGCGCTCGCGCTGGGGGCAACGGCGGTGATGATCGGCCGCCCGCAGGTGCATGCGCTCGCCGTGGCCGGCATGGCGGGCGTCGCCCACATCCTGCATCTGCTGCGCGCCGAGCTGGAGCAGGCGATGGTCCAGCTCGGCTGCCGCACCCCCGCCGCCCTCACGCCCGACCGACTGCGCACACGCTTCGCCGAACACATATAAAGAAAGCTTTATATGCGACTTGACGGTCCGGCGGTGGCATGGGACACGCGCATCGTCGAGGTTCTCCGCCGGTTTGCCGACGGAGCTAAGACGGGAAGCCGGTGCGGCCGCCTCACGGTGGCCAAGGCCGGCGCTGCCCCCGCAACTGTAAGCGGTGAGCGGCGGCCGAGACGTGTCACTGGCGGCTTCCAGCCGCCGGGAAGGCCAGGCCGACGCGACGATCCGTGAGCCAGGAGACCTGCCTCCGACGCGATAACGTCCACCGGCGGGGTGTCCGGGCTGGCCGCTTGCATGCCGCGGCCGGCCGTCGTCCGCGCATGCCTGTGTCCGGTCTGCATGCCCGCGCTTCATCGGGGTATGAAGACCATGACCGTCACCGTCGCCACGCTCGGCTTCCCGCGCATCGGGCCGCGCCGCGAACTGAAATTCGCGCTCGAAAAATACTGGTCGGGCCAGACCAGCCTCGCCGACCTGCAGGAAACCGCATCGGGCCTGCGCACCGCCGCCTGGGCGCGGCAGCAGGCCGGCGGCGTCGACTGGCTGCCGTCCAACGATTTCTCGCTCTACGATCATGTGCTCGACACCAGCGTGATGCTGGGTGCGATTCCAGCGCGCTATGCCGCGATCACCGACGCGACCGAGCTGTATTTCGCGATGGCGCGCGGCACGACCGCGGGCGAAGACGGCTGTGGCCACGGCCATGGCAGCCTGACGGCGTGCGAGATGACCAAATGGTTCGACACCAATTATCACTATCTGGTGCCCGAACTGACCGCCGGCCAGAGGCTGACGCCCGGCCGGGCGAAGATCGTCGACGATTATCGCGAGGCCAAGGCGGCGGGCTATGAGACGCGCCCGGTGCTGCTCGGCCCGGTGACGTGGCTGACCTTGGCCAAGGGCCGCGGGATCGATCCGTTCGACCTGCTCGACACCGTGCTCGATCGCTATGCGGCGATCCTCGCCGAGCTGGCGGCGGCGGGCGTCGAATGGGTGCAGATCGACGAGCCGGTGCTGGTGCTCGATCTCGACGAGCGTCAGCGGCGCGCGCTCACCCGCGCTTATGCCAAGCTGGCGCGCCAAAGCGTGAAGATCATGCTCGCGACCTATTTCGGCAGCCTCGGCGACAATCTGTCGTTCGCGGCGAACCTGCCGGTGGCGGGGCTGCACGTCGATCTCGTGCGCGCGCCCGAGCAGCTCCAGCCATTGCTGCAGGCGGCACCCAAGTCGCTGCTGCTGTCGCTCGGCGTGATCGACGGGCGTAACGTCTGGCGCGCCGACCTCGCCGCCTTGCTCGACCGGATCGAGCCGGTCGCGGCGACGCGCGACATCGTGATCGCGCCGTCCTGCTCGCTGCTGCACGTGCCGGTCGATCTGGCGCTGGAGCGCGGGCTCGATCGCGAGGTGACGCAATGGCTCGCCTTCGCCGCGCAGAAGGTGGCCGAGCTTGCCGTGCTCAAGCGCGCGCTCAACGAAGGCCGCGAGAGCGTGCCCGACGCGCTGGAACTGGCGTCGCGCGCCGCCGCCAACCGCCGCACCTCGCCGTTGATCCACGATCCCGCCGTCGCGGCGCGCATCGACGCTGCCACCCCCGCCATGCGCGAGCGCCGCAGCGGCCACGCCGCCCGCACCGCCGCGCAGGCGGGCGTGCTCGGCTTGCCGCCCTTCCCGACCACGACGATCGGCTCGTTCCCGCAGACGGCCGAAGTGCGCAAAGCGCGCGCCGAGCATGGTCGCGGCAATATCGACGACGCGGCCTACGACGCCTTCCTGCGCGAGGAGACCGCGCGCACGATCCGCTGGCAGGAAGAGATCGGGCTCGACATGCTCGTCCACGGCGAGTTCGAGCGCAACGACATGGTGCAATATTTCGGCGAGCGGCTGTCGGGCTTCGCCTTCACCACCGGCGGCTGGGTGCAGAGCTACGGCTCGCGCTGCGTGCGCCCGCCGATCCTCTACGGCGACGTCTCGCGGCCGGCGCCGATGACGGTCGAATGGTGGCGCTATGCGCAGTCGCTGACCGACAAGCCGGTCAAGGGCATGCTGACCGGGCCGGTGACGATCCTCAACTGGAGCTTCGTGCGCGACGACCAGCCGCGCGAGGCGTCGTGCCGCCAGATCGCACTCGCCATCCGCGACGAGGTGCTCGATCTCGAGGCCGCGGGCTGCAAGGCGATCCAGATCGACGAGGCGGCATTGCGCGAGGGGCTGCCGCTCAACCGACGCGACTGGCAGCATTATCTCGACTGGGCGGTCGACTGCTTCCGGCTGACCGCGGCCGGCGTCGCCGACGCGACCCAGATCCACACCCACATGTGCTATTCGGAGTTTAACGACATCCTGCCGTCGATCGGCGCGATGGACACCGACGTGATCTCGATCGAGACCGCGCGCTCGCAGATGGAGCTGCTGGAGGGCTTCGCCCGCTATCGCTACCCCAGCGCGATCGGGCCGGGCGTGTACGACATCCACGCGCCGCGCGTGCCGACCGAGGCCGAAATGGTGGCGCTGGTGCGGCTCGCCCAGCAGCATCTGCGGCCCGAGCAATTGTGGGTGAACCCCGATTGCGGCCTCAAGACGCGCAAGTGGGACGAGGTGAAGCCGGCGATCGCCGCAATGGTGGCGGCGGCGCGCACCTTGCGCGCCACCCCCTGACCCACACCTCCGTGCTCCTGCGGAGGCAGGAGCCCAGGGTTATCGGGCACTACGCCCGCAGCCCTGGGCTCCCGCATTCGCGGGAGCACGAGCCGATCCGTTCGCGCCGAGCGAACGGGGGACTACCCCCGCTCGCCCCGCTCCGCTCCGCTCAGCCCTTCGTCGCGGGCCCGTAGAACAGGCCGTTGAACAGGAATTTGAACGTCGGATAGGGCTGGCCGCGCTGCGTCACCTCCGGCCCGAGCAGGAAGACGTGGCCCTTGCCGAGCGCCGCATCGACGACGCCGACATTGCCGTTGAGCAGTTTCTGCCCCCACGCCCAGCCCGAGACCAGCGGATCGTCATTGTAGAACCAGCTGACCTTGTGCAGCGACGGATCGCTCATCGAGCCAACGAACACCGGGTTGTTGTAATAGAAGACGTTGAGCGTCTCGGGCAGGCCGAAGGCGAGCGGATCGCTCGTGTCGACCTTCGCCGTCAGGATCGAGCCGGGGATATAATATTTGCTCGACGGGATCGTCGCCGGCTTGCCGTTCTTGCCGGTCGTCATCAGCACGTTCGTCACCGGCAGGCCGAGCGCCGGCCCCATTGCGGACGCGTTGCCGATCGTGATGACCGTGCCGCCCGCCTTGGCGAAATCGGCCACCGCCGGATAGGTCTTCTCCTTGGTGATCTTCCCGAGCCACGACCGATATTGCGCCGGGATTTCGGCGGCGTCGGGTTGGCCGCGCCCCGGATAATCCTCGCGGCCCAGCACGTCGCTCTGGAAGATCAGCACGTCATATTTGCGGTTGAGACCGCCGCGATCGAGCTCCTGCGGATAGACGCGGCTGTAGCCGAACTCATACTGGTCGAACAGCCAGCGGGTCCAGCCCGACGCCATCGAGCCGCCATAGATGTCGACCAGGCCGATCCGCACCGGCTTGACCGCGATCACGTCGCCGGCGGGCTTGGCCGCGACGGCATGCGCGTCGATGCCGAGCGTCGCGACCGCCTTCGTCACTGCCGCCTTGGCGGCCGACGAGGCCGGGATCCACAGCGCGCCGGGCGCGAGCGCCTCGCCGTCGACGGTCGTCGCCGCCTTCAGCCAATAGACCTTCTGCCCGGCCTTGAGCAGGCGGTTGGTGAGCGTGAAGCTGTTGTTGGTGGCGTGGCTGACGACATAGCCGGCGCTCCCGCTGCCGAGCATATGCCCGGCTGGCGGCGTCTCGATCACGTCGGGGATGACCGGGAAGGCCTGCGGCGCGCCGTCGAGCAGCCGGTCGAACTTCACGTTCATCTGCAGCGCGAGCGTGTAGCCGGTGATGTCGTAGGGGCGGATCGGCGGACCGCCGGGGTAAGCGAAATCCTGCGGATGGTCCTGCGGCTCGAACATGTCGAGCACGTGCGGGCGGAACGCCTGATCGGTGCGGACGATGTACGAGCCGGCGGCGTAGCTCTTGCCGCCAAAGGTGAAGGCGGCGGTCGCCTGCTGCACCTCGATGCCGTTCTTGATGAGCGAGTTCAGGAACTTGACCGTGGTCGGCATGTCCGGCTGCGCATCGGCCGGGATGATGTAGGCGCGCGGCGCGCGCATCGCCGGATCGTGCAGCACCGTCTGGTACAGCTCGGTCGGCACCGGCCGATCCTCGCGGCCGATCACCGCCGCGCCGCCATTATCCTCCTGTGCAGCGCCCGCGCCGGCCTTGGCGGCGGCGTCGCGCGCCGCGTTGAGGCGCTTCGGCGTGATCACCCAGCTATCCTGGCTGCCCTTCTGGATCTCGTTGCGACCCATGATGTAGCGATTGTAGAGCACCGTCTCGCGATAGCGCGACGCATAGTCGAGCACCGCGCGATCCATCTCCTTGATGTAATCGAGGCTGGTCTGGAAATGCCACGGGCCCGGCGGGATGGGCATCACCTCGTCCTGGCGCGGCAGCTGGTTCTTGAGCACCAGCGGGATCTCGATCGGGGTCGGGTTGCCGATGATCTCGGTCAGGATGCCGATCTGGTTGTGGAAATAGCCGACCGTGCGGATGCCGCCGTTGAACCAGGTCGAGTAAGGCGCGCCCGAGCGCATCACCGAGCCGCCCTTGCCCTGCGCCACGAGGCGCGCGTGCATCATCTCGCCGACCACGTCGGTCTGGTTGATGACGAGCGGTTCGTTGTTGAAATTGTACGGATCGCGGAACGGCGGGATGAACACCACCGCGCCCTCGGGCCCGGTCTGATGCTCGTTATAGAGGATCTGCGGATACCATTCGCGATATCCGGCGCGGTTCATGTTGGTCGTCTCGGGCTGGTTCGAGGCGAAGCTGTCGCGATTATCGTCGTGGCCGACATATTTCTGGTAGAGGACCGGGATCGTCTCGGTCGCGCGCTTCTTCTGGTCCTGCGGCGCCATATACCAGTCGGCGACCAGCTCGAGCCCGTCGGGATTGGCCCAGACGAACAACGTGATGTCGTCGTTGAGCAGCCGCAGCGTCTCGGGATCGTTCTTGGTCAGCATCTCGTAGACCATCTGGAGATGCGTCTGCGCGTTGGTGACCTCGGTCGCGTGCAGGCCGGCGTCGATCCACACCACCGCCTTGCCGTCCTTGGCGAGCGCGTGCGCCTGATCGTCGGTCAGCCCCTTCGCCAGCGCGAGCTGCTGCGAGACCTGGCGATAATGGTCGATATTGCGGATATTTTCGGGTGAGGAGACGATCGCCATCCATTGGTCGCGGCCCTCGGCGGTCTTGCCGATCGAGATGAGCTTCATCCGATCGCTCTCGCCCGCCACCTTCTGCAGCCACTTGGTGGTGTTGGTGTAGTTGGCGAGGAAATAGTCGGCACCGACCTTGCCGCCGACGACGTCGTCGGGCGGCGTGACGCGGGCCTGCGTCGGCGGCGCGGTCTGCGCGATCGCGGGCGCCCCCAGCGGCGCGAGGGTCACCAGTCCGAACATCGTGGTCGCGAGCAGCAAGCTGCGCATCATCCGTCCCTTTCCCAAGGCCGCGGGGGCGGCCACATTCCATGAAGGCAAGCGATACAGCGGAAACACAGACGGAGCGGCATATCCGATACCGCCCCGCCTGCATTCCGGGGGGTTCAGAAGCTGGTGCGCACGTTCATGCCCACCGTGCGCGGCCGCGTCGTGGAATAATAATCCGGCACGCCGGTGACCGCGCTGATGACGTTGATGCCGATCTTGTCAAACAGGTTGCTGCAGTAGAGGAACACGCCGACATTGCCCTTCTGGATGCCGACGCGGGCGTTGAACAGGCTGTAGCTGCCATAGACGCGATAGGCGGCGTCGGTGAGGTGGAGCGTCGACTGCATCCGCCCGGTGTAGGTGTAATCCAGCCGGACGAGGCCGTCGAACTCGCCGAAGAGCGGCCAATCATATTCCGCGCCGGCCGAGGCGGTCATCTTCGGCACGTTGGGCAGCAGATCGCCCTTGCGGCCCGACGCCGACGGCGGGATGCCCGCGCCGGCATCCGTGACGTTCAGGATCTGGTCGGCGGTCAGGTAAGCGTGGTTGTAGTTGAACGTCGCGTTGAACAGCAGACCCTTGAGCGGCGTGACGCTCGCCTCGACCTCGGCACCGTAAACGCGCGCGCCGCCGACATTGGCGAGGAAGGAGAAGTTGCCGGCGGTCGAGCGCACCGAAGTCTGCAGGTTGCTCCAGTCGATGCGATAGCCGTCGACGTTGAAGGTCACCTTGCGATCGAAGAATTGCGTCTTCACGCCGCCTTCATAGTTCCACAGCGTGTCCGGCGAATAGGTGACGTTCGCCGCGGGCACGCCGGGCGTCAGGTTCGCGCCGCCGGGCCGGAAGCCCTGCGAGGCGGTGGCATAGACCATGATGTCCTTGGTGACGTGGAAATCGGCGTTGAATTTCTTCACGAAACCGTCGGCCTTGGCCTTGATCTCGCTGTAGGGGCTCGGCGTCTGGCCGTTGAAATAATTGTAGCCGAGGTTCGCGCCGCCCACGGTCTTGTCATAGTGGTAGTGACGCGCACCCGCCGTCAGCTCGAGGCGGCTGTTGAACAATTTGTAGCTGACCTCGCCGAACTCCGCCGTCTGCGTGACGAGATCGCGGACGAAGCGCGAGCCGAGATCGGTGACGGGCTGGCGCATCTCGCCGGTGCCGGCGATGCCGGGGAAAACCAGCGTGTCGACGCGGTCGCGCCGATCCTCGCGGAAGATGCCGAACGTGTAGATCAGCGGGCCGCGGCTGTTCGAGCTCAGGCGCAGCTCGTTGGTGAAGTTGCGCACGAAGCGCGGCTGGTAAGCGCCGATCGGCTGCAGCGACGCGGCGTAAGAGGCATAGTCGGCCAGCTGCTGCGCCGAGCTGACCCCGCCGACCGCGGTCGTGCAGCGGGCGGCGGCGGAGGTGTTGCCCGGACTCGTCTTCTGCAGAAGCGATCCGGAGAAGGTGTTCTGGTACAGGCCGCAATAAGCATTCGATTTGGCGACGCTGGCGTAATTGTCGGAATTGTCGTTCGTCTGCTGGATGTTCCAGCGATAATAGCTGTTCGCCATCGTCAGCGTGCCGAAGCCGATGTCCAGCTTGCTGTCGAGATTGTACACCTGCAGCTTGTCATAGGCTGGCGAGGCGATCTTCTGAAGCGAGACATAGTCGCCCGCGCTCGGCGTCCACTGCGACGTGCCGCCATAACGCTGCGTCTGCAAAATCGCGGTGGCGTTGATCTGCAGGTTCGTGCTCGGCTTGAATTCCAGCATCGCACGGCCGCCCTGCAGCACGTTGCGATTGAGGTCGGTCTTCCCGATCACCGGATCGTCGGTGTAGCCGGCATCCTGCTGGCGGTAGAGGACGAGGCGGCCCGCCAGCACGCCATCCACCAGCGGGGCGTTGACCATCCCCTTCACGAAATAGCCGAAGCCGCCATGCTGCGTGCCCTCGGCCTGCAATTCGCTCGCGCCCTCGAACTTGGTGAGGTTCGGATCCTTGAAGATCACGCGCAGCGTGCCGCCCATCGAGCCCGAGCCGTAAAGCGTGCCCTGCGGCCCGCGCAGCACCTCGACACGCTGCACGTCGAACAGGTTGAGGTTGGGCGTGGTGCCCGACGGATCCGAGCTGGTGCCCGACGGGCCGGTCAGCGGGGTCTCGCCATAATAGAGGCCGACGGTGCTTTCGCCCGCCGTCTGGATGCCGCGGATCGAGATGCGCTGGCGGCCGGAATCGCTCTGGACCAGGTTCAGGCCCGGCACCTGCGCCACGAACTGTGACAGCTGGGTCGCGCCGAGATTCTGCAGCGACTTGTCGGTGAGCGCGGTGATCGAGATCGGCGTGTTCTGCACGGTGGTCGCGCGCTTGGTCGCGGTGACGACGATCTCGCCATTGTTGATGTCGGACGCGCCCAGCTCGGCCGGGCCGGCACCCGACGTCGACGTGTCGGCCGAAGCGGGCGGGCCGCTCTGCGCAAAGGCCGGAGAAGACAGGGATAATATGGACGCAGACACGAACAGAAGACGAGTGAGATCGCGCATTTCTTTCCCCTTTTGGCCCAGTCCTCCTTGACGCCCGCATCTATTCGTGCGCTTGCGCGCCTTCTTCGCGGATCTTGCGGAAGCTGCGGCCTTGTCAGCTGCGACAGCTCCTCTCCCAGCGGGACTATAGGCATGGCGCATCGCGCGATGCTTCACATTTACGACAGCGAAGCCTTTCCAAGGTTTCGGCAGGCCATAGCTTCAGGTTATGATCTCGCGCATCGCCCAAGACACAGGGCGGCCCCGGCAATCCGCCGACACCGATCGCGTCCGTGCGCCTTTACAAAGTGGTCCGAAGGCCGTCCTTCAGCGCGCCGGGAGCGCCTCGCCCCGCGCATAGGCGACCGTGCGCCGCGCAAGGATATCGGTCGCGTCGAGGAACGGCACCGCGAGGTCGCCGGGTCCAAGTGCCAGCGGCACCTCGGTACAGCCGGCGACGATCAGTTGCGCCCCGTCGGCGATCAGCGCCTCCGCGGAGGCGCGCATGGCGGCGCGCGTCGCATCGCCCGTATCGCCGGCCTTGATGCGCCAGACGGTCTCCATGAAGCGCGCGCGCGCCGCCCCTTCCGGAACGATCGGTGCGATGCCGAGCGGCTCGAGCGCCTGCTCGTAGAGACGCGCGCGCGCGGTGGCATCGACCGCGAGCACGCCCACCCGCTCGATCGCGGGAAAATCGGCGCGGATCGCCTGCGCGGTCTCGGCGATCAGGCTGACGAAGGGCAGTGGGGTCGCCGCGACGATCGCATCGGCAAAGGCATGGGCGGCGTTGCACGGCATCACCAGGAATGCCGCACCGCCGCCGGCGAGCCCCTGCGCCATGGCGGCGAGCGCCGGGCCGGGCGACGGGCCGGTGCCCGCCACCGCCGCATTGCGATCGGGCACGGCCGGGTTGCTGTCGACCAGCAGCCGCACATCCTCCTGCTCGCGGCTGCCCGGCCCGCGCGCCGCCTGTGAGTGGCGCAGCACCTTCGCCATGAAGTCGATCGTCGCCGCCGGGCCCATCCCGCCCAGCACGCCAACGATGCGCGCGTCCATCAGACCGCGCTCAGCACCGGCTGATAGGCGTAGAGCGCGGGCGCGCCGCCGGTGTGGACGAACAGCACCGTCTCGTCGCGCGCAATCTCGCCCGAACGGACGAGGCCGATCAGCCCCGCCGCCGCCTTGCCGGTATAGACCGGATCGAGCAGCACGCCCTCCGTACGTGCGAACAGGCGCACCGCCTCGACCATTTCGGGCGTCGGCAGCGAGTAGCCCGGCCCGACCCACTCGTCGCGGCAGACGATCGCATCGCGCGGCACGGGCACCGACGATCCGACGAACGATGCGGTGGCTTCGGCGAGCGCGTGGACATTGCCTTCCTGCTCCGCGCGCGGACGGCGCACGTTGATGCCGGTGACGGGAATGCCCGCGCTGTTGCCGAGCAGCCCCGTCACCAGCCCGGAATGGGTGCCGGCCGAGCCGCTGGCGACGACGATGCGATCGAGCGAAAGGCCCATGTCGAACGTCTGCTGCAAAATCTCTTCGGCGCACGACACGTAGCCGAGCGCGCCGAGCGGGTTCGAGCCGCCACCGGGAATGACATAGCCCTTGCGCCCCTCGGCGGCGAGGTCGTCCTTCACCCGGTTCATCGCGGCGGCGAGATCGGTGCCGGCATCGACCACGGTGACACTCTCGACGCCGAGCAGATCGAACAGGAAATTGTTGCCCGACGCGGCGGGATCGTAGCTGCCGGGGACGCGCTGTTCGAGCACGAGGCGGCACTTCAGCCCCTCGCGCACCGCCGCCGCCGCGGTCAGCCGGCAATGGTTCGACTGGACCGCCCCCACCGTGACCAATGTATCGGCGCCCTGCGCCAACGCCTCGGCGACGAGGAATTCCAGCTTGCGCGTCTTGTTGCCGCCGGCGGTCAGGCCGAGCTGGTCGTCGCGCTTGATGAACAGGCGCGCGCCGCCGAGTGCCGCCGAAAGATGCGACATCGGCTCGATGGCGGTGGCGTTCGGTGTGTAGCGGCGGCGCGGGAAACGGGCGAGGTTCATGCAATCATTCCTTGGTTATTCGGCGCGGCCGTTCTTGCGATAATCGAGCGCGGGCTTCCGATCGCCGACCATCGCCGCATAGGTGAAGCCCGCGCCGCGGCGATCGTTGAGTTCGGCCTTGGACTTGGCGATCACGTCGGGGCTCTGCAGCAGTTCGGCGGCGGAGAGCGCCAGCGTCTTGGCGGCGAGCACCGCGCCCTTGCTGCCGATGGTCGTGCCGGCGGCGGCGGCATTCTGCCAGCTATGGCCGGGCGACCCCGGCACGAATGTCGCGGTGGTCAGCCCGCCGGTCGGCACCACCCATGACACGTCGGACATGTCGGTCGAAGCGCCCGCAGCATCGGGCGAGGTGCGCACCGCATAAGGCTCGATCGTGCCGACGCTGGCAAGCGGCGGCGAGGCGGCGGGCAGGCTCTTGGCGAGCGTCGTCGCGAACTCGGTCTCGTCCGCCGTCCAGGTAATGCCGCCCAGCGAACGGAGATTATGATCGATCACCTGGCCGAGCGTGTCGTTCGGCAGCATCGCATAGACGCCGCCAATCTGCTCGAACTCCGACGTCGTCTCGGTCGCGAGTGCGGCACCCTGCGCGGCCTTCTTCACCCGATCCATCACCGAGATCACGATCTTGGGATCGTAGCTGCGGACGTAATAGAAGACCTCGGCGAAATCGGGCACGACGTTCGGCGCGCCGCCGCCATTGGTGATGACGTAATGAATGCGCGTCCGATCGGGTACGTGTTCGCGCATGAAGTTGGTCGAAACGTCCATGATCTCAACGGCGTCGAGTGCCGAACGTCCCTTGTCGGGATTGGCTGCCGCATGCGCCGAAATACCGTGGAAGCGGAATTTGCCGTTGGCATTCGCCATCGTGATGCTCTGCGCGGCCGAATTGGCGTTGCCGGGATGCCAGTGCAGTGCGACGTCGACATCCTTGAACAGGCCGTCGCGCACCATATAGACCTTGCCCGATCCGCCCTCCTCCGCCGGCGTGCCGTAGACGCGGAGCTCGCCGGGCGTGCCGGACGCCTTCATCCACGTCTTCACCGCGATCGCCGCGCCGACCGAGGCCGCGCCGAGCAAATTGTGGCCGCAGCCATGGCCGGCATCCTGCCCCGCGATCGGCGCCTTGGTCGGCGCCGCGCGCTGCGCGAGGCCGGGCAGCGCGTCATATTCGGCGGTGATCGCCAGCACCGGGCCGGCACCGTTGCGATAGCGCGCGACGAACGCGGTCGGCTCGCCGGCGATGCCGGTGGTCACTTCGAACCCGGCCTTGCGCAGCCGGTCGGCGAGCAGTGCCGAACTCTTCTGTTCCTGATAGCCGACCTCGGCAAAGCCCCAGATCGCCTTGGCGTCGGCGGCGACCGCTGCGCCATCGACCCCCGCCAGCACCTTCGCCCGTTGCGGCGCGGTCAGCGGTGCCGCCAGCGCCGCACTCGCGCTTAAGCCCGCAATCGCCAGCAATATCGTCCGCATCGCATCGCCCCATCACCGTCGGGCGATGCTAGGCGCGCCCCGCGCAGGCGGACAAGCGGCGCGGCTATTCCATATTGATCGCGCCCCATAGCCTCAGGGCAAGGGTGTCGCCTCCCCGATGCCCGCGATCGGCTCGCTCAGCATCGCCCTCTTGGCATCCAGGAAACCGCGCGCGACGCGCGACAACGGATGCTCGGCGAGATGGAGCGCCTCCAGCTGGAAGGTGACCGCGGGCGCGAGCGGGCGGAAGCACAGATCGGACGAGACGAAACCGCGCGCGGTGAATTCGTCGACGATCGCGATGCCCGCGCCCTCGCGTGCCATCGCCGCGGCGATATAGACCGAGCGCACCACGATCGACCGGCGCAGCTCGGCGGTGAAGGGATAGGCTGCCGGCCCGACCAGATCGGCGATGGCGACGCCGGGTGCGAAGCTGATCACCTCCTTGTCGCGCAGCATATCCAGGTCGACCGTCGCCCCGGCTTCGGGCAGCGCGTCGCGCCGGAACAGCACGCCGACGCTGCCCTGCCCCATCGGCACCGACGCGAGCGCGGGATCGCGGAACAGGTGATGGCCGATGACGATGTCGCACTCGCGCGAACCCAGCGCCTCGCGAAAGCTGTCATGATGGACGGCATGCACCTCGAAGGTGACGCGCGGCGCGATGTGACGGAAGCGCGCGATCGCCGCCGGCGTCACCGACAGCGCGAGCGAGGGCAACACGCCGAGCCGGATGCACCCTTCCACCGAGGTGCGCAGGTTGCGCGCCGTCCGCTGGAAGATGTCGATCCGCTCGTGCAAATCCTCGACGTCGCGGAACAGGAGGTGCGCCTCGTCGGTCGGCACAAGGCGCCCGCGCACCAGTTGGAACAGCGAGAAGCCCAGTCGCGTCTCGGCATGCTTCACGACCTTGCTGACCGACGGCTGCGAGACGTTGAGCAGCCGCGATGCCGCACTGATCGAGCCGGCTTTATAGACGGCGTGAAAGACCTCGATCTGACGCAGGTTCATGCCCATTCCTCCTCGCGCCGGGCTTCCCCTCCCGATTCATGGTCAGCTTATCAGCCGCGCGACGGCTGCCAACGGACATTGCGGACAAGAAATAGTGTGCCCCGCCATGTGCGGCCTTTCGGCAACCATTCGCGCGCCATATGCCGGCGCAACAAACGTGCGCCATGAGGCAAGTACCGCGGATCCTCGGGATGGCTATGGCGCCAATGCCGGCGTAAGGCCGTTGCGCAACGCATGGCTCTGGCAAACCTATTCCCGTGGTCGAGATATCGCGACGACCAACCTCGAACGGTTTTCATCGGCGACTCGATCACCGCATTCTGGAGCGCCGTCGCCCCCCGCTGGTTTCGACCCGGCTGGATCAACAAAGGCGTTTCGGGCGACACCACGGCGCAGATGCTCGCGCGCTTTTCGGCCGATGTTCTGGCCGCGCGACCGCGAGTGGTGCACATCATGGGCGGAACGAACGACCTCTGGCGTGGAATGCCAGGTGCCGGCGCCGCCACGTCGATCGCGAATATCGGGGCGATGATCCAGCTAGCACGGGCGAACCGTATCGCCGTGGTGCTCGCTGCGCCGCCGCCGATCGGTGCCCAGGCCGAGCAGATGTTCGAATATCCTGATTTCTTTCCTGCGTTGCGGGACGGGATCGAGAGGCATGCTCGTGCCTTCGGCGTGATCCATGTAGATTATGCCCGCGCGCTGGCGCGTTCCGGCGCGTTGAAACGCCAATACACCACCGACGGGATTCACCTCACGTCGGCAGGCTATCGCGCGATGCGGGGGCACGCTGAGGCGGCCATACGGAAGGCCGCAGCAGCAACGCAGTCCGCATGAACGGTGCCGTCAATCGACTAGGTCGTGAACCCATAAAAGGGTGATCTACGCGGGGCTTTGAAGTTCGATGTTTACGACCCGTGAGGCATCAAACGTAATATCATCCTGCTGGCCGACCCTGACCACTTCCGTTGCCCAAGCGACATGGACATCACGGACGCGACTGCCGTCATCGAGCGTCACGATCACGCGGGTGCTGCCATAAGAGGTCTCTGGCATTTCACGAACTTTGTCGCTGATATGAGCAGGCAGCGTGCGCGATCGGGTGTCCATCCGCAGATCTTACCTCATGAGCTACACCGGAAAAAGCTAGTGCCGGCGGAGCCGCCGACCCGCTTTCACGCCGAGCCAGATTGTGATTCAGCTTCGGCATGAGCCGATATGATCTGACAGACTTCGAGTGGCGAGTGATCGAGCCGCTGCTGCCCAACAAACCGCGAGGCGTGCCGCGCGTAGATGACCGGCGCGTGCTAAATGGCATCTTCTGGGTGCTGCGATCCGGTGCGCCGTGGCGTGACCTGCCCGAGCGCTACGGCCCTCGCACGACTTGCTACAACCGCTTCGTGCGATGGCGGAAGGCGGGCGTGTGGGATCGAATGATGGACGCCATCACCGCCGCACATGACGGCAACATCCAGATGATCGACAGCACCTCCGTTCGCGCCCACCAGCAGGCCGCGACGGCAAAAAGGGGGATCCAGATCATTGTCTCGGTCGCTCACGGGGCGGCCTCACGACCAAAATCCACGCAGTCGTCGACGCGCAAGGGCTCCCAATCCGGCTCGGCCTGACCGCCGGGCAGGCGCATGACAGCCCCGCCGCGTATCACCTGCTCGACCGTCTCGGTCCGCGAACCATCGTACTCGCGGACAAAGCTTATGATGCCGATGGCATCCGCGGCCTTATCGAGGCCCAAGGCGCAGTGCCCAACATCCCGGCCAAATCCAATCGCAAATGGAAACCATGCTTCAGCAAGCAGCTCTATCGCGAGCGCAATCTGGTCGAGCGCTTCTTCAGCAAACTGAAGCACTTCCGGCGCATCGCCACTCGTTACGACAAGCTCGCCGCAAACTTCCTCGCTATGGTTCAGCTCGCTTCAATGCGACTGTGGCTACGCGCTTATGAGTCTACGGCCTAGTGTGCCTTAACCATCCGCAGGGCGTCTCTCCAAAAAATGGGAGAGAGGTGTCATGCCGCAACGTCTGCTGCTGGTGGAATTTCTGGAGCTGATCGCCTGCCTGGCGCTCGTCGCCCTGGTCGCACGCGAAGTGGTGCGCTTCGTATAATCGACTCGGAGATCGTCGCCGATATTGCCCTGGAGGCTGCGACCTAGACGAGCCAGCGGGCTCATTGATGGTAGCGGAGGAGGGACTTGAACCCCCGACACGCGGATTATGATTCCGCTGCTCTAACCAGCTGAGCTACTCCGCCCCGAGGCGTCGCGGGCCTATAGGTGGCCGCCCGGCCAGGGTCAACCATTCGCTGGGCGCGATGCGGAACCCGGCGGCTTCGGCCACGTTCGCGCTGTCGATACCGAATCGATAATGAAATGGAGGCCCCTGATGGACCTATTGACCCCGCTGGAGACGATCTGTCGCCTGATGGTGCGTGCGCGCGAGCTGGAGGCGCAGGTGCCGTCGATCGAGACCGACGAAGAGGAGGATCCCACCGATTCGGACGACGAGTTCGCCGTTCTGGAGGATGATGCGAACGAGGCGACCGAGCAGGAGATCGTGGCGCTGCTCGACGACCTGGGCGACGATCAGGTGCAGGAGATCCTCGCGCTCGCATGGGTCGGCCGTGGCACCTACGATGCCAGCGAATGGAGCGATGCGCTCGAGGCGGCGGCCGATCCGGATTCGGAGGATCCGGCCGAGCAACTGCTCGATATGCCGACGCTTGCCGGCTATCTGGACGCCGGGCTCGCCGCGTTCGACCTGAGCTGCGAGGGCATCGGCCAGATCGACTGAGCCCGACGGCAACGTTGCGCTGCTTGCCACGTCGCAAGTGACGGGCAAGAAGGGGGGATGTTCGCACTCCCCCTCCTCGCTGCTGCCGCCGCCAGCCTGATCTCGCCCGATCGCATCAAGGCCGACGACAAGGTCCTCTCGTCCGACGCCTTCGCCGGGCGCGGGCCAGGCGAGGTCGGCGAACGGCAGACGACCGCATTCCTGACGCGCCAGTTCGCCGCTGCCGGCCTCAAGCCCGGCGGGGCCAATGGCGGCTGGCTGCAGGACGTGCCGATGGTACGGCTGGACCGCGCGCCCGGCGCGACGATGGCCATCGCGTTCGGCGGCACAACGCACCCGCTGGCGCTGGGCACGCAGGCGACGCTCGGGCTGCACAATGCCGGTCGCACGACGCTCACCGATGCGCCTCTGGTCTTCGCGGGCTTCGGCGTGGTCGATGCCAAGCGCGGCTGGGATGCCTATCGCGGCATCGACATGTCCGGCAAGGTCGCGGTCGTACTCGCCAACGATCCCGATTTCGAGGGCGGGCGCGATCTCGGCTTCGAGGGCCGACGGCTGGTCTATGCCGGCCGGATCGGCGCGAAGTTCGAGGCGGCGGCGAAGGCTGGTGCGATCGCCGTCCTCGTGATCCATGAGGATGCCGCAGCGAGCTACCCCTTCTTCCAGGTCGGCAGCGGCGATGCGGTGCCGTCGGCGGTGCTGGCGCCGCTGCTACCCACCGGGCTCAAGGCGACCGGCTGGCTCGCGGGCGACGTGGCGGCGGCGCTGTTGCAGCAGCAGGGCCTGACGCTCGACGCACTCAAGCAGCGCGCGCGCGATCCCGCGTTCCACGCATTCCCGCTCCCGGGCGCGAGCCTGTCGCTCGACGGCACGCTGATCGCGACACCGTTTATCAGTCACAACGTGATCGCGCGCCTGCCCGGCGCGTCGCGGCCGGACGGTTATGTGATCTACGGCGCGCATTGGGACGCGAACGGCACCAACGGGCCCGATGCGACCGGCGACGCGATCCGCAACGGCGCGATCGACAATGGCGCGGGCACCGCCGAGCTGCTGGAGGTGGCGCGCGCCTTTGCCCACGGCCCGCGCCCGGCGCGGACGGTCGTGTTCGCCGCATGGACCGCCGAGGAGAAGGGGCTGCTCGGCTCCGAATATTATGCCGCCCACCCGCTCTATCCGCTGGAGCGCACCGCGCTGGCGCTCAACCTCGACCCGCATCTGGTGCTGCCCGCCGCGCGCGATCTGGAGCTGATCGGCGGCGGCCGCACGCCGCTGGAGGCGGAGCTGACGCGGGTGGCGGCGGCGAACAAGCTGCGCGTGGTGCCCGAGCCGTTCCCGGAGGCGGGCTGGTATTTCCGCTCGGATCATTATTCGTTCGCCAAGCGCGGCGTGCCGACGGTGGCGTTCCGCGCCGGGCGCGACCTGATCGACGGCGGCCATGCCAAGGGCGACGCGATCGTCGCGCGCTACAATCATGATTGCTACCACCAGCCGTGCGATCAGTTCGATCCGCGCTGGACCTTCGCCGGCACCGCGCAGGAGGCGACGGTCGCCTACCAGCTCGGCCGCGAGGTCGCGGACAGCGCCACGTGGCCCGACTGGAATGCCGACAGCGAATACCAGCCGCTGCGCGCGACGAGCGCAGCCGCGCGGAGCCGCTAAGCGACCTTCCGCTTGATCGTATACGAAGCCGGGCTATGCCGGACGCTCCGAAGCAAGCGGGGCACGGCATGGATCGCAGAACCTTCACCTTCGGCGCGGCGGCACTGGCGGCCGCCGGCACACGCGCAGTCGCCGCCCCTGTAGCGAATGGGCCGGACGGGGCGCTCCAGGCGCTGCTGCTGCGCCAATTCGACGATTATGTCGCGCTGACGCCGGAGTTCGCCGCGGGGATCGACAAGGATGGCCGCTACGCCGCGGCACGCCTCCGGCTCGACGATCGCTCGCAGGCGGGCAAGGATCAGCAGGCGGCGATCGCACGACGCTGGCTCGCCGAGCTGCGCGCGTTCGATCGATCGCGGCTGAGCCCGGCGATGCAGCGCGATTACGATATCGCCGCCTTCACCTACGAAAATTATGCCGATCTGATGGGCCGCTACGGCTTCGTCGACATGAATTTGCGGCCCAACCCCTATGTCGTGAACCAGATGGCCGGCGCTTATTATTGGGAGCCGGAATTCTTCAGCCGCGCGCGCATGCAGAGCCCGGCCGACGTCGATGCCTATCTTGCGCGGCTGACAGCCTTGCCGGCGGCGTTCGATCAGGAGACCGCCCGCATCCGTGGCGATGCCGCGCGCGGCGTGATCCCGCCCGACTTCATCCTCGCGCGCACGATCGTGCAGATCGCGGCGCTGCGCGACACGCCCGCCGCGCAGTCGATCCTGCTGCGCGAGCCGCTCGCGGGGGCCAAGGCCAAGGGCCTCGCGCTCGATCCCGCCCGTGCGATCCAGCTGTGGGACGGGCCGATCCGCGCCGCGCTCGACCGGCAGGTCGCTGCGCTCAAGGCGCTGCAGCCGCGCGCCAAATCCGCGGCGGGCGTGTGGGCGCAGCCCGACGGCGAGGCATGGTATGCCGCCGCGCTGCGTTCCAACACCACCACGCCGATGCCGCCCGAGGAGATGCACCGGCTGGGCCTCGCCATCGTCGACGAGATCACCGTCGAGCTGGAGAAGATGCTGGCGGCGCAGGGCATGACCGGCGGCGCGCTCAAGGATCGCCTCCACGCGCTCGACATGGATCCACGGATGCGCGTGCCCGACGACGATGCCGGCCGCGCGCTGGTGCTCGCCAACGCCCATGCCGATCTCGAAAAGATCTTCCCGCTGCTGCCGCGCGCCTTCCGCAGCCAGCCCGCGCACGACATCGACGTTCGGCGCGTACCGCCCAACATCGAGGCGGGCTCGCCCGGTGCTTTTTATAATGGCGGGGCTGCGGACGGATCGCGGCCGGGCGTCATCTCGATCAACCTGCAGCATCCGCAGGAATGGCCCGCCTGGCGCCTGCCGACCTTGATCCATCACGAGGGCCTGCCCGGACACCATCTGCAGATCTCGATCTTCAAGAGCGTCGCCGCGCGCCAGCCGGCCTATAAGCAGCTTGCCCGCTTCTCGGCTTATTCGGAAGGCTGGGGGCTCTACGGCCAGCGCGTCGCCGACGAGATCGGCGTCTTCGAGGGCGATCCGCTCGGCCGCATCGGCTATCTCCAGTCGATGCTGTGGCGTGCGACCCGGATCGTGGTCGATACGGGCCTACACCACAAACGCTGGGGCCGCCGGCAGGCGGTCGACTGGATGGTCGATCATTCGGGCGAGCAGGTGACCTCGACCGAGCGCGAGATTGATCGCTACTGCGTGCTGCCGGGGCAGGCCTGCGCCTTCATGTATGGTCAGTCGCGCATCTTCGCCGCGCGCGAGCGGGTGCGGCAGCGCCTGGGCGCGAGGTTCGACGTCGGCGCGTACCACGATCTCGTGATCCTCGCCGGCGCGATGCCGATGCCGGTGCTGGAGGCGATGGTCGACGCGTGGGACGGGACGCCGGTCGCCTGAGACGCTCAGCCAGCCGGGCGCGCCAGATGCGAGCGGTGCACCGAATAGCCGAGATAGATCGCCGCCGCCCCCGCCAGCCATAGGGCGAACAGCGCGTAGGTGTCCGCCGGCAGCCCGGCGATCAGGTAGAGGCAGAACAGGGCGCTCGCGATCGGCAGCGCGGGGTAGAGCGGCACGCGATAGCCGCGCGGCAGATCGGGCCGGGTGCGACGCAGGATCATCACGCCGATCGACACCGTCGCGAACGCGATCAGCGTGCCCATGCTGGTGAGGTTCACCAGCACGTCGAGCGGCACCAAAGCCGCCAGCAGCGCGACGGCCGCCGCCACCACCAGCGTGTTCTGGCGCGGCACATGGCTCACCGGATCGATCCGGCGGAAGAAGGCGGGCAGCAGGCCGTCGCGGCTCATCGCGTAGAGGATGCGCGTCTGGCCGTAGAGCACTACCAACGTCACGCTGAAGATCGAGGCGATCGCACCCAGCGACAGCAGCACCGCCGGCCAGGCCGCGCCGGTGAGCGTGTGGAGGATCACCGCCAGCCCCGCCTCCTGCCCCGCAAACGCCGTCCACGGCTGCGCGCCGATGGCGGCAACCGCGACGAGGATGTAGGCGCCGGTGACGATCAACAGCGACAGGATGATCGCGCGCGGCAGCGTGCGGCGCGGATCGTCGACCTCCTCGCCCGCGGTCGAGACGGCGTCGATGCCGATATAGGAGAAGAAGATCGACGAGGCGGCCGAGCCGATCCCGGCCAGCCCCTTCGGCGCGAACGGGTGGAAGTTGGCCGCGCGGAAGTGCGCCAGCGCGATCACCACGAACAACGCCAGCACGGCCAGCTTCGCGACCACCAGCACGGCATTGGCGGTGGTCGATTCGCGCGCACCGCGCAGCAGCAGGATCGTGCACAGCCCGACCAGCACCGCCGCCGGCACGTTGACGATCCCGCCCGCGCCGGGCGGATTGGCGAGCGCGGTGGGCATCTGCCAGCCGACGGTCAGCGCGAACAATTCGTTGAGATACTGGCCCCAGCCGACCGCGATGGCGGATGCCGACACGCCATATTCCAGCAGCAGGCACGCGCCGATCAGGAAGGCCGCCAGCTCGCCCAGCGTCGCATAGGCATAGGAATAGGACGAGCCGGCCGCCGGGACCGCCGAGGCCAATTCGGCATAGCAGAGCGCGGTCAGCGCGGCGGTGATGCCGGCCAGCACGAACGACAGGCTCACCGCCGGCCCCGCCTCGGGCACGGCGGTGGTCAGCGCGACGAAGATGCCGGTGCCGATCGTCGCGCCGACCCCCAGCATCGTCAGCTGGAACAGGCCGATCCGCCGCGATAGCGCCGCGCCTTCGCCACCGCCGCCGACGAACTCGGTCACCGGCTTGCAGCGAAGGAAGGCGGAGAACAGGTTCGGTTGCGCCATCCGCCGGCTCAATAGCGCCAGCTCGTGAGGTCCGCGCCCGGCGGGGCGGTGTCCGCGATGCGCTTCACGATCTTCGGCAGGAACTGGAAGTTATAATGCAGCCGCGTCAGCGCGTTGATCTGGGTCGGGTCGCCGTTCCAGCAATGCTCGGCGCGATTGCCGTAGGCGACCTCGCCGCCATAGGCCGGGCTGCTCAGCCCCTCCAGCACGTCCTGCATGCGGTAGACCGCGTCGGTGAGGAAATAATTGTCGCCGATGCCGACATAGATGTGGAGCTTGCCGGCGAGCTTCGGCCCCAGCGTCTTCCAGTCGCGCTGGATGATGTGGGTCAGGTCCGAATGCTCGCGCCAATAGGCCGCGATCTCGGGCTTGATCGCGCCCGTCACCTTGTCGAACACCGGATCGGGATAACCGTCCTTGCCCATTGGCGACCACACCGCCTGCCAGCCGTCGTAGAGCCCGCCCGAACGGCCTTTGTCGCCCGCCACCAGCTCCTGATAATTGATGTCGCGCTGGGTCGCGATGATCTCGCCGAGATAGGTGCGCATCGCGGGCCGCTCGATCGACTGGGCATTGCCCTTGAGCACATAGGCGTTCTTGTCGCCGTACAGGTCGATCACCGTCAGCGTGTGATAATCGAGCGGGCTGGGGCAGGCGACGAACGCGCCATTATACATGTCAGGATAGAAGACCTGGGTGGCGATCGCCTCCCACCCGCCGGTCGAACCGCCATAGGTGAAGCGCGCCCAGCCCTGCCCGATCCCGCGGGGCCGCTTCTCGATCTCGGGGATCAGCTCGTAATTGATCGCGTCGCCATAGGGGCCGAGATTGGCCGAGTTGATCGCGTAGCTGTCGTCGAAGAAGGGATTGGCGTGGTCGATCTCGATCACGATGAAGCGCGGAAAATCCTTCGCAATCCACTTCTGGTAGAAGGCGTAGGCCTCCTGCTGCTGGATGCGGTTATAGCCCGCGACGTGGAAGCGCTCCGAATAATCGGGCTTCAGATTCGGATCCGGCGGCGTGGTGCGAAACCCCGAAATATCGTCGGGGAAATGGCCGTGGAACACCATCAGCGGATAATGCGCCTGCGGGTGCGCGGCGAAGCCGTCGGGCAGCAGCACGTGCGCGCGCAGATAGACCGGCCGCCCCCAGAAGGCCGAGAGCCGCGCGCTCTTGATGCGCACATGCTTGATATAATCGGTGTCGGGCTTGTCCGCGATCGGCGGCATCACCTGATCCAGCGTCGCGGCGAGCGCCGGCGGACGCTTCGGATCCCAGTGCACGCGCACCGGCCGCGAATAGAGATTGCCCGGCTTGATCTTCCAATTCTGCCCCTCGCCCTTGTCGGGCGCGAGCTTGACGACCGGGCCGTCGGCGCGGTGGAACGTCTCGTAGCGGTTGAGCACCACCTGCATCATGTAATCGCCCGCCGGCAGCGCGCGCAGGTTCGCGACCGGCCAGCCGAACGCCGCCGACCCGATCGACACCGACGCGCCCGCCCGGACGCCGTCGATCGTCTGGCCGAACATGAAGGGCGATTTGAGCGCGCTTTCCAGCGACACCTGCTCGCGCGGTTCGCCGGTCAGCTTGGGCGAGAGCAGCAGGATCAGCCGTCCGTCGACCGGCTGCCCGACGCTCGCCGGAATGGTGACGGTGACGTGCGGCGACGCGGACACGGCGCTCCGGGCCGGAACGGCGGACAGCGCCATCGCGACCGCAACCAATGCTCGTCCTGCCTTCACTGCACGGCCTCCGGTCCAGAAACGCTTGAGCCGGACGGCTGCACGCGACGGCCCCACCTTAGCCGCGGCACCTCGCCCGGCAAGGCGGCTCAGCGATCGAGCGTGAGGAAGGCGGTGATGCCCGAAGCGACCGCGAGGATCGCTGCCACGATCGCGGCGGCGTGGAAGGCGTCGACCAACGCGCCGCCCGTCCGCGACAGCACCGCGCCGCACAAGGCGGTCGCGATCAGCCCGCCGGTGCGCGCGACCGCGCTGTTGAAGCCCGACGCCGTGCCGGTATGGCGATCGTCGACCGACGACAGCACCGCGGTCGTCAGCGGCGCGACCGCACCGGCCATGCCGAGTGCGATCACTGCCATGCCAGGCAGGATGCTCGTCCAATAGCTCGCGGTCGGATCGGCGCGCAGCAGCAGCGCGAAGCCCAGGCCGGTCACGATCGGCCCCACCGTCAGCGGCCAGCGCGCGCCCAGCCGCCCCGACAGCCGCCCCATCGCGCGCGACGCCGTGCCGATGACGATCGGGAAGGGCAACAAGGCGAAGCCGGCCTGCACCGGGCTGTAATGGCCGCCGACGATCAGCAAATAGGGCAGCAGCACGATCAGCCCGCCGAGCGCGCCATAGAGCAGCAAGGTCAGCAACGTGAGGCCGACGAACGGCCGCGAACCGAACAAAGCGAGCGGCATCATCGCCCGATCGCCGCGGTGCCGCTCGACCGCGACGAACAGGCCGCCGAGCACGATTGCCGCACCGAGCCCGCCCCAGATGCCCGGCGACGCCGCATGGCGGCTCGACCAGGCGGTGAGCGCCCATGTGAGCGCGCCGAGCGCGACGGTCGCGAGGATCGCGCCGCCCCAGTCGAGCCGGCCCTCGCCGTCGCGCCGTTCCTCGAGCGCGAACCAGGCGATGAGGATCGCGGCCGCCGCGATCGGCAGGTTGAGGTAGAAGATCGTCCGCCAGCCGACCGCATCGACCAGCCAGCCGCCGAGCGGTGGCCCCACCGCGCTGGCGATCGCGCCGGCCGAGGCCCAGGTGCCGACGGCGCGGCCGCGCGCCTCGCCGGTGAACGAACTGCCGAGGATGCCGAGGCTGTTGGGCATCAGGATCGCCGCGCCGATCCCCTGCAAGGCGCGCGACGCCAGCAACCCGGCCGCGCCCGATGCCAACGCGCACCCTATCGAGGCCAAAGCGAAGATGACGATGCCGCCGATCAGCATCCGCCGCCGCCCGAAGCGGTCGCCCGCCGCGCCGCCGAAAAGCAGCAAGGCGGAGAGCGGCAACAGATAGGCGCTGATGATCCACGGCAATGTCGCCGGATCGGCCTTCAGGTCCGCCCCCATCGCCGGCAAAGCGACGTTCGTCACCGACCCGTCGACGAAGGCGAGGCTGGAAGCCAGCATCGTCGCCGCGATCGTCCACCGGGGGTAGCGGACGGCACCGCGCTCAGGCTGCATGGGTACAGCCTTAGCGCGGACGGGGCAGTTTAGGCCACCGTCGCTGCAACCAGCCGCGAGCGATCGATCGCGCGGATGTCGGTGCAGCCGGTCAGCGCCATCGCGACGCGCATCTCGGCCTCGACCAGCTTGAGCATGTGCGCGACGCCGGCCTGCCCGCCGCCCGCCAGCGCATAGATCCACGCACGGCCGAGCAGCACGCCGTCGGCGCCCAGCGCCAGCATCCGCACCACGTCGAGCCCCGAGCGCACGCCGCCATCGGCGAGGATGGTGAGCTTGCCCGCGACCGCATCGACGATCGGCGGCAGCGCGCGCGCGGTAGACGGCACGCCGTCGAGCTGGCGGCCGCCATGATTCGAGACGACGATGCCGTCCGCGCCGAGCGTCACCGCCGCGCGCGCATCCTCGGCGTCGAGGATGCCCTTGATGACGAGCGGGCCGTCCCACGTCTCGCGGATGAAATCGAGATCGGCCCAGCTGACCGTCGGGTCGAAATTGTTGCGCATCCACGCGAAGAAATCTTCGAGCCCGGTATTCTTGCCCAGCACCGGCGCGACGTTGCCGAGCTGGTGCGGCCGGCCATGGACGCCGACATCCCACGCCCAGCGCGGATGGGTGACGCCCTGCCACATGCGGCGCAGCGCCCCCGCCATCCCCGGCGCGCCGGCGAGGCCCGAATGATAATCGCGATAGCGCGAGCCCGGCACCGGCATGTCGACGGTGAAGACGAGCGTCGAGCAGCCCGCCGCCTTCGCCTTGCCGAGCAGTTCGCGCATGAAGCCGCGATCGCGGATCATGTAGAGCTGGAACCAGAACGGCTCCGACACCGCAGCCGCCACTTCGTCGAGCGGGCAGGCCGAGACGGTCGACAGGCAAAAGGGAATGCCCGCCGCCTCCGCCGCGCGCGCCGCCTGCACCTCGCCCCGCCGCGCATTCATGCCGGCAAGGCCGATCGGCGCGAGCGCCACCGGCAGCGCCTGGCGCCGGCCGAACAATTCGGTCGACACGTCGATGCGCGAGACGTCGGTCAGCACACGCTGGCGCAGCGCGATCTGCTCAAGCTCGGCGACGTTGCGCTTCAGCGTCACCTCGGCATAGGAGCCGCCGTCGATATATTCGAACAGGAAGGGCGGCAGCCGCCGCCGGGCAAGCTCGCGATAGTCGAGCGCGGATGCGGCCTTTCTCATTGCAGGTTCACGAACGCGCCGCCATCGACCAGCAGCGCCGCGCCGGTGACGTAGCGGGCAAGATCGGAGGCGAGGAAGACGATCGGCCCGGCGAGATCTTCGGGCTGGCCCAAGCGTCCGAGCGGGATGCGCGCCTCCATCCGCCGGCGCTTGTCGGCATCCGCCAGATCGTCGCGGTTGATCTCGGTCAGGATCGTGCCGGGCAGCACCGAATTGCAGCGTATGCCGTGCCGGCCGAGCGCGATCGCCGCCGACTGCATCAGCGAATGCACGCCCGCCTTGGTCGGCGTGTAATGCGTCTGGAATTCGCCGCCGACCAGCGCCGAGATCGACGAGACCGCGACGATCGCGCCGCCCCCGCCCTGCGCCACCATCTGGTTGGCCGCGGCCTGCACCATGTAGAAGGCGCCGTGCAAGTTCACGTCCATCGTCCGCTCGAACGTCTCGGCGGGCATGTCGAGGAAGGCATGGAACGGGCAGATGCCGGCATTGCTGACGAAGATGTCGACCTTGCCCAGTTCAGCCACGCCGCGCGCGACGAATGCCGGGGCGGAGGCGCGATCGGCGACGTCGGCCTTGAACGCGAAGCCCTTGCGGCCGGCGGCTTGGATCTCCGCCACCACCGCGTCTGCCGCTGCGTCGTCGCCGACATAGTTGATGCCGACGTCGGCACCCTGCCGCGCCGCCTCGATCGCCGCCGCGCGGCCGATCCCGGTGGATCCGCCGGTGACGAGCATAGTCTTGCCGTGAAGCAGCATGATGGTCCTTCTACTTGCCCTTGTCGGTCCAGCCGAGATCGCGGCTGATCGCCCGCGCGGTCGTCACGACGTCGTGCGACAATGCGTCCATGCGCGCATCGTCCATATATTGCGCGGCGCTGGAGACGCTGATCGCGCCGACGATCTTGCCCGAGGCGTCGCGCAGCGGCGCGGCGACGCAGCGTATCTGGTCCTCATTCTCCTCGAGGTCGAACGCGCGGCCCGCGACGACATAGCCGTCCATCCGTTCGCGCCAGAGATCGGCGGCGATACGGTGCGTGCTGGTCTCCTGTTCGCGCGCCAGCCGATCCAGCCAGTAATCGACCGGGTGATCCAGCATCAGCGCCTTGCCGAGGCCGGTCGAGCTGAGCGGATGGCGATCACCGACGCGACTCGAGATCGTGATGCGCCGGCGGCCCGCAACCTTGTCGAGGTAGAGCGCCTGATCGCCGTCGAGGATGCCGAGATGGACCGTATCCTCGCTCGACGCCGCCAGCCGCTCGAGATGATCGCGCGCGACCTGGATCAGATCGGTCTGCGCGTGCGCGAGGTGACCAAGCGCGAGCAGCTTCGGCCCAAGGCGATAGCCCGCGCGCGGCGTGAAACCGAGATAGCCGCGATCGACCAGCGCGCTCGCCAGCCGGTGCGCGGTGCTCTTGGCGAGGTCGAGGCGTTGGGCAAGCTCGGCGAGCGAAAGCGAGCCTTCGCTCACGGCCTCGATCACGTCGAGACCGCGCATCAGCGTCTGGCTGCCGGCGCCGACGCTGGCCGACGTAGCGTCCGATGGGGGCGTGCTCATCTTGACCTGCTCACTTCCAACTCATAGAACACATTCTCACATATTGGCAATCAGCTCGGCGCCTGCTGGGCGAAGCATAAGAGAGTGAAGGCCGGTGGCGCTACCGTTGATCAAGCAGGTCCGCGCATTCGTGGTGCGCGGCGGAGGCGCCGACTATCACGACCAGGGCGCCGGCCACTGGATCGACGACCATATCTCGACGCCGATGGCGCGCTATCCCGATTATCGGCAGAGCCGGCAGAGCTTCGGCATCAACGTGCTGGGCACGCTGGTGGTGGAAATCGAGGCGGCCGACGGCACGGTCGGCTTCGCGGTGACGACCGGCGGCGAGCCCGCCTGCTTCATCGTCGAGAAGCATCTTGCCCGCTTCCTCGAAGGCCGCGATCCGGCGGATTACGAGAAAATCTGGGACCAGATGTACTTCTCGACCCAATATTACGGGCGCAAGGGGCTGGTGGTGAACGCTATTTCCGGCGTCGACCTCGCTCTGTGGGATCTGCTCGGCAAATTGCGGCAGGAGCCGGTCTACAAATTGCTCGGCGGCAACGTGCGCGACGAGCTGCAATTCTACGCCACCGGCGCGCGGCCCGATCTCGCCAAGGAGATGGGCTTCATCGGTGGCAAGCTGCCGCTCCACCACGGCCCCGCCGAGGGGATCGAGGGGCTGCACAAGAATATCGCCGACCTTGCCGAGATGCGCGCGCGCTGCGGCGACGATTTCTGGCTGATGCTCGATTGCTGGATGAGCCTCGATCTCGATTACGCCACCCGCCTCGCGCACCGCGCGTGGGACGAATGCGGGCTCAAGTGGATCGAGGAGGCGCTCAGCCCCGACGATTATTGGGGTTATGCCGCGCTTCGCAAGAATGCGCCCAAGGGGCTGCTCGTCACCACCGGCGAGCATGAGGCGACCCGCTGGGGCTTCCGCATGCTGATGGACATGGAATGCTGCGACATCATCCAGCCCGACGTGGGCTGGTGCGGCGGCGTGACCGAGCTCATCAAGATCGCCAATTACGCCGACGCCAAGGGGGTGATGATGGTCCCCCACGGTTCCTCGGTCTACAGCTACCACTTCGTCATCACGCGGCATAACTCGCCGTTCGCCGAGTTCCTGATGATGCATCCTGGCCCGAGCGAGGTGGTGCCGATGTTCGCGCCGCAGCTGCTGGGCGAGCCGGTGCCGGTCAACGGCAAGATCCGCGCGAGCGAACTCGACAAGCCCGGCTTCGGCGTCGAGCTCAACCGCGATATTCCGCTCCACCGCCCCTATACGCATTGAGGACAGCAGGTTCATGAAGCTTTGCCGCTACGGCCCCGCGGGCGCCGAGAAGCCCGGCCTGATCGATCAGGCCGGCGTCATCCGTGACCTGTCGGGCATCGTCCCCGACGTCGGCGTCGCCACGATCGACGCGGTACGCGGTGTCGATCCGACGACGCTGCCGGTGGTGGAAGGCAGCCCGCGCTACGGCGTGCCAGTCGCCGGCATCGGCAAGATCGTCGCGATCGGCCTCAATTATCGCGATCATGCGATCGAATCGAACCTGCCGATCCCGACCGAGCCGATGATGTTCATGAAGGCGCTGTCGAGTCTGTCGGGCCCGAACGACGACGTCATGCTGCCCAAGGGATCGACCCATGGCGACTGGGAGGTCGAGCTGGGCGTCGTCATCGGCAAGACCTGCACCTATGTCGACCAGGCCGAGGCGCTCGACCATGTCGCCGGCTACGTGCTGGTCAACGACGTGTCGGAGCGCTTCAACCAGAAGCAGCGCGGCACCCAGTGGAGCAAGGGCAAGGGCCACGACACCTTCTGCCCGGTCGGCCCGTGGCTGGTGACGCCCGACGAGATCGGCGATCCGCAGGATCTGGCCATGAGCCTCGACGTCAACGGCCAGCGGATGCAGACCGGTAACACCAAGACGATGATCTTCGCGGTGGCCGAACTGATTTCCTATGTCAGCGAATATATCACTCTGCTGCCGGGCGACCTGCTCATCACCGGCACGCCGCCGGGCGTGGGCGAGGGCAAGAAGCCCGACGCAGTCTACCTCAAGGCCGGCGACACGATGACGCTGGCGATCGACAAGCTCGGCACGCAGACCCAGCACGTGACGGCGTGGCGCCATCCCCGCACGGGAGCCGCGGCATGAGCGTCTATCCCGGACGGTTCGAGGGTCGGACCGCGATCGTGACCGGCGGCGCCTCCGGCCTCGGCAAGGCGGTGGCGCAGCGCATCGTCGCCGAGGGCGGCACCGTGTCGCTGTGGGATCTGAACGCCGAGGCGCTGGGCGCGGCGAAAGCCGAGGTCGGCGCCGCGCACATCCGCGCGATCGACGTGTCGGATCACGCCGCCGTCGCCGCCGCCGCGCAGGCGAGCCGCGAGGCGCTCGGCGGCATCGACATCCTCGTCGCCTCGGCCGGCATCACCGGCGCCACTGCGCCGGTGTGGGAATATCCGATCGACAGCTGGCAGCGCGTGTTCGACATCAACGTCAACGGCCTGTTCTATTGCTGCCGCGCGATCGTGCCGTTCATGCTGGAAGCGGGCTATGGCCGGATCGTCAACGTCGCGTCGGTCGCAGGCAAGGAGGGCAATCCCAACGCCTCGGCCTATTCGGCGTCGAAGGCGGCGGTGATCGGCCTCACCAAGAGCCTCGGCAAGGAACTCGCCGGCAAGGGCGTGATCGCCAACGCGCTGACCCCGGCCACGTTCGAGAGCCCGATCCTCGCCCAGCTGCCGCAGAGCCAGGTCGATTACATGCGCTCCAAGATCCCGATGGGGCGCCTCGGCGAGGTCGAGGAATCGGCGGCGATGATCTGCTTCATGGCCAGCGAGGAATGCAGCTTCACCACGGCCTCCACCTTCGACACGTCCGGCGGCCGCACCACCTTCTGAGACGATCCGGCCAGCACCCTCCCACCAGAGGAGGGGCGGCCCCGCACACCAAGGAGAGGCAGTTGGACCTCGTTCCGTTCGTCGACGCCCATGTCCACCTGTGGGATCTGTCGCACATCCGCTATCCGTGGCTGACGCCGCCGTTCGACGACAGCGGCCCCAACGGCAGCACCGCGCCGATCGCGGTCGATTATGGCGTCGAAGACTATCTCAAGGACGCCGCGCGCTGGAACGTGCGCGGGATCGTCCACATCGATGCCGGCGCCGAGCCCGAACAGGCGCTCGACGAGACGCGCTGGCTGGAGGCGCAATCGGCGGCGCACGGCATGCCCAACGGTATCGTCGCCTTCGCCCCACTGCAGGATCCGGACGTCGACGCACTGCTGGAGGCGCATGCGGCCTACCCGCACGTTCGCGGCATCCGCCAGATCGTCAACTGGCACGTCAACCCGATGCGCACCTACAATCCCAGCGACGCGACGCTGGACGACGATTGGTGGCGCGGCTTCGGCCGGCTCGGGCGGCATCGCCTGTCGTTCGACCTGCAATGCTATGCACCGCAGATGGCGGGGCTCGCGCCGCTGATCCAGCGCCACCCGGACGTACCGGTGATCATCAACCATCTTGGCATGCCGATCCCGTCCGAGCGCGAGGGCATGGTGCGGTGGCGGTACGGTATCCGCGCGCTTGCCGCCTGCCCGAACGTCCACATCAAGATTTCCGGCCTCGGCTTCATCGATCGGGCGTGGACGCTGGAGACGGTCGCGCCGATCCTGCGCGAGGTGATCGACGTGTTCGGCGTGTCGCGCTGCATGTTCGCGAGCGATTCGCCGACCGACAAGTTGTTCGCGCCGTTCGACCGCTATCTCGAGGCCTACCACGCCTTCGCCGCGCCCTTCTCGAACGACGAGCGGCGCGACCTTTTCGGCCGCAACGCCAACCGCGTCTACCGGCTGGGTCTCGACGTCTGATGGAGAAGATCGCCTTCCGCATGACGCTGAAGCCGGGGCAGCTCGCCGAATATCGGCGGCGCCACGACGAAATCTGGCCCGAGCTGGTGGCGTTGCTCAAGGATGCGGGCATCCGCGATTATTCGATCCATCACGATGCCGAAACCAACGCGCTGTTCGCGACGCTCTGGCGCGACGACGATCACCGCATGGGCGCGCTGCCGGCGCATCCCGTCATGCGCCGCTGGTGGGCGGCGATGGCGCCGCTGATGGAGACCAACCCGGACGGATCGCCGGCCAGCGTCCCGCTCGACACCGTGTTCCACCTCGAATGAACGACGAAGCGGCACCAACGCCGCTCTATGGGAGAGTGTGATGGGTGCGAACCCGCTTCTCGGCGTGCTTTTCCATTGGATCGGCGGCCTCGCCTCGGCCAGCTTCTACGTGCCCTATCGCGGGGTGAAGCGCTGGAACTGGGAAATCTTCTGGCTCACCGGCGGCATCTTCTCGTGGGTGATCGCGCCGTGGTTCTTCGCGTGGATCCGGACCGAGGATCTGTTCGGCGTGATCGCGCAGGTTCCGGGCCATATCGTCGGCCTGTGCATGCTGTTCGGCATCCTCTGGGGCTTCGGCGGGCTCACCTATGGCCTCACCATGCGCTATCTCGGCCTGTCGCTCGGCATGGCGGTGGTGCTGGGGCTGTGCACCGTGTTCGGCACGCTGATTCCGCCGATCGTGCAGGGCAAGCTCTACGACACGTTGCTGGCGACCGAATCCGGCCGCATCATCCTGCTCGGGCTGGTCGTGACGATGGCCGGCATCGTCGTGGTCGCACTGGCCGGCGCGCGCAAGGATGCCGCACTTTCGGACAGCCAGAAGGCGGCGGTCATCGCCGAGTTCGACTTCCGCAAGGGGATCGCGGTCGCGGTCTTCTCCGGCATCATGTCGGCCTGCTTCGCGTTCGGCATCAGCGCGGGCGAGCCGATCAAGGCGCTGTCCGCCGCCGCCGGCACCGGCCCGCTGTGGACCGGCCTGCCGACCTTGTGCCTCGTCATGTTCGGCGGCCTGCTCACCAACGCCGTGTGGTGCCTGTGGCTGATCCTGCGCAATCGCAGCGCCGGCCAGTGGGTCGGCCGCGGCGAGGCGCGCGGCGCGCCCCTGCTGGCCAACCTGCTGCTGTGCGCGCTGGCGGGGACATTGTGGTATTTCCAGTTCTTCTTCTACACGATGGGCGAGAGCCAGATGGGGCGCTTCGGCTTCTCGTCATGGACGCTGCACATGGCGTCGATCATTATCTTCGGCACATTGTGGGGCTTCGCCTTCCGCGAGTGGAAGGATGCCGCGCCGCGCGTGCGGTGGATGGTGTGGGCCGGCGTGGGCCTGCTGGTGCTGGCGACGATCGTGATCGGCTACGGCAACCGCCTCGCCGCCTGAGCGGCTTGCGATCCGCCGCCGAGTCGCATAGCCAATCGGGGTCGCCCGATCCTGCGGGCCGACGTGCACCATGGTCCCGACGAGGTCGTGCCGGCGAGGCCTGCCGCCCGGCGACCCGAGCGGAGGACCGATGCAGCACGACACGACCGCCCCACGCCGCCCGCTCTGGACCCACCTCTACGCGCAGGTGATCGTGGCGATCGTCGCCGGCGTGATCGTCGGCCACGTCTGGCCCGCGTTTGGCGCCAGCCTCAAGCCGCTGGGCGACGGCTTCGTGAAGCTGGTGCGGATGATCATCGCGCCGGTGATCTTCCTGACGATCGTCTCGGGCATCGCCCATCTGCGCGAACTGGGCGCGGTGGCGCGGATCGCCGGCAAGGCGTTCGCCTACTTCCTCACGCTGTCCACCGCCGCGCTCATCATCGGCCTGATCGTGGCGAACGTCGTCCAGCCGGGCGCGGGCATGCATATCGATCCGGCGACGCTCGACGCGTCGAAGGTCGCGACCTACGCCGCCAAGGCGCACGACCAGACGATCACCGGCTTCCTGCTCGCGATCATCCCCGACACGATGCTGAGCGCGCTTGCCGGCGGGGAGATCCTGCAGGTGCTGTTCGTCGCGATCCTGACCGGGATCGCCATCGGCTTCGTCGGCGAGCCGGCGCGGCCGCTGATGGATCTGGTCGGCGCGGCCGAGAAGGTGGTGTTCCGCATCGTCGGCATCCTGATGAAGGCGGCGCCGATCGGCGCGTTCGGCGCGATGGCCTTCACCATCGGCCAATATGGCGTGGGGGTGCTGGTCAACCTCGCCGGGTTGGTCGCCTGCTTCTACCTGACGTCGTTGCTGTTCGTGCTGGTGGTGCTGGGGCTCGTCGCGCGCGCCACCGGCTTCTCAATCCTGCGGCTGATCCGCTATCTCGTGCCCGAACTGCTGCTCGTGCTCGGCACCTCCTCGTCCGAGGCAGCGCTGCCGAGCCTGATCGAGAAGATGGAGCGCGCGGGGTGCGCGACGCCGGTGGTCGGCCTGGTCGTTCCGACCGGCTATTCGTTCAACCTCGACGGCACCAACATCTACATGACGCTCGCCGCGTTGTTCATCGCACAGGCGTGCGGCATCCACCTGTCGTGGGGCGAGCAGGCGCTGCTGCTGGGCGTGGCGATGCTGTCGTCGAAGGGCGCGGCGGGCGTCACCGGTGCGGGTTTCATCACGCTGGCGGCGACTTTGTCGATCGTCCCGTCGCTGCCGGTCGCGGGGATGGCGCTGATCCTCGGCGTCGACCGCTTCATGAGCGAGTGCCGCAGCCTGACCAACTTCATCGGCAATGCGGTGGCGACGATCGTGGTGGCGCGCTGGGAAGGCGCGCTCGACCGCGAGCGGTTGGCGGAGGCCTTGGGCGGCAACTGACATTTCCGTTCGCCCTGAGGAGCCGCTGAGCGAAGTCGAAGCGGCGTCTCGAAGGGCCCTTCGAGACGGGCCTTCGCCTGGGCTCAGTCCCCCCTTAGGGCGAACGGCAATCCCGGCTGAATCAGCGCGTCGCGTTGTAGGCGAGCTGCGATTCGTTGAGCTGGAAGCCGATCAGCAGCTCGAAATTGGCCTGGTTCACCGCCGACTTGATGCGCGGATCGGACAGCGGATCGATCGAGGCGTCCGCATCGGTCGCCTTGCGCTTGCGGTTCAGGCGCTCGGCGGCGACCTGCGGCAAGGTCGCCAGCGACTTCTCGATGTCGGCGCCGGCCTGGGCAGTGGCGGTCGCGCGGAGCTGGCCATCGGCGAAGTGGATCGCGACGCGGCTTTCCTGCTTCGACATCATCCGCGTGCCGGCGCGCACGACCGATGCGAAATAAGGCAGCACCAGCTCGCGATCGCCATGCGGGCTGGAGCGGCGCGCGACGACGTCGAACGTCACCGTTTCGTGCACCACCGTGCCGGTCTGGTCGCACTGGCTGCGCAGGTTGGTGATCGTCGCGATCACGTCGAGCGCGCGCGCGTCGCGGCTCTGCTCGGGCGAGAAGAGCGTGACGTCGCCGGTATAGGCCGGCACCGCGACCGCCGGACAGGTCGAGCGCACCACCTTGAGCCCGCCGGTCGCGTCCAGATCGGTGTCGTGCGCGCAGCCGCCCAACAGCGACAGCATGGCGACCGAGGCAAGCACGATACGGGTCACGAGGGCGGGGATCCTTACGTCCGGGATAAAGACGCCTCATAGGAACCGCCTTCCGCCGGGGCAAGCAATGGCGTAGTGGGATGCGGTGGACCGCGTCTCTCCCCCCCAAGGGTCCAAGCCGCCGCTTGACCTGCTGATCGCCGCGCCACGAGGCTTCTGCGCCGGGGTCGATCGCGCCATCCGCATCGTCGAACTGACGATCAAGAAGCTCGGGCCGCCCGTCTACGTCCGCCACGAGATCGTCCACAACAAGCATGTCGTCGATGCGCTGAAGGCCAAGGGCGCGGTGTTCGTCGAGGAGCTGGACGAGGTGCCCGACGGGCGCCCGGTGGTCTTCTCCGCGCACGGCGTACCCAAGGCGGTGCCGCACAAGGCCGCGACGCGCGGGCTCGACTTCGTCGATGCGACCTGCCCGCTGGTGTCCAAGGTCCATCGCGAGGCCGAACGGCAGGTGGCCGCCGACCGGCATATCCTGTTCATCGGCCATCGCGGCCATCCCGAGGTGATAGGCACGCTCGGCCAGGTGCCCGAGGGCAAGATGACGCTGGTGGAGACGCTGGCGGACGCCGAGGCGATCGCCCCCCCCGATCCCGATCGCCTCGCCTTCCTGACCCAGACGACGTTGTCGGTCGACGACACGAGCGACATCGTCGCGGCATTGCGCCGCCGTTTCCCCACGATCGAGGGGCCGCGCGGCGAGGACATCTGCTACGCCACGTCGAACCGGCAGGCGGCGGTGAAGGAGATCGCGCCCCTGTGCGACGCCATGCTGGTGATCGGCGCGGCCAATTCGTCCAACTCGGTCCGGCTGGCCGAGGTCGCCGAACGCGCCGGCGCGCGCGCGAAGCTGATCCCCTGCGTCGAGGCGCTCGATCTGAACTGGCTCGCCGGGGTGCGCACGCTCGGCATCACTGCCGGCGCCTCCGCGCCCGAGGCGCTGGTGCGCGCGCTCGTCGATCATCTCAAGACGCTCTACGACGTGTGCGAGCGCGAGGTCGCGGGACGGCTGGAGACGATGACCTTCAAGCTGCCGCGCGGCCTGGAAGCCGCCTAAGCGCAGCGGGAGCGTCATGGCCGTCTATACCCACGTCTCCGCCGAGGAATTGGCGGACCTGCTCGGCCGCTACGACGTCGGCACGCTCGTCTCGGCCAAGGGCATCGCCGAGGGTGTGGAGAACAGCAATTATCTGGTCGACACGACCGAAGGCCGCTTCATCCTGACGCTCTACGAGAAGCGCGTCGATGCGGGCGACCTGCCCTTCTTCATGGCCTTGCTCGATCATCTGGCGGCTAAGGGGCTGGCGGTGCCGCCGGCGATCAAGGATCGCGCGGGCCAGGCGATCCAGCAATTGTGCGGACGGGCGGCCTGCCTGATCCGCTTCCTGCCGGGCGTGTCGCTGTCACAGCCGACGCGCGCGCAGGCGACCGCCGCCGGCGACGCGCTGGGGCAATTGCATCGCGCCGTGGCCGATTTCGGCGAATCCCGCGCGAACTCGATGGGACAACCCACCTGGGCGGGCCTGTACGAGCGATGCGGCACCAGCCTCGATACGATAAGCCCCGGCCTCCATGCCGATCTCGGGCTGGCGATCGGCGAACTGGCGGCGACATGGGATCGCGAGGGACTCGACCGGTGCGCCATCCATGCCGACCTGTTCTCCGACAACGTATTGATGATCGGCGACGACGTGACCGGGCTGATCGATTTCTATTTCGCCTGCACCGACATCCGCCTCTATGATCTAGCGGTGATGCACGCCGCCTGGTCGTTCGACGCGACCGGCATGCAGCATGATTCGGCGATCGGGGATGGCCTGATCGCGGGCTATTCGAGATATTTTCCATTGAACGATGACGAACGATCCGCCTTCCGCGACATGGCGGTGGGCGCCTGCATCCGCTTCACCTTGTCGCGGGCGTGGGACTGGCTCAACACGCCGGCCGACGCACTGGTGACGCGCAAGGATCCGCTGGCCTTCTGGCGGCGGCTGAAAATCTACGACCCCGCGCTGGCCGCGCGCTGCGGGACGCTGGCATGAGCGAGCTGCCGCAGGTGGCGATGGCGACCGATGGCGCGTGCAAGGGCAATCCCGGCCCCGGTGGCTGGGGCGTCGTGCTGCGCATGGGGACGGCCGAGAAGGAATTGTCGGGCGGCGAGATTCTCACCACCAACAATCGCATGGAATTGATGGCCGCGATCCGCGGGCTGGAGGCGCTGACCCGCCCCTGCCACGTGACCCTGTCGACCGACAGTCGCTACGTGATGGACGGACTGACCAAGTGGCTGAAGGGCTGGCAGCGCAACGGCTGGAAGACCGCCGCGCGCCAGCCGGTCAAGAATGCCGACCTGTGGCAGGAACTGATCGCCGCCGCCGCCCCGCACCGGATCGCGTGGGAATGGGTCAAGGGCCATGCCGGCCATCCCGAAAACGAACGTGCCGATCGGCTGGCGAGCGACGCGGCGGTGGCGGCAACGCGGCGTTAGCGAAAAGACAAGGCTGGCGGTCGTACACTAGCCATTCACGCCAGATATTGATAATCAGTCGCACCCCATGACAGGATCCGCGCCGGTGCGCCTCGACCAGCTTCCTCCCCGCCATCCTTCCCGCATCGCTGCGATCGACTGGGCGAGCGTGGGCGAGCGCGAGGGCAAGCGCCTGCGCGAGCTCGGCTTCGACCACGGCGTGGCGATCGAGGCGCTGCACCACGGCGCGTTCCAGGGGCCGATCGCGTGCCGCGTCGGCCGCATGACGATCGCGCTGCGGCGACGTCTGGCCGCGTCGGTGACCGTCGAACCCGCATGACCCCCGCACCGATGGTCGCGCTGGTCGGCAACCCCAATGCCGGCAAGAGCGCGCTGTTCAACGCTTTGACCGGCGCGCGGCAGAAGGTCGGCAATTATCCCGGCGTGACGGTCGAGCGTAAATCGGGGCGGCTGGCGCTCGATGACGGCCGGCCGATCGAACTGGTCGACCTGCCCGGCACCTACAGCCTCGATCCCGCGAGCCCCGACGAGGCGGTGACGCGCGACGTGTTGTTCGGCGCCCAGGCGGGCGAGCGGCGGCCATCGGCGCTGGTGGTGGTGCTCGACGCGACCAACCTCGACAATCATCTCCGCTTCGCGCTGCAGCTCGTCGCGCTCGGCCTGCCGACGGTCATCGCGCTCAACATGATCGACATGGCGCGCCGCGACGGGCTCGACATCGATCTGGCCCGCCTGTCGGCCGAGCTCGGCGTGCCGGTCGTGCCGACCGTGGCGGTCCGCAAGACCGGGCTCGACGAATTGCGCGCGGCGCTCGGCCGCGCTGTCGGCGGCGGCGGGCGGCTCGCTCTAGCCGCGCCGCCCGCCGACGACCTGACCGCGCTCCAGCGCCGTGCCCGCCGCATCGCCGACGCCGTCACCACGCAGACGCGCGCGACCAATTTGTGGACCCAGCGGTTCGACCGGGTCGCGCTCCACCCGGTCGCCGGGCCGATCCTGCTCGCCGTGCTGATGTTCGTGATGTTCCAGGCGGTCTTTTCGTGGAGCCAGGCGCCGATCGACGCGCTGGCCGGTCTGCAGGCCTGGCTCGGCAATCAGGCGGTGGCGCATCTGCCCGACGGCTTCCTGCGCTCGCTGCTGGTCGAGGGCGTCATCAACGGCGTCGGCTCGGTGGTCGCCTTCCTGCCGCAGATCCTGATCCTGTTCGCCTTCATCCTCGTGCTCGAGGCCTCGGGCTACATGGTGCGCGCGGCCTTCCTGATGGACCGGCTGATGGCGGGCGTCGGCCTGTCGGGGCGTGCCTTCATCCCGCTCCTCTCCTCCTTCGCCTGCGCCATTCCCGGCATCATGGCGACGCGATCGATCGACGATCCGCGCGATCGGCTGACCACCATCCTGATCGCGCCGATGATGACCTGTTCGGCGCGGCTGCCGGTCTATGCCGTCATAATCGGCGCCTTCATCCCAGCGCGGCAGGTCGTGCCCGGCGTGGGGCTGCAGGGGCTGGTGCTGTTCGGGCTCTACCTCGCCGGGATCGCCGGAGCGATGCTGGTGGCGCTGGTCTTCAGGCGAACGATCGCGCGCGGCGGCGGCGGCGGCTTCATGATGGAATTGCCCAAATATCAGATGCCGGTGTGGCGCGACGTCGCGATCGGCCTGTGGCAGCGCGCGTTCGTATTCCTGCGCCGCGCGGGCACCACGATCATGGCCGTCACGCTGACCTTGTGGCTGCTCACCTCCTATCCGCAGGTGCCGGCGGGCAGCCCGATGAAGCAGAGCGAATATTCGATCGCGGGCCGCATCGCGAGCGGGCTGGAGCCGATCGTGCGGCCGATCGGCTTCAATCACGCGCTCAGCCTCGCGATCATCCCGGCGATGGCGGCGCGCGAGGTGGCGGTCTCGGCGCTGCAGACGGTCTATTCGATCGACGCCGGCGACGACGAGAAGCAGGGCCAGGAGCGGCTGACGGAGCGGCTGCGCGGGGCATGGTCGCTGCCGACCGCGCTCGCTTTCCTCGCCTGGTTCGTGTTCGCGCCGCAATGCCTGTCGACCATCGCGGTGATCCGGCGCGAGACCAACGGCTGGGCATGGCCGGCCTTCACGCTCGCTTATCTGTTCGGGCTGGCGTGGATCGCCGCGGGCATCACCTTCTGGACGGCGACCGCACTGGGGCTTTAGACTTGCCCTTCACCGTCACCCCAGCGAAAGCTGGGGTCTTTCAAGGCTGGGCGAATCTCCCGCGGGAGATTCCAGCTTTCGCTGGAATGACGGAGTAAGAAGAGAATGGCTGGCAGCGTCAACAAGGTGATCCTGGTCGGCAATCTGGGCCGCGATCCCGAATCGCGCAGCTTCCAGAATGGCGGCAAGGTCGTGAACCTGCGCATCGCCACGTCGGAGACGTGGAAGGACCGCGCTTCGGGCGAGCGCAAGGAGAAGACCGAATGGCATTCGGTCGCGATCTTCAACGAAGGCCTCGCCAACACCGCCGAGCGCTATCTGCGCAAGGGCAGCAAGGTGTATATCGAAGGCCAGCTGCAGACGCGGAAGTGGCAGGGCAGCGACGGCCAGGACAAATATTCGACCGAGATCGTGCTGCAGGGTTTCAACGGCACCTTGGTGATGCTCGACGGCCGTGAAGGCGGCGGTGGTGGCGGCGCCGGCGGCGGCTGGAGCGGGGGCGATGACAGCAGCTTCGTCGGTAGCGGCGGCGATCGGGGCGCCGGCGGCGGGCGTGACTTCGGGGGCGGCAATCGCGGCGGTGGCAGCGGCGGTGGCAGCAAGCCGCAGCCGTTCGACAGCGATCTCGACGACGATGTGCCGTTCTGAAGGCATAGCCTGAAGGCGCGCAACTGGTGATCGCCCGACGCGCCGTGGCTCGGCCCGCGCGTCAGGCGTCCTGCAATATCTTCAGGAAATCGGTGATCTGGCCGCCGGTCGCGGCGGCGCGATCGGTCAGTTCGGTCGCGAAGCGCAGCATTTCGGCCGCACCCCGAACCGCATCGGCGGCATTGTGGCGGATCGCCTCCGCCTCTGTCCGCACGCGCCGCGCGCCATCCGAGGCCCGCGCGGAGTAATGCGCGATCAGATCGGTCGCCTCCGCTTCGTCCAGCAGGGCGGCGATGGCGCCGATCGAATTGGCCTCCACCTTCGTCACCATCTCCTCCATGCCGCGCTGGGCGCGCGAGACGCCGCTGGCGGCCGCGCGCACCGCGTCGAGCCGCGCGCCGATCGTGCCGGCGGCCTCGCGCGTCTGGCTCGCGAACGCCTTGATCTCATGCGCGACCACCGCGAAGCCGCGTCCCGCCTCGCCCGCACGCGCCGCCTCGATCGTCGCGTTGAAGGCGAGCATCGACACCTTGCGCGAGATCCGTTCGATCATGCCGGCAAAGTCGGCAATGTCGTTCGCGGCGTCTTCGAGCCCGCGCGTCTCGGCACCGCTCTCGCGTACGACCGTGATCGCGTCGGCGGTCGCACGCTGCGTCGCGCCCATATTCTCGCGCACGTGGCGGTGCGCCTCGGCCAGCGCGGCCGCGCGTTCGGCCACCGCCGCAAGCCCCGCGCCGGTCTCGTCCGCGACGCCGGCCATCGCAGCGGCGCGCGCGCCGGTCCGCTCGGCCCGATCGCCGGTGTCGCCGGCCGTCTGGCCGATCGCCCGCGCGATCTCGGCGAGCGCTCCGGTCAGCGTGTGCGCGTCATGTTCGAGCGTCGCCGCCGCTTGATCGATCCGATCGAGCCGCTGCAGGCGACGCGCGGTCGCGCGCTCCTCGCGCAGTGCGACGAGCCGCAGCAGTTCGTGATTGCCGATCACGCCGCGATACCGCCCCGCGACCGTGACGATCAGCCCTTCGCCCGCATCCTGCCCTGCCCATGCACCGAGCATGAAGTCGAGCGCGGCATCCAGTTCGATTGCGGGGCAAGGGCGCACATGCTGGGCGATATTGCCGCCAAAACCGGGATTGTTGAGCAGCGAATGGCCGAAGGGATTGAACAGCAGCCGGCGGATATCGCGTTCAAACAAAGCTCCGGTCGGCCGGTTGAGGCCATCGAGCACGGCGATCAGGCGCAGATCGGGATGATCCTGAAACAGCGCCACTGCATCGTAGAGGCTGCCATCGGCGGACACGGCCGCATCGCGCAACGCGGCCAGAACTTCGCCCGCCGGGATATCCGCCGCACCCCCCATCTCGATCCGACTACTGTGCATCCGCGCCTCTCCCGCAGGCGGCGGTAGCGGCGGGAGGTGAAGGAGCGCTTAGGTTTCGATGACGATCATGTGACAGTCAAAGACGATCGCGCAGCGCCTTGAGCGCGCCGAACGGCCCGGCATCGCCTTCCTCCAGCACGCCTGCCTCGCGCAGCGTCGCGTCGGCGTCGGGCGCGCGCGGAAACGGATCGAGCGCCAGCGCCAGCGTCTGCGCAACCGCCTCGCCCAGATCGATCGCCGAGCCCTCGTAGCTCATCACGTCGAGATCGTCCGCCGCCAACTCCATCTCCTCGATCGAGGACGGACCGACCGGGGCGAAGCGGATCGTGAACGGCTCCTCGATCGTCGCCGGCACCGGCGCACCGCTCGCCACGCAGGCCTGCGTCACCGCCGCGACGATCGCACCGGTAGCGGTGACCACGTCGTCCGCGCGCACGAGCGACGCCGTCGCCTCCAGCCGCTCGATCGACAGCAGGTCGAACCGCCGGGCAAGCGCCGCCCGCTCCGCCGGCTCGGCGCCGATCGCGACCGCATGCGGTTCGCTGCCGATCGTGTCGATCCGGAACGGGCGGGAGAATTCGGGGTCGGTCACGCGCTCAATACTCCGTCAAGCAGGATGGATGCCGGCGTCGCCTCCAGTGTGGCGCGCATCGAGACGAGACCGTCGCGCACCACCGCCACCGCGCCGGGTGCAGGCGCCGCTCCGCGATAGATATTGCGGCGGATCGCCGTGTCGAGGTCGCCGCCAGCGCCGAAGCCATCGCGAAAGGCGCCGAGCCGGCCGCCCAGCGCCCCCATCATGCGCCCGACATGCTTGCCGACGACGATGTCGCCGATCCCGCGCTCGCGCAGCTGGCCATCCATGTCGTCGACGAACAGTTCGGCGAGATAGGCGGCGGGCGCACGGCCGACATCGCCCTCTTCTTCCAGCCGCAGCAGCACGAGCGCGAGGATCGCGGCGACCATATCGAAGCGCCCGTCGATCGTGTCGGGCACGCCGCCCGCCTTGTACCAGACTGGTCGGCGGGCTGCTGCGACCACGGCATGGTAGAGCGGAGCGAGCGCATCGCGCTCGCGCGCTCCGAACAGGCGCCGCCACAGTCCCGCCACTCGCCGCATCTCCCTCTCGCGCCCGCTTGCCGCGCAGGCGTCGAGGCCATATTGAGGCCGGCGCGTGCGGTTGCAATCCCGGCGCTGTTTTAGTGACGTCGGGAGACTTTGGGCATGGGCGATTCGATCAACGGCGGGCGTGCCGCGCCGCTTGGAATCGCGATGCTGGCGGCGCTTTTGGCGACGGGCTGCACCCGCGTGCGCGATCACAAGGGCTATGTGGTCGATCGGTCGCTCATCAACCAGATCGAGCCGGGCGTCGACAATCAGGATTCGGTGTCGAAGACGCTTGGCCGACCGAGCTTCGCCAGCGAATGGGACAGCGGCACGACCTGGTATTTCCTCGCGCGCGACACGCGCCAGCTCGCTTTCTCGACGCCGGAGCCGGTGTCGCAGATGCTGCTGACGATCCGCTTCAACGGGCAGGACGTCTCGTCGGTGCAGAAGACCGGGCTGGAAACGATCCGCCACGTACCGATCTACGGCAAGCGCACGCCCGTGCTGGGCCGCGAGCGCAGCTTCTTCAGCGAGCTGTTCGGCAATATCGGCGCGGTCGGCTCGGCCGGCCAGACAGCCCCGACCGCCGACAATCCGCGCGGCGGCGGCAACTAGGCGCCACGCGGACGCGCGTCAGGCCGCCTGGTCGGCGATGCGCAGCAGATATCGCCCGTAGCCGGTCTTCGCGAACGCCTCGCCGCGGGCACGCAATTGCTCGCGCGTGATGAAGCCGTTCTCGAACGCGATCTCCTCCAGCGCGGCGACCTGCATGCCCTGGCGATGCTGGACGGTGCGCACGAATTCCGATGCCTCCAGCAGCGAATCATGCGTGCCGGTGTCGAGCCACGCATGGCCACGCGACAGCTGCTCCACGAACAGCTCGCCACGCTCCATGTACATGCGGTTGAGATCGGTGATCTCCAGTTCGCCGCGCGGCGAGGGGCGCACCTGCTTGGCGAACTCGACGACTCGATCGTCGTAGAAATAGAGGCCGGTGACCGCCTGGTTCGATTTCGGCTTGGCGGGCTTTTCCTCGATCGAGATGGCCCGGCCTTCGGCATCGAGCTCGACCACGCCATAGGCTTCGGGATGATCGACCCGATAGGAGAAGACGGTCGCGCAATTCGTCCGCGCCTTGGCCGCCATCAGCCGCGCCGACAGATCGGCGCCGAAGAAGATGTTGTCGCCGAGCACCAAAGCCGCCGGACCGCCGTCGAGGAAGGTCTCGCCGATCAGGAAGGCCTGCGCCAACCCCTCGGGCTTGGGTTGGACGGCATAGGTGATGCGCATGCCGATCAAATGCCCGTCGCCGAACAGCCGGATATAATTGTCGAGATATTCGGGCGCGGAAATGATGAGCACGTCACGGATGCCGGCGAGCATCAGCACCGACATCGGATAATAGATCATCGGCTTGTCGTAGATCGGCAGCAGCTGCTTGTTGACCGCCAGCGTCGCCGGGTGGAGCCGCGAGCCGGTGCCGCCGGCGAGGATGATACCCTTCATGCTTGGTCCTTGAGGAGAGTGTCCACGATCGCATCCACCGCGACATGCCACTCGGGCGCGGTGATGCCGAAATCGCGCGCGAGTTTGGCGGTCGACAGGCGCGAATTCGCCGGACGGCGCGCGGGGGTGGGATAATCGGCGGTGGTGATTCGGGTGACGATCGGGCGCGGACGGCCGTGCGTCGCCGCGCGCGCGACCACCGCCTCGGCGAGATCGGCCCAGTTCGCCTCGCCGGCGTTGACGAAATGATAGGTCCCGCGCGGCGCATCGGGCTGCGCTAGCCGATCGACGATGGCGATGCAGGCGCGGGCAATATCGTCGGCCGAGGTCGGGCAGCCATATTGGTCGCCCACGACGCGCAGTTCGGGACGGCCGGCGGCGAGGCGCAGCATCGTCTTGACGAAATTCGCGCCGTCGGCGCTCACCACCCACGCGGTGCGCAGGATGATATGGTTGGGATTGGCGGTGCGCACCGCCTGCTCGCCACCCTCCTTCGACGCGCCATAGACGCCGAGCGGCGCGACCGGATCATCCTCGACGTAAGGTTCTGCCTTCGACCCATCGAACACATAGTCGGTCGACAGATGGACGAGCGGGATGCCCGCCTTGGCGGTCGCCGCTGCGAAAGCCGCCGGCGCGAGCGCGTTGACCGTCCAGGCGGCGACGACGTCGGCCTCGGCCTTGTCGACGGCGGTATAAGCGGCGCAGTTGATGACCGCCTCCCACTCCTGCGAGGCGACCATCTCGGCGAGCGCCTCGGGATCGGCGAGGTCGAGCAAAGCGCGCTTCGGCGCGACCACGCGATCGGGCGCCAGCCGCTGCAGCGCGCGGCCGACCTGGCCGGTGCCACCGGTGACGAGGATCGCCATCAGCCGGCCAGCCCGACGCGTTGAACCGCGCCCTTCTCCTCGACCAACGGACGCCACCATGCCTCGTTGTCGAGATACCAGCGGATCGTGCGCTCGATCCCGCTGTCGAACGTCTCCTGCGCGGTCCAGCCGAGCGTGCGCTCGATCTTGGACGGATCGATCGCATAGCGATGATCGTGGCCGGGGCGATCCGCCACCTGCCCGATCTGATCCTTGTAGGAGCGGCCGTCGGTGCGCGGGCGGACCTGATCGAGTGTTTCGCAGATGCGCGTCACCACCGTGATGTTGGTGCGCTCGGCGCGGCCGCCGATGATGTAGCTCTCGCCCGGCGTGCCCTTCTCGAACACCGCGGTCAGCGCGCGGGCATGATCCTCGACGAACAGCCAGTCGCGCACGTTGAGGCCCTTGCCGTAGACCGGCAGCGTCTCGCCCGCGAGCGCCTTGATGATCATCAGCGGGATCAGTTTTTCGGGGAAGTGGTACGGCCCGTAATTGTTCGAGCAGTTGGTCACGAGCACCGGCAGGCCGTACGTATCGGCCCAGGCGCGGACGAGATGGTCCGACGACGCCTTCGACGCCGAATAAGGCGAGTGCGGATCGTAGGGCGTCTCCTCGGTGAAGAAGCCGTCATCCGCCAGCGTGCCGAACACCTCGTCGGTAGAGATGTGATGGAAACGGAACGCTGCCTGCGCATCGGCGTCCAGCCCGCGCCAATAGCCGAGCGCCGCCTGCAGCATCGCGAAGGTGCCGACGATGTTCGTCTGGATGAACGCGCCCGGCCCATCGATCGAGCGATCGACGTGGCTCTCTGCCGCGAGATGCGTGACGACGTCGGGTCGGAACGCGGCCATGGCCGCCGCGATCGCCGCCTGATCGCAGATATCGGCCTGCAGGAACGAATAACGCGGGCTGTTCGCGATCGGATGAAGGCTGGCGAGGTTACCCGCATAGGTCAGCTTGTCGACGTTCAGCACGGTGTGCGGCGTCTCGCGCACCAGATGCCGGACGAGCGCGGAGCCGATGAAGCCCGCCCCGCCGGTGACGAGGATGCGCAGCGGAGTGGGGGATGGCGTGTCGGTCATGCGTCGAGCGGCTCCAGCGGGCGTCCGTCATAGGTGAAGGGGGTGGTCGCCTCGTCGAGCATCGGCAGCACCTCGTCCTTCGGCGACAGGATCGGCGTGCGCCGGTCGAGCGGCCACGGCAAGGCCAGATTTGGATCGCTCCAGATCACGCCACCCTCGGCCTGCGGCGCATAGAGGCCCGAGCATTTATACTCGACCTGCGTATCCGGCTGGAGCGTGACGAAGCCGTGGGCGAACCCGATCGGAATGAACAGCTGGTGCCCGTTATCGGCCGACAGCTCGGCCGCGACCCATGTGCCGAAAGTCGGCGAGCCGCGCCGCGCGTCGACAGCCACGTCCCAGATCGCCCCCGCGACGCAGCGGACCAGTTTGTCCTGCCCGAAGGGCGGCGCCTGCCAGTGCAGCCCGCGCAGCACGCCGGCATCGCGCGACATGGAATGATTGTCCTGCACGAACGTCACGCCGATGCCGAGCGTGGCATAACGCTCCGCCGCATAGGTTTCCATGAACCAGCCGCGATCGTCGCCGAAGCGGCGGGGACGGATCAGTTTAACAGGCATCGACACACCCCTAAGGTTCGATCGGGCTTTAGGAAAAAAGCGCGAACACGACTACTGCTTCATGCATCCGAAAAGCGTGAACGCGATCTGCTCGGCCGCGAGATCGCTCCGCACGCCCCCCGCCATGCCCGGCCGCCAGATCGCATAATCGCTGCGCTGATCCGGCGCGCCGGGCACGTGGAACGGGCCGGCGAGGCTCGGCTGATGATCGCCGTAGAAGACCAGCCAGCCGGCCGCGCCGATCGCGTCGCGCAGGATCGGAATCATCGCATCGGTCGCGCGCAGATGGGCGAGCCATCGGCCGACGGCGGTCGGATCGGCAAAGGCCTGCCACTCGAGGGGCAAGGCGACCGGCTCGACCGCGTCGTGCGCGGCGTCCCACGGCCCGTGATTCTGCATGGTGATGATGAAGATCAGCACCCGCGGCCCATGCGCCCGCACCAATTGCGCGGCGCGCTCGGCAACCGCGACGTCGCTGACGTAGGGTCCGACCCGCGGAGCATCGGTAAAGGCGTCGATCGCGATGAACTCGTCGAAGCCCAGCAGCGGCATCACCTTGTCACGCGCGTAGAAATTGGCGGTGTAGGGATGCAGGCAGATCGTACGATAGCCGGCAGCGCGCGCGACCGAGGCGAGCGACGGCAACGGCACCTGCGCGAAATGCTCGTAGGGGTTGTAACGGTCCAGCCCCACCTCGTTCGGCCCGAGCCCGGCAAGCACCGCCAGTTCGGTACGGATCGTGTTCGCGCCCCAGCAGGGCACGTCGAGCCGGCCACGAACGACCGCTTCTTCCTTTAGCCGAGCGAAATGCGGCAGCAGATCGGCAAAGGCCGCGTGCAACCGCGTGGCGTCGATGAACGATTCGCCCTGGACGATCACGATCGGCCCGGCATCGTCGGGCAGGCTCGGCCATGCCCGCGCCTGAGCCGCCTGCTGCCGTGCCGGCCGCTCGTGGCTGGCGAGTGTCGCCTGGATGATGCAGGCGGCGAGCAGGCCGAAGCGGCGCGCATCCTCGGCGGGGTCACGCGTAATCGCCAGACGTTCGTACCGCCGCGCCAATCGACCAAGAAACAGCGGCAGCGCCGGCACGACGAACGATGCCCGCCCGATGACGATCGCGACGATCGCGGCCGCGACCACCGCCGGCACGCCTGCGTGCCACAGCGGCGGCTCGATCATCAGAAACGCCGCTACCACCGCCGCGCAGGCAAAAGTCGCCAGCACCATCGGCACCAGGCCGACGAACGACAGATAGAGCTTGGGATGGCGCACCACCTCGATCAGCTCGGCGCGATCGGCGAACAGCACCGGCTCGCCCAATATCTTGCGCTTCACGCGATCGGCGATGGCGAGGCCGATGCCGAGCGTGACGATACCCAATCCCGCCATGATCGGCCGGGCGGTGACCAACAAGAACAGAGCGAAACCGATCATTTCGGGCAGGAGATCGAGGAACAGCGGCAACAGCCGCCCCGGCCCGCGACGCCCGAGCAGGGGCGCGCCGACCATCAGCCGCAGCGCGATCCAGGTAAGCAGGCACAGGACAAGCCCGGCAGCGACGTGCAGCAGCATCAGGCGGCTTATTTGCCCGGTTCGATATGGAAACGGAAGTTACGCATGATCCGATCGCCGATCGCCGCCGGCATCAGATCCGCCGCCTGCTGGCCGAGCGCGAGCAGGCGCGGGAACACCACGCGTGCCCGCCGCGCATCGACACCGCGTCGAATCACCGCGATCATCCGATCGAGGCTGACCATGAACGGCGTCGGGCCCTTCCAGCGATCGGTCATCGGCGTGTCGAAGAAGCCGGGCACGACCACCGTCACCGCGATCCCATAAGGCGCGAGCAACGCCCGCAGCCCCTCGCCATAGGCACGCACGCCGGCCTTGCTGGCGCTGTAGGCCGGGCTGTAGGCAAGACCGCGCAAGCCCGCGGTCGAAGAGATCACCACCACCTGGCCCGCGCCGCGCGCGATCATGCGCGGCAGCAGCGGCTCGACCGTGTTCATCATGCCGAGCAGGTTGGTGCGGACCTGCATCGTCGCGAGCGCCAGCCCCTCCGGGCCGCCTGCCTGCGGCGTCCCAGCGGACACGCCAGCGGCAGCGAAGACGAGGTCGATCGGCTTGGCCGTATCCTGCTCCAGCAGCCACGCGCCGAATGCGTCCGCCTCCCCGACGTCGAAGCGGCCGGCAACCACTTCCGCGCCGCGCGTGCGGCACTCCTGCGCGACGGCCTCTAGCCGCGCCGCGTCGCGCCCGCATAGCAGCAGGCAGACACCGTTGCCGGCATAAGCGCGCGCGAGCCCGGCGCCGAGACCACTCGACGCGCCGGTGACCAGTATCGTTCGCGGCGGCATCACCCGCTGGCCGGCCGCACCGTCGCGCCCGCGCCGCGCGCACCGGCGGCGCGCCACACGAGCGACAGCGGCGCCTCCGCCGCCTCGAGCCGGACCTTCGCGCTGTCGACCAGCATCGCCAGCCCTTCCTCGCTGAAATAGCCGCCGTGGATCAGGCAACGGTCGATCAGCACGCGACGGAAGGCGTCGAACACCGCCATGTCGGGCGGCGTCGGCGCCTGCCAGAAACGATCGAGACCATCCTGATGCGTGATGCGCGGAATATCGTAGACGGCGTCGCCCAGCACCACGGTCGGCACGCCGTGCCGCAACGACAATGTCCCGGTCGTGCTGTTGACCGTGATCAGGCCCCGCGCTTCACGGACGACCACGTCGATATCGGCGGTCTCGAGGAACATGACCTTGTGCGCGACGCCGAACCGCCCGGCCACGTCGAGCGTCCGCGCCTCCCAATCGGTCAAGCCGTTGTCGAGCGGGTGGCCTTTGACCAGCAGCAACGTGTCGGCCGGTGCATGCTTCGCGAACGAGCCCAGCACCTGCTCGATCGCCGGCTGCATGCCGGAAAAGCCCGAATGGATGCGGATCTGGTAATCGTCGTTCAGCTGCAGCGGGAAGACGAAATAGGGCTTGCCGCTCGCCTGCAGCCGATCGAGCGTCGCCGCCGAACGGCGCCGCTCGGCGCCCTGATGCAATAGCCGCCACGCCCAGCCGGCATATTCGTGCAGGATGTGCCACGGCCGGTGCGTGCGATAGGCGGGAAAGAGCGGCGTGAGCGCGAGGCACGCCAGATTGTAGACCAGATCCTCCTTGGCGCGGCGCGCGAACGAGGATGGCACGCCGGGAAACGCCGGCAGCGGAGGCAATGCTTCGGCCCGCTCGAGATAATGCTGCGGGTTGCGCGACAGCGCCGAATGGCCGTTGACGCCGCCGACTTCGAGCGTGACGAAATCGGGGCGGACATAGCCTTCCTCGAACACGTGGACCTGCAGCCCTTCTTCCCGCGCCATGCGGATGGCGACGGCATGAAGGGGGCGGCAATCGCCGAACAGGACGATGTCGGTGATCGCCCTGCGCGCCAATATTTCATCGAGGAAACGCGGCCAGCGGGACAAGCCCCCGCGATAGTCCACGGCATTGGCGCCTTGCCAATAGACCTTGTCGCCACCGTTGAAGTTGATCCGGTGGACGCCATGGCCATCGCGCCGCAACGCATCGCCAAGCAGGGAGAAAAATGGACCGGCCAATCCCTGAAGGAAGAGGAATTCGCGCCGCAAACCGCGCTTCACGCCATCCTCTCCATCGTCACGATCGGCTGGATCGCCCTCATCTTGGCCCTTTGCACGCTGCTTGCGGCCGACACAACCATCCTGTTCGCGATCATACCAATGGCGACAATCGGTCTGCTGTCATCAAGCGCTCCTCCGCCCGTCCTAAGCAGAAAGACGTCGATAAGCCAGTCGATGTTGCTGCGCCGCAGCACTATCGAGGCGAGCTTCGGCTTGTCCGGGCCTGTCGCTCCGCTATAGCTTCGACGAGGCCCTGATAAGGAAAAGGGCCGGCTGGAGCCCCCGCTTGAACCGTTCGCGTTACGATTTCGACACTGGCCGGCGGGGGAACGCTTCGGCCATGGAAGAACCCATCGCGATCATCGGCGCCTCGTGCAGGCTGCCGGGTGCGCCGGACGTGGACGCCTTCTGGCGACTGCTGATCGAGGGCCGCGACGCGGTTACCGAAATTCCCGACGACCGCTGGAACAAGGCGGCATTGCTCCACCCGGAGCGGGGCCAGCGCGGCAAGGCCTACACCTTTGCGGCGGGCGTGCTGGGCGACGTCTCCGGGTTCGACCCTGCCTTTTTCGGCATCAGCCCACGCGAAGCGACGCAGATGGATCCGCAGCAGCGCCTGCTGCTGGAACTGGCCTATGAGGCGATCGAGGATGCGGCGCTCGACAGCGATCGGCTGCGCGGCGAGCCGGTCGGCGTGTTCATCGGCGGTTCGTCGTGGGATTATCTGAACCTCAACGTCGGCGATCCTTCGACCACCGACGCTTATTCGATGATCGGCGTCACGCTGTCGATCCTGTCGAACCGCATCTCCTATGCGTTCGATCTGCGCGGGCCGAGCTTCACCGTCGACACCGCCTGCTCATCGTCATTGGTCGCGTTGCATCAGGCGTGCGAGGCGATCCGCGGCGGCGAGATCGGCATGGCGATGGTCGGCGGCGTCAGCCTGTTGCTCGCCCCACAGAGCTTCGTCGGCTTCTGCGCCGCCTCGATGCTGAGTCCCAAGGGGCATTGCCATGCCTTCGACGCGCGCGCCGACGGCTACGTCCGTGCCGAGGGCGGCTGCATGGTCATGCTCAAGCCGCTGGGGGCGGCGTTGGCGGCGGGCGATCCGATCCGCGCGGTGATCCGCGGCACCGGCGTCAATTCGGACGGGCGCACCAGCGGCCTGTCGCTGCCGAACAAGGCGGCGCAGGCGGCGCTGCTGACGCACGTCTACGATCGCTTCGCGATCGATCCGGCCGAGCTCGTCTATGTCGAGGCACACGGCACCGGCACGCCCGCGGGCGATCCGATCGAGGCCGGCGCACTCGGTTCGGTGCTGGGCCGCGGCCGCAGCGCGCCGCTGCCGATCGGATCGGTCAAGACCAATGTCGGCCACCTCGAGGCGGCGAGCGGCATGGCCGGCCTCATCAAGGCGATGCTGGTGGCGGAGCGCGGCACGATCCCGCCCTCGCTCCATTGCGAGACGCCCAATCCGAATATTCCCTTCTCCGAGCTGGGCCTCACGCTGGCGCCCGAGGCGATCGTGTTGCCCGACGATGGCCGACGTCGGCTGGTCGGGCTCAACTCGTTCGGCTTCGGCGGCACCAACGCCCATGCCGTGCTGGAGGCGCCGGATCCCACCTCCGCCCCGGTCGCGGAGAACAATGAGACGCTGCCGCCTTTGCTGCTGTCGGCGCGCTCGGCAGGAGCGTTGAAGGCGCTCGCGGCGACGTGGCGCGCGCGGATCGCCGATGCCGATCCGACGACGCTGCCGGCGCTTGTGCGCGGTGTCGCGTGCGGCCGGACGCAGCATAAGAAGCGGCTGGTCGTGCCCGGCGGACCCGCCGCCGCGATGCTCGACGCGCTCGATGCCTTCCTTGCCGACAAAGCGACCGTCGCCGTCGCCACGGGCGATGCGGTGCCGAGCCGGCTCGGCTTCGTCTTTTCGGGCAATGGGAGCCAGTGGGCCGGCATGGCCGCCGACGCGATGGCCGGAAGCCCCGCTTTCCGCGAGGCGCTGGCAGAGGCCGACGCGGCACTCCAGCCCTGGCTGGGTTGGTCGGTGGCAGACGCGCTCGCCGATCCGGATCCCGACGGACTGCGCAATACCGACGTCGCCCAGCCGTTGCTGTTCGCGGTGCAGGTGGCGCTCGTCCTCGCCCTGCGCCAGCATGGCGTGGAGGCCGACGCCTGCATGGGTCACAGCGTCGGCGAGGTCGCCGCTGCATGGGCTTCCGGCGCGCTCGATCTGGACGCGGCGGCGCGGGTGATCGCGGCGCGCAGCTCGGCCCAACAGCAACAGCACGGCGTCGGCGCGATGGGCGTGCTGGGGCTCGATGCCGAGGCTTCGGCCGCCATCCTCGCGACCGCCCCGCTCGCCGGCTGTGGCGTCGAGGTTGCTGCGCATAACAGCGCGCAGGCGACCACCGTCGCCGGATCGACCAAGGGCATGGACGCGCTGGAGGCCGAAGCGAAGGCCAAGGGCTGGCGCTTCACCCGGCTCGACCTCGATTACGCCTTCCACAGCGCGGCGATGGACCCCATCGCCGCCCGGCTGGCGACCGATCTCGACGGCCTGCTGCCCGGCCTGACGACGGTCCCGTTCGTCTCGACGGTCGCTGGTGTGACGGTCGAGGGCCGGACGCTCGACGCAGGATATTGGTGGCGCAACGTGCGCGCACCGGTGCTGTTCGCCGAGGCGGCGCGGGCGATGGTCGCCGAAGGCATCCGCCTGTTCGTGGAGCTTGGGCCGCATCCGGTGGTGCAATCCTATCTGACCGACGCATTGCGCGCCGCCGACAAGGAAGGCCGCGTCTTGCCGAGCCTGTCGCGCCGACCGGCCAAGGGCGATCCGATCGCGGCACTGGCGGCGCGGATCCATGCGGCCGGCGGCGACATCCGTCACGCCGACGCCTTCATGGGGCCTGCCGTGCGGCGCGGCCTGCCCGGCTATCCGTGGCAGCGCGAGCGTTTCTGGGTGCCGCGCACGCCCGAGGCGACCGATCTTGTCACGGTAGGCTTCGATCATCCGCTGCTCGGCCAGCGCCAGGGCGACCAGCCGGTCGAATGGCGGCGGCACATCGCGCTGGAGACGCTGCCGTGGCTCGCCGACCATGTTGTCGGCGGCGCGGCGGTGGTGCCGGCGGCAGCGCTGATCGAGATGGCGCTGGCGGCGGCGCGCGAGCGCCATCCCAAGGCGGCCGCGCTCGACCTGTTGGATGTCGAGATCGGCCGCGCTTTGGTGCTCGAGCCGCATGTGATGCGCGAGGTGCGCTTCCGCGTCGGATCCGGCGCCGGCGACTTCGAACTCGCCTCGCGCCCGCGCCTGACCGAGGAAGCGTGGATCGTCCACATGGCGGGCCGCATCGGCGAGAGCGACGTCGCACCCGCGTCACGCCTCGATCCGGTCGAAGGCGTGATCGAGCGGCGCGTCGATGCGACGACGCTCTATGCGCTCGCGCACGGCATGGGGCTGGATTACGGCCCCGCTTTCCGCGTCGTGACCGCGATCGACGTGCTGGGCGACACGCAGGCGATGGTTCGCCTGGGCCAGGTGACAGCGCTCGGCGACGGGCTGCTGCTGCCGCCCAATCGGGTCGACGGGGCGATGCAGGGGCTGCTCGCGCTCGCCGCGGATCGGCTGGGTGGCGACAATGGCGTCGTGCCGTGGCGGTTCGGCCGCATTCAATTGCTTGCGCCTGCGGGCGCGATCCCGACCGCGGCGCGTCTCGACGTCACGCGCGTCGGGCCGCGCTCGATCCGCGCAGACATCGCGCTGCTCGACGCCGACGGCGCGGTCGTCGCGCGATTCGGCGAATGCTGGTTCGTGCAGGTCACGCTCGGGCGGAGCGCGGACATGGAGGACATGCTCTTCCACCCCGCCATCGTCGCCAGCAACGGCGGGCAAGCGGTTGCCTGGCCCGCATTGCTCGCGCCGACGGCCGAGAGCACTCCGAGCGAGGCGCGGCTGCTGGCCGACGCCTATGCGACCACGGTCGCCGCCGAGACCATCCGTGGCCTTGCCGCGAGCGAGCCCGATTTCCTGCCGCAAGCCTTGATCCGCCAGGGCGCCGTCGCGCCGGGCAGCCGCGTGGTGCTGGATCGGCTGCTGCGCTGGCTCGCTGCCGACGACCTCGCCGAACAGGGCGGGGACGGGGTGTGGTCGCTTCGCGCCGACGATCTGCCGCCGTCCGACGCGATCCTGCGCACGTGGCTGTTCGACAATCCGCGCGCCATTGCCGACACTGCATTGCTCGCGCTTGCCAGCGAGGCCCTGCCGGCGCTGCTCGAGGGCGGGCCCGACGCGGCGCCCGCGCTCCCCGATGCGTTGTGGGATCAGTTCCTGACCGATTCGCCAAGCAGCATCGCTGCGGCCGAGGCGCTGGTCGCGCGCGTTCAGGCGGTCGCCGCCGCGTGGCCCGAAGGCCGGCCGCTGCGCGTGCTGGAGATCGGTGCGCGACGCGGCGCGCTGACGCGGCGCCTGCTGCGCGCCGTGTCGCACCCGGACCTCGCGCTGGTCGCAGCGACGAATTCCGACGAGCATCACGCACTGGCGGCGCTGCTCGGGGGCACGCCCCGCGTGCGGGCGATGGCGTGGCCGGTCGGCGCTGGCGAGGGATCGTTCGACCTGATCGTCGGCATGCATGCGCTGAGCCTCGGCGACTGGGGCCCGAGCGAGATCGGCGCGCTGGCGGCCATGCTCGCGCCCGAAGGCGCGCTGCTGCTGGCGGAGCCCGAGCCAAGCCGGACGTGGCAATTGCTGCGCCCCTTCGCGCCGGCGCTGATCGACGCCGCGCGCCGCGTGACTGCCATCGAAGAGGCCGGCTTTGTCGACGCCGCGCTGCAGCCGCTTGGCGCCGGCCTGTGGCCGACGAGCCTGATCGCCGCACGCGGACCCGATCGGGCGATGCAGCCGGCGTCGATGCCAAGCGGGATCATGCTGTTTGCCGAAGCGGGCGCCGATGCCGAGGCGCTTGCGGCGGTGCTCGGCGATGCGATCGAGGCGCGGCAGGCTTTGGGGTCTTTACCCGAAACCATCGCCATCTGGCGCGCGTCGCCCGAAGCTTCGATGGGGTGCTGTCTGGTCATCATGCCGGGCGAGACGACCCCGCTGCCCCAGATCCTCATGTCGGTCGCCGCTCTGGCGACGCTTCCGGCCACTGATGCCCCCCTGCCGGTTACGATCTGCCTGCGCGGGCGTGCGGCGGGCGATGCCCGCGCGGCGGCGGTGATGGGCGCGTGGCGCGTTCTCGCCAACGAGGCCCCGCATATTGCGTGCCGACTGGTGCGGCTCGATCCCGATCTGTCGGTTGCGCAGGCCGCCGCGCATGCCGCCGCCGAGATCGGCCGTCCCGATGGCGAGGGCGATATCGCGTGGAGCGCGCATGGCCGCCATGTGCCGCGCATCCGCACCGGCCTGCCGCCGGTCGCTAACGATGCCGCTGCGCTGCGCCTGACCGTCCAGCGCCCCGGCCTGCTCGGCTCGCTCGGCTGGGCCGAGGCCGATGTCGCCCTGCCCGGACCGGGTGAGCTTGCGATCAAGGTCGAGGCCGCCGCACTCAATTTCCGCGACGTGATGTGGGCGATGGGCCTGCTACCGGACGAGGCGTTGCTCGACGGTTTCGCCGGGCCGACGCTCGGCCTCGAATGCGCGGGCATCGTCACCGCCGTCGGTGACGGCGTGACCACCTTCGCCCCCGGTGCTCGGGTGATGGCATTCGCGCCCGCCGCGCTTTCGACCCACACCGTCACCGCCGCGCATGCTGTGATGCGGATGCCCGCGGGCATGGACTTCGCCGCCGCCGCGACAGTGCCGGTCGCCTTCCTGACGGTCGCTTACGCGCTCGGCCATCTCGGCCGGATCGAGGCGGGCGAGACCGTGCTGGTGCATGGCGGCGCCGGTGGTGTCGGCCTCGCCGCGATCCAATATGCCAAGCATCGTGGCGCGCGCGTGATCGCCACCGCCGGTTCACCCACCAAGCGCGCGCTGCTGCGGCGCCTGGGTGTCGACGCCGTGCTCGACAGCCGCAGCCTCGCCTTCGCCGACGAGGTGATGCGGCTGACCGACGGCGTCGGCGTCGATGCCGTGCTGAACTCACTTTCGGGCGAGGCAATGCGGCGCAGCCTGGGGCTGGTAAAGCCGTTCGGCCGCTTCCTCGAACTCGGCAAGCGCGACTTCTACGAGAATAGCGCGGTCGGCCTCCGCCCCTTCCGCCACAATGTCAGCTATTTCGGCATCGATGCCGATCAGCTGCCGCTCAAGCGCCCGGCGCTGGCGGCGGCATTGTTCGGCGAGATCAGCGACCTGTTCGCCGCCGGCGCGCTGCGCCCCCTGCCCCATCGGCTGTACGATTATGCCGACGCGGAGGATGCGTTCCGGCTGATGCAGGCCTCCGGCCATATCGGCAAGATCGTGCTGGCGCCGGGCGCGGCATGGCCGATGCCGCTGCGGCAGGCCGCCACCTTCGCCGCCGATCCGGACGGCGCCTATGTGGTTACTGGCGGCCTCGACGGCTTTGGCCGCGAGGCGGCGCGCTGGCTTGCGCGCAGCGGCGCGAGACATCTGGCGCTGCTCAGCCGCCGTGGCCCGGCCGCGCCGGGCGCGGCGGAGACTTTGGCCGCCTTTGCCGCCGACGGCATCGATGCGCGCGCTTATGCGGTCGACGTGGCCGACGAGGCCGCGCTCGACAAGACACTCGCCGCGATCCGCAGCGACCAGGCGCCGATCGCCGGCGTGATCCATGCCGCGGTCGCGATGGACGATGCTTTGCTCGCCCAGCTCGACGCCGATCGCTTCGAGCGCGCGCTCCGTCCGAAACTGGCTGGCGCCGAGGCGCTCGACCGGTTGACGCGGACGGATCCGATCGGCCTGTTCCTGCTCTTCTCGTCGGTCACCACTCCGCTCGGCAATCCCGGCCAAGGCAATTACGTTGCGGCAAACGCCGCGATCGAGGCGGTGGCCGAGCGCCGCCATGCCGAGGGCCTGCCCGCGCTCGCGGTGCAATGGGGGCCGATCGGCGACGCCGGCTATCTCGCGCGCGAGCATCAGGTCAGCGACATGCTCGCCCGCATGCTCGGCGGCGACCACCTCACCGCCGAACGCGCGCTCGACATGCTGCCGGCGCTGATCGATGCCGGCGCGCCGGTGATCGGCCTCGCCGGCGTGCGCTGGGGTGCGCTCGCCGGCCGCTTGCCGTTGCTCGCCTCGCCGCTGTTCGCGGAGATGGAGCAAGGCGGCAGCGATGAGGCCGCCGAGGTCGATCTCAAGGAACTGCTCGCCACCTGCTCGCCCGAAGAGGCGCAGGGACGCGTCACGAGCATGCTGGTCGAGGAGGTCGCGCGGATCATGAAGCTCGCACCCGACCGGGTCGAGCCGCAACGCCCGCTCGCCGAACTGGGCATGGACAGTCTGATGGCGGTCGAGCTGCGGCTGGCGGTCGAGCAGCGCTTCGGTATCTCGATCCCGCTGCTGGCGCTGTCCGAGGGCGCGACGCTCACCGCGATGGGCGGCCGGATCGTGCGCAGCCTCGGCGCGCCGGCCGAAGCCGGCGCGCCCGATGCCGCGCAGGAACTGATGCAGCGCCTCGCCCGGCACGAAGGCGGCATCGCCGGCCCGGCCGACGGCGCGACCGCCCCCGACGAGCCCGGTCTCGCCGCCGCCGCCGCCACTATGCCTTGATCTCGCCACGGCCCTATGCGACCCGCCGATCATATGAGTGATTCCTTTGGCCTTTCCGGCGACGCCAAGGCCCAGCTGCTCGGCCGTCTTTCGACACGCCGCGTGATCGATCCGGTCGAGGCCGTTCCCGAACCGAAGGCGCCGCTCGGCCGCCCGGAGGTGGCCGCCGATCTCGACATGGTGCGCCGCGCGGGTGAGGCGCTCGGTATCACCAACCCCTATTTTCGCGCGCACGAAGGCGTCGCCGGCGCGACCACCGTGATCGACGGCAAGACCTACGACAATTTCGTGTCGTACAATTATCTCGGCCTCAACGGCGATCCGCGCGTGAATGCTGCCGCCAAGGACGCGATCGACCGTTACGGCACGTCGGTATCGGCCAGCCGCATCGTCTCGGGCGAGCGGCCGATCCACCGCGAGCTGGAACGCGCGCTCGCCGACATCTACGATGCCGAGGACGCGCTGACCTTCGTCTCGGGCCATGCCACCAACGTGACGGTGATCGGCCATCTCGTCGGCCGCGGCGACCTGATCGTCCACGATTCGCTCAGCCACAACAGCATCGTCCAGGGCGCGCTGATGAGCGGTGCCCAGCGCATTGCTTTCCCTCACAACGATCTCGACGAGCTCGAGCGGATGCTGGCCACTGCGCGCAGCGGCGCCGACCGCGCGCTGATCGTGGTCGAGGGGCATTACAGCATGGACGGCGACGTGCCGGACCTCGCCCGCCTGATCGCCATCGCCAGGCGCCACCGCGCGCACCTGATGGTCGACGAGGCCCATTCGCTGGGCGTGCTGGGCAAAAACGGCCACGGCATCGCCGAACATTGCGGCGTCGACCCGCGCGAGGTCGACGTGTGGATGGGCACGCTCAGCAAGACCCTGTCGGGCTGCGGCGGCTACATCGCCGGATCGGCCGCGCTGATCGATTACCTGCGCTTCTCCGCCCCCGGCTTCGTCTATTCGGTCGGCCTGCCGCCGCCGGTGGCCGCGGCGGCGCTGGAAAGTCTGCGGATCATGGCGGCGGAGCCAGAGCGGGTGGCGCGGCTGCAGGCGAATGGGGCGCGCTTCTTGGCTGCATGCCGCGCGGCGGGGCTGGATACGGGTCCATCGATCGGTACGGCGATCGTGCCGGTGATGACGGGGAGTTCGATCGTGGCCGCACGCGCGGCAGACGCGTTGTTCCAGGCAGGTGTCAACGTGCAGCCGATCATTTACCCCGCCGTGCCGGAAAATGGCGCGCGGCTGCGGTTCTTCATCTCGTCGAAGCATGAGGTGGGGCAGCTGGCCACGGTTGCGGCCCGTCTGCAGGATGTGATTGCGGGCGTCGCGGCGCATGGTATCGATCTCTCGCAGCTCGCCCACAAGATGGTCGCCCAGTAAACGCCTCGTTGCAGGGGCGTATAGGCTTCATGACTTTGTATTTGACTGACGCAACATGATCGACCACCGGCCCGGCCCGCGGATCATTCTCGATCTCACACGCCTGCTAGCGCGTGTCATGCATTCGACGCCGACAGGCGTCGATCGGGTTGAGATGGCCTATGCGCGCGGGTTGCTCGATGCCGTACCTGATCGGCTGTCCTTCGCGGCGGTCCATCCGATCGGGAACGTTTATGGTCGCTTGCCGGCGGCGGCGGTCCGGCGCTTCTTAGACGGCACGCAGCAGCGGTGGGCGACGCGGGATATCATCGCACGGCTCGATCTCCGCAAAAGTGCGATGCGTGCCCTCTGGGAACTTCGGCCGAAAGTTAGAATGATCGGCAGCGGCGAGGGAAGGGCTGTCTATCTCAAGGCATCACCCAACAATTTGACTGATCCGGCGCTGGTCGCGTCGATTCTCCGGCGCGAGCGCGCCGCGCTTGCGTGTCTCGTCCACGACCTTATCCCACTCAAATATCCGGAATATGCGCGCGCCAACGGGGCGGCTCTACATGCACGGCGGGTCGAGACGATGGTGACGCAAGCGGCCGCTCTGCTCTGCAATTCGCAGGCGACGCTCGACGCCCTCAAGCCTTATGTCGAGCGCGCCGGTCGGCCCATCGCGACCGCCTTTGCCCATCTCGGCATCGATCCGCCAGCGCTGCGCCCTGCGGATCGGCCGGCGGACGATCGACCCTATTTCGTCTGCATCGGAACGATCGAGCCCCGCAAGAACCACCTGCTGCTCTTGCATCTGTGGCGGCGGCTCGCCGAGCGGCACGGTACATCCGCCATTCCGCGGCTGATTGTGATCGGCCGGCGTGGCTGGGAGAATGAGCAGATCGTCGACATGCTCGAACGCTGCCCCTCGCTCGTCGGCTGCGTGGAAGAAAAGGGCGGCTTGGCTGATCGCACCGTGCAGTGGCTGCTGGCCGGCTCGTGCGGTCTGTTGATGCCGTCGTTCGCGGAAGGATATGGCATGCCGGTAACGGAGGCACTGGCGCTCGGCGTGCCGGTGATCTGCAGCGATCTTCCTGCTTTGCGGGAGGCCGGCGGCGACGTACCTGATTTTCTCGATCCGCTCGACGGCCCGGCGTGGGAGCGTGCCGTCTGGGCGTTCAGTCGCCCCGGATCGCAGGCCCGTGCCGCGCAGGATCTGCGCAGGCAGAGCTGGATTCCCTCCTCCTGGGCGGATCATGTCGCAATTTTGTTGGAACTCCTGCATAGGATCGGATCATGAACGCCCGGATCTCTCATAGTGCGTCCGGCAGCCTGCTCCAGGCACTCTCGGTGCAATGCCGTGTCATCGGCGCGCTCATCCTGCGCGAACTGCATACGCGCTACGGGCGTGAGAACGTCGGCTATCTCTGGCTGTTCGCCGAACCGATGCTGCTGGCGACCGTGATCGGCCTCATGCACAAGGGTGCGGGCCACACGGCCTACGGCGCGGACATCAAGCCGCTGCCTTTCGCCGTGATCGGCTACACGACTTACATTCTGTTCCGGGGTATTGTGAACCGCTCCGAAGGTAGTTTCGAAGGCAATGCTAGCCTGCTCTATCATCGGATGGTGACGGTGCTGGACGTTACCATGGCGCGCTGCCTACTGGAATTCGCTGCCTGTTTCTTGACGATGGCGGTGATGATGGGGTTCCTCGTCGCCACCGGCCTCGCAGATCCTCCTGCGCGCCCATTGGTTGTGCTGGCAGCGTGGGGGCTGATGTTCTGGTATTCGACCGGCCAAGCACTGCTGATTACCGCTATTTCATACGAGAATCGCACGGTCGGACGCCTCGTCCATCCTTATTCTTATTTCATGGCAGGCCTGTCCGGCGCCTTCTTCCAGATGGAATGGCTACCGCATCCGTTTCGCGACTGGCTGGGCTGGCTGCCAATCACCAGTATTTTCGAAATGGTCCGTTACGGCCAATTTCAGTCGGCAAAGCTGCAATATTGCTACACCGAATATTTGATAGGTGCATGCTTGTTGCTGACGTGGATCGGCATGGTCGCATTGACTAACATGCGCAACCGGATCCACCTTTCGTAATCCGCAATTCCGAAAAATAGCGATCACAGGATCTACCATGAACGTGCATGGCATTATGCTTCCGGCGTCCGAGCAGAGCGAGCGCCGCCGTGCGAATCCGTGGACGGAAACGTTCGCCTGGCTGCGCCGCCGCCGCATGTTCATGCTTATCGTCGTTCTGCCGACACTGCTGGTGGGCAGTTATTTTTATCTCGTGGCCTCCGACCAATATGAATCGGAGGCCCATTTTCTTGTGCGTTCTACGCATACTGCGGAGGCGCCGGCGGGCATTGGCATGAGCCAGGCGCTTAGCATGGTGACGGGGGCAAGCTCGTCCCAGAGCGAGGCGATGAGCGTGGCCGATTACCTTACCTCACACGACGCGGTCGCCACGCTGCGGCGGGACAATGATCTGGTTGGCCGCTATCATGATCGGGATGCGGACGTTTTCAGCCGCTTGCGCCCGTCCAATCCCACGCCCGAATATCTGCTGCGTTATTTCCAGGGCGTGGTAAAGGTGAACTATAATTCGGAGACGGGCATCACGACGCTGCGGGTGCACAGCTTCCGCCCGCAGGACAGTTTCGCGATCGCCCGCAGGCTTCTCGAACTGGGTGAACTGCGCGTCAACATGCTCAATGAGCGTAGCTATCATGACGCGATCGACATGTCGCGGCGCCAGTTGGCCAAAGCCGAGACCGATCTCGCCGCGGTCCAGGCGCAAACCACGCGCTTCCGCCAGACGCGCGGTGATATCGACCCCAAGGCGTCGGGAGAGGCGCAGATCCAGCTCGTTTCCACTTTGACCGGACAGCTGGCCGCAGCGCGAGCCCAGCTCAATGCGATGGGCGGCATGGTCAATCATGGCAGCCCGCAATATCAGGCGCTGGCCAGCCGCGTGAGCGCGCTGCAGGCTCAGGTGGCTGCGCAGAGCGGGAGGCTGACCAACGGCAATCATGCGATCGCCACCGATATCAGTGGCTACGAAAGCCTGAAGCTGCGGGAGCAATTCCTCGCCAAGCAATATGAATCCGCTGCCACGGCGTTGGATCGCGCGCGTGAAACGGCGCTGCGCCAGCAACTCTATGTCGTGCGGATTGTCGATGCCAACCTGCCGGTCAAGGCGCTCTATCCCGAGCGCGGCCGGATCATGCTCACCATGGTATTGGCCCTACTGCTGACCTATTCAATCGGCTGGCTGATCGTGGCAGGCGTGCGTGAGCACGCGGCCTGACGATGACCCCAGCGCCCGTCGATGCCGCACGGCCAGCACGGCCAGCACGGCCAGCACGGCCAGCCGCCTTTCTCGATCGGGATGGCGTACTCAATATCGACACTGGTTATTTGCACGATCCGGCAGAGTTGCGGCTGACGACCACCGCAATCGAGGCGGTGCGGCTGCTGAACGATGCAGGCTATCGGGTGATCGTGGTCACCAACCAGTCCGGCGTCGCCCGCGGCCTGTATACCGAGCAGGATGTCGCGGCGCTGCACGCACACATGCAAGCCGTGTTTGCGACAGCTGGAGCCCGGATCGACGCTTTCTATTACTGTCCCTATCACCCGGACGGTATCGTCGCGCCGTTTGCGCGCGAGCATGAAGATCGTAAGCCCGGCGCCGGCATGCTGCTCCGCGCGATGCGCGACTGGCCGACGCTCGCGGAGCTCAGCTTTCTAATCGGCGACAAGCCGAGCGACATGGAAGCGGCGCGACGGGCCGGTATCGCCGGCATATCCGTTCCGCCCGATGTGGCCGATCTGGCGTCGGTGGTATGCCGACTCCTTGCCGAAAGAAATGACGCCCGGCCTCGGTGCGAGGAAGCTGCCCGCAATGGCTGCTGACGCGATCCGTGGCATCCACGGTTTTCAGGACTGGATCGTAACGCAGGCGCTTCCATTTTGGGGGGAGAGCGGGTTTGATTCGCAGCGCGGCGCTTTCCATGAGCGGCTGAGCTTTTCCGGTCAGCCGGTGGACGTGCCGCGTCGTGCGATGGTGCAGGCGCGACAAGTCTATGTGTTCGCGCATGCCGCTGAGCGGAACTGGTTTCCGCGAGGAGCAGAAATAGCCAATGACGCGCTGGCTAGCCTCGTTCGTGACTATGCGGACCAATCGGCAGGCGAGACTGCATTCGCTTTTTCGGTCGATACGCGAGGGCAGATTGTGGAGCCGGCGCGCGACGCCTACACCCACGCCTTCATTCTGCTCGCGCTGGCCTGGGTCTATCGGCTGAATGGCGATCGCATGGTGTTGCGTCTGGCCGCCGAGACGACCGCCTTCATCGATCGTGCGCTGACGGACCCGATCCACGGCGGCCTCTTCAGCACGTCTTGGCGGACGGATCCGGCCAAATGTCAGAATCCGGTGATGCATCTGCTTGAGGCCTATCTGTTCTTGGCGGAGGTCGCGCCCGGACAAGGATATGAGGAACGAGCAACATCGCTCGTCGCATTGTTCGAGCGACGATTGTTCGACCCTGTGCACGGCGTGCTGGCCGAGACGTTCCTGGAGGACTGGTCTTCCGACGGCCGCTCCCGCGTTGAGCCGGGCCATCTGTTCGAATGGTCGTGGCTGCTCGACTGGCATGGCCGCGTGACTGGACTGCCGTCATCTCAAGCGGATCGGCTTCGCGCGACCGCGATTTCGACCGGCTTCGCGCCGTCAGGCCTGATATGGGACGAAATCGACGCAGCGGGAAGTGTTTTGCGTCGGACGCATCGGTTGTGGCCGCATTGCGAAGCGCTGAAATCCTTGGCGATCCGCGATGAGAAGGGGGAAAAGACCGGGATGACGCTACATAATATCTGTACTGTCCTGCTCGACAGATTCGTCGGCCGTCCTTTCGCCGCCGGCTGGATCGATTGCGTCGACGAGGCTGGAAGGCCGTTGAGCGGGGACGTGCCCGCCAGCTCGCTCTATCATCTATTCCTGGCAGCTGCCGAGCTCGACCGGACGGCGGCGATGCGGCGCACGCTCGACGGCGCTACGGCCTGAGCGTTATGTCAGCACCGCTCGATCTCGACCGTATCGCCGGACATCGCGTTGCCGTGATCGGCGATATCATGCTCGATTGTTACATTTCGGGCGAGGTCGAGCGATTGTCGCCCGAGGCCCCGGTGCCTGTCATGCGCGTGCGCGATGAGCATTCGGTTCCGGGTGGTGCGGCCAATGTCGCGGCGAACCTGGCGAGCCTGGGCGTTGTAGTGGAACTGGTCGGCATGGTGGGCTCCGATCCTACGGCGGCTGAGATCGAGAAGGCGATCAACGCCCACGGCGCCGTAGCCTGCACCCGGATTGTCGTTCCAGAGCGCCCAACCACGCGCAAGATTCGGGTGATCGGCGCACGCCAGCAAATCGTGCGCATCGATCACGAGGATGCCTCGCCTTTCAGCCCCAACATCGAGGCCGAACTTATCGCCGCCGCGGAGGCGGCGGTCGATCGCGCCGAACTGGTCGTTCTCTCGGACTATGGCAAAGGCGTCTGCTGCGAGAGCGTCCTGCGAGCCGTACTCGATCATGCGCGCGCGCGGGGCAAAACCGTCATCGTGGATCCCAAAAAGCGCGACTTCGGCATCTATCGGGGTGCCACGATCCTGACTCCCAATCGGCGCGAGCTTACCGATGCCACCCAGCTGCCGTGCCAGACCGATGAGGAGGCGCTTGCGGCGGCTCACGCGGCGCAAGGCGCGAGCGAAGCCGCAATCCTGCTGACGCGGTCCGAAAAGGGCATGTCCTTCTATCCGGTCGACGGCGTGCCTATCCACATGGCGACGGTGGCGCAGGACGTTTTCGACGTGTCCGGTGCCGGTGATACCGTGGTTGCGGCGCTGGCTGCCGCGCTGGTCGCGCATATGTCGTTGGCCGACGCGATGCGGATCGCGAACCATGCGGCCGGCATCGTTGTCTCCAAGCTCGGAACCGCGGTCGTGACGCGCGATGAGTTGGAGGCCTCGATGCTGATGAATCAGCTGCACCACGGGCATGACGATCTTGGGTTGCAGGCACTGCCCGCGCTGGTCGCGCAACGCCGCGCTTGGGCGCAGGAAAAACTGACCGTCGGATTCACCAATGGATGTTTCGACCTGCTTCACCCGGGGCATATCAGCCTGCTGCGCCAAGCAGCGGAGAGCTGCGACCGGCTGATTGTGGGGATCAATGCAGATGCGTCTGTGCGCCGGCTCAAGGGAGCCACGCGCCCCGTGCAGGACGAAGCGGCGCGCGCGACTGTGCTAAGCGCGATTCGCGGCGTATCGGGGGTACTCATTTTTGCCGAGGACACACCCCGCCAGGTGATCGAGGCGCTGCAGCCGGATGTGCTGGTCAAGGGCGCCGATTACACGATCGATCGTGTCGTGGGTGCGGATATCGTGCAGGCTCGCGGCGGGCGGGTCATTCTAGCGTCGCTCGCCGAGGGACATTCTACGAGTCGCCTTGTCGCCGTCGCACGCGACGGCGACAAGGTCTTGACCGCCGCTCTGCCGCTGCACAGCGGGGCCTGACATGCCGCTGCTACCGATGCCCCAGATCGAACGCCTGGCGCGTGGTATCGATGCCAAGCTGCGGCCGCGAGCGGCGCTGGCGTCCCGTCTGGCTCGAAGAGCGGATGCGGCGCGCGATGCGCGGCGCCTGACATTGGCCGCGGCCCTCTACAGGGAGGCGCTCGATCTCGCCCCGCGCCGAATCGGCATCCGCATCCAACTAGGTCATATGCTCAAGGAAACGGGGCAGTTCGGGGAAGCTGAGCGCCACTATCTTGAGGCGGTGCGCTGCCAGCCGAACAGCGCCGACCTCGCAATGCAGATGGGTCATTTCTACAAGGTGACGGAAAGGCCCGACGAGGCCGAGAAATCCTATCGCCGCGCGATTGCCCTGCGCCCTGGCTGGGCGGAAGCGCTTGACGAACTTGTTGGGCTCGGCATCGGCGAGGTGGCGTCGGCAGGTACAGTTTATGATCTCGACCGGCTGGCACCGGAGCTTATTCCGCTAACCGAGGCAGTGGAGCCTGATGCGGTTGCGCAGGCAATCCGGGTCAGTCGGCTGGGTGCCCGGCGCGAGCGCAGCCGCTGGGGAACGATGAAGGTGCTCCGCGGGATCGAGGCGATCCGGGGTTTCTGCACGTCGACGAGCCCGATCATCGAGATTGCGGTGATGCTCGACGGCATCGTCATCCACACCATGACGCCCAAGGCCGCCAGCACGGAAGGAGGCATGTCCAAATATGTCTTCAATATCTGGCTTAATTTTGCGCCATTCGAGCATGGTCCGCACCAGCTCGATTTGCGCGCTTATGACAGCATAGGCCGGGTTCGGGGCTGGCGCACCACCGCGCTGATTGCGCCGCCGCAGATAGAAGCGGACCTGCCGGATTCAGATGCGCTCGTCGCGCCTGCCGTCGCTGACCCGCGCCCGATCGAGGAGCAGATCAGGGCGCGTCCAAGCATGGTCCGCAATGCCACGCGCCGGCTGCTGCCGGCTGCGCCGAGCGCCGTGCTCGTCCAGCGGGTCGACCAACTGGGCGACATGGTTTGCTCCATTCCGGCAATCAAGCGCCTCCGCGAGATCGTCGGCGGTGCGAAACTGGTGGGGCTGGTATCGCGCGCCAACGAAGGCCTTGCGCGATCGTCGGGACTGTTCGAGGCGCTCGTTGTGATCGACTTTCCGGAGGATCTGGCGACCGGACGGCGCGTGATGCCGCTAGAAGCCCAGGAGCGGCTGCGCCAAGAACTGGCAGCTTACAATTTCGATATCGCGATCGATCTGTGCGAGGGCGGCGGAAGCCGTCCGCTGCTCGCTTTGTCGGGTGCGCCCTTCACCTTCGGCTTCAAGGGGCGGGAATTTGCGTGGTTGTCGGCAGGCCTCGACTGCAATGCACACGATCCCGCCAACCGGCTCGAGGTCATGTCGCAATCACAGAAGGTCCTCGCGCTGGTCGAAGCGTTCGGCGCTATCTTCCAGAGCAAAGCGAGCCCACATCGCCGTAACGATCTGGATAGGCGGTTACTCGAACATTACGACATCCGCGGCAATCAGCGCTTTGCGGTGCTGCATGCGGGTGCGCGGCTCGTATTCAGCCGGTGGCCGCATTTCGAGGCGCTAGCCAACCAACTGCTCGACCGCACCGACCTGACCCTGTTGCTGCTCGCTGACGAGCCGATGTTCAGCGCGGCCCGGTTCGGCACGCGCGCTGACCGTGTCCGCGTGATCGAAGGAAAACTGCCGTTCGACCATTTCGATGCGATGCTTTCTTTTGCCGATCTGTTCGTCGGCAACGATTCGGGACCCAAGCATATGGCTGCGCTGCGTGGGACGCCAGTTATAAGCCTCCACATGGCCCGGCTCGACTGGCGCGAATGGGGGCAGGAAGGGTTTGGCCGGATCATCAGTAGGCGCGTGCCCTGCGCTGGCTGCGCCATTTCGCGCGACGGCAATGAATGCGGTCGTGACTTCACCTGCATTCGAGACATATCACCGGAGGAGGTGGTGGGTGCCGCGCTGGATCTACTCGCAGAAGCCGCATCTGCAATTCCGCTGACCGGCCGCGTCTCCGCATAGTCCTGACAAATAAGCAAGACCGTGTAGAGCCTGACCGAACTGAGAGAACGGAGCTCCGATTTGCTGCACTTGGAACATTTTGACCTCGGGCAGGCGTTCGATTGGCATTTCCAGCAGGGTGCAATCCGCGGTTGGGGCGCGGCGGAAGATGGCAGCGGGCCGCTGCGCGTATCGATTGGCGTGGGCGACGAGGAGTTGGCGGCGGGCATCGCCGCTCTTCATCGGCCCGATCTGGTCGGCATTTTCGATGATCCCGCGCTGGGGTTCGATATCGCGATCGATTTCGATCTCCATATTCTCCTGCGCGAAGGCATTCGCGAATTGCGGATCCGCGCGGTCGCACCGTCCGGCCAGGAGGCAGGGGTGCAGCTGGTGCCCGTTGCCGAGGCCGTGATTGCGATGTGGCGCAACGCGCGCGAGACCAGCCCCCTGCGCTGCTACGGTCGGGGCTTCGTGATCGACAATCGCGATGAATTCGCCGCCGGCCTACCGCTGATGTCCGACGTGGAGAATGACAGCCGGCTTTGCGGCCTAATTTTCGTGAAGCTAGCGGCGTTCGGCGACTTCCTATGGTGGAAGGAAAATGAGCCCGGCGTACTTGATTGTCTGCGGCCGCTCGAACGGATCGGCCCGCGTGCGGCAGCCGCGGCGGCGGCCGGCAAGCTGCTGATCGTGCTGGATATGTCGAACGAGGGGCAGGCATGTGCCGGCGTCGACTATTTTCTGCATCCCTTCCACGCCGCGCTGGGGCAGCGCGGCATCCCGCTCGATCGCTGCGTGCTCATCACCCAGAATCGAAGGTTCGCGGAGGATTATCAGGCGCGCTGGCCGGATGGGATGCGCGTTCTGACGCATGATTATTATATCCGCCGCTTCGCCGGCCTGCAGAACAAGGCTTCTACGGCGGAGAGCCTGGCAAGGCGCGTGGCCGCCCACCTTGGCCAGCGTGGTCGACTGCGCGAGCGTGCCTATCTGTGCATGAATTTTACGCCGCGCACCCACCGCATCGCCACGCTTTCCCACATTTTCGGTTCCGGTCTGGACCAGCGCGGCTTCCTGTCCTTCGCCGGCTTTGACACGATCAAGATGAAGGTCAGCCAGTCCGGTCTGCCCGAGGACTGGGAACAGACCGAATTACTCGCCACGGGACTAGCGCGCCTGCAGGAGCGCGGTCGCATGACGCTCGATCTGCCACCGGAGGGCGATACGTCGGTGCCGGAATTCAAGCTCGGCGACCAGGTCTTCTACGACGAAAGTTATTTTTCGCTGGTGACCGAGAGCGAGGTGGCGCCCCGAGATCTGGAACGCATCACCGAGAAGGTGATCAAGCCGATGGCGATGTTCCATCCGGTCGTGATCGTCGGCAATTGCAACTCGCTGGATTTGTTGCGCGAGCTGGGTTTCCGTACCTTCTCGCCCTTCGTCGACGAAAGTTATGATGCGATCGAGGATCCTCAGCAGCGTTTCCGCGCCGCGATGGTCGAATTCGAGCGGCTCCTGGCGATGAATGCCGGGCAGATGTGCAACTGGTACGACGCAATGTCGGACATTCTGGTGCACAATTTCTTCACCGCCAACACGCTGCTCGATCGCTGGTATCGCCATGTCGCCGAACCGAACTTGTTCCGCGCCCTCGCCGATGCGGCCGAGGCGCGCGGAGCGGCGTAGCATCTTGCCGGTTCGTTGGTCGCTGTCCTCCGCTTGACCGGCGGCAAGTGTCTATCTACGGCTTGGCATATGATCCTTGGGGACCGACAGCGCGTGTTGGCCGCTTTCCTTCTTGTCCCGTTTATCCGGATCCGCTCGGAGGTCGTCCCCACATGACGGGCACGATTTTCGTTACGGGTAGTGGCGGTATGGTGGGTCGTAACCTGCTTGAACATGCGCACGCCGCGGGATATCGCATCCTGGCCCCGCGCCGGGCGGAGTTGGATCTGCGCGATGCCGAGGCCGTCAGTCGCTATGTCGCTGCGCACCGGCCCGATCTGATCATTCAGATCGCGGGGAAAGTGGGCGGCATCGAGGCCAACCGACGAGAGCCGAGTGCTTTCCTCGTGGAAAATATCCAGATAGGTCTCAACGTGGTCTTGGCTGCACGCGAGCAGGGTGTGCCGCAGCTCTTGAACCTTGCCAGTTCGTGCATGTACCCACGCGATCATCTCGATCCGTTGCAGGAGGACATGGTTCTCACGGGCATGCTGGAGCCCACCAACGAAGGCTATGCGCTCGCTAAGATCGCGACCGCGCGCCTCTGTCGCTACATTCGCACCGAAGAGCCGGCCCTTCGTTACAAGACCATCATCCCGTGCAACATCTACGGTCGCCACGACAGCTTCGATCCGATCCGGTCGCATCTCGTTCCGGCAACACTCCGCAAGGTCTGGGAGGCGCAGCAAGCCGGCTCCCCTGCAGTATCGATCTGGGGTGACGGGACGGCGCGGCGCGAATTCATGTATGCCGAAGACCTTGCCGACTTCGTCTGGGAAGCGGTGGAGCGGTTTGACGATCTTCCCGACGAGATCAACGCGGGACTAGGCGACGATTATTCGGTGAATGACTATTATCATGTCGCCGCACAGATCGTCGGGTGGGACGGCCGCTTCGTCCACGAACTTGATCGGCCCGCCGGCATGGCCCGCAAGCTGGTCGATGTCGGCAGGCAGCGCGCGTTTGGATGGCAGCCGCGTTTTACCCTCGAAGAGGGCATGCGCCGCACCTATGAATATTTTCTCGGGAAGCAGGCGCGATCGGCCGCCGGCGCGGTCGCGGCATAGCAGTACGAGGGCAAGACGTTGGCAAAGAAGGCACTTATTACCGGGGTAACCGGGCAGGATGGCGCATATCTTGCGGAGTTACTGCTCGACAAAGGCTATGAGGTGCATGGCGTAAAACGGCGCTCGTCGAGCTTCAATACGCCGCGTATCGACGAGATCATATCGAGCCAGGAGGCTAATGGCACGCCGTTCTTCCTGCATTATGGCGACCTGACGGATTCGACGAGTCTGATCCGGATCCTGCAGGATGTCCGCCCGGATGAGATCTATAATCTCGGCGCGCAAAGCCACGTCAAGGTGAGCTTCGAGACTGCGGAATATACGGCCAATTCCGACGCGGTGGGTGCCTTGCGGCTGTTGGAGGCGCTCCGCATCCTGGGCTTGGAGCATGCGGTGCGCTTCTACCAGGCATCGACCTCGGAATTGTACGGATCGACGCCGCCACCCCAGAGCGAAACCACGCCCTTCCATCCGCGCAGTCCCTATGCCGTCGCGAAGCTCTATGCATATTGGATCGTCGTCAATTATCGCGAAGCCTATGGCATTCACGGATCGAACGGCATCCTGTTCAACCACGAAAGTCCGTTGCGTGGCGAAACCTTCGTCACGCGCAAGATCACCCGCGCCGTGGCGGCGATCTCGCGGGGGAGGCAGGATCGGCTGCTGCTCGGCAATCTCAATGCGCGCCGCGACTGGGGGCATGCGCGTGACTATGTCGAGGGGATGTGGCGGATGCTGCAGCAGGATGCGCCGGACGATTATGTGCTGGCAACCGGCGAGGTCCACACGATTCGCGAATTCGTCGAGTGTGCCTTCGCGGAAGTCGATGTTGCGGTCGAATGGCGCGGCGAAGGGCTGGGCGAAGAGGGGGTCTGCGCCAAGACGGGGCGTACGCTGGTGAGCGTCGATCAGCGCTATTTCCGGCCGTCAGAAGTCGATTTCCTTCAGGGGGATCCAACCAAGGCGCTCGAAAAACTCGGCTGGCGGGCCAGCGTCACGTTCGACGCGCTGGTGAAGGAGATGGTCGCGGCCGACATCGCCTTGCTCGACACCGGCTTCTCGGTGGTGGGTCCGCGCGGTATCGCCCAACGTATGAGCGAAGCGGCCGATTGAGCCCGCCTGAATCCCCGCCGGCCGGCAAGGCAATGCCGCGTGTGCCGGCTTCATCGGAGTTTCGCCAGATGATCTACCCCCTAGCCGCGTCGACTTGGGACGACGCCGAGCTTGCCGCGATTCGCGAAGTTATAGACGGCGGCGTTTTCACGATGGGACGCCGTGTTGCCGAATTCGAACGTGCCTTCGCTGATTTTGTCGGCAGCCGCTACGCTGTCATGTCCAATTCGGGCTCCTCGGCCAATCTACTGGCCGTAGCTGCGCTCGCCTTCCGAAAGGAGGGGGCGATCGACCGCGGCGACGAGGTGATCGTGCCCGCCGTTTCGTGGTCGACCACCTTCTATCCGCTTGCGCAATACGGGCTGCGCCTGAAGTTCATCGATATCGATCCGCACACGCTCAATTATGATCTGGGCGCGCTGGAGGAGGCGATTACCGATCGGACGCGGGTGATTCAGATCGTCAACCTGCTCGGCAATCCCAACGATTTTGCCGCGATCGAACGGATCGTCGGCGATCGCGACATTGTCCTCATCGAGGACAATTGTGAATCGATGGGGGCGACCTTCGCAGGGCGCCAGGCGGGCACGTTCGGGCTGGCCGGCACGTTCAGTTGCTTTTTCAGCCATCATATCTCGACCATGGAGGGCGGGCTCACCGTCACAGACGATGAGGAGATGTACCAGCTGATGGTCAGTCTGCGCGCGCACGGCTGGACCCGGCATTTGCCAAAGAGCAATCTCGTGACCGAGACACTATCGGATAACCCATTCTACGAGACGTTCAATTTCGTCCTGCCGGGCTATAATCTGCGGCCGCTCGAAATGTCCGGTGCGATCGGGTTGCGGCAGCTGGAAAAGCTGCCCGGCCTCGTCGCGCAGCGGCGCGCCAATGCCGCGCATTTTCAGGCCGCCTTCGCCAATCACCCCTTGGTCAGCATCCAGCAGGAGGTCGGCGAGAGTAGCTGGTTCGGCTTTGCGATGGTTGTTCGGCCAGGGGCGCGATCGTCGCGAGATGATCTTGTCGCCGCGTTGAGCCGCGCGGGCGTGGAGTGCCGGCCGGTCGTTGCCGGCAATTTCACTCGCAACAGCGTTATCCGCCACCTCGATCACGAGATTTTCGGCGCCCTGCCTCATGCCGACCTGATCCATGACAACGGCTTGTTCATCGGTAATCACCATTTCGACGTCCGGGAAAGTCTAGGCCGCGTCCGCGAGATATGCGACCAACTCGCCTGATCGAACCGTTACGGATGGCCGCGCGGATTTGAGATAGCGGAGCGGGTAGGCATGACGAAATCCAGGGGCATCGTCGCCCGTATCGGGCGGCATTGGCGCACGCGCGGCAATCGCGCGCGCGACGTGCAGGATTGGCGGCGTGCAGCCGAAGCGTATCGCTTTTATCTCCGATTTGCCCCCAGCGATGCGGCAATTTGGATCCAATTAGGACACATGCTGAGCGAGGCACGCACTTATCGCGATGCCGATCTCGCTTATGCGCGCGCTAACGCACTGGAGCCCGGCGATGCCGACCTGCTGCTATGCTGGGGACATTCGCGCAAGGAAGCCGGCGATCTCGGTCGGGCGTACGATCTCTACGCGCAAAGTGCTGCGGTCGATGGCAATGCGGATGCGCTTCGTCAAATAGCGTGGCTTCAGCCGCGCCACGATCAAGATATTGCGGACACGCAACTTTTCTTATCGGCGCGCACGCATGCGCGACCGCATCATCGTCCACTTTCCGCGCGTGGCGCAACGGCCGATCACATGCCCACTCCGCCGGCGCAGGGCCGGTACGCCTGGAATGCGCGGGTCGAGACGGTCAAGCGTTTCGAATGGCAGCAGGGCAGTGAGGTCGCAATCCTAGTGACACACAGCGCGTCGGGCGTGATCAAGCCGCACCTCTATGCTTACATGGCGGGTTTGAACGCGCAGGCCATTGCATGCCTGCTCGTTGTTGTGGCGGATCGTCAGGTGGATCTCGATCCTTGCGTCGTCGAGGCCGCCGACGGCATCTACGTCCGTGAAAATGCTGGGTTCGATTTCGCTGCCTGGGCGCATGCGCTCTACCTTCACCCGGAACTCTACGGCGCTTCGATACTGTTTCTGCTCAACGACAGCGTCCTGCCGGCGACCGATCGGTTGGGTGCACTATTCGGACGGGTTCGTGCGAGCGAGGCCGATCTTGTCGGCCTTACCCAGAGTCAGGAACATGGCTGGCATGTGCAGAGCTACTTTCTTGCGCTCCGGCAGAATCTGCTGGCGTCGGAACGGCTTCAGGACTTTTGGGCCGATGTCGGCATCCTGGACGACAAGGATGCGGTCATCCGTGCCTATGAGGTGCGCTTCGCCCGTGCGGTGGAGGAAGCCGGCCTTGCCGTCACCACTCTGTATCCGACTGCCGGCGCGCGCAATCCCACGCTTTATTCTTGGCGGCAGTTGCTGAGGAAGGGCTTCCCTTTCGTGAAGCTATCGCTGCTATCGGGTGCGTTCGGCGAGACCGATACCTCCGGCCTGCATGACGCGTTGGAGGCCGCGTCGTTCGATATGGATCTGGTTGACGCCTTTCTGGCGGCCGATAGCAAAGCGTCGCCCGGTGCTTTGGGCGGATCACTATATGCGCGCCGCCTGCCCCCTACGCGCAAGAAGTTGCCGGGCGCGCGCATCGCCTTTTACGGGCCGTGGAATTTTGATTGTCGTGAGGGCGCGGCAGCACGGGACACGATCGACCTTCTGGCCCGACTGCCGATCCTGCTGAACCGACATGCCGTCGGCGCGCCGTTCAAGGGGTATCGATCGGTCTCTCCCGCGATCGATATCGTCGATTTTCAGGGTATCGCCGACATCGCCATCGTTCAGCTGGATCCGGTAGATTGGACCTCCCTGTCGGACCGACAGCGGGCTGAGATTTCGCTTGCTGGGCGGGTGGTCGGGAGGTGGGAACATTGCCTGGCAGGGCAGGCGATGCCCGAAATCGACGCCGTGCTGTCTGCATCAGGGGCGATCGCAAGCCCGACAGAGCATGAGGCAACGCTTCACCTCGTGCCCCGGCCGATTGAGCCCATGCTACCAGCAACGGTCGATCGCGCGGCCGTCTTGGAGCAGTTGGGGGCGCCGCCGGGAACGCGGATCGTGCTGACGTCCGCGGACGAACCGGGTGATGTAGACCGCATGGATGCGGCAGCGATCGTCCGTGCATTCCGGGTTTCAGATCTTGTTTCGCGTGGCTGGATATTGCTGGTCGAGGCGCCGGCGGCGACGGAACAATCGGCCGTACGCGAGGCCTTATTGGGGGGATCCACGCATGCGCTGGGCGTCCGCATCTTGGAGCGCCGCCTAACCGGAGAGGAGCGGCGGAACGCCTGGTCCGTTGTCGACGTCTACGCGTCCGCGGATACGAGCGGCGGTGGCGATGCCATACTGTTGGAAGCCATGGCGGCGGGGCGCCTCGTGGTCGCGCCGCAACGGAGCGGCCTGCCCGGGCTGCTCGACCAGACAACCGCCGCGCTTGTGCCGCTCACTTCGACCTGTAATGAGGGCAATGTGCGCCACGTCGACGAGATCGCGCTGGCGGCTGTTCTGCAATCCGCCGCTGCCGCGGTGGAGCATGACACCACCGACCGCGGCGTCGCAGCACAGGAGCGGGTGCGTGCCCTGCTGTCGGTCGACGCTGCCGCTCTGCGGCTGGAGACGGCTCTTACGGCAATTCTCGCGACCCAACGTGCGCCTGCACATCAGCCGCCGCTTGATATTGCGCCGGAACGCGTTGGGATCCCGATCGAGCGGGCATCGTTGCCCGACCACATCGTGCCACTATTGCTGCGGCGCGATGGCACTCCGAAGACGCGCAACGGTGCAGCTCAGCCATATGTTGGCGGCGATACCAAGCGCTGGTGTCTTATAGCACCGGGTGGAACCTTGCTCGCTCCCGATTTCGTGCGACTGTTCGATCAATATCGTGCAGCTCGGCCGGACATAGCGATCTTCCATGCCGACGATGTTGCGGCGGATGCGACTGAGCCTAACGATCGGCTACGGCTCAAGCCGCAATTCGATCCGATCTTGTTGGCAGCGCAATATTATGCGGGTTGGCCGCTGCTGGTCCGCGAAGATGTCTTTCTCGGTTTGAACGGTTTGGACTCCGCGATGCGAACGGCTGCTTCGGCCAACCTGCTTTTCCGGGGGGACGCGGCGGGCCATGCGATCGGGCGTATCCCGCATGTGTTGCTTGCTTATCCGGCCGAGCGCGTCATGCCGGACATGCGTCATTATGCGCTGATGGTGGCGCGGCAGCCACGGTTCGCGGGAATGATGGTCGAATCCAAAGGAGGCGGCTTGCGCCTGGCGAGGCGCTGGCAGGCGGGCGCCATGCCTGCGGTCACGATCCTGATTGCGACCTGCCGGGCTAAGGCGGACGCCCGCCATACACATATCGAGCGTCTTCTTGACGCCATCGCGACGGCCGATTGGCCGATGGACCGATTGAATGTGATCGTCGGCGACGATCGTGGTGACGACGCACCCTGGGCTGCCCGTTCGTGGCCGTTCAACCTACGCTATATTGCGACACCACGTGCAAGCGAACAGCCGTTCAATTATGCCGCCAAGATGAACGCACTGACGGCATTTGCCGACACCGAACAGTTGGTGTTCCTGAACGACGACGTGCGCCCGATCCATGACGGATGGTTGAAAGCGCTTCAGGATTTTGCGGTCGATCCCGATGTGGGCGGCGTAGGTGCGCGGCTCCTTTTTCCCGATGGATCGCTGCAGCATGCGGGCATCATACCCCACCGCTCCAGCACGGCGCATGCCTGGATCCGCCGCCGCCGCGCCTTAGGCACCTATCAGGATTGGGCTTGCGTCCATCGCCAATGGTCGATGGTGACCGGGGCGGTCTTCGCGACGCGTCGTTCGATTATGGATCAGGTGGGCGGCTTCGACGAAACCTTTGCACTGGAATTCAACGACACCGATCTTTGCCTGCGGCTGCGTGCCCACGGCTATCGCATCGTCTACACACCCTATTCCGAATTCGAGCATAGCGAGAAGGCGTCGCGTGGCGAGATGCCGCCATTGGGATCGGATCGCGCGCGCTTCCGCAACCGCTGGCGCGACTGGCTGGAGAATGACCCCTGCTGGCACCCGCTGCTACGTCGTGACGTGACAGATCTTACCCCCCTGCCCGAAGCTGGAGCGTGGTATCTGGCCGATAACAAGTAGCGCGCGGTCAGTCGCGTCCGCCGAGCGCTTCCGTCAACCGATCGGCAGTCGTGGAATCGACAGTGCGGACATCGAAGCGGGACCGGACGAGCGCGCGCGCGGCATCGCCGATGGTGCCAAGTGCGGTGCGGTCCCGGATCGCCCCGCGCAGCCGCTCCGGCCATAGGTCGTCGTCGACCAGCAAGCCGGTTGCATCGTCGGAGATGGCTTCGACATACTCGCCTACCCGGGACGCCATCACCGGAACCCCCATCGCACCGCACTCTAGGAATTTGACGTTTGATTTGGCTCGGTTGAACGCGGAATTTACGAGCGGTACCAGCATGAGGTCATGCTGCGCAATAAAGCGCAGCATCGACCGATACGGCATCAATGGATAGCTCGAGACACCCGGGAGGCTTAGCAAGCGCGCGGGAGGTTGTACCGCGCCAAGCAACGACAATTGGGCCTGCGGAAACTCTCGCAGCACGTCGTAAAGAGCGTCTGCGATAAGCCGGAAATCCTCAGCGTGCGAAAAGGTACCTGCTGCGTAGATAAGGCGAATTTCGCGGCTTTTTTCCGGCAGCGGGTCGTCGTGGCGCCTGATGCGGTTGCGATAGAGCGCCGTCGGCATGCCGAATGCGGTCGTCACGTACCGCTCGAGGACGGGCGTCGACACGATCGCCGCATCCATGCGCTCCATCATACGGGCATATTTCGTGGCGATCTCCATCGCTTTTTCGAAATCCCATTCGCCGCCCGCCACCGATCCGATAACATGAACGAATTCCGGAAAGACGAGATCATCAATCTCCATAATGCGCCGGCAGCCCGCGGACTGCGCTGCCTCCATGAAAGTGCCGACATTCTGTTGCTCGTCGAAACAGCGCTGGAAGATGACTGCCTGTGATCGCGCGAAAAGCTGCTGCGCGACTGTGTTCGGGGTCGCGGAGTGAATCAAGGTCGCCGCGAAACCAAGCTCCTCCAGGCTGTGGCCCAAGTGAATGCCGCGGTATCGCGTCGATCCGTTGTCGAGGCCGGCGGCGGTCACGATCGTCACGTGCGGTCCCTGAGCGGCGGACAGCAACAGGGGTGCGAAATATTCGCGTCGGTTGGTCACCGGTAACGCGACCGGTGACGCCCGGAGTAGCTTTTCATGGACAACGAACTCGTGATGCCCGCCAAGCCGCACCTCGAATCTGCCGAGCTTGGCATGCGCTTCGGCATTGTCGGAGTGAACGAGCGCGTCAAACGCGGCGAACAAGAAGTCCCGGCTGACGCGCTCCGGAAAGAATGATGCGAGCGCATCCGCGAAGCGATCGAAGAACTGCTCCGCGCCGAGGTGAATGTGGCGCGCCGCTATCAGCTCCTCATCCGGCGGATACGTAAGATTCTTCAACTTCACCTCGACCTCGCCGTCCGCGTTGAGATGAAAGCCGGTGGCGGAAGGTTCGGCAGACGAGAAGAGCAGCTCGAACAGGGTAGTGTTCTGTTCGATCAGATCGGCATAGCGCTTGGGATCGCCGCCATCGAACAACAAAGACGCATGAGGAATAGTCTTGTCGGTGCGGTCCCGCGAGCCGACATAAACGCCGAACAGCCGGGTCGCGATGCCGCGTTCCTGCAGGAAGCGGTCGAGCCGGGACTGGATATTGAGCAGCCAGCCCACATCGACCACGACGACCCGGTCGTCGCCCACGATCTCTTGCGTCCGCAGATATGTGTCGAGGTACAGGCGATGAGCAGCGTTGGCCTTGGCGATGCTGTCCGAGAGGCCGGACAGCAATTTCATCAGCGGCGTGAGCTCCGCCCAGCCCGGCACATGGTCGACCGACGGGAACAGCCCTTCGACCGCCGCGACGATGCGCTCGTCGCCCCCATCGAGCCCAGCCTTGGCGAGATAATAGCTGATCTTTTTCTGGCTGAGATGCAGACCTTCGATCAAGAAATAGAGGTCGCTGGAGCTTAGCGGGTTCTGCAGCGTGGCGCCGACCACGGTCGCGCGGGAGAGGTGGGCATAGATCGGCATATAGGTGCCGTCGGCGATCTCGCGCGCATAGAGCCGTTCAAAGGCCTTGCGAATGATCCGGCCGTCGCGGGCCATAAAAACGATCTTCGTCGCGCCGAGCCGATCGGCCTGCGCACGCACGTGCATGGCCATCATTGCGGCGAGCGGGCCTGTCAGCTCGAAGCCCAACCGGGTATAGATGTGGCCGGCAAGACCGGGATCTTCCGCCTGCCACAGCCTGCAGGCCTGGGTGCGGAAACTGTTCCACAGCCGGCCGATCTGCGACAACTCACCCAGATGTCGCGACGACAGCGGAAAGGCCTGCGCGCGATTTTCATAGAGTGGCAGGAATCGCGCCGCATGGAGGCCGGCGGCGCGTGCGCGTACGACGTCGCCCTCCCAGTTGTCACCGATATGCAAGATCTGGTCGGCGGGATAGCCGAGCAGTGCGGCGCGCTCGATCAACAGGGGGTAGAGCCGACCCGTATCTTTTTTAAGTCCGCGGGCGGAGGAAAGGAAGAACGAGTCCCATCCGGCAATGCCGCACTTCGTAAGCATCGCGACGATCGTATCGCTGTCTAAATACATGTCGCTGGCGATGAAGACGGGCTTGCCCTGCGCGATTGCATAGGCGAACAGGCGCGCGCCGAGAGGATGCGGCGTACATATATCGCATTCGGTCTGCTTCTCGATCGAAGCATCGCGAAAGAAGGCCATCTCCTCATATATTTCGTCGATCGAGACATCGTCGATCGCGCCGTTGTATCGGCCGAGTGCCGTGCCCGCCGCTCGCATCCGTTCGCTGAATAGATCGAGCACCGCTACCTCGCGGCGGCTGTGGCGATGTTCCGCCACGTCGAACACGCGCTCGGGCTCGCTGACCAGCCGGGTGACAAGCGTATCGAAAATGTCGAACGAGACAATCCCGGCGCGATCGATCTGTTCGCAATAGGCTTCGAACTCGGTAAGCGCGGTGGACTCGGTCAGCGCTGGCAGCAGATCGAGTATCTTAGGCGCGATCACATCGACGACCGCGCGCTCTTTGACCTTCGCACGCGCCCGCGCGCCCAAGCTGTGGCGTCGACCCTGATCGTCGAGCAAAGCTGCCGCCGCTCCAGCCATAGCCGCAACGTCGAGATAGGGGACGACGATCCCGGCATCCTGCTCGACGAAGGTCGGCATTGCGCCCGCATCGGCGAAGCAGATGACAGGCAGGCCGCGATCCGCCGCTTCCAGGCAGACCAACGGGAACGGATCCTCGCGCGAGGGCAACAGGAACAGCGCGCCATGATCGAAGAATTCACTAGGCTTGTTCTGGGCGCCGAGCCATTCGACGTGCTGGCCGAGACCGCGTTTCTTGATCAATTGATCAAGCGCGATATCGCCTGCGCGGCCGATCCACCGCATCTTGAAATCGCGGCGGCCCAACTTAATCAATTCTTCTGCCACGTCACAGAATAGGTCCGCGCCTTTCCTGCTTTCGGCCGTGCCGCAACCATAGATGATCCAGGGTCCCTGCTCGATCGTGAGCGAGGCGGGCGCGTGGTCCGGTACCTCGATGAACGGCGGCAGAACCGTGATCTTGACCTCGCGGTCCTGTGTCCTGCGGCGGATTGCTTCGGCCGCGCCGTCCGCCACCGCGACGAACCGGTCACAGAAACTCGCGAGTAGCCGAAAGGGCTCTTCGAATATCTGGAACACAGCCTCCATCTCGTGGACATGGGCGATGAAATCGGCATTCAGGAACCGCAGCTGGTTGCCGTAGATGCCCGAGACGATCGTGTTCATGTAAACGAGCTGCACGTTCAGCCCGCAAAAGCGGCGCAAATCGTCGCGAAGCTTCTTGCCGTCCGCGTAATCCACCATGTGGAAGCAGGGGGCGATCGCCTCGAACTGTTCGTCCAGTGGGCCATCGGCGCCGATCACGATCGAGAAATCGATATCCGTATTCGCGCGCAGCCAGCGCAGCAGCGACAGCAGCACCATCGGCGCACCCGTTTGCGATCCTTCATGCGTAATGAAGATAATCGAGGGGCTGTTGATCGCGCTCGGCTGATCCCAGGCACGGCGTCGCGGCGCCTCCGCCTCAAGCGCAAGATGCGGTGGGAGCGCGTTGCGCCCCTCCGGGCGGCCGTAGCGAAGCCAGTGAACGAGCGGATTGACGCCTGCCTGCGCCACGTCGGGATAAGTCGCAAGGTAGAAGCCGACGTCGAACGCCTCGCTCGGACTCTTTTGTTCGCGCCAGCCGGTTGTGCAGAAATGGACGATCGCATCGCCCTCGAACGCCGGCCCCTGGGCGCGATAATAGCGTTCGTCGAACAGGTTGCTGGTCGCGATGAGCTCACGCTCGGCCGCAAGCTCGGCCAGCGCATCGGCGCTCATCGGTGCGGATGCCGGGGTCGGTGCCGTGTCTGCGCGCTGGCCGTTGCCGAGGATGGCACGAAGCTTCTCCCCTATCCAGCGCGCGGCACCGCCCGGCGACGGGCGATGAGACCCCAATTCGTCGATTCGTTGGTTCAGCGCGTCGCGTTCCATTTCCCAAGCGGATCGCTCCTGTTCCAATTGGCGCCGTATCGCTTCCGCGGTCGGTTGATCGGGATCGGCTTTATCGACATCGTTTGGGCGGGTGGCGGCGATCGCTGTGGACGCATCCTGGAGATTCTCCTCCGGCTCACCTCCCGAAAAGAAGGCCGAAGCGAAATCTGACGCACTCATCAACGCGATCCACCTTTTCCCCAATGTGGGGCGTCATAGCCGATCAAGCCCGGATGACCAGTGGCTGTGCCCCAATCGAGCAATCGATCCTCATTCTTAATCGGCGCTTTTCGTGCCGTTCATCCGCCGGTTGGCTGCATAAGTTCCAGCGCGAGTTCGGCGATATGCGCCGCATCTATGCCGGCAAGGCATTGCAGGGCGAAGGGGCAGTCCGCGGCGCGATGGCGTCCGCAGGGCGCGCAGGGCACAGTCAGCGTGACGATGCGTACTCGCGGACCGCGAGGGCCCCATTCGAGCCGATGATGCGCGCCGCCAAACAGGCAGATCGTCGGCTTGCCGAGAGATGCGGCAAGATGTGCAATGCCAGAATTGTTGCCGATCACGCAGTCAGCACTGGCGAGAAGCTTCCTTGTTTCTGCCCAAGTGAACTGCCCGCAATGATTATGGACCCGCCCGGCGTCGAACGGTCGCACGATCTCGGCGGCGCGGTTGAATTGGTTTGCACTGCCGATCAGGTGGATTCTCTGACCCACCAGCAGGCGGATCAGTTCGATGAAATGCGCGATCGGCCAATCCCGGATATCCGAGTTGGAAAACGGGGCGATGACGATGCCAGCGGTCATGTGCGAGATCTAGAGCGACCCGCCAACGCCGCGCCGGAGCGCAATCAGTTCGATCAATAGCAGCAAGCATTCCGACTGGTGCAGCGGCTGTCCGTGACAGATCTTCGTCAGCCGGCCGCCATGAAACTGGAAGTCCGGCACATGCCGGCTCCGCCCCGGCCACAGCCGGAATTCGAAGAGCGCACCGGGCTTCCCGTTAGTGAATGGAAAGACCAGCCGGTCGGTCGTGCCGTCGATCGTGAAGGATAAATGCGATACTCCATCCAACGCTACGTCGCATGAAACTTCGCCGCGGATTAGCGGATCGAAGAACAGATGCGGCTCAAACACGTAATCGCCCGCCTCGATCCGCTGATAAGGACCCCATAGCAGCGCGGAATTCACCCGGCGGGACGCGATATCGCGTCCGGAAATGGCGAAGGGGCTGCGGCGGTAGGCCGGATCGGCGCTGAAAGCCGTTGGCGGTAATTCCAAGTAGGTGGCGGTTTCGTCGGCGGCGGGCGAGCGGTCGAGCGGCAGGGCGATGTCCAAGAACGGAATTTGCGCCTTGAGCCCGATGCCTGCGCGGCACGTTGCACGCACACTCTCCAGCAGGGGCCGCGTGTCGGTCTCGACCCGAAGGTCGATCGCCAGGTCGTAGTGGGCCGTAACAAGGCGTTCGAGCAACAGGCGCGCACCCTGAATGTCCGAACCCCGCTCGCTCGCGTCGCGCGGAAAAGCATCGAACGGGATCACCGCGTCGAACAGGCCTTGGTCGCGCGCCGTAGTTGCATTCCACGAGCCTACTAGGATCGAGAGATGTGCGTTAGGAAAATGCGCGCGTAATCGCCGAATCGCCGCATCGGCCATCATGAAATCGCCGAGATGATCGAGCTTCATGACAAGAATGCGTGTCGGTGCGGCAAGCGCTTCGCCCTGTTCGATGCGAAGGTGCGGGAGGCCATGACCCTGAATGGGCGGCGCCGTCGCAACGAGCGGAGCCGATGGCAGCGGCGCCCCATCGATCCGCTGAAGCAAGAGCGCGACATGTTGCTGCGCATCGCCGTCGGCCGCTTCGTTTCGCCCATAATCGTAACCCGCATCGCGGTCGCCGAGCCAGCGGACGCGGTAGCTGTTGGGAATGAGCGCTTCCTCAACCTCTGCCATCAGGCTGCGCGGCGTATAGAGCCGGCGCTGTTGCGGTCGCCCAGGCACGGGCAGCGACAGTCGCCGTTCCGCGAGGAAGGCATGCGGTACCAGGATGATTAGATGGCCGCCGATCCTGAGCACGCCAAACCAGCGCCGGATGGCGCCGCGATAGTCTTCGATGTCCTGCAGCAGGGATTGCGCGATCACGAGCGCCTGCTCTGCACCCGCCGCATCCGCCTCGCTTTCTATCCAGCGCGCGATCTCGTCGCGCAGGAACGGTGCGAGCGGATCGCTGTCATCCGGCATCGTCACCGCTCTCGGGCATCGTCATCACACTCCCTCGGTCGCCAGACCGAACTGGCAGGGTTCGCTTTACCCCATCAATTCGCGATTGCGCGCGCAGTCAAGAATGGTGAGAATAGCTGGTTGATGATACCGACGAGCTTGGCCGGCCGATTGGACGCGGCATTGGCGATGTACAAAACGTCCTTGTCGCGTAGGGCCAAGCGCTGGGCCAAGAAATAGCTTGCCGGACGCAGCATGTTGAGCCGGTATATTACGGGCTGTTCGCCGGCCCCGACTGGCTCGTAGCGAAAAAGAAAGACCGCTGCCGGATCGGCCTGCGTGTCGGTCGGGCCGCCGGCTCGAGCGACCGCTTCCGCCAGCGAGAGATCGCCCGTCTCGAAGGAGACCTGCGAAACCTTGCTGGTGGCGCCGAGCACGATGAAGGTCCGTGGCCGCCGGATGAGCTCAATCCGGTCGCCGGGCGCCAGCACCAAATCGTCCTTTGCGCCGGCGCGGATGCGGCCGAGCCGTTCCTCCACGATGTTGTCGCCGCGCGCGAACCGGACGATCGTGTCCTCGGAGGAATTAGCCGGGCCGCCCGCCAGCGCGATCGCGTCCAAGAGCCGTTGTTGCTGCAGCATGATATCGAGCCGGCCGGGCTTGCGGACATCGCCTCCTACATAGACCACGTCGGTGGCCGATTGCTTGATGCCCACCAGAACCTGCGGATGCTGGGATTTGCCGCGCAGGCCTTGCTCGATCAGATCCTGGATATCCCCGACAGTCCGACCAGCGACTTGCAGCCTCCCCACATAGGGCAGACGGATCGCACCATCGTGATCGACCAGAACCGCCGGAAATTTTTCACCCTTGGCGGATGGGTCGTAGAAATTGCCTTGGTCGCGCCCGCTGCCGAACAGAGACGCGCCGACCTCGTAGATATCGATCGTTAAGACGTCACCCGGTCCGACAAAGTCGGTGCGCCGGTCGCCCGCCAAGCTGGTGAGTGTCGGGCGGGCGGCGTCAAGGACGGCGGTGCGCCGGTCGATCTCGGCGAGCGTCGGCGCATCGACATCCACGATCCGGAATCCGATCGCATTGTCGCGGCGTGCGCCGCTGCGTATCTCGCCGGCGGTCGGGCCGCTAGCCGGCAGCGTGGCGCATCCCGAGAGCGAAAGCATTCCCGCCAGAAGCAGCGCGGCAATAGTTACTTCAGGAAAGCCCAGGAGCCGGACCAGGCCGAAACAATGTGATCGCGACACTATGATGGGAAACGTCCCCACGTCAGGGTGAGGCCGTCGCAGGAGAGAGGTTGCGATGGCCGGAGGATTGCTAACACGCATGAATGGCGGCGTCTTTAGCGATCACTCAGGTAAACATCAATCTGCCTCAAGCTGCGCGCATTTGCAGGCGGTGATGGACTTCGCTCGCCTCGTCGATCGTGTCGAAGAAGACAAGATTTCCGCCATAGACCACCGCGCCGCGCCGACAGAATTGCCGCAGCGTGCCGGGATCGTGACTGATCATGATCAGTGTGGCGTTATCGCGCCGGTGCAGGAGCGCTTCCTCGCAGCGCACCCGGAAGCGCTCGTCGCCTGCACTTGTCACCTCGTCGACCAGATAGCATTGGAAGCTGATCGCAAGGCTGATGCCGAAGGCAAGGCGCGCGTTCATGCCGGCGGAATAGGTGTGAACCGGCTGATAGAGATAAGGGCCCAGTTGGGCGAAATCCTGGACGAAATCGAGAATCTGCTCCTCGTCCTCGCCATAGATACGCGCGATGAACCGGGCATTGTCCGCGCCGGTCAGGCTGGATTGGAAGCAATTCGCATAGCCGATCGGCCAGGATGTCGAGAGGCCGCGCGTGATGCGGCCGGATGTCGGCTGTTCGACCCCCGCAATCAGACGCATCAAGGTTGACTTGCCGGCGCCGTTGGCACCGCAGATTCCAATGCTTTCACCGGGATGGATGGCGAAATTCAAGTTGGTAAAGACCCGCTTCTCAAATTTGCGAATATGGTAGGTCTTCGAAACGTCGTGGAACGCGATCATGTGACAATCCCGGCCTTTTTCCCACAGGATATGCGCCGTGCGACGCGCACCGAGGATAATCTAACGCGCTCTGCAAAGTAAGGAAGGGGCAAAAGCGTTCCGGTGGGGCGGACGGCACGGCTGGCAGCCGCGATCGTAATCGCGTAGGGCGACATCGCAGCAGAGTGAGGATCGTGGCAGAAGCGTCGGTACAAAATGCGGGAGAAACAGCCCCGGAAGTTCCGGTCGACCCGTTCGATTTCTTCCCGCAGACCGCAAGCAGGATAGGCGGACTCGGCGGTGCCGTGCCGAGCCAAGACCCCTATTACGTCTTTCATACCGGCTATTTCGAAGCCGCGCCGGGGCCGTCCCGCTTCATCGTGCAGTTTGATGGACTGCGGGCGCGGCGCGGCACGCTGTGGCTGCGAGTGCACATGCTGCCGATGGAGCCCGGCTCGCGCGCGGTTATGGCCAACAGTGATCGCATCCAGCTTAACCGCCTGATCCAGCATGGCGGCCGTGCAGAGATTCGCTTTGAAGGCTTTCGAGGCATGAGCTTCGCGCTGTACGCCGGCATTCAGGACGACACGGATGCCGAGGCGGCTGGCGTCAGCGTCTGGTTTGATCGTCCCTGTAATTCCAATAAAACTTCCACCATCGTCGCCGACATCCGCAGCACGGTCTTCGGACGGGATGATGTGCGGCCAATCGCGCACATGCTTTCGCCGGAACCGCCGAGCTTTGCCGATCCGGTGACGCAAGTAGCCACGCATGCGCAAATGGATGAGCCGAGCTATCGCGGTGGCGCGCGCACTCTGGGGCTGCAGGGTGACGCTTCCGATTGGCCAGAGCTCTATGTCTGTCAGGTTCTGAGCCGGTACGGGATGGCGCAGGCCGGCGCGGCCGGACTGGGGCTGCAGGCGCAGTTCGGCTCGTTGCCCGCCTATCTGGGAAGGGCCGGCGTTACGGTAACGGCTGCCACGACGGGTGCAGGCGAATCGCCCGCGCCGATCGCGCCCGGCGTTGAATCGCGGTCGGCGCCATTGTTGCCGCTGCCGGCCGATCTCGTGAATTTCGATTTTCTCTGGTCGATTGATGCGCCCGAAGCGCTCGTCGGCCCTGCGGAGATGCTGCCCTTCGTGGAGGGCACGCTCGCCGCGTTGCGCCCGGGCGGCATCGCCGTCCACGTCTGCCGCTATCGCCTGCGCGACAGCAGCGGTTTTCAGCCAGCGGCGATCGGCCGTGTCGAGTTGGAACGCATCCTGTTGGTTTTGATTAGCCGCGGTCACGAGGTAGCGCAGTTCCGTTTCCGCGAGTTGGACGCGATCCGCTCGTCCCACGCGCTGGGGCATGTGGGCTTTGTCGCGCGCAAGGCCTTGTCGGCGCTCTGATGCCGACTGACGCGGTATCCGCGCAGAAGCCTTTGGCCTTGCGGCCCGCGGCGGGAGATGAGAAGCGGGCCCGCCTGTGACCATCCGGGGTACGGACCGGAACCCTCCTCCCAGCCAAGGTCGATATTCCCGTGGACGAACTCATCACCGATCAGGACCGAGAAAAGCTGCTGGCGCTGACGTCTCTGCTCAATGACGCCGATCAGCCCAATACCAATGCGCTTAACGAAATAGTCCGTAACATCAATATCTTGAGCTTGAATGTCAAAGCACTTGGCTATGAGTTGGCACAGCGTATGGCGGTAGCGCTCCCGATACGCACCGACACTACCGCCGGCCCGGTCGGCCTTAATACCTGCCTTTCGACCCAGGCCGACATTGAGAGCGACTGGGTGGCGCACTGGTGCGGACAGCTGCGGGTGCCGGTCGTCTATCATCGCAAGATGTGGGAACTCGCTTATGTCCTGCAGGTTCTCTTCGAACGGGGACTGATCCAAGGTGGCGTGCGCGGGCTCGGTTTTGGTTGCGGTGCCGAACCAGTGCCGAGCTATCTTGCCGCCCGAGGCGCGATGGTTACGGTTACGGACTTGCCGCTAGAGGAGGCTGCCGGCCGCGGTTGGGCCGAGACCGGGCAGCATGCCGCCTCGCTCGATCAGGCCTATCATCCCGCCTTTCTCGATCGGGCTTGCTTCGACCAGCAGGTCGATTTCCGGGCAGTCGACATGACCGCGATCCCCGCCGATCTGACGGGTTATGATTTTTGCTGGTCGCTGTGCGCGCTGGAGCATCTGGGATCGATCGAGGCGGGGCTTACTTTCATTGAGAACAGCCTGAACACACTGCGGCCCGGCGGCATTGCGGTTCATACGACCGAGTTCAACATCGACAATCGCGGACGCACGATCGATAATTGGCCGACGGTGCTGTTCCAAGAAAGGCATTTGCGACTGCTGGCAGATCGTTTGGCAGCCAAGGGCCATTGCATGGCGCCGATTGAGCTGGATCTAGGGCGCGGGGTGCTGGATCGCTTTGTCGATCTTCCGCCCTACAGCCACGATCTGCCGGCCGCTCTCAACCATTGGATCGGCGGGCCGACCCATCTCAAGGTGGCGGTGGACGGCTTCGTTGTTACCTGCGTCGGGATCGTCGTGCAGAAGGCAGTTTGAGTCCCGGAAGCCCATCGCCCAATGCCCTCCCCACGCGAAGCCCTCCACACCACCTTCGGCTATCACGACTTCCGCGGCCGCCAGGCCGACGTGATCGATCGGGTGATGGCGGGGGTCCATACGCTTGCCGTCATGCCCACCGGCGCGGGCAAGTCGCTTACCTACCAGATCCCCGCGCTCTGCCGCCCCGGCACGGGGCTCGTCGTGTCGCCGCTGATCGCGCTGATGCACGATCAGGTGCGTTCGGCTGAGGCGGCGGGCATCTGTGCCGCCGCGCTCACCTCGGCCGATAGCGATCGCGACGCGACGATCCGGCGGCTGCATGCGGGCGAGCTCGACCTGCTCTATGTCGCGCCGGAGCGGGCCAATACCGATGGCTTCCGCCGGCTGATCGACCGCATCCCGCTCGCCTTGATCGCGATCGATGAGGCGCATTGCGTCTCCGAATGGGGGCATGATTTCCGGCCCGATTACCGCCAGCTGCGCAGCCTGCTCGATGCGCATGCCGCGGTGCCGCGGCTGGCGCTCACCGCCACAGCGGATCGACACACCCGCGCCGACATCCTCGCCCAGCTCGGTATTCCTGAGGACGGTCTGATCCTGGCCGGGTTCGACCGGCCCAACATCCGCTACGGCATCGCGCCGCGCGACGGGCTTCCAAGCCAGCTCGCCCAGCTGGCGCGCGACACGCCGGGGCCGGGCATCGTCTACGCGCCCAGCCGCGCCGAGACCGAGAAATTGGCGGCGGCGCTGGCTGTTGCCGTCGGTCGCCCGACCCGCGCTTACCATGCCGGGCTCGATCCGGCGGTGCGGCAGGCCAATGCCCGCGCCTTCGTCGATTCGGAGGATATGGTGATGGTGGCGACGGTCGCCTTCGGCATGGGCATCGACAAGCCCGACGTCCGCTTCGTCGCGCATGCCGGCATCCCGAAGTCGATCGAGGCTTATTATCAGGAGACCGGGCGCGCCGGGCGCGACGGCGATCCGGCGGTGGCGCAGCTTTTCTGGGGCGCGGAGGATTTCGCCCGCGCCCGCCGCCGGATCGAGACCGAGGTCGAGGACAGCCGGCGCGGCGGCGAGCGCGCGCGGCTGAACGCGCTCGCCAATCTGGTCGAGGCTCCCGGCTGCCGCCGCGCCATCCTGCTCCGCCATTTCGGCGAGGAGCCCGCGCCCGCCTGTGGCAATTGCGACAATTGCCTCTCGCCGCCATCGACCACCGACGCGACCGAGCTCGCGCGCAAATTGCTCTCGGCCGCCTTTCGCACCGAGATGCGCTTCGGCATCACCCACCTCACCGACGTGCTCGCGGGGCGCGAGACGGACAAGGTGCTGAGCTCGGGCCATCACCGGCTGTCGGTGTTCGGTATCGCCGACGCGGCCGAGCTCAAGCTGATCAAGCCGGTGGCGCGCGCGCTGATGGCGCGCGACGCGCTGCGCGCCGACGATTTCGGCGGGCTGTCCTTCGGTCCGGCGGCCAAATCGATCCTGAAGGGCGAGGAGCCGGTCGCGGTGCCGCTGCCGGCCGCACGCGAGCGCAAGCGGCGCGATCGCGCGCCGGGCGGCGAGGCGGACGATCCCCTGTTCGAGGCGCTGCGCGCCTGCCGGCGCGAATTGGCGAAGGAGCGCGGGGTGCCGCCTTATGTGATCTTCCACGATGCGACGCTACGCGAGATGGCGGCACTCCGGCCGCAGACGCAGCGCACACTGGGCGAAATCAGCGGCGTGGGCGCGCGCAAGCTGGAGGATTATGGCGCCGCATTCCTGGCGGTGGTGCGGGATTTTGCAGGCTAGGGACGCTGGGTGCCCAAACTCAATCGTGCCAGGGCGTCGTTATCCCTGATCCCGACCATGCCGGCCGAATGCCACCGCTGAACGGGGTTGGAAGCGACCCTCCGCCGATACGCGCCGAATCGGGCGCGTTCAGATCGGTTTGCGCGCGGCGCGGGGCGAGATCGTCGTCCACCTGAGGCGATGTGCGCGGCACGGCGGCGAACGCTTCGGCCTGCCCCCGCTGGCGTGCGGCCTGCGCCTGTGCGCGGGCGACCGCAGCCTGCTGCTGCCGCAACCACGCTTGCGCGGGATCGGTCGCGCCCGACGTTTCACCTCCAGCAAGTCCATTGAGCGGCATCGCCCCAAGCGGGCTCCCGGCCGGCACATTGCGCCCGAGCTGCGCCGAGGCGGCGCTTCCGATCGCGAGCGATGCCACGGCTGCCAAGGCGGCGATAATCCGAATGCACTTCATCGGTCGATCCTATGGCGCCGCATTGCGAGCGATGGCACGCGATTTTTCTTCTGAAGGCTCGGTGCCGGGTTCGCCCGCCACCTCGTCCGCCACGGTCGCGCCGCGGCGGCCCAGCGGCTTGGCCCGGCCGGTGGTGGTATCCTGCGCGGTCTGGCGCTCCGCCTCGGCGTTGATTTCCGCGCCGAGCAGGATGGCATAGGCCGAGACCCACAGCCACATCAGCAGCACCACCACCGCGCCCAGCGATCCATAGGTCGCGTTGTAATTGCCGATGGTCGAGGCGTAAGCGCCAAAGCCTAGCGTCGCGACCAGCCACAGCAGGGTTGCGAGGCCCGAGCCGATCGACAGCCAGCGCCATTTGGCGTCGTGCCGATCGGGCGCGAAGCGGTAGCAGGCGCCGATCGCGATACTGGTCAGCACCGCCGCCACCGCGAAGGTCGCGACATTGATGCCCACCGTAGCGAACACGCCCAGCCCGTCGGCGAGCTTACCCACCAGCGCCAGCGCCGAGGCGGCGAGCAGCCCGACGATCGCCACCATCACCGCGCCGATGATGAGCACGAACGACACGCCGGTCGTCTTCAGAATGTTGCGCCGCTCGTGCTGCTCATAGACCACATTCAGCGCCATGATGATCGCGCCGCTCGCGCGCGTCGCGCCGTAGATCGAGATCAGCAGCGCGATCAGAAGCCCCAGCCCCTTCTTGCCGGAAGCGGTTGTCATCAGGTTGACGAGCTGGTCGAGGATCAGCTTGGCCGCATCCTTCGGCACCAGATCGATGATCATCTGCATGTGGCTCTGGATCGTCGCGGGATCGGCGATCAGGCCATAGGTCATCACCAGCGCGCCGAGCAGCGGCACGAACGAGAGGAAGGCGTAGAAGGCGATGCCCGCCGCGAGCAGGCCGATATTGTCGGTGCCGGTCTTGATCCAGACGCGCCACAAAATCTCGCGCCAGGCGGAAGCCGGCATCCCAAGCGGGCTCTCGGCCTCGCGGCCGTGCGGGTCTACGCCATCGGCGCGCGTTGAAACCATGATCGTCCCCTCGATCCGCGCCCAACGCCCGACGGGCGCCAAAGAGCCGAAAAGATGGTCAAATCATGCGGGACGGCCGCAATACGGAGATGTGGACGGGGACCAGTTCGTGGCGCAGCGCGACGTGCGTCCCGCGGCGGGTGGGTGTCCCTGCGATGGCGCCGCGAACGCGCGCAAACCAACCTCTGCCGCGCGCGCGCCGCTCGGCCAATAAGGTACAGACGCCGGCGTACAGGTTGATCATCGCGGGCAACTCGTCGCGGATGCGCATCTTCAGCCGCTGGCGCGCGACTGCGAAGGCGTCCGCACCGAACTCCTCGATCATCGATTCGGCCAGCTCGAATGCCTTGGCCGGGACGTAGCGATCCAGTTCACAAGCCATAAACCACGACTAGCCGGCAACCGTTAAGGATGATTGAAGTGCTCGCAGCCGGCGGCGTCGCGCCCTAGAGGGGCGATATGTCCCGCGAGAGCGACTTCATCGGCGCTTTGGCCCGCTTCGCCCACGATCCCGCCGCGCGCGGGCTGGCCGACGACGTGGCGGTGCTGCCGATGGGCGACCGCGACCTCGTCCTGACCCACGACATGATCGTCGAGGGCGTCCACTATCTGCCCGACGACCTGCCCGAGGACGTCGCATGGAAGCTGGTGGCGGTGAACCTGTCGGACCTCGCCGCCAAGGGCGCGACGCCGCTGGGGGTGATGCTCGGCTACCCGCTGGCGGCGGATGCGGGGTGGGACGCCGCCTTCGCGCGCGGCCTGCAGGAGGCGTGCACAGCCTTCGCCGTGCCGCTGCTGGGTGGTGATACGGTGGCGGTGCCGGCCGGATCGGCACGCCAGCTCGGCCTGACCGCGATCGGCAGCGTGCGCGCGGGAAGCGCGCCGGCGCGGGGCGGGGCGAAGGCAGGCGACACGCTGTTCGTCACCGGCATGATCGGCGCCGCCGGTTTGGGGCTCGCCATGGCGCAGGAGCGGATCGAGGGCCGGCCGGAATGGCTGGCCGCTTATCGCCGCCCACACCCCCGTCTCGCCGAAGGCCTCGCGCTCGCCCCCCACGTCAACGCGATGATGGACGTCTCCGACGGCCTGCTCATCGACGCCGCGCGCATGGCGCAGGCGAGCGGCCTTGCCGTCACGATCGACCTCGACGCCATCCCCCTTCCCGCCGGCGCGCCCACGGATCGCGCGGCCCGGCTCGCCGCCGCCACGGCGGGCGACGATTACGAACTCCTGTTCGCGGCGCCGACCCGCGTCTCGATGCCGCCCGACGGTCTCGCGGCGATCACGGCCGTTGGTCGCTTCACGGCGGGTACGGGACTGAGGCTGTTCGGTCGCGACGGTCCGGTCGCTCTCCCGCTTAGCCTGGGTTACGAACATGCGCCGTGACGCGCCCGCTTGCGGGCCCCAAAAAGCCCGCTAGTCTTCGCCGCGTCATCCCCGCGCCACGTCGCGACGGGGAGGCGCACAAGGAGAGGACGGCATGCTGCTCGTCGAACTGGCCATCGTCTGTGGCCTCGTGGCCGTGCTTTACGGGATCGTCACCAGCTTTGCGGTGCTGCGCCAGCCGGCGGGCAACCAGCGGATGCAGGATATCGCGAGCGCCATCCAGGAAGGCGCGCGCGCCTATCTGGTGCGGCAATATACCACCATCGGCATCGTCGGCATCGTCGTCGTCGTGCTGGTGGGCTATTTCCTCGGGCTGGTTTCGGCGGTCGGCTTCCTGATCGGCGCGGTCCTGTCCGGCGCGACGGGGTTCGTCGGCATGAACATCTCGGTTAAGGCGAACGTCCGCACCGCGGAGGCGGCGCGCACCTCGCTGCAGGGCGGCCTCACCACCGCCTTCCGCTCGGGCGCGATAACCGGGATGCTCGTCGCCGGACTGGGGCTGCTCGCCATCGCCGGCTTCTTCTATTGGCTGACCGGGCCGGCCGGCCACGCGCCGACCGACCGCATCGTCGTCAACGCGCTGGTGGCGCTGTCGTTCGGCGCGTCGCTCATCTCGATCTTCGCGCGGCTGGGCGGCGGCATCTTTACCAAGGCGGCGGACGTCGGCGCCGATCTGGTCGGCAAGGTCGAGGCGGGCATCCCAGAGGACGATCCGCGCAACCCCGCCGTAATCGCGGACAATGTCGGCGACAATGTCGGCGACTGCGCCGGCATGGCCGCCGACCTGTTCGAGACCTATGTCGTGACGCTTGGCGTGACGATGGTCTCGATCGCGGTGATGATGCCGAACGCGCCCAATGCGCTCCCGCTGATGACGCTGCCGCTGCTGATCGGCGGCGTTTGCATCCTCACCTCGATCGTCGGCACCTTCATGGTGCGGCTGGGCTCGGGATCGATCATGGGCGCGCTCTACAAGGGCTTCTGGACCTCGGCGATCCTCGCCATCCCAGCGATCTACGGCGCCTTCCGCCTCGCTTTGCCGCAGTTCGAGCGCATGCTGTTCACGATGCACGACGGCGCCGCCCCGCGCGACGTCTATCCGATCGACCTGTTCTGGTGCGCGCTGATCGGGCTCGCGGTGACGGGCGCGCTCGTCTGGATCACCGAATATTATACCGGCACCAATTATCGCCCGGTGAAATCGATCGCGCGGGCGAGCGTGACCGGCCACGGCACCAACGTGATCCAGGGGCTGGCGATCAGCCTCGAATCGACCGCGGCGCCGACGATCGTGATCGTGATCGCGGTGATCGCCGCCTATCAGTTCGCCGGCGTGATCGGCATCGCCTTCGGTGCGACCGCGATGCTGGCGCTGGCCGGCATGGTGGTGGCGCTGGATGCTTATGGTCCGGTCACCGACAATGCCGGCGGCATCGCCGAGATGGCCGGGCTGGAGCATGACGTGCGCGAACGGACCGACGCGCTCGACGCGGTCGGCAACACCACCAAGGCGGTCACCAAGGGCTATGCGATCGGGTCGGCCGCGTTGGCGGCGCTCGTCCTGTTCGGCGCCTACACCGCCGATCTGCGCGAGTTCTTCCCGCTCCTCGCGGTCGATTTCTCGTTGTCCAACCCTTACGTCATCGTCGGCCTGCTGCTCGGCGCGCTGCTGCCCTTCTCGTTCGGCGCGTTCGGCATGACCGCGGTCGGCCGCGCCGCCGGCGCGGTGGTGGAGGATGTGCGCGAGCAGTTCCGCTCCAATCCCGGCATCATGGCGGGCACCAGCCGCCCCGATTATGCGCGCACCGTCGACCTCGTCACCAAGGCGGCGATCAAGGAGATGATCGTGCCGAGCCTGCTGCCGGTGCTGGCGCCGGTGGTCGTTTACTTCGTCATCAAGGCGGTCGCGGGCCAGGCGAACGGGTTCGCCAGCCTCGGCGCTCTGCTGCTGGGCGTGATCGTCTCGGGGCTTTTCGTCGCCATCTCGATGACGTCGGGCGGCGGCGCGTGGGACAATGCCAAAAAATATATCGAGGACGGCAACCATGGCGGCAAGGGATCGGACGCACACAAGGCTGCGGTGACCGGCGACACGGTCGGCGATCCCTACAAAGATACAGCGGGCCCGGCGGTCAATCCGATGATCAAGATCACCAACATCGTCGCATTGCTGCTGCTCGCCGCGCTGGCGGCGCACGGCGGTTGATCATAGGTCGCCCCGCCGCCGCCCGACCGGCGGGGCGATCACCGTCGATCACCGCCTTTTCTTCAGTTCCAAGTGCGGGCCCTGCCGCTGCACGCACTTGTCCTTCACCGTGCGCGAGCAGAGCGGAGGACCGTCAATCCCGACTGGCCCCGCCGTGGTCGGCGCCGGCTTGGGTTCCTCGACCCTCGCCGCCTCGACCGATCCCGGCGGCATCAGTGGCACAGGACCACCATTGTTGTTGGGGTTCTGGGCAAGTGCGGGGGCGGCGGCGAGCGACGCCAACGCTACCGCACTTATCAACGATATCCGAGACATCGACATTCCTTTCCTGCTGACGGTTCGTTCGACGACGACGCTACGTTACGCATGCCGATTCAGGAGCCGCTCGAAGATGGCGTGGACGCCCATGCCGACGATCGGCGCGAACAGATCCAGAAAGGTGCCGAACAGCTGCAGGAACAGCCACTGCACGCCGAGCAGCACCAGCATCGACCCTGCCAGCAACAAAGCGGCCAATGCCGCCGACGGCATCAGCGCGAACAGGACCGCCGCCGCCGCGCCCAGCGCGATCTCGATCAGCACCATCGCCCGTTCGGGCATCGCCGGATAGACGCGGTTGCCGATGATCGCCTCGGCGAGATTGAGATGCAGCAGCGCGCCCGCCACCGGCCCGATCGGCGTGTCGTGCAGATCGATCGCGTCGCCCTGGCCGTAGCTGCGCGTGTGCCACACCGCACCGATCACCACGGCATTGCCCTGCAGCAGATCGCGCGCGGCGAGGGGATCGGCGAGGAGCCGGCTCGACGAAATCGAGGCACCCGGCGCACGGATCGCATCGGCGGAGATGAACGAGGCATAGGTATGCCGGCCGATCCGCGCCGGAGCATCGGCGTCGCGGGCGCGCGCGATCGCCAGCGAAAACGAATCGAGCGCGAAGCGGCTGCCGACGATCCGCGCAGGCGGCGGGAGGCGGCGTGCATCATCCATCAGCGCGATGTAACCGCAGGCGATATTGCGTTGCGCTGTGGGCGTAAGCAGGAAGCGCGATGTGCCCGGATTCTCCCACCTGCCCCGATCGAGCATCGCCGTGCAGATGCCGTAGGCGTTCGGCGCGGCGGCGAGCAGGTTGAACGGCCCGTCGATCGGGCCGCCGATCGGTTCCGACAGCACGACGTGGCGCCGTTGCGCGACATCGCCGACCGTCCGCATCAGCGCGTCGGTTTCCCTGCGATAAGCGGGCTCGATCGCATCATAATCGCCTGGCGCGACCGGCGCCGTCGACTGGCCGAGCCGCAGGTCGAAGTCGAGCGCGATCACGCGCGCCTCGGCCGCGTCGGCGGCGGCGATAAGCTTGGCGAGGTAGATGCGATTGGTCGGGGACCGATGCTGCATCGCATCGCTCCAGAACGCATCGTCGTCGATCGCGATCAACTTGACGTTGTGCGCGTAGGCCGGGTTGGTCGGGCTGCGGGTGAGCAGCAGGAAGAGCGCGTTCTTGGCGTCCTTCAGGTTCAGGCGATCTTCGATGATGTCGCGCGCCATGATGGTGGCGGCGAGGATCGCGATGCTGACGAACCAATAGGCCCGTCCCTTGTGGCGCAGCCGTTCGATCATGTGCTCGTCGCCCCCCAGGCGCGATGCCGCCGGCCTCGAAGGCCTCTGCTTATCTTAACCGATTGTCGTTTCGGGCGCGACCCCGCCTCTGCTGGCGGCAGAACGGCCGCCCTGCCGCCGCGGGGCGGCCTGCGGCGGGCGCTCAGGCCTTGGCGAAAAGCTGGCCGATATCCTGAAACGCCTTGAACTCCAGCGCATTGCCGCTGGGATCGCGGAAGAACATCGTCGCCTGCTCGCCCACCTGCCCCTTGAAGCGGATGTGCGGCGCGATGCCGAAGCGCACGCCCGCGGCGGTCAGCCGGTCGGCGAGCGCGTGCCAATCGTCCCAGCCAAGCACGACGCCGAAATGCGGCACCGGTACGTCATGCCCGTCGACCGGGTTGGTGATGCCGGCCGGCTTCGCCGCCGGATCGAGATGCGCGACGATCTGGTGGCCGTAGAGATCGAAATCGACCCATTCGGGCGCGCTGCGCCCCTCCGCGCAGCCGAGCAGTTCGCCGTAGAAGGCGCGCGCGGCGGCGATGTCGTGGACCGGAAAGGCGAGGTGGAACGGCTGAAGCGACATGCCGCCGCATAGCGCGCCGTCGCACGCTTGTCATTGCGGGCTCGCACCATGGCAGCTTCCCCGCTAGGAGCCGCGCCGATGCCGCACCGCGCACTTCACGCTTTGCCGCTCGCCTTCGCGGCCGGCCTCCTTGCTGCCTGCGGCTTCGCGCCGCTGGAGCTGTGGCCGCTGTCGCTTATCTGTCTCGCCGGGCTGATCCTGCTGCTGGAGCGGGCGACCACGCTCGCCCGTGCCGTCGCGCTCGGCTGGTGGTTCGGCTTCGGCAGTTTCTGCCTCGGTCTGAACTGGATCGCGACCGCCTTCACGTATCAGGCGGCGATGCCGGCGTGGCTGGGAATCGTCGCGGTGGTGCTGCTGTCGCTCTATCTCGCGGTCTATCCGGCATTCGCGACCGGCGCGGCATGGGCGCTGACGCGCGTCGTGCCGGGGCGCTGGCCGCTCGTGCTGTTCCTTGCGGCGACGTGGATCGCCAACGAATGGCTGCGCGCGACGGTGTTCACCGGCTTTGCGTGGAATCCGCTGGCGGCGATGTGGGCGCCGCTATGGCCGCTCGCCGGCATCGTCGCGCTCGTCGGCACCTATGGCCTGTCGGGGCTTACCCTACTGCTGGCGGGGGTGCTGCCGATGGCGGTGCGTGGCCTGCGCGACGGTTTCGTACAGGCCGAACTGGGGCAGCGGCGCGGCCGCGCGGTGATCCTCGCGGCGGTCGGCGGCGCGATCGCCTTCGCCTGCGTCTCGCTATTCGTACCGCTGATGGCAGTCGAGCCGAAGGCCGATCCGACCGCGCCTCTGCTCCACGTCGTCCAGCCCAATATCGGCCAGGCCGAGAAATGGAGCCCCGATGCGGAGGCGCGCAACTTCGCGCGGCTCGCATCGCTGTCCGGCACGCCCGGCCTGCGCCCGCGCCTCATCCTGTGGCCGGAGGTCGCGGTGCCGGCCTTCCTCGAGGAGGATCCGGCCGCGCGCGCGCAGATCGCGTCGCTGCTCGGCCCGCACGATCTGATGCTCACCGGGGCGGAGGCGATCCAGTATGATTCTGCCGGCCAGATCGTATCGGCCACCAACAGCCTGTTCGGGCTCGATCCGCAGGGGCGCCTGCTCGGCCGCTACGACAAGTCGCATCTCGTGCCCTATGGCGAATATCTGCCGATGCGACCGATCCTGTCGCGCATCGGCCTGTCGCGGCTCGCGCCGGGCGACATGGATTTCCTCGCCGGCCCCGGCCCGCGCGACCTGACCCTGCCGGGCATCGGCGCGGTCGGCGTGCAGATCTGCTACGAGATCATCTTCTCGGGCCATGTCGTCGACGAGGCGCATCGCCCGCGCTTCCTGTTCAACCCCTCTAACGATGCGTGGTTCGGCCGCTGGGGGCCGCCGCAGCATCTCGCCCAGGCGCGGCTGCGTGCGATCGAGGAAGGGGTGCCCGTCGTGCGCGCGACTCCGACCGGCATTTCGGCGATCGTCGACGCGCATGGCAGGCTGCTGGCCAGCCTGCCGTGGCGCACCCCCGGTGCAATCGAGCAACCATTGCCGCGCACCGCGCCGCCCACCTTATTCTCGCGGTGGGGCAACTTTTTATCGGGCGGCCTTGCCCTCGTCCTGCTGCTGATCGGGTTTGCAAGCCGCCGCCGGGCGGGCTAAGCGGGCACATATAAGGATTGCTTTATGTGCGCTGCCGCAACCCGGCCGCGCCGCCTGTCGAAGGAACCGCCCAGACGATGCGCAGCAACTATCTCTTCACGTCCGAGTCCGTGTCGGAGGGCCATCCCGACAAGGTCGCCGATCAGATTTCGGACGCCATCGTCGATCTGTTCCTGTCGAAGGATCCCGAGGCGCGCATCGCCTGCGAGACGCTGACCACCACCCAGCTGGTCGTGCTGGCGGGCGAGATCCGCTGCAAGGGCGTCTACGAGAACGATCAGTGGGCGCCGGGCGCGCAGGCCGAGATCGAGAAGACCGTCCGCGAGACGGTCAAGCGCATCGGCTACGAGCAGGACGGCTTCCACTGGGAGACCTTCCGCTTCGAGAACAACCTCCACGCCCAGTCCGCGCACATCGCGCAGGGCGTCGACGCCAGCGGCAACAAGGATGAGGGCGCGGGCGATCAGGGCATCATGTTCGGCTATGCCGCCAACGACACGCCCGATCTGATGCCGGCGACCCTGTATTACAGCCACAAGATCCTCGAGGTGATGGCAGCCGATCGCCACGCCGGCACGGCACCGTTCCTCGAGCCCGACGCCAAGAGCCAGGTGACGCTGCGTTACGAGGGCAGCACGCCGGTCGCCGCGACCGCGATCGTCGTCTCGACCCAGCACGGCAAGGGCTACGACCAGGGCGAGAAGGAAGCCGAGCTCCACGCCTACGTGAAAAGCGTGGTGGCCAAGGTCATCCCGGCGGAGTTGCTGAGCGACGAGACCGTCTATCACATCAACCCGACCGGCAGCTTCGAGATTGGCGGGCCTGACGGCGACGCCGGCCTCACTGGCCGCAAGATCATCGTCGACACCTATGGCGGCGCCTCGCCGCACGGTGGCGGCGCGTTCAGCGGCAAGGATCCGACCAAGGTCGATCGCTCGGCCGCCTACATCACCCGCTACCTCGCGAAGAACATCGTCGCCGCAGGCCTCGCTCAGCGCTGCACGATCCAGCTCGCTTATGCGATCGGCGTCGCCAAGCCGCTGTCGCTTTATGTCGATACGCACGGCACGGGCACGGTCGGCGACGACGCGATCGAAGAGGCGATCGGCAAGATCGAGAAGCTGGGCGGCCTCACTCCGCGCGGCATCCGCACCCATCTCGGCCTCAACAAGCCGATCTACCAGAAGACCGCCGCCTACGGCCATTTCGGCCGCACGCCCGAAGGCGACTTCTTCCCGTGGGAGCGCACCGATCTGGTCGACGATCTGAAGGCCGCGCTCGCCTAAAAGGACCAACGCCGTTGCGGCACGTCATGCCGCAACGGCGAAGATAGGCACTCGCCAGCACGCCTGTGCACGGCTAAGCCCCGGCGATGGGACGGAACAGGGTAACCGGCGAACCCGCGCTGCAGGCGCACCTGCCGTCGTCCGCGCCCTTCCCGCTCGACCCCCGCGAATCGATGCTGGATTTCGGCCGACGCGTGATCGTCGCCGAGGCACAGGCGCTGTCGGTGCTTGTGGGCGCGCTCGACGCCGAATTCGAACGCGCGGTGAAATTGCTCCTGTCGCTGCGCGGCCGCGTGGTCGTCACCGGTATGGGCAAATCCGGCCATATTGCGCGCAAGGTTGCGGCGACGCTCGCCTCGACCGGCACGCCCGCTCTGTTCATCCATCCCGCCGAGGCGGCGCATGGCGACCTCGGCATGCTCGTGCCCGGCGACGCGCTGCTGGCGCTCTCCAATTCGGGCGGCACCACCGAACTGCGGCCGATCCTGGCTCATGCGGCGTCGCTCGACATTCCGATCGTCGCGATCAGCGCGGGCGGCACGTCGCCGCTGATGCAGGCGTCCGACATTCGCCTGCTGATGCCGCCGGTCGACGAGGCGTGCCCCGACAATCTCGCCCCCACCACCTCGACCGCGATGATGATGGCGCTGGGCGACGCGCTGGCGCTCGCCACGATGCGCGAGCGCGGAACGTCGCGCGACGGCTTCGAGATGCTGCATCCCGGCGGCGTGATCGGACGGCGGCTGATGCGCGTCACCGCGTTGATGCACGCCGGCGATGGCATGCCCCTGGTGGCGGCGACGCTGTCGATGCGCGACGTGATCCTGGTGATGACCGCGCGCAGCTTCGGGGTGGCGGGCGTGGTCGATGCCGCCGGCTGCCTGCGCGGCATCATCACCGACGGCGATCTGCGCCGCCACGTCGACGATCTGCTCACCGCCACGGCCGGCGACGTGATGACGCGCGATCCGGTCACCATCCCCGGCCGCTGCTTCGCCGAGGATGCGCTCGCGGTGATGAACGATCGCAAGATCACGTCGGTGTTCGTCGTCGACGACGTCCATCCCGAACGGCCGATCGGGCTGATCCACATCCACGATTTCCTGCGCCTCGGGCTGGAATGACTCCGCCAAAAACGGCGATCGTCATCCCGGCGCGCTACGCCTCCAGCCGCTATCCGGGGAAGCCGCTCGCCACGCTGACCGGCGCCACGGGCGAGACCAAGCCGCTGATCCGGCGGAGCTGGGAAGCGGCGCGTCAGGTGCCCGGCGTCGCACACATCGTCGTCGCCACCGACGACGTTCGCATCGCCGATGCCGTCCACGCCTTCGGCGGCGCGGTGGCGATGACCCCGGAAAGCTGCGCCAACGGCACCGAGCGCTGCGCGGCGGCACTACCGGCGCTGGGCGACGTCGAGATCGTCGTCAACTTCCAGGGCGACGCGCTGCTCACCCCGCCCCATTTCGTCGGCGCGCTGATCGAGGCGATGCTGGCGGACGAGTCGATCGCGGTCGCCACGCCTGCCATCGTCGCCGGGCCCGTCACCCATCGCCGGCTGGTCGAGGATCAGGCGCAGGGCCGGGTCGGCGGCACCACCGTGGTGTGCGACGCGCGCGGCAACGGCCTCTATTTCTCCAAGTCGGTCATCCCGCACGTGCCGGCCGACCGCATCGGCGAGGCGGGCCTGCCCGTCCGGCTTCACGTCGGTGTCTACGCCTATCGTCGCTTCGCACTGGAGCGCTATGCGCAGCATCCGGCCAGCGCGCTGGAGGGGCTGGAGGGGCTGGAGCAGCTCCGCTTCCTCGATGCGGGCGTGCCCGTCCGCGTGATCGACGTCGATCCGCACGGCGCCGACATCTGGGAACTCAACAATCCCAGCGACGTCGCCCCGATCGAACGCGCGCTGGCAGCACGAGGCATTGCATGACGCTGACGTTCGAAGGCCATTCGATCGGGCTCGACCATCCGATCTTCCTGATCGCGGGCCCGTGCGTGATCGAGAGCGAGACGATGGCGCTGTCCACCGCCGAACGGCTGCGCACCATCGGCGAGCGGCTGGGGATGCTGATCGTCTACAAAAGCTCGTTCGACAAGGCGAACCGCAGCGCCGGCAACTCGTTTCGCGGCCCCGGTTTGACCGAGGGGTTGCGCATCTTGGCCAAGGTGCGTGAAACGCTCGACATGCCGGTGCTGACCGACGTGCACGAGCCGCATCAGGTGGCGCCGGTCGCCGAGGTGGTCGACATGCTGCAGACCCCCGCCTTCCTCGCGCGCCAGACCGACCTGATCGAGGCGGTCGCGACCTGCGGCAAGCCGGTCAACGTCAAAAAGGGCCAGTTCATGGCGCCCGGTGACATGAAGAACGTCGTCGCCAAGGGCCGCGAGGTCGCCGCTGCCGCCGGACTAGGCGAGCCGCCGCTGATGGTGTGCGATCGCGGCGCGAGCTTCGGCTACGGCAACCTCGTCAGCGACATGCGCGGGCTTGTCATCATGCGAGAGACCGGCTGCCCGGTGCTGTTCGACGCGACCCACTCGGTCCAGCTGCCCGGCGGGCAGGGCACCACCAGCGGCGGCCAGCGCGAATTCATCCCGGTGCTCGCCCGCGCGGCGGTGGCGGTGGGCATTTCGGGGCTGTTCATGGAAACACATCCCGATCCGGCCAACGCCAAGTCCGATGGGCCGAACGCGGTGCCGCTCGACCGTTTCGAGGATCTAGCGCGCGAGCTTATCGAATTGGATCAGTTCGTAAAAACGCGCCCGCGCGTCTCGCTGTAGGCCGCCGGCGGCGCTATAGTAGTGCGGTCAACCGCGAGGAGAGCCCACATGCGCCGCATCTTTCCCCTGATCGCCAGCGTCATCCTGCTGGGTTCGGCCAGCGCGACGCTCGCCGCGCCGTGCAAGGACGCTAAGGGCAAGTTCACCAAATGCCCGCCGGCCAAGGCCGTCCCTTGCAAGGATGCGAAGGGCAAGTTCGTGAAGTGCAGCGCGCCCGGCGCCAAGCCGATCAAGTAAGGCCTTCTCCCCTCCTCTATCCGTCACGCCAGCGAACGCTGGGGTCTTCCGCTTAGGGCGCCCGGCCCGCGGGAGATGCCAGCCTGCGCTGGCATGACGGATTGGGGCGAACGAAGCCCCTATTTCTCGCCGCGGCCCTTGCGGAAGCGGCGCTCACCATTCTGTGCGTACCAGTCCTGCACATAGGCCCAGCCCTCGGCGGCGGTGTCGCAATAGCGGAACAGGTCCATGTCCTGCGGCGCCACCACGCCCTCCTCGACCAGGGCGTCGAAGTCGATCACGCGCGTCCAGAATTCCTTGCCGTAAAGCAGGATCGGCAGCATCGCCATCTTGCCGGTCTGGACCAGCGTCAGCAGCTCGAACATCTCGTCGAACGTGCCGAAGCCGCCGGGGAACACCGCCACGGCGCGCGCGCGCAGCAGGAAGTGCATCTTGCGCAGCGCGAAATAGTGGAAGTTGAAGCTCAGGTGCGGCGTCACGTAGGCGTTCGGCGCCTGCTCGAACGGCAGCACGATGTTGAGCCCGACCGATTCGGCACCGACATCCGTCGCGCCGCGATTGGCCGCCTCCATGATCGCCGGGCCGCCGCCCGAGCAGACCACGAACTGGCGCTTGCCGTCGGCGCCCGCCGGGCTGTTGCTGGCGAGGCGGGCAAGCTCGCGCGCCTCGTCATAATAGACCGCCTTGGCCTTCAGCCGCTCGGCAATGCGGCGCTGGGTGTCGGTCGCCGCCGCCGCGACGATCGCGTCGGCGCTTTCGGGCGAGGGGATGCGCGCCGAGCCGTAGAAGACGAAGGTCGAGCCGATCCCGGCCTCGTCCAGCAACAGCTCGGGCTTGAGCAGCTCAAGCTGGAAGCGCACCGGCCGCAGATCGTCGCGCAGCAGGAAATCGGGATCCTGATAGGCCAGCCGATAGGCCGGGTCGGCCGTCTGCGGCAGCGGCGCGGCGGCCTTGGCGGCGGCGGCGTCGTCCTTGGCGGGGGGGAAGATACGGGCGGGAATCTTGCGGTCGGCCATGCGGTCCTCGGCATGCCCGCGCGACGGGCGGGCGAAGGCGCGCGGCTCTAGCGGCAATAGGGACCGCTGCCCATGTCGAAATGCATGTGATCGTGATGGTACGCATTGGCGTCGGGGCCGAGCACGACGTTGAAGCGGCGGCAGGCGGCGGCGTGCAGATCGTGCAGGAAGGCGCTGGCGGCGCGGTCAGGCCCGTTCCAGCCGTCCTTCACGGTGATGCGTCGCCCGTCGGCCAGATCGAAGGCGGCGATGTCGATCGCGTCGGCGCGGCCATGTTCCGACAGCCGATTGCCGGCGACGCCGTTGACCGGGCGGCAGGCGAAGCTGCCGAAGCTCTCGATCTTGGTGACGTAGCTGCCGAGCCGCGCCCGCGCGGCCTGTTGCACCGCCTGCTGGGTCCACGTCACGAATGGGCGGGCGAGGCCGCATTTCACCGCGCCGAGATTGGCGACCGGGATGCCGATCGCGACCAGCTTCACCGCATGCGTCGCCGAACAGCCATTGGGATAGATACGGTCAGGCAGCGGATCGACCTTGGCGCCCATCGCCGACAGATCGACCAGACACTGGCGATAGGCCCGGGCATCGTCGACGGGGGGCGGCGCGAGCGGCTGCGGGTGGCGCGGGCGCGGGATGCAGCCGGCGAGCAGCAGCAACAGCATCACGCCCCGTAAGCTGCCCGCGCGCAATCCCATCGCCGCCCTTGTCGCAGCTTGGCGAAGCCGCCGAAAGCCGCCATGCCGCCGGTTCATGCAGAAAATCGCCCGCCCGATCGCCATGGAGAGCCGGATGCTGGCCGGCGCGGGCTCAGGCGTCGGCACCTATGCGGCGGCGCTGCGCGACGCGATCGCGACGCTGACCGACGCGCCGCTGATCCTGGCGGACGATGCGCCGCCCGTGCGGTATATGCGCCAACGCCGCTGGGCCCGCGCATTGTGGCCGGGCGCGCGTACAGCGCGGACAGCGGGTGCGGGCCGCATGATCGCGCCCGACATCTTCCGCCTGGCGCAGATCTATGTCGACGTGCACCGCCGGCTGCTGCCGGTGCAGATCCCGGGCCCGCCGGGTATCATGCACTGGACCTACCCGGTGCCGTTGCGCGTGGAGGGCTGGGCCAATCTCTACACCGTCCACGACGTCATCCCGCTGACCCACCCCGATCTGTCGCCGATCCCGGCGGCACGCCACCGCCGCATCCTCGATCTGATCGCGGCCAGCGCCACGCGGCTGGTGACGGTGTCGCAGGCCGCGCGCGACGAGATTGTGCGCGTGCTCGCCTGCCCCGCCGATCGCGTCGTTGATTGCGGCGAGGCGGTGACCGTCACGCCCGCCGACGCGCCGCTGCCGGACGGGCTGGTGTCGGGCGGCTACCTGCTGGTCGTCGGCTCGGTCGAGCCGCGCAAGAACATCGCCCGCCTGTGCGCGGCCTATGCCGCCAGCGGGACCACGCTGCCGCTGGTGATCGTGGGCAAGGACGGGCCGGAGATCGCCAGCCTCGCCGCAGCGCTGGCGACGCCCGGCGTGGTGCGCCTGCCTTATCTGCCACCGGCGACGCTGACCGCGCTGATTGGCCAAGCGCGTGCCCTGCTGATGCCGTCGCTGGCCGAGGGGTTCGGGCTGCCGGTGGTCGAGGCGATGGCGCTCGGCACACCGGTGCTGACGTCGGATCATGGTGCGCTGGCCGAGACCGCCGGCGGGGCCGCGTTGCTCGCCGATCCGCACGACGTGTCCGCGCTCGCCGCGGCGATCCGGCGCATCGCGACCGACGACGCGCTGTGCGCCGATCTTGCCGCGCGCGGGACGGTCAACGCGCACCGTTTCACGCCCGCGCGCTTCGGCGAACGTCTCGACGCGCTCTACCGGGCAGTCGCCAGCGCCCCGGCTTGACCGGAACGGCGCCTGCGAGCAAGCGTTGCTCCCGCGTAACAACGGAGAAAAAAGCGATGCCCACCTTCACCACCAACCAGTGGGCGATCCTGTTCCTCGTCCTCGTGCTTGGGTGGCTGCTGGGGCTGGTATCGCGCTCCGGCGGGGCCAAATGGCGCCGCGCCTACGAAGCCGAGCGCGACGCGCGCATCGAGGAGCAGCGCGACGCCGCCGCCGCGATCGACGCCGCCAATGCCCGCATCGTCGCGCTGGAATCGGCGCGTCCGGCGGTGGTTGCGCCAGTCGTCTCCGCTCCCGTGACCACGGCAAATACGCTCGACCTCACCCGCGACGACCTCGCCCGCATCCAGGGCATCGGCACCGGCGGCGAGCGCCGGCTGAACGCCGAGGGGATCTACCGCTACAGCGACATCACCTCGCTCTCGCCGGCCGACGAAACCGCGCTCGAGGAGCGGATGGGCGCCGATCACGGCTATATCGAGCAGGAGCGCTGGCGCGAGCAGGCGGCGTTGCTCGAGGCCGGCCGGGTCGACGAGCATCGCGCCAAGTTCGGCTGAGCTCAGTCGTCGCCCCCTCCTCCGTCATCCCAGCGAACGCTGGAATCTCCCAAGGGGGCACTCGCCTCACGAGATCCCAGCTTCCGCTGGGATGACGGCAGTGTCTACTGAATCCGCTCGGCCTTGAACCCCTTCGCCGCCAGCATGCGCTGGACCGAGTCCGGCCCGACGAGATGCCCGGCGCCGACCGCGACGAACACCGTGCCCGGCCGCTTCATCCGCTCGGCCAGCGCCACCGCCCACGCCTGATCGCGCTGGCGTATCAGCAGGTCGCGCAGCGCCGGCGTGAATTCGGGATCCTCGGAGAAGCTCTTCTCGATCGCGGCCGGATCGCCCCGCGCCCAGGCGTCGAGCATCGCCTCGAACTCGGCGCGCGCGCGGCCGGGGCTGTCGAGCGTCGCTTCGAGGAAGCCGCGCTGCGCCGCTTCGGGCAGGCGATCGAAGAAGCCGAGCTGCTGCTCGGGCGTTTCCAGCCCCTCGACCGGACGATTGCTCGAGCGGAACATGGTGGTGAGCTGCGGCTCAACCCCCGGCCCGCCGGTCAGGTCGATCTGGCGCATCGCCGCGCCGGTCAGCACGATCGCCGCGGCCCACGTCTTCATCCGGTCGAGCGCATCCTGCGGAAAGCCGCTCGCCTTGGCCAGCGCCGCCAAGGCCGCGCGCTTGGCCGGCGGCACGCGCTCGGCGAGCGGCGGCAGGCCCTTGCCCTGCCCCATGCCCATCAGCAGCGTTGCGACGCGCGAGGGATCGGTATCCAGCACCGTCTCCAGCGTTAGCGACTGGGCGGCGCCGATCGCCCCATCCAGCGTCGCGTCGCGCCATTTATAGCCGGTCGGCAGCACGTGGATCGTGCCGAACAGGTAGATGGTGGTGTCGGCATCCACGACCTTCCACAGCGCCGGATGCGGCTGCGGCGGAGCCGGCGCAGCGGCGGTGAGCAGGAGCAGCGGAGCGAGCAGGCGGGCAATGCGCATGCCGCCGCTTGCCGCCCGATGCGACGAAGCGCAAGCGCCGAGCGTGGCGGTCGTCGCATCGATGCCATACGCTCGGCGTCGATGCGATTCGTGCTCGCTTTGACCCTGCTCGTTGCCGGCCCCGCGCTGGCGGAAAGCGCGCCGCCCACCGCACAGCTGCAGGCGGAGGACAAGGCGATCGTGACCCGCCTCAACCGCGCGGCTGCCAATCGGGCCGGCGCTTCGACCACGTCGTCGCAGTCACAGGACCAATATGCCCGCGCGCTCGCCGATTATCAGGCCGCCCTATCGCGTAACGATCGCGAGCGCAAGGCGGCGGCGGACGCCAACGACGATTATGCCCGGGCACAGGCGGCCTACCGCGCCGAAATGGCGCGTTGGCGCGCAAGCGTGGCGACGAATGCCTACCCGCGCTGAGCCCCGTTCCGGAACGCCATCTCGACCGACCTTGCCTTGACCCCCGCACGGGGGTCCGCCAAACGCGCGGTTCCAGCTCCAATCGAAAGGCCGGTCGTGGCTTCGCCCGCCCCCTTAAGCTTCCAATCGCTCATCCTGACGCTCCATAAATATTGGAGCGATCAGGGCTGCGTCGTGCTCCAGCCCTACGACATGGAGATGGGCGCCGGCACCTTCCACACCGCGACCACGTTGCGCGCGCTCGGCCCCGATCCGTGGAACGCCGCCTTCGTCCAGCCGTGCCGCCGGCCGACCGACGGGCGATATGGCGAGAATCCCAACCGGCTCGGCGCCTATTTCCAATATCAGGTGATCCTGAAGCCCAGCCCGCCGAACCTGCAGGAACTGTACCTCGGCAGCCTCGCCGCGATCGGCATCGACATGCGCACCCACGACATCCGCTTCGTCGAGGACGATTGGGAGAGCCCGACGCTGGGCGCGTGGGGCCTCGGCTGGGAGGTGTGGTGCGACGGGATGGAGGTGAGCCAGTTCACCTATTTCCAGCAGATGGGCGGCTTCGACTGCCGGCCGGTGTCGGGCGAGCTGACCTACGGGCTCGAGCGGCTGGCGATGTACGTCCAGAACAAGGACAGTATCTTCGACCTGGTCTATAACGATCCGGCCGAGGGCCGGCCGGCGATGACCTATGGCGACGTCTTCCTCGAGAATGAGCGCCAGATGAGCGCCTATAATTTCGAGGCGGCGAACACCGACATGCTGTTCAAATCCTTCGCCTTCGCCGCCGACGAGGCGCGTGCGATGATCGATCGCGGGCTGCCGATCCCCGCCTACGAGCAGGCGATCAAGGCGAGCCACATCTTCAACACCCTTCAGGCGCGCGGCGTGATCTCGGTGGCGGAGCGGCAGGCCTATATCGGCCGCGTGCGCGAGCTGGCAAAGGGCGCGTGCGCCGCGTGGATGACGCATAACGGGTGGGACGCCTGATGGCCGATTTCCTGCTCGAACTCCTTTCGGAGGAAATCCCCGCGCGGATGCAGGAGAAGGCCTGCGCCGACCTCGCCCGACTGTTCGAGGGCGAGATCGCCAAGGCCGGCCTCGCGCCCGCGCAGGTCGAGACCTACGCTACGCCGCGCCGCCTCGCCTTGATCGCGCGCGAGCTGCCCGCGGCGACGCAGGCGGTGCGCGAGGAGACGAAAGGCCCGAAGGCGTCGGCGCCGCCGCAGGCGCTGGAGGGCTTCCTGCGCAAGACCGGGCTGGCGCGCGAGCAATTGACCGAGCGCGACGGCGTGCTGTTCGCCGTGGTCGAGAAGCCCGGCCGTGCGACCGCCGACGTGCTGGCCGAAGCGATCCCGGCGATCGTCCGCGCCTTCCCGTGGCCCAAGTCGATGCGCTGGGGCGCGGCCTCCGCCTCGCCGTCGTCGCTGCGCTGGGTGCGCCCGCTCAAGGGCATCGTCGCATTGCTGGACGAAACGGTGGTGCCATTCGAGATCGATGGCATCGCCAGCGGCGCCAGCACCGTCGGCCATCGCTTCCACCATCCGGGCGCGATCACGATCGGATCGGCGGCGGACTATGCCGAGAAACTGCGCGCCTGCCACGTCATCCTCGATCCGGCCGAACGGCGCGGGATCATCGAGGGCGCCGCGCGCGCGCTGGCCGAGGCGCAGGGCCTCCACGTCGTGCCCGATGCCGGGCTGGTGGCGGAGAATGCCGGGCTGACCGAATGGCCGGTGCCGCTGCTCGGCGATTTCGACCCCGCCTTCCTCGACGTGCCGCGCGAGGTGATCCAGCTCACCATGCGCACCAACCAGAAATATTTCGCGCTGGTGGACGGCGCCGGCAAGCTCGCGCCCAACTTCATCTGCACCGCCAATATCGCGGCGGTGGATGGCGGTGCGGCGATCGTCGCCGGCAACCGCAAGGTGCTGGCCGCGCGCCTCTCGGACGCGAAATTCTTCTGGGAGCAGGATCTCAAGGTTCCGCTCGGCCAGCAGGCGGAGAAGCTCGATCGCATCGTCTTCCACGAAAAGCTCGGCACCGTCGCCGACAAGGTCGAGCGCGTCGCCAGGCTCGCGCGGTGGCTGGTCGAGGAAGGCATCGTCGGCCAGACTCCCTCTCCCCATGGGGGAGAGGGTCGGGGTGAGGGGGACGCTCGTGACGAATCGGCGCGCTCCGCCGCTACCCCCGGCACCCTCACCCAACCCTCTCCCTCAAGGGAGAGGGCTTTGCTGGCCGACATGGCCGAACAGGCGGCGCGTCTCGCCAAGGCCGATCTCGTCACCGGCATGGTCGGCGAGTTCCCCGAGCTGCAAGGCGTGATGGGCGGCTATTATGCCGCGGCCGAGGGCCTGCCGCGCGAAGTCTCCGACGCGATCCGCGACCATTACAAGCCGGTCGGCCAGGGCGACGACGTGCCGACCGCGCCGGTGACGGTGGCAGTGAGCTTGGCGGACAAGCTGGATACGCTCTTTGCTTTTTTCTTAGTGGAAATGACGCCTACGGGTTCAAGAGATCCTTACGCACTCCGAAGAGCGGCGCTAGGCGCGTTAAGGCTGATAATACCCGACATACGACTACGCTTATTCGCAATATTGAGCACCTGGGTCGAGATTACTGGAGACAGTCTCTCCAATCTGCTTCGTGCAGAAACGTTGGCAGTGCGCGGCAGCGCGGCAATGATGGAAAGCCTAATAGAAGCCGCACGCGACGCAGCACCGAAAGAGCCGGACTTAGCGCTTCTGATGATCGACCGCGCGGAGGTTCGACGAGACAATCCCGTGCTTGATGCGATGGCCGAGCCATTGCTCAGAGCAAGCCAAGGTTCAAGCAATCTTGCGTTCGAATTGCTCGACTTCTTCGCCGACCGCCTCAAGGTCCAGCAGCGTGAGGCGGGCGTTCGGCACGACCTGATCGACGCGGTGTTCGCGCTGGGGGGCGAGGACGATCTTGTCCGCCTGCTCGCACGCGTGAAGGCGCTGCAGGCGTTCGTCGCAGGCGAGGATGGGGCGAACCTGCTCGCCGGCTACAAGCGCGCGGCGAACATCCTGAAGAAGGAGGGGTGGGAGACGTCCGGTTCCCCGGCGCAGGCCGGAGCGCTGGCGGAAAGCGCTGCGTCCGACCCGGCACCGCTCCGGCCTGCGCCGGACCACGGCGTGCCAGCCTACGATCCCGAACCGGCCGAGGCGGCGCTGCGCGCGGCGCTCGACGCGGCGGAGCCTACCGCCGAAGCCGCGATCGCCGCCGAGGATTTCGAGGGCGCGATGGCCGCGCTCGCCACGCTGCGTGGGCCGATCGACGCCTTCTTCGAATCGGTGACCGTCAACGACGCCGATCCGGCGAAACGAGCAGCGCGGCTTGCTCTGCTCGCCCGCATGCGCGCCGCCGTGCATCGCGTCGCCGACTTCTCGAAGATCGAAGGATAGCGTTATCAGATTCGACGCCCTCTGAAATCTCGGCCATATTGCATCGCAAAATAGCCAGCCGGAGATTTCTATGGCCAGCCTGCCCGTGACCGACCACGACGAGCGTTACGTCTATCGCTTCGGCGGCGGCGTCTCGGATGGCGGCAACGGCGACCGCAATCTGCTGGGCGGCAAGGGCGCGAATCTTGACGGCATGGCCTCGATCGGCCTGCCGGTGCCGCCGGGCTTCACTATCTCCACCGCAATGTGCGCGCGTTATTATGACGAGGGCGGCGCCTTCCCCGATTCGCTGCGCGGCGAGGTCGCGAACGGGCTCGCGCATATCGAGGCGGTGACCGGCAAGCGCTTCGGCGACGCGGCCGATCCTTTGCTGGTGTCGGTGCGCTCGGGCGCGCGCATCTCGATGCCGGGCATGATGGATACGGTGCTCAACCTCGGCCTTAACGACGATACCGTGGCTGGGCTGGCGGCGGTGTCGGGCGACGATCGCTTCGCGTGGGACAGCTATCGCCGCTTCATCCAGATGTATGCCGACGTCGTGCTGGAGCTGGATCATGGCGCGTTCGAGGATGCGCTGGAGATCGCCAAGGAGGACAAGGGCCTGACGCTCGATACCGAGCTGTCGGCCGACGATCTGCGTGCGTTGGTCACGACCTATAAAGGCCTGGTCGAGGAGCAGTGGGGCAAGCCGTTCCCGCTCGACGTGCACGATCAACTGTGGGGCGCGATCGGCGCGGTGTTCGGATCGTGGCAGTCGGATCGCGCCAAGGTCTATCGCCGCCTCAACGACATTCCGGCCGGCTGGGGCACGGCGGTGAACGTGCAGGCGATGGTGTTCGGCAATATGGGCGATACATCGGCCACCGGCGTCGCCTTCACGCGCGATCCGTCGACCGGCGAGCGCGCTTATTATGGCGAGTTCCTCATCAACGCGCAGGGCGAGGACGTCGTCGCCGGCATCCGCACGCCGCAATATCTGACGCTGGCCGCGCGCGAGAAGGCCGGCGCCAGGGCCGCGTCGATGGAAGAGGCGCTGCCCGACACCTATGTCGAGCTGGCCCGCGTGTTCGACCTGCTGGAAACGCATTATCGCGACATGCAGGATATCGAGTTCACGGTGCAGCAGGGCAAGCTCTGGATGCTCCAGACGCGCTCGGGCAAGCGCACCGCCAAGGCGGCGCTGAAGATCGCGGTCGACATGGCGAATGAGGGCCTCATCACGCAGGACGAGGCGGTGGCGCGGGTCGATCCGGCGGCGCTCGACCAGCTGCTCCACCCCACGCTCGATCCCAAGGCGCCGCGCGACGTGATCGCCAAGGGCCTGCCCGCGTCGCCGGGCGCGGCGTCGGGCAAGGTGGTGTTCGACGCCGACACGGCCGAGAAGCAGGCTGCCGCCGGAGTCGCGGTCATCCTCGTCCGCGTCGAGACCAGCCCCGAGGACATTCACGGCATGCATGCCGCCAAGGGCATCCTGACGGCGCGCGGCGGCATGACGAGCCACGCCGCGGTGGTGGCGCGCGGCATGGGCCGGCCGTGCGTCTCGGGGGTCGGCAGCCTCGCCATCAGCGCGAAGGACAAACTGTTCCGCGTCGCCGGCCGCGAGGTGAAGGAAGGCGATATCGTCACCATCGACGGCGCGACCGGCGAGGTGATGCTGGGCGAGGTCGCAACCGTCCAGCCCGAGCTGGCGGGCGATTTCGGGACGCTGATGGCGTGGGCGGACGAGGTGCGCCGGCTGAAGGTGCGCACCAATGCCGAGACTCCGCTCGACTGCCGCACCGCGCGCCGCTTCGGCGCCGAGGGCATCGGCCTGTGCCGCACCGAGCATATGTTCTTCGACGCCGCCCGCATCACGGCGGTGCGCCAGATGATTCTCGCCGAGGACGAAGCCGGCCGTCGCGCCGCGCTCGCCAAATTGCTGCCCGAACAGCGTAGCGACTTCGCCGAGATCTTCGAGATCATGGCCGGCCTGCCGGTCACGATCCGCTTGCTCGATCCGCCGCTGCACGAATTCCTGCCGCACGAGGATGCCGAGTTCAACGAGGTGGCGGCCGCCACCGGCGTCGCGGTCGACCAGCTCAAGCGACGCGCCGCCGAATTGCACGAATTCAACCCGATGCTCGGCCATCGCGGCTGCCGGCTCGGCATCACCTATCCCGAAATCTACGAGATGCAGGCACGCGCCATCTTCGAGGCGGCGGTCGACGTCGCCACGCGCACGGGCGAGGCACCGATCCCGGAAGTGATGGTGCCCTTGGTCGCGACCCGGCGCGAGCTGGAGATCATCAAGGCGCTGATCGACCGCACCGCCGCCGCGGTGTTCGCCGAGAAGGGCCGCACGCTCGATTATCTGGTCGGCACGATGATCGAGCTGCCGCGCGCCGCGCTGAAAGCGGGCGAGATCGCCGAGGTCGGTGCCTTCTTCTCGTTCGGCACCAACGATCTGACCCAGACCGCATTGGGCGTCAGCCGCGACGATGCCGCGCGCTTCCTCGGCACCTATGTCGAGCAGGGCATCTATCCCAAGGATCCGTTCGTCAGCCTCGACGTCGAGGGCGTGGGCGAGCTGATCCAGCTGGCGGCCGAGCGCGGGCGCGCGACGCGGCCGGACATCAAGCTCGGCATCTGCGGCGAGCATGGCGGCGATCCGGCCTCGATCGCCTTCTGCGAGGCGACCGGGCTCGATTACGTCTCCGCCTCGCCCTATCGCGTGCCGATCGCGCGGCTGGCGGCGGCGCAGGCGGCGCTGAAGGCGAAGTAGTTCCCGTTCCCCGGCGCAGGCCGGGGTCCAGGGACTCGTCGGCGGCACAATGCGGGAGATCGCTGGCGAATCCTCCCGCTCTCGTCGATCACCTCACGTGAGTCCCTGGCCCCCGGCTTTCGCCGGGGAACGGGCGCCAACGAAGCCGCCCGGCCACGTTGCATTTCCCCGCCGCCTTCGCTATGCGCGCCAGCTTCCGCCGGGTCATCCCTGGAGGCCGGCGGGTTCATCAACTCAATGCGAACTGGAGACAGACCATGAGCGACACGCTCACTTTGTCGGCCGAGACGCGCGAGCGGGCAGGCAAGGGAGCCTCCCGCGCCATGCGTCGTGAAGGCCGCGTCCCCGCCGTCGTGTACGGCAACAAGCAGGAAGCCCTCTCGATCCACCTCGAGGAGAAGGCGCTGGTGAAGGCGCTTTCGACCGGCCACTTCATGAACTCGGTCGTGATGATCGACGGCGTGGGCGAGCTGGTGCGGACCCTGCCCAAGGACGTCCAGTTCCATCCCGTCACCGATCGTCCGCTCCACGTCGACTTCCTGCGCATCGGCGAGCATTCGACCGTCACCGTCGCGGTGCCGGTGGTGTTCACCGACGAAGAGCAGGCGCCCGGCATCAAGCGCGGCGGCGTGCTCAACATCGTCCGCCACGAGCTCGAGCTGGTGTGCGACGCGGCTGACATTCCCGACCAGATCGAGATCTCGCTTGCGGGCCTCGAGGTCGGCGCGTCGATCCACATCTCGGCGGTGCAGCTGCCGCAGGGTGCAACGTCGGCGATCGACGATCGCGACTTCACCATCGCGACGATCGTCGCCCCGTCCGCGCTCAAGTCGAGCGACGGCGAGGGCGAGACCGAGGCGACCCCGGAAGCCTGATCGCCTTAGCGGATTGCGTCATCCCAGCGTAGGCTGGGATCTCCGACGGGGCGTGCACCGCCTCTGGAGATCCCAGCCTGCGCTGGGATGACGTTTTTGGGGGGAAAGTGCTGCGTGCAGCTCTGGGTCGGCCTCGGCAATCCCGGCGCGCAATATGCGCTCCACCGGCACAATGTCGGCTTCATGGCGGTCGACGCCATCGCCGAGGTGCACGGCTTCGAACCGTGGCGGAAGCAGTTCCAGGGCTGGAGCGCGCTCGGCCGGATCGGGTCCTACCGCATCCTGCTGCTCAAGCCCGCGACCTTCATGAACGACAGCGGCCGCGCCGTCGCCGAGGCGCTGCGCTTCTACAAGCTCGATCTTTCCGCGCTCACCGTCTTCCACGACGAGCTCGATCTCCAGCCGAACAAGGTCAAGCTCAAGGTCGGCGGCGGCGCCGCCGGGCATAACGGGCTGCGCTCGATCGATCAGCATCTCGGGCCGGATTATCGCCGCGTGCGGATCGGCATCGGCCATCCCGGCCATAAGGACCGGGTGACCGGCCACGTGCTCGGCAATTACGCCAAGGCGGAGATGGATCCGCTCGCTGACCTGCTCGGCGCGATCGCGGCGGAGGCGCCTTTGCTCGCTGCCCGCGACGACGTGCGCTTCATGAACGAGGTCGCACTGCGGCTGCAGTAAGCCGGACGACCGCGGTCAGGCGCGATCGGCGCCCGATCAGAAGCGCAGCGCGAACGACGCCTGCGCGACCGGATCGATACGCGACCAGCGCCGGTTGCCGAGCGCCGCGACCGCCTGGTCTATCCCGCGATCGAAGGTCGTACCCGCGTCGAAGCCGATCAATGCATGCGCGGAGATGTTGCGCATCCAGCCGACCGCAACCGCCGGCGCATTGCGCCGCACCGGCGCGCGCAGCGGCAGCAGCCCGGCCATGGCAGGCGAGTAGATCAGGCTGGTCGCGCGCGTCGCGGCAAACGGATTGAAGGTGCCGAACCCACGACGGAACATCTTGCGCACGCCCGCGGAGAGATGAAGCCCCAGATCCTCGTCCGACAGCAGATCCACCATCGAGGCGATGCGGCGCAGCTTCGGCTTGGGCTCGATCGATACCGGCTTCACCTCGGCGCGCAGATCGAGCTGGTCGTAAGGCTGCGGTCCGGACAGGGCGGTGAATGCGAAAGCGCCCCCCTCGCTCGCGCCACCCTGTCCGGCAGGCGCCTGCACCTCCGCGGAGGCTGGCACCACATGCGTCGTCATCGTCGCGACCGCAATGGCCGCGAGTTGCCACACCCGCATCGTCTTCCCCGTCGCTGTGACCGGCGGCCAACCCCTGCCGCGCCCGGTCATTGATAAGACGCTCCGCGCCGTAGCCCCACTCAGCATAGGTTCCGTGACATGCGACGAACCGTTCTTTACCATGGACGAGTTGAGATTTTATCAACGACTGGCGTGGTGGCGATGCAACGCCTAAGTGCGGGACGCCCAAACCAAGCGGCACCAAGGAGCATCATGGGATTTCGTTGCGGCATCGTCGGCCTTCCCAACGTGGGCAAATCGACGCTCTTCAATGCGTTGACCGAAACGGCAGCGGCGCAGGCGGCCAATTATCCGTTCTGCACGATCGAGCCGAACGTCGGCCAGGTCGCCGTGCCCGATCCGCGGCTGGACAAGCTCGCCGCGATCGCCGGATCGGCGAAGAAGATCGAGACGCAGCTCGCCTTCGTCGACATTGCCGGGCTGGTGCGCGGCGCGTCGAAGGGCGAGGGGCTGGGCAACCAGTTCCTCGGCAACATCCGCGAATGCGACGCGATCATCCACGTGCTGCGCTGCTTCGAGGGCGAGGTGACGCATGTCGAGGGCCGGGTCGATCCGATCGCCGATGCCGAGACGGTCGAGACCGAGCTGATGCTGTCCGATCTGGAAAGCCTCGAAAAGCGCGTGCCCAATCTCGCGAAGAAGGCGCAGCAGGGCGACAAGGAGGCCAAGGCCGCCGCCGCCGTACTCGGCCAAGCGCTCGAGCTGCTGCGCGACGGCAAGCCCGCGCGGCTGACCAAGCCCCGCGACGAGGACGAGCAGCGCCTGTTCGAGCAGGCGCAATTGCTCACCGCCAAGCCGGTCCTCTACGTCTGCAACGTCGACGAAGGCTCGGCCGCCGAGGGCAATGCCCTGTCGGCGCGGGTATTCGCGAAGGCGGCGGCGGAAAATGCCGGCGCGGTGGTTGTCTCGGCCGCGATCGAGGCCGAGATCGTCACGCTTGCTCCCGCCGATCGGGCGGAGTTCCTGTCCGATCTCGGCCTGTCCGAGACCGGGCTCGCCCGCGTGATCCGTGCGGGCTACGATCTGCTCCACCTGCTCACCTTCTTCACCTCGGGTCCGAAGGAAGCGCGCGCGTGGACGATCCCGGTGGGATCGAAGGCGCCGCAGGCGGCGGGCGCGATCCATTCGGATTTCGAGCGCGGCTTCATCCGCGCCGAGACGATCGGCTTCGACGATTATGTCGCGTGCAACGGGGAAGCCGGCGCGCGCGAGGCGGGCAAGCTGCGCTCCGAAGGCAAGGAGTATGTGGTTCACGACGGCGACGTGATGCTGTTCCGCTTCAACGTCTGACACGGTTCCGTCATGTCGGGCAGGCAGGGGGCGGATCATGTTGATCCTGCTCCGCTTTCTCCTGCTCGCTCTGCTCGTCCCCGGTGTCGCCGTCGCGGCCGGGCGCGCGCCCGTCACGATCCTCGTCTCGATCGACGGCTTTCGCGCCGATTATCTGGCGCGGGGGCTGACACCGACCTTGTCTGCATTGGCGCGGTCCGGCGCATCGGCGGCGATGCGGCCGTCCTTCCCGTCAAAAACCTATCCCAACCATTATACGTTGGTCACCGGCCTCCGGCCCGACCGCAACGGCATCGTCGGCAACAAGATGGAGGATGCCGCCCGTCCCGGCGAGACCTTCACCATGGAGAAGAGCGAGGACGCCTTCTGGTGGCAGGAGGCCGAGCCGATCTGGACGGCGGCCGAGAAAGCCGGAATCCGCACCGCCACCATGTTCTGGCCCGGCTCCAACGTCGAGAATGGCGGCGTGCGACCGCACGATTGGTGGGCCTATGACAAAGCGATCCCCGAGGCGCAGCGGGTCGATGCGGTGCTCGACTGGCTGCGCCGCCCGGCGGCGACCCGCCCACGCTTCGTCACGCTCTATTTCGACACGGTCGACACCGCCGGCCACCATCACGGGCCGGTCAGCCCCGAGGTGGACGCTGCGCTGCGTGCGGTCGACGGACAGATTGCCCGCCTGCGCCACGGCCTGGCGGAGCTGCACCAGCCCGCAAACCTCGTGATCGTCGCCGATCACGGCATGGCGGCGACGTCGCCCGATCGGGTCGTGCTGCTGAAGACGATCGCCGATCCCGCCGACATGCATGTCGTCGATGCCGGCCCGGTCGCGACGATCGATCCGCTACCGGCGCACGAGGCGGCGCTGGCATCAGCGCTGCTGCGCCCGCTGCCGCACGCCACCTGCTATCGCAAGGCGGACCTGCCGGCGCGCCTGCGTTACGGGCACAATCCGCGCGTCGCGCCGTTCGTCTGCCTCGCCGACATGGGCTGGCTGCTGCTGGAGAAGCTGCCGGCCGACGGCGTCGATCTGGGCAGCCACGGCTATGACAATGCCGCGCCCGAAATGCAGGCGCTGTTCGTCGCCGCCGGCCCCGCCTTCCGCCATGGCGTACGCCTCGCTCCGTTCGACAATGTCGATGTCTACGCGCTGCTGCGCGATCTGCTGCGCCTGCCAGCCAAAGCGGGTATCGACGGCAGCGACGCCGCCTTCGCGCGCGCGCTCGCCCGCTGACGGAGACGCAATGCAGACGTTGTTCGAGGATCTGGAGATCGGTCGGGTCGATCGCTTCGGCCATTATGACGTGACCGAAGCGGAGGTGCTGGACTTCGCCCGCCGCTACGACGCGCAGCCCTTCCATCTCGATGCCGAAGCGGCGGCGGCCAACCCGATCTTCGGCCGGGTCGCGGCGAGCGGCTGGCATACCGCGTCGATGGCGATGGCGATGACGGTCGAGCATTGGCGCGCGATCGGCTTCGCAAGCCTCGGCTCGCCCGGGCTGGACGAACTGAGTTGGCTGAAGCCGGTCTATCCGGGCGACACGCTGCGGATCGAGGCGGAGGTGATGGGCCTGCGCCTCCCCTCCTCGCTCGCCGGCATCGGCTTCGCGAAGGTGCGCACGATCGTCTTCAACCAGGCCGACGAGCCGGTGATGCGGCAGGTGGCGACGATCATGGTGGGGCGGCGGGCGGAATAGGCCGGGCGTTTTCGGCCGCTCAGGCCGGATCGCTGTCCACGGCGACGCCGTCCTGCATCAGCCGCGACGGCCAGCCGATCCGGATCAGCATCCCGTCGGGGCCATTGATGCCCACCTCGTAAAGCCCCCACGCGCGATGGCGAAGAATGCCGCCCGGACGGATGACGAGATCGTCCACCCGCGCGGCGATGGCGTCCACCTCGGGCGTGCGGATGAAGACGCCGAAGGGATTATGCGCCTCGGGCACCCGCCATGGGCCCGAACCGGCCTGCGTCAGGTGAACCTCGCACCCCCAGCCGGCCATGATCGCATAAACGGTGTCCCCGCCCGTACGGGTGAAGCCGAGGCGCTCCCAGAACGGAATGGCTGCCGGCAGGTCGTTGTGCGGCACGATCGCGAACGCACCCGTCGTCGCAGGAATCGGCATCTGGCGGCTCCGCTGGTGATGTGCAGCCGAGCGATCCTAAAGCCGGCTGTCAGAGAGCGTCAATGTGAGCGTCGCCGAGCACGAGCGACCCCTGAACTCCCTTCCCCGAAAGGGAGGGGTTGGGGTGGGTCGAGGCACGCGCCACTGCCGCGAAAATGGTGCTGACCACGCCCTCGAGGTTCTCGCGGACGTCGTTGTTCCAGAAGCGCAACACGGTCCAGCCAAGGCACTGCAGGTGCAAGGAGCGCTCGGCATCCTCAGCAGCGCGAACAGCATGCTGGCCGCCATCCGGTTCGATCGCGATCCGGGCGGAGCGACAGGCGAAATCGACGATATAGCGGTCGATCACCAACTGTCGCGTGAAGCGCGGTCGCCCGCTGCGTAACGCCGACCAGAGCAGGCGTTCCTCGAGCGTGGCTTCATGCCGCAGGCGGCGGGCGTTTGCGGTCAGTTCGGGCGGTATGCGCTGCACCCGCGCCTTCTATCATCGTTGGCGTAAGCAGCCGCCCACCCCCAGCCCCTCCCTTGCAGGGGGGAGCGGCACGTGTTACCGCCGGTCCTTCGTATTGGCGAAGCGGATCGCGGGGGAGCGGCCGGCGACGTAGGAGAGTTCCCACGCATCCTTGGCCATGAACACCGGCGCGCCGTCGCGATCCTCGGCCATCGCGCCGCGGTGATCGGCCATGAAGCCGTCGAGCGTCTTGGCGTCGTCCGCCGTCAGCCAGCGCGCCGTATCCCAGGGCGACGGCTCGAACCCCGCATCGACCTTATATTCGGCCTGCAGGCGCGAGATCAGCACGTCGAGCTGGAGCTGGCCGACCACGCCGACGATCCACGACGAGCCGATCTGCGGGAAGAAGACCTGCATGATCCCCTCCTCGGCCATGTCGTTGAGCGCGTTGCGCAATTGCTTGGTCTTGGTCGGATCGGCCAGGCGCACGCGGCGCAAAATTTCCGGCGCGAAATTGGGAATGCCGGTGAAGCGCAGCGTCTCGCCCTCGGTCAGCGTGTCGCCGACGCGCAGCGTGCCGTGGTTGGGGATGCCGATGATGTCGCCGGGATAGGCCTCCTCCGCCAGCTCGCGGTCGCGCGCCATGAACAGCAAGGGCGAATGGACCGCGATCGTCTTGCCGGTGCCGACCTGCGACAGCTTCATGCCGCGGCGGAAGCGGCCCGCGCACAGCCGCATGAAGGCGATGCGATCGCGATGCTGCGGGTTCATGTTCGCCTGCACCTTGAACACGAAGCCCGACACCTGCGTTTCGTCGGGCTGCACGGTGCGCGGCTCGGCCGGTTGCGGGCGAGGGCTCGGCGCGTGCAAAGCGAGCGCGTCGATCAATTGCTCGACCCCGAAATCCTTGAGCGCCGAGCCGAAATAGACCGGCGTCAGATCGCCTGCGCGATAGGCTTCCTCGTCAAACGCGGCATAGCCCGCCACCGCGAGCTCCGCCTCCTCGCGCAGCAGGTTCACGCCATCGGCCGAGAGCAGCGCGTCGAGATCGGGATCGTCCAGCCCGCCCACCGGGACGCTGTCGCCCTCGAACGCGCCGGTCGCGTCGGCGGCCGGGCGGTGCAGCACGTTGCGCGCGAGATCGTAGATTCCCTCGAACATCCCGCCCATGCCGACCGGCCAGCTCATCGGCGTGACGTCGAGCGCGAGCGCGTCGGCCACCTCGTCCAGCAAGGCGAAGGGCGCGCGGCCCTCGCGATCGACCTTGTTAACGAAGGTGATGATCGGCACGTTGCGCAGGCGGCAGACCTCGAACAATTTGCGCGTCTGCGCCTCGATGCCGCGCGCGGCATCGATCACCATCACCGCCGAATCGACCGCCGTCAGCGTGCGGTAAGTGTCCTCCGAGAAGTCTTCGTGGCCCGGCGTGTCGAGCAGGTTGAAGACGATGCCCTCGCGCTCGAACGTCATCACCGACGAGGTGACCGAGATGCCGCGCTGCTGCTCGATCTTCATCCAGTCGGATCGGGCGCGCCGCGCCTGGCCGCGCGCGCGCACCTCGCCCGCGGCGTGGATCGCGCCGCCGAACAGCAGCAGCTTTTCGGTCAGCGTCGTCTTGCCGGCGTCGGGGTGCGAGATGATCGCGAACGTGCGCCGTTCGGGGATTGCCTGGGATGCCATGATGGCGGCGGCGTCTAGCAGGTGCCGCGCGACCCGTCACGCGGCCCGGCAGTCGCTACAGATAGCCCAGCCACCAGTCGCGCCGCCGCCTTTTCACCCCGGCGAACCAGCGCGCGAGCGGAATCAGCGCCACCACCACCGCCAGCCAGACGAGATAGACGATCCCGAGCGAGAAGCCCCAGCCCGCCGGCGGCGGCATGCCCGAGAAACCGGCGGCGACAACGTCGAACGCGACGCGCGGCATGCCCATCGCCGCCGCGACCACCAGCATGATGCCGTGCGCGATGTAGATGTGGCAGATGTAGGTGAAGAGCGGCGTGCGCCCGAAATCCAGCAGGATGCGCGCGGCCGGCCCGCGCAGCCGCTCCAGCGCGAGGAACAGCAGGATCGAGATGCCGAGCGTCGCGCAGACATAATCGGGCGACGGCGGATATTTGGAGACGTTCATGAACGACATGCCGGTCTGCACCGGCGTGGCGAGATGGACCCACGGCGCCGGATCGCCATAGCCGTCCAGCAGCCGCAGCAGCGCAAACGCGACGAGCAGCCCCAGCGCGATCGGCAGCAGGCGCTGCCGCCGCACGGCCGGAGCCAGCCGATATATCGGCCCCAGCCCGAAGCCGATGCACATCACCGCCAGCCACGGCACGAAGGCGTAGAAGATCAGGATCGGCGCGCCCGGCACCTTGCCCGGCGCGATCGTCGCCATCCGCACCAGCCCGAGCGCGCCCGATACGCCGGCGGTGAGCGGCACCATGAACGAATAGAGAAGCAGGATCGCGATGCCGATCGCCAGCACCGCCGGAGCCGGCGCGCGCGCGATCAGCCCCATGCAGATCATGCTCATGCCGATCGCCCACATCACCTGCAGGAAGAGGAAGGGCGGCCCGAGGTTGAAGCCGAAGCTGATGACGGTGCATTCCAGCAGCACCAGCCACGCGCCGCGCGTCAGCAGGAAGCGCGTCAGCGCGGCCGGCGATTTGCCGTTGGCCTTCTGGAAGAAGATCGAGACGCCCGCCAGGAACACGAAGGTCGGCGCGCACAGATGCGTCACCCAGCGCGTCGCGAACAGGATCGGCGTGGTGCGCAGCGGATCGGTCGGATCGAAGCTGTTGGCCGCGACGTGGAAGAAATCGCGGACATGATCGAGCACCATCACCACGATGACGAGGCCGCGCAGCATGTCGATCGCGTCCAGCCGCGCCGCGCCCGCGCGGGTCAGCCCGGCCGGAACCGGCTCGACCAGCGGATCGCGCACGATATTCGGAATCGCCGTGGCCATGCGCCGTTCCTCCCCCGGTCGCCGGTCATAGTACGCCACCGTAACGAGCGGAAGCGCCTCGTCGTGCTGCGAGCGAAATCGGCCCAGGGCGCCCTTTCCTTCCGGTTCCTGTCCTGCCAAAGCCGCGGCCGTGCTGAAGCGACTGCTCCCCGATCCGTTTCTTCTGTTCCTGATCGGCACGGTCCTGCTGGCGACCTTCCTGCCCGCGCGCGGCGCGTTCGCGACCTTCGTCGGCTGGCTGAGCCTCGTCACCATCCTGATGCTGTTCTTCTTCCACGGCGCGAAGCTGGCGCGCGAGCAGGTGCTGGCGGGGCTGCTCGACTGGCGGCTGCACCTCGTCATCCTCGCCTGTACGTTCGTGATGTTCCCGCTGGTCGGCCTGGTCGGGTCACGCCTGTTCCCCGGGCTGCTGCCGCCCGCGCTCTGGACAGGCCTGCTGTTCGTCTGCGCTTTGCCCTCGACCGTGCAGTCTGCGATCGCGTTCGTGTCGATGGCACGCGGCAACGTGCCGTCGGCGATCGCCTCGGCCTCGGCCAGCCAGATGCTCGGCATCGTCCTGACGCCGATCATCATGGGGCTGATCGCCAACACCCATGGCGGCGCCACCGGCAGCCTGTCGGGCATCGCCGCCATCGCCGCGCAGATCCTGCTGCCCTTCCTCGCCGGACATCTGCTGCGGCCGTGGATCAAGGACTGGGTGACGCGGAACAAGACGCTGGTCGGCCTGACCGACCGATCGACCATTCTCGTCGCGGTCTATGGCGCCTTTTCGGCGGCGGTGCTGGAGGGGCTGTGGCACAAGCTGTCGCCGGGCAACATGGTGCTGCTGCTGGTGGCGGACGCGGTGCTGCTGGCGATCGGGCTGGCCGGCACATGGACTGCCGGCCGACTGGGAGGCTTCAATCGCGCCGACCGCATCGCCATCCTGTTCTGCGGCACCAAGAAGAGCCTGGTGCAGGGCGTGCCGATGGCCAAGATCCTGTTCCCGGGGCCGCAGGGCGGTGTCATCCTGCTGCCGATCATGCTGTTCCACCAGATCCAGCTGATGGCCTGCGCCTTCATCGCGCGCCGCTATGCCGCGATGGCGGATGCCGAAAGCCAAGCCACCAGCTAAGAGTATCAAGCGAGAAGGCCGAGGAGAGGCGCGTGACCGACCTGTATCCCGTAACCCCGGAATGGGCGCACGACGCGCGCATCGACGCGGCGGCCTATGACGATCTCTATGCCCGTTCGCTGGCCGAGCCCGAGCGTTTCTGGCTGGAGCAGGCGCAGCGGCTCGACTGGATGGTGCCGCCGACCAAGGCCGACGAGAGCAGCTTCGCCAAGGACGATTTCGGCGTGCGCTGGTTCGCCGACGGCGTGCTCAACGTCACCGCCAACTGCCTCGACCGCCATCTCGCCAGCTATGGCGACGCCACCGCGATCATCTGGGAGCCCGACGAGCCGTCCGAGCAGCCGCGCCACATCACCTATCTCGAGCTTTACGAGGAGGTCTGCCGTTTCGCCAACGCGCTGAAGGCGCTGGGCGTCGCCAAGGGCGACCGCGTCACCATCTACCTGCCGATGGTCCCGGAGGCAGCGGTGGCGGTGCTCGCCTGCGCGCGCATCGGCGCGATCCATTCGGTCGTGTTCGGCGGCTTCTCGCCCGACGCGCTCGCCGGCCGGATCAAGGATTGCGGCTCGACTGTGGTCATCACCGCCGACGAGGGCCGGCGCGGCGGCAAGCGCGTGCAGCTCAAGGCCAATGTCGATGCCGCCGCCGAGCGCTGCACGATCGAGACCACCGTCGTCGTCAAGGTGACCGGCAGCGCCGTCGCCATGCAGGACGGCCGCGACGTCTGGTATCACGACGCCATGGCGACCGCGCCCACGGAATGCCCGCCCGAACCGATGGCCGCGGAGGATCCGCTGTTCATCCTCTACACGTCGGGCTCGACCGGCCAGCCCAAGGGGGTGATGCACACCTCCGGCGGCTATCTACTGTGGGCCAGCCTGACGCACGCGAGCGTGTTCGATTACCGACCCGGCCAGATCTACTGGTGCGCCGCCGATATCGGCTGGGTGACCGGGCACAGCTACATCGTCTACGGCCCGCTCGCCAACGGTGCGACGACGGTGATGTTCGAGGGCATTCCCAACTGGCCCGACGCCAGCCGCATCTGGCAGGTGGTCGACCGGCACAAGGTGGAGATCCTCTACACCGCGCCCACCGCGTTGCGCGCGCTGATGAAGGAGGGCGACGACTTCGTCCGCCGCACCAGCCGCGCGTCGCTGCGCATCCTCGCTTCGGTCGGCGAGCCGATCAATCCGGAGGCGTGGCGCTGGTATCATGACGTCGTCGGCGATGGCCGCTGCCCGATCATGGACACGTGGTGGCAGACCGAGACCGGAGGCCACATGATCACGCCGCTACCGGGCGCGACCGCGCTCAAGCCCGGCTCGGCGACCAAGCCGTTCTTCGGCGTCGAACCGAAACTGCTCGACGGCGAAGGGCATGAATTGGCCGGCGCCGCCGAGGGCAATCTCGTCATCGCGCGGTCGTGGCCGGGCCTGATGCGCGGCGTGTGGGGCGATCCCGAGCGCTTCTTCCAGACCTATTTCGCGACCTTCCCCAACGTCTACACCACCGGCGACGGCGCGCGGCGCGATGCCGACGATTATTGGTGGATCACCGGGCGGGTGGACGACGTCATCAACGTCTCCGGCCATCGCATGGGCACCGCCGAGGTCGAGAGCGCGCTGGTGCTGCACAAGGATGTCGCCGAAGCGGCGGTGGTCGGCTTCCCGCACGACATCAAGGGACAGGGCATCTACGCCTACGTCACCCTGAATGCCGGCATCGAGCCGAGCGAGCCGCTGCGCAAGGAATTGCGCGACTGGGTACGGATGGAGATCGGCCCCATCGCGACGCCCGACGCGATCCAGTTCGCGCCCGGTTTGCCCAAGACGCGCAGCGGCAAGATCATGCGCCGCATCCTGCGCAAGGTGGCGGAGGGCGACACCTCGACGCTGGGCGACACCAGCACGCTCGCCGACCCGTCAGTGGTCGACGACCTGATCGCCAACCGCGTGGGCTGAGCCGGAGCCTTATCCGCTCAGCGGGAGATGATGAGGACGACGATCGCGGCAATCGCGAAGCAGGCGATCGCGCCATATTTGAACAGGCCGATGAAGCGGGCATAGGTCTGCTCGTGCGCGGGCAGGTCGATCTTGGCGCCGGTTTCGGCCATGCGTGGCATCCCATCCTGTTTGCGCGAGCCTAACGCCGGCGGCGCGCGCCCTCAAGCGGCGATCCGCGCGGGCGCGAGTCTTTCGCGCAACACCGCAATCACTTGGGTCGCCGCATGCGCACCTCCACGACATGCTGCGCCGTCGCCGCCGACGGTCGCGCCGCCCGCACGGCCTGCCCCACAAAGGCGATCCCGTTCAGGGGCTTGACCGCGCGCCCGGTTGGACTCATCCAAGCGCGAGTTATCCACAGGGGGTGGCCGTGGGGGTCGTGCGCGCATTACGAAAAGCTGGCGACGCGCGTCCCGCGCTGGCGCTGCTGCCGCTCGATTCGATCCTGGTGGGCGATTGCGTGGCGCAGATGGCGGCGCTGCCCGACAAGTGCATCGACATGATCTTCGCCGATCCGCCCTACAATCTCCAGCTCGGCGGCGACCTCCACCGGCCCGAAGGCGGCAAGGTCGATGCGGTGATGGACCTGTGGGACCGGTTCGACAGCTTCGAAGCTTATGATCGCTTCACCCGCGCCTGGCTGAAGGAGGCGCGTCGCATCCTGAAGGATGACGGCACATTGTGGGTGATCGGCAGCTACCACAACATCTTCCGCGTCGGCGCGGCGCTGCAGGACGAGGGCTTCTGGATCCTCAACGATATCGTCTGGCGCAAGGCGAACCCGATGCCCAATTTCAAGGGCACGCGCTTCACCAACGCGCACGAGACGCTGATCTGGTGCGCGAAGGGCGAGAAGGCGCGCTACACCTTCAACTATCGCGCGATGAAGGGCCTGAACGACGACGTGCAGATGCGCTCCGACTGGACGCTGCCGATCTGCGGCGGCGCCGAGCGACTGAAGAATGATGACGGGCACAAGACCCACCCGACGCAGAAGCCCGAAAGCCTGCTCTACCGCGTGCTGCTGGCGGCGACGCGGCCGGGCGACATCGTGCTCGATCCCTTCTTCGGCACGGGCACGACCGGCGCGGTGGCGCGGCGGCTGCGGCGGCGCTGGATCGGGATCGAACGCGAGCCGGTCTATATCGCGGCGGCGCGCGAGCGCATCGCCTCGACCCTGCCGCTCGACGAGAGCCTGATGGAGGGCGTGCCCGAGCGCGGTGCCGCGCCGCGTGTCGCCTTCGGCCTGCTGGTCGAGAGCGGCATGGTCGCCCCCGGCACGGTCCTGACCGATGCCAAGCGCCGCTGGCGGGCGGAAGTGAAGGCCGACGGCACGCTCGCCTGCGACGGGCGCGGCGGATCGATCCACAAGCTCGGCGCGCTGCTGCAGGAGGCGCCGTCGTGCAACGGCTGGACCTTCTGGCATTATGACGAGGCAGGCTCGCTGGTGGCGATCGACGCGCTCCGCCAGCGCCATCTGGCGGCGCTGGTCTAGCCCTCCCTGCCCCCTCCCTTCCGTCATCCTTGCGAAAGCTGCGATCTCCCTCGGGACGCGCATCCCCCGCCGCACGCGATGCCAGCTTTCGCTGGCATGACGGGATGAGAGCAGGAATAGCGGCGCGATGACCCGCGCTTTTCTCCGCCCCACCGCCTTCGTCGATGCCCCGTTCGGCCATGACGGGCAGGTGCTGCGCCTTGCCGGGGGGTTGGTGTGGTTCTCGGCGGTCGAACTGATCGTCGTCGCGGATGGCCGTCGCATCCGACAGGAGCTGGTGCCGGTCGAGCGGCTGGACGCCGCGCTGGCGACGCTGGGCGCCGCCGAGGCCGCGGCACGCGCCACGCTCGCATGCCTGACCGCGCCGCGCGCGCCATTGGTGCTGGGCGCGCGCACCGTTCCGCTCGATCAGCCGCAGGCGATGGCGATCCTCAACGTCACCCCCGACAGCTTCTCCGACGGCGGCGCGCATGCCGGCGATCCCGCTGGCGCGGCCGAGGCGGGGATGCGCATGCTGGAGGCGGGCGCCGCGATGCTCGACATTGGCGGCGAATCGACGCGGCCGGGCGCCGCGACCGTATGGGAGGGCGACGAGATTGCGCGCGTCGCGCCGGTGATCGAGCGGCTCGCTCGTGCCGGGGCGGCGATATCGATCGACACGCGCAAGGCGGCGGTGATGGCGGCGGCGCTGGATGCCGGCGCGGGGCTCGTCAACGACGTGTCGGCGCTCACCTACGATCCGCAGGCGCTTGGCCTAGTCGCGGCGCGGCGCTGCCCGGTCGTGCTGATGCATTACCAAGGTGCGCCCGCGACGATGCAGCGCGACCCCCATTATCGCGACGTGCTGATCGAGGTCTACGACTGGCTCGCCGAGCGGATCGCTGCGTGCGAGGCGGCGGGGATCGCGCGGGCGAACATCCTGGTCGATCCCGGCATCGGCTTCGGCAAGACGCTGCGCCACAATCTTGCGTTGTTGAACGGCCTGTCGCTGTTTCACGGGCTGGGCTGCCCGATCGTGCTGGGCGCCAGCCGCAAGCGGACGATCGGTGCCCTCTCCAACGAGGCGCCGGTCGAGCAGAGGCTAAGCGGGTCGATCGCGCTGGCGCTCGCGGGCGCCGCGCAGGGCGTGCAATTACTCCGCGTGCACGACGCGTTCGAGACCGTCCAGGCACTCCGCGTCTGGCGCGGCCTGCGCGACGAGGCGCTCGCCCCCGCCTGACAGGATCGCGAACAGGTCACCGAACGAGCGGCGGTGATGCCGCGTATGGCCATGATCCATGATCGCGCGACGGTGGACCGCGGTGCCGTAGCCCGCATTGCTGTCCCAACGATAATGGACGTGGCGTTCGCCGAGCCGCGTCATCAACCGGTCGCGCAGCACCTTCGCCATGATCGAGGCGGCGGCGATCTGCGGCACGGTCGCGTCGCCCTTCACCACCGCGCTCGCGTCGCCCGTCAAGCCGCGCGGCACGTCGATGCCGTCGATCCGCACCGGCGCGTCGAGCGTCAGCCGCACCACCGCCTGCTGCATCGCCTGCAGCGTGGCGTTGCGGATATTGTAGACGTCGATGTAGCGCGCCGAGCGCGCCGCGAACGACACGCGCGCGCAGGCTGCGATCGCGGGATACAGCGCCTCGCGCTCGGCCCGATCGATCCTTTTGCTGTCGTCCAGCCTGCCGAGCAGCCCCTTGGGCAAGGCGCAGGGATCGAACCACACCGCGCACACCACCACCGGCCCGCACAGCGCGCCGCGGCCGACCTCGTCGCAGCCGATCACGGGCGGGAACAGGGAGGCGCGCTTGCGGGCGAAGGGGCGGGTGACGGGCTTGGCCACCAAATCATCATGCCAGCCGCCCGCCGCGGCGTCACGCCGATGCGCGCGGCTTATCCACAGGGAATTGGAGGATGCGCGCGTCAGCTTTCCGCGGGCGGGGTCACCAGCTTGCGCGCGAAGCCGATCAGCCCGGTCTGGCGCGAGCGACGCAGGCGCTCGGCGTTGAGGACGGTCAGCACCTGCGCGAAGCAGCCCTGTACGTCGTCGTTGACGACGACATAGTCATAGCCGTCCCAGTGGCTGATCTCGGAGGCGGCGCGCGCCATGCGGGCCTCGATCACCGCCTGATCGTCGGTGCCGCGCATCGCCAACCGCCGGCCAAGCTCCTCGACCGAGGGCGGCAGGATGAACACCCGCACCACGTCCGCACCCGATTGCTGGTAGAGCTGCTGCGCGCCCTGCCAGTCGATGTCGAACAACACGTCGCGGCCCGCCGCCAGCATGTCGTTCACCGGCGCCTTGGGCGTCCCGTAGCGATGGTCGAAGACGTGCGCCCACTCCATCAGCTCGCCCGCCTCGACCATCGCCTTGAAGCGCGGCACGTCGACGAAATGATAGTCGCGCCCGTCGACCTCGCCCGGGCGCATCGGCCGGGTGGTGACCGAGACCGACATCGAGATGTCCGAATCATTCTCCAGCAGCAGCCGCGCGATCGTCGACTTGCCGGCCCCCGAGGGCGAGGACAGGACGAACAGGACGCCGCGACGGGCAAGGCCGGAATGCATACGCGCTCTTGGCTTTACCGTGCGCCCGCGTCAACGTGGCGGATCAGCGGGGGAAGGGGACCATATGGGCGCGGGAAAATTCCTGGCGACGGCGGCGTTGCTGGCTTTGAGCGCGGGCGGCGCGATGGCGAGGGACGTGGTGGTGCATGCCGGCCGGCTGATCGACGGCACCGGCGCCGCGCCACGCTCGCAGGTCTCGATCCTGATCCACGACGATCGGGTGACGGCGGTGCAGCCGGGTTTCGTCACGCCGGCTGGCGCCGAGGTGGTCGATCTCAGCCAGGCGACCGTGCTGCCCGGGCTGATCGACGCCCACGTTCACATCCTGCAGACCTTCCATCCCGGCGATCCGATCCGCAACGCGGTCACGCGGACGAGCTACGACGAGCTGATCGACGGGGTGAACGATGCGCGCGCGACATTGCTCGCGGGCTTCACCGCTGCGCGCGACGTCGGCGATGACACCGAAGCGACGGTGGCACTGCGCAAGGGCATCGACGCCGGCGCGATCCCCGGCCCGCGCCTGTGGCTGGCAGGCATGCCGCTCAGCCCCACCGGCGGCCACGGCGACGGCGCCAACGGCCTCGATCCCGAGCTGGAACACCCCGCCTGGACGGAGAATATCGTCGACAGCCCCGAAGCGGCGCGGCGCGCGGTGCGCAAGTGGCGGCGCGAGGGGGCGGACCTCATCAAGATCCTGCCGTCGGGCGGCGTGATGTCGATCGGCGACGATCCCAAGTTGCAGCTGATGGCGGACGACGAGATCAAGGCGGTGGTCGATACCGCCCATGCGCTCGGCATGAAAGTGGCGGCGCACGCGCATGGCAAGCTCGCGATCGACCATGCGATCGTGCTCGGCGTCGATTCGATCGAGCATGGCAGCTTCGCCGACGCCGAAAGCTACAAGCTGTTCAAGGCGCACGGCACCTATCTCGTGCCGACGATGCTGGTCGGCGAAAAAGTCTACGAGCGCGCCAAGACCCACCCCGAGCAGCTCAACCCCTCGACCGTCGAAAAGGCGCTGAGCGTGGTGCCGGTGATGCAGCGCAACCTGCACGATGCGCACGCCGCCGGCGTGAAGATCGCGTTCGGCACCGACGTGTTCGGCATCGCCCAGCATGGCGAGAATGCGAAGGAGTTCGCGCTGATGGTCGCGGCCGGGCTGTCGCCGATGGAGGCGATCATGGCGGCGACGCACAATGCCGCCGACCTGATCGGCGCGAGCGCGGATATCGGCTCGGTCCAGCCGGGGCGCTATGCCGACCTGATCGCGGTCGCCGGCGACCCGCTGAAGGACGTGCGCGCGCTGGAGACGGTCGATTTCGTGATGAAGGGGGGCAAGGTCGTCAAGGCCGGCGGCAAGCCGCTGTAGCGCAGCGCCGGCCTCGCCCTTTCCGTCACCCCGGACATGATCCGGGGTCCAGCTTCTCCCGTGAGCGACGGGCAAATGAAGCGGGATGCCGGATCAAGTCCGGCATGACGGGTGGGGATAATGGGAACTATGCCGCGATCGCGCCGTCCTTGCGGCGATCATACGCCTTCTTGGCGGCGTAGGCCCCACCGAGCGCGAGCCCGATCGGCCCGAGGCGGCGCATCAGGCCGACCGCCATCGCGCCGACGACCGCGCCCTTGAGGCCGCTTTGCTGGCGGCGCTTCTCGACTTCCGCACCGACCAAAGCGCCGATTACCTTACCGATCATCATGCTGCTCCCGTAATGGATTCCACGTCGGAACAGCGCGCGAGCGGGCCGCGCGTTCCTCGACTGGTCGCGTGGGAACGAGGGATCAGCGCCCCAGCATCGCCTCCGGCTGCACCACGCGATCGAACGTCGCCTCGTCAACCAGCTCCAGCGCGAGTCCCGCTTCCTTCAGCGTCAGGCCGTGATGATGTGCGTGCTTGGCGATCTTCGCAGCATTGTCGTAGCCGATCTCGGGTGCGAGCGCGGTGACGAGCATCAGCGAGCGATCGAGCAGGCTCGCGATGCGCTCGCGGTCCGCCTCCAGCCCGTCGACGCAATTGGCGGCGAACGTCTCCATCGCGGTGGCGAGCAGGTCGATCGAGCGCAGCACGCCGGCGCCGATCAGCGGCTTGAACACGTTGAGCTCGAGATGCCCCTGCAGCCCGCCGACGGTGATCGCGACATGGTTGCCGATCACCTGCCCCGCGACCATCGTCAGCATCTCGCACTGGGTCGGGTTGACCTTGCCGGGCATGATCGAGCTGCCCGGCTCGTTCTCGGGCAGCTTGAGCTCGCCAAGGCCGCAGCGCGGGCCCGAGCCGAGCAGGCGGATGTCGTTGCCGATCTTGGTGAGCGACACCGCCAGCGCGTTGAGCGTGCCCGATAGGTGGACGAGCGGATCGTTCGACGCGAGCGCCTCGAAATGGTTCTCGGCCGGGTGGAACGGGTGGCTGGTGATGTCGCGCAACGCCGCGCAGAAATCCTCGGCAAAGCCCTTCGGCGCGTTGAGCCCGGTGCCGACCGCGGTGCCACCCTGCGCCAGCCGATCGGTGCCATGCTCGATCGCCGGCTCGATCCGCCGCTTCGCGCGATAGAGCTGGTTGGCATAGCCCGAAAATTCCTGCCCCAGCGTCAGCGGGGTCGCATCCTGCAGATGGGTGCGGCCGATCTTGACGATGTCGTCCCATGCCCGCGCTTTGTCGGCGAGCGCGCTTTGCAGCCGGTCGAGCGCAGGCAGCAGGCGGCGCGTCACCGCCAGCGACGCGGCGATGTGCAATGCGGTGGGGAAGCTGTCGTTCGAGGACTGGCCGCGATTGACGTCGTCATTGGGGTGGACCGGCGCCTTGCCGCCGCGCGTGCCGGCCAGCGCCTCGTTGGCGTGGCCGGCGATCACCTCGTTGACGTTCATGTTCGATTGCGTGCCACTGCCAGTCTGCCAGATCACCAGCGGGAAGTGGTCGTCCAGCGTGCCGGCCACCACCGCCTGCGCCGCCGCCTCGATCGCATCGGCCTTGGCGGCGTCGAGCCCATGCGCGCGGTTCACTCGCGCCGCTGCCTGCTTCACCAATGCGAGTGCGTGGACGATCTCGATCGGCATTCGCTCGCGCGCGCCGAACGGGAAGTTCTGGATCGAACGCTGCGTCTGCGCGCCCCAATAAGCGTCGGCGGGAACCTCGATCGGGCCGAAGCTGTCGGTTTCGGTGCGGGTGGTCATCAACTGCTCCTCGAGTCCCCTGCCCCCCCGCGCCATAGCCTCAGCCGCCGATATGCTCCACCGCATCGCCGGCGTTGGTCTCGACGCGGAACGTCGCGAAGCCGTCCTTGCGCGCATCGCTCACCCAATCCTGCGCCGCGTCGGACGAGGCGAAGGGGCCGATCAGCAGGCGGTTGGTGTAGCGATAATGCAGCGTCCACGGCGAACGGCCGGCGAGCAGCTTCGGCCACTTGTCCTTGAGCTTGCTCCACGCGCGGCCGAGGTCGCGCTTGTTGGCGCCGCCCGCGACCTGCACCCAGTGGCGCGCGGGATTCTTCTTCTCGGCGAGCTTCTGCGCCGCTTCGGCCTGCGCCTTCTGCCTGGCGCGCGCTTCAGCCTGCCGCTCGGCGCGGGTCGGTTGATGCGGCGGGGGCGCGCTCGGTTGCGGCGCGGGGGCAGGTGTCGGGGCCGGGGCCGACGGTGCCTCCGCCAGGACCGGGGCGGGACTGGTCAGCACGCCGCGGTCGAGCGGGAGCTTCGGCGCCGCGGCGACCGCGCCAGTACGCTGCGGCGGCGGCGCGCCCTCGCCGGGGAAGCGGCCGAGATGGATCGCCGCAGCCTTGTCCGCCGGCTTCAGCGCCGCCAGCCGCGAAAGGTAGGGGGTCAGCGCGTCCACCTGATCCTTCGGCATCACCAGAGCGGCGCCGGTGACGGCGGCGGCGCTGTCGCCGGTCAGCGCGAACACGAAGGCGCGCGCGCGCCACGCCGGCACGTCCTGCTGGCGCAGCAGCGGATCGAGCGTCGTCATGGCCGCCGCCTGTTCGCCGGCGATCGCCTGGCTGAGCGCGAGCCGGCGGATGCTCTCGCGATCGTTCGGGTTAGTCTGGATGGCGAGCTGATAATCCTCCTGCGCGCGCTTCGACGATCCGCGCAGATCGTAGGCGAGGCCGCGATCGGACGCGATCTGCGCCGCCGGCACGCCCGCCGTCACGGCATCGCGGAACAGGCGCAGCGCATTACGGGCGTCGCCCTTCTGCAGCTCGACGCGCGCCAGCCCGGCCTTGACCTGGCCATTGCGCGGATCGAGCGCCTCGGCGCGCGCATAAAAGCCGGTCGCGGCGTTGATGTCGCCCACGCCCAGCGCCGCACCGCCCGCCCCCGCCAAGGCCTCGACATTATCGGGCGTGGCCGCCAGCACCCGCAAATAGCGCGACAATGCCTCGGCGGAGTCACCGCGCGCCGCCGCCGCGCGCGCCAGCGACAGCGCATCGGGCGCCGCCGGCAGCGGCTGCGTCATCGGCTGGTCGACATCGTCCTGCGGCGGAGCCGGCGGCTGTTGGGCGGCGAGCGCGAACGGAGCTGCCAGCAGCAGCGCCACGGAACGGATCAGGATATAAGGTGACACGGGCCGTCCATGGCCGAGCCGGCGCCGCGCGCAAGCGGGTGCCGGACTGCGCGCGCCGAGCCGTGACGAAGCGTCGATGAACGCGCCCGGCCTGCACGGCCCGTCCCGCTCATGCGGGCTGTCACCCCTGCCGCTGGCCGGGGTGACGGAGCGTAGGCGAGAGCCGCGCCGCGCCGCGTTCTTACTGGTTGTTCTGACGATTGAGGAAGCGCGGGATGTCGAGGGGGTCGCGCGCGGCCTCCTCGTCGCCTTCCTCTTCGGCACCCAGCTTCGACGAACCGCGCGCCATGCTCGACATGCGCTCGAACAGCGTGCCCCCATCGCGCGCCGGCTTGCCACCGCGTGCAGCGGGCGCCGCCGCCGGGGCCGGCGTTTCGGCGTCGTCGGTCAGCCAGCGGCGCGGGCCGGTGCGGCGCTCGGCGGCAGGCTCGAATGCGGCGATCTGCTCGTGCTCGGCCGGTGCGGCGGTGACGGGCACGCTCGGCTCGCCCAGCACCAGTTCGTCCTCGTCCGCCGAGCTGTCGACGGCGGACGTCTCGCTCGTCACGGGCGGCAGCGGCGCGGGTGTGGCCGGCGCCGGCGTCTCGCTGCCCGGCACGCGCGCCTCGGTGCGGCTGCGCGGCGGGAAGGTGAACGGCTTGGCGGGCTCAGGCGCGGTGTTCGCCTCCGCCTCGATCCCGGTCGCGACGACCGAGACGCGAATCTTGCCTTCCAGCTCGTTGTTGAAGGCCGAGCCCCAGATGATGTTGGCGTCGGGATCGACCAGATCCTTGATATGGTTGGCCGCCTCGTCCACCTCGAGCAGGCGCATGTCCTCGCCACCGGTGATCGAGACGATCACGCCCTTGGCACCCTTCATGCTGACGCCGTCGAGCAAGGGGTTGGCGATCGCCTTCTCGGCCGCCTCGATCGCGCGATTGTCGCCCGATGCCTCGCCCGTGCCCATCATCGCCTTGCCCATCTCGCTCATCACCGAGCGGACGTCGGCGAAGTCGAGATTGATGAGGCCGGGCATGACCATCAGATCGGTGATGCCGCGCACGCCCTGCTGCAGCACCTGATCCGCCATCTGGAACGCCTCCTTGAAGGTGGTGTTCGGGTTGGCGATCAGGAACAGATTCTGGTTGGGGATGACGATCAGCGTGTCGACATGCTTCTGCAGCTCGGCGATGCCCGCATCGGCCGCCTTCATGCGGCGATTGCCCTCGAAGCTGAACGGCTTGGTCACGACGCCGACCGTCAGGATGCCCTTGTCACGCGCCGCCTTGGCGATGACCGGCGCCGCGCCGGTGCCGGTGCCGCCGCCCATGCCGGCGGCGATGAAGCACATGTGCGCGCCTTCGAGCACCTTCTCGACCTGCTCGAGCGTCTCTTCCGCCGCCGCGCGACCGATTTCGGGCCGCGAGCCGGCGCCGAGGCCCTGCGTGATCTTGATGCCGAGCTGAATGCGGCTTTCGGCCGGCGAGGCGTTGAGCGCCTGCGCATCGGTGTTGGCGACGAGGAAATCGACCCCCTGCACCTCCGACGCGATCATGTTGGCGATGGCGTTGCCGCCCGCACCACCCACGCCGATCACGCTGATCCGCGGCTTAAGCTCGTCGACCTCCGGCCGCATGAATTCGATCGCCATGAAAAACGCCCTTCTATCCAGTGAGGCACTCAACGCGCCGATCAGCTTAAAAGTGAATCTGCCAGACCCGATTCCGCGGGGCGAGCAATTTTTGTCGTTAACGCGCTTTTTCCACAGCCAAAATGCGAAGGGCGGCCCTAATAGCTGGTCTTCACCGCCGAAAGCAGCCGCTGGACGAGCCCTTGCGGCGTGAGCTTGGTCACGAGTTGCGGCGTTATGGTCTGGCGCAGATCGATCGGATCGGACGCGGCGAACAGGACGAGCCCGGCCAACGTCGCGAACCCCATGCCCGAATGCGCCTCCGGCACGCCGATCAAGCCCTTCGGCCGGCCGACGCGCACGGCGCGCCCCAGCACGCTCTGCGCATAATCGGCGATACCCTTCAGCTCGGCACCGCCTCCCGTCAACACCAGCCGGCGCGCGATCGGGCCGGTGAAGCCGAGCGCCTTCAGCGCCTTCTCGATCTCGGCGAACCAATGCTCCAGCCGGGTGCGGATGACGCCGATCAGCTGGGCGCGGCTCACGCGCAGCGGCTCGGCGCCGTCGGCCTCGCCCGAAACCTCGATCATCTCATGATTGTCGCGGGGGGACGTCTGCGCGCTCCCGTGGAAGCATTTCAGCCGCTCGGCCTGCGCGCGGCGCGTGCCGAAGGCCGACGCGATGTCGTCGGTGATTTCGCCCGCGCCGATCGGCAGCGAGGCGAGCCCCACCAGCAGCCCGCCGGCGAACAGCGAGACGTTGGTGACGCCCGCGCCGAGCTCGACCAGGGCCACGCCCAGCTCGCGTTCCTCCTCGGTCAGGCACGCCATCGCGGTGGCGATCGGCGAGGCGACGATCGACTTCACCGCCAGATGCGCCGAGCGCACCGCGAAATCGAGGTTGCGGACCGGCGCCGGATCGGCGGAGACGACGTGGATGTCGACGCCGAGCTTCTCGGCATGCAGCCCGATCGGGTTGCGCACGCCCTTCAGGCCATCGAGCGTGTAGAGCGTCGGCTGGGCGTGCAGCACCATCCGCCCCTCGGGGTCGATCGAGCGGCGCCCCGCCTCCAGCAGATCGTCGACGTCGGGCTGGCCGATACGCTGCCCTTCGAGCGCGACCTCGACCGAGGCTACGTCCGAATAGAGGCCGCCGGCCGAGAAGCTGACCCACACCTCCTCGATATTGGTGCGCGCGATGCGCTCGGCCTGCTCGACCGCCTCGCGCACCGCATGTTCGGTCCGCTCCATGTCGGCGACGAGGCCGTGCTTCACGCCGCGGCTCTCGCGCTGGCCGGTGCCGAGCACCTGCAGCCCGCCCTCGGTCGGCTGTGCGATCAGCGCCGCCACCTTCGACGAGCCGATGTCGACCGCGGTGATGAGCCCTTCATTGCGTGCCTGCGCCATCGCTCTGCCCTTCAGGTGGTGGCCGCGCCGGCGACCGGCGGCGGCGCGACCGACGGATCGGCGGGTGCCGCCGGCGTCGGCTCGGTGATCTTCGTGCCCGGATCGGTGGTGGTGCGGACCACCAGATGCTGCCCGTCGCGCATGTCGAAGTGGACATAGCCCTGGCCGAGCAACCGCTCCTGCGAATCGCGCCGCACGAAATTGGCAAGCGCCGCCTGCGCCGCCTCGACGCCTTCGGGCAGCATCAGCGTCTCGCCCGACTGGAAGCGGAGATCCCACCGCCGGTCGCCGACCCACGTGCCCCCCGCGACGAGCGTCTTGAGCGAGGGCTGGCCGGCGATCAGCGCGCGGAATTCGGCGATATGCTGCTCCACGCCCGGCCCGATCACCAGCGGCAGCTGGACCGGCAACAGGTGCGGATCGACCGCCGCCAGCACATGACCGTCATCGTCGATCAGCGACAGGACCTGGTTACGCTGCAGGATCGCCGCTGGCGCGCGCTCGACGATATCGACGCTCAGCGTGTCGGGCAGGCGGCGCGAGACGCGCGCGTCGGCGATCCAGCCGAGGCCGAGCAGACTTTTGCGCATCGCGCCGAGATCGACCAACGGCATGTCCTGCCCGCGCGCATCCATGACGATGCGATAGACCGCGTCGCGATCAACATGCGAGCGCCCGCTGATCTGGATGTTGCGCACGACGAAGCCCGCCTGGCCGAGCGCATGCGCCACCGCCATGCCCGCCATCTGCGGCAGGCCCATCGCGATCACGCCCGCGATCAGCGCGGCGGCCACCAGCAGCCCCAACGTCCAGTCACGCACGCGGCGCAGCAGATCGTAGGGGATCGGGAAGCGCTCGAGCGCGCGGCCCATCTGTGCGCGCAACGTCGGCCGGCGGCGCCGCGCGGGCTTGGCGATCCGCGTCGCCGGGCGCCGGGTGGCGGTCGCCGCACGGCCGCGGGCGGGCGCGCGGCTCATGCCAGCGCCTCGTCGATGATCGCCTGGACGAGCGCGTCGTAGGACATGCCGATCAGCTTCGCCTGTTCGGGCACGAGGCTCAAGGGGGTCATGCCCGGCTGGGTGTTGACCTCCAGCAGGTACAATCCCGCCTCGCCCTGCTCGTCGTCCCAGCGGAAGTCCGAGCGCGACGTGCCGCGGCAGCCGAGCAGGCGATGCGCCTCCAATGCCATCCGCAGGCAGGCGCGCTCGACCTCGGCCGGGATGTCGGCCGGGCAGACGTGGGTGGTCATGCCGTCGGTATATTTGGCGTCGTAATCGTAGAAGCCGCTCTTGGGCCGGAGCTCGGTCACGCCCAGCGCGCGATCGCCGAGCACGGCGGTGGTGAGCTCGCGCCCCTTGATGAACGGCTCGGCGAGCAGGCGGTCGAAATGGCGCCACGGCCCTTCGACGTCACGACCGATCGGGTAGCCGTGATTGCCGCTGTCGGTGACGATCGCCACGCCGACCGACGAGCCTTCGTTGACCGGCTTCAGCACATAGGGCCGCGCGAGCGGATCGCCGTCGTACAGCGTCGCGCTCTCGATCACCCGGCCGCCGGGCATGCGGATGCCGTGCGGCACCAGCGCCTGCTTGGTCAGCTCCTTGTCGATCGCGATCACCGAGGTGGCGAGCCCCGAATGGGTGTAGCGCAGTCCCATCAGGTCGAGCAGGCCCTGCACCGTGCCGTCCTCGCCCGGCGTGCCGTGGAGCGCGTTGAACACGAGATCGGGCGCCAGTTCGGCCAGCCGCTGCGCGACGTCGCGGCCCATGTCGACGCGGGACACGCGATGGCCCAGTCGCTCGCACGCGTCGGCGACGCCTGCGCCCGAGACGAGGCTGACCTCGCGTTCGGACGACCAGCCGCCCATCAGTACGACGACGTGGAGGCTCATGCCGTCACGCCCACGCGCTGGATCTCCCACTCGAGCGCGATGCCCGAATGCACCTTCACCCGTTCGCGCACCTCCTCGCCCAGCGCCTCGATATCCGCGGACGTCGCTCCACCGAGGTTGAGCAGGAAGTTGGTATGCTTCTCGGACACCTGCGCGTCGCCCTTGCGCAGCCCGCGGCAGCCGGCAGCGTCGATCAGCGCCCACGCCTTGTGGCCGTCGGGATTCTTGAAGGTCGAGCCGCCGGTGCGCGAACGCAGCGGCTGCGACGCCTCGCGCGCAGCGGCGATGCGGTCCATCTCGGCGCCGATCACGCCGGGATCGCCGGGCACCCCCTCGAACAATGCCTCGACCACGATCGCGCCCGCAGGCACGTCCGAATGGCGATAGGTGTAGCCGAGCCGGGCGGCGGGCCACGTCTCGACCGTGCCGTCGCGCAGAACCAAAGTCGCCTCGACCAGGATGTCGCGCGCATCGCGGCCATAGGCGCCGGCGTTCATCCGCACCGCGCCGCCGATCGTACCGGGAATGCCGCGCAGGAATTCCAGCCCGGCGACGCCGACGTCGCGCGCCGCGCTGGCGACGGTGATGCCCATCGCCGCTCCGCCCGCGCGCACGCGCCCGCCGGGCTCGATCGCGACGGTCGCGAACGCCTTGGGCAGGCGCACCACCACCCCCGGCACCCCGCCGTCGCGCACGATCAGGTTGGAGCCGACGCCGACCGGCAGCACCGGCACCGCCGGATCGAGCGCGGCGACGAATGCCGCAAGGTCGGCGGTATCGGCCGGGCGTACCAGCCACTCGGCCGCACCGCCGGCGCGAAACCAGATGAAGTCGGCAAGGCTGCCGTCCGCCTCAGCGGTGCCGCGCAGCGGCGGCAGGGCGATCGCGCTCACCCCTTCGCGTCCCGGATCGCATCGGCGAGGCCCGCCGCCCATTTGGTGATGTCGCCGGCACCGAGGCAGATCACCATGTCGCCGGGGCGGACCACCTGCGCCAGCTCCTGCGCGAGGGCTTCCGGGCCGGATATCTCCTGCGCCGCGCGATGCCCGCGCATCTTGAGCCCGCTCACCAATGCCGCCGCATCGACGCCCTCGATCGGCGCCTCGCCCGCCGGATAGACGGGGGCGACATAGACGATGTCGGCCTCGTTGAATGCGCTCTGGAAGTCGGCCATCAGGTCGCGCAGGCGGGTGAAGCGGTGCGGCTGGACGACCGCGATCACGCGCCCCTGCGCGCCTTCGGTCGCCGCCGACAGCACCGCGCGGATCTCGACCGGATGGTGGCCGTAATCGTCGATGACGATCGCGCCGTCGACCTCGCCGACCTTGGTGAAGCGCCGCTTGACCCCGCCGAACTTGGCGAAGCCGGTGCGGATCACCTCGTCCTTCACGCCCAGCTCCAGCGCCACGCCGATCGCGGCGAGCGCGTTCTGGACGTTGTGGCGGCCGGGCATCGGCAGCTCGACCCCCTCGATCGAGCGCGTGGTGCCGTCGCGATGGCGCACGATCGTCTCGAAGCGGTTGCCACCGGGGATCGGCGTGACGTTGACGCCGCGCACGTCGGCCTGCGCCGAGAAGCCATAGGTGACGACGCGCCGGTCGCGGATCTTGGGAAGGATCGCCTGCACCTCCGGATGGTCGAGGCACATCAGCGCGGCACCATAGAAGGGCACGTTCTCGACGAATTCGACGAACGCCTCCTTCACCCGGTCGAACGAGCCGTAATGATCGAGATGTTCGGGATCGATGTTGGTGACGACCGCGATCGTGCCGTCGAGGCGCAGGAAGCTGCCGTCGCTCTCGTCGGCCTCGACCACCATCCAGTCCGACGCACCCAGCCGCGCATTCGAGCCGTAGCTGTTGATGATGCCGCCATTGATGACGGTCGGGTCGACGCCGCCCGCATCCAGCAGGGCCGCGACCATCGAGGTGGTGGTGGTCTTGCCGTGCGTGCCCGCCACCGCGACGGTCGACTTGAGCCGCATCAGCTCAGCCAGCATCTCGGCGCGGCGGACGACGGGGATGCGGCTTTCGAGCGCCAGCTCGACCTCGGGATTGCCGCGCTTGATCGCGGTCGAGGTGACGACCACCGCCGCATCGCCGAGATTCTCGGCGCGATGGCCGATCGCCACCGGAATGCCGCGCGCACGCAGCCCCTCGACCACATAGCCCTCGGCCACGTCGGAGCCCTGCACCTTGTAGCCGAGATTGTGCATCACCTCGGCAATGCCGGACATGCCGATGCCGCCGATACCGATGAAGTGGATCGTGCCGATGTCGGTCGCGACGCCCCTCATGCCCGCGCGCTCCCGGCGACGAGGCGGGGAGCGGCGGGGCGGCGGCCGCGCTTCTTCTTGCGCACGGGCAGGCCATCCATCACCGGCGTGCGGCCGAAGCCCTCAACCAGATCGGCCAGCGCTTCGGTCGCGCCCGGACGGCCGCAGGCGCGGGCGTGGGCGGCGGCGGCGATCAGCGCCTCGGGCTCGCCCGCCAGTTCGACCACGGCATCGGCCAGCGCCTTGGGGGTGAAGGCGCGCTGCACGATCGTGCGCGCGCCACCCGCCTGCGTCATCTCGCGCGCATTGACGGTCTGGTGGTCGTCCATCGCGCTCGGCAGCGGCACGAGGATGGCAGGGCGGCCGGCGACGGTCAGCTCGGCGATGGTCGAGGCGCCGGCGCGGGCGACGACGAGGTGGGAGGCGGCAAGCACGGCGGGCAGGTCTTCCAGATAGGTGGCGAGCTCGGCCTTGATGCCGAGCGACGTGTAGGTAGCGCGAACGCGCTCGATATCGTCGGGTCGGCATTGCTGCACGACCTCGATCCGGTCGCGCAGCTCGGGCGGGAGCAGGCCGAGCCCCTCGGGCACGACCGTCGAGAGGATGGTGGCGCCCTGGCTGCCGCCGGTGACGAGCAGGCGCAGCGGGCCGTCGAGGCCGGGATCGGGGAAACGCTGGCGGCCGATCGCCTTCACTTCCTCGCGCACCGGATTGCCGACCAGGGCAACCTTGCCCGCAAAGCGGGGCTTGAGCCGCTCGACATCGGGATAAGCGGTGGCGATGGCGTCGACGCGGCGCGCGAGCAGGCGGTTGACGCGGCCGAGCACGGCATTCTGCTCGTGCACCGCGGTTGCGATGCCGCGGTCGAGCGCCGCCAGCAACGCCGGCAGCGCGGGATAGCCGCCGAAGCCGACCACCGCGGTCGGCTGGCAATCGCGATACAGGCGTCGCGCCATCGTGCGCCCGGCGCGGATGCTCTCCCACGCCTTGAACCAGCCGAGCGGGCCGCCCGCCATGCGCCCGGCGGGCATGACATGCACCTCGACATCGCCGAACAGGCCGGGAATGCGCCGCCCGCGCTCGTCGGTGACGAGCGCGACGCGATGGCCGCGCCGCATCAACTCGCCCGCCAGCGCGTGCGCCGGCACCATGTGCCCGCCGGTGCCCCCGGCGGCGAGGATGAACTGACGCGTGATGCTCACTTGGGCGCACCCCAGGTGACGATGTAGGGCGAGCGCGTCAGGAACGGATTGCGCCGGGTGAAGGCGAGCAGCAGACCGAAACCAACCGACAAGGCGATCATCGACGAGCCACCGTAGGAGATGAACGGCAGCGTCATCCCCTTCGACGGCGCGAGGTGGACGTTCACCAGCATGTTGATCAGCGCCTGCAGCCCGAATTGCGTGACGAGGCCCGCGCTGGCGAAGAACAGGAAGCGATCCTCCTCGTGCAGCAGCTTCATGAAGGTGCGCACGACGATGGCAAGATAGATCAGCGCGATCGCGACGCACGCGACCAGCCCGAACTCCTCGCCGATCACCGAGAAGATGTAATCGGTGTGCGGCTCGGGCAGGCCGAACTTGAACGTGCCCGCGCCCGGCCCGGTGCCGATCAGCCCGCCATGGGTGATCGTCTTGTAGGCCGAGACCATCTGATAATCGTCGACCTGCTTCGACGCGTCGCCGATCTTGAGGAAGCCGTTGATGCGCGCGGTCGCGACCGGATAAAACAGGTAAGCGAGCCCGATCGCGCCCACGCCCGCGCCGCCCAGCGCGCCGAGATATTTCAGCGGCACGCCCGACAAGGTCAGCAGCACCAGCCACACCGAGACGAAGATCACCGTCTGGCCGAAATCGGGCTGGTGCATCAGCAGCGCGCCGATCGCGGCGAGCAGCCCGGCGGTGATCGTCACCACCGGCAATTTGTCGTCCTTGGTCTTCAGCGACAGCATCCACGCCACCGCCACCACGAACAGGGGCTTCAGGAATTCGGACGGCTGCACCTGGATCGGGCCGAAATAGATCCAGCGCTGCGCGCCGTTCTTCTCGGCGCCGCCCATCACCGGCACCATCACCAGCATCAGGAAGAAGATCGCCGCCCCCGCCAGCGCGAAGCGCCGCGCCAGCACCTTGGGCAGCATCGACACGCCGATCAGCACCGGCACCGCCAGCATCGTCCAGACAAGCTGGCGCCAGAAATAATAATGCGACGGCATGATGTGGGTCGCGTCCGAATAACGCTGCGCCGCCGCCGGCGCCGCCGCCGCCACCGCGATCAGGCCGATGCCGATCAGCAGGGTGACCAGCACCAGCAGCACATGGTCGATCTCCCAGAACCACGTCGCCAGCGCCGAGCGGTCGCCGCGCCCGAATCGCTCGCCGCGCCTGCGCGCGCGCGCCCGCCGGCGCGCTTCCGCCGGATCGATCATGCCGACCTTGCCTGCCATCGTCGCCATCTTAGAGCGCCCCCACGGCCGCGCGAAAGGCTTCTCCGCGCGCTTCGTAATCGGTGAACTGGTCGAACGAGGCGCAGGCCGGCGACAGCATCACCGTCTCGCCCGGCCGAGCCGTCGCCGCCGCATCGCGCACCGCCTGATCGAGCGTGCCGCTCTCGGTGACGGGCAGGCCCGCCTCGCCGAGGATATGCGCGAACAAGGGCGCCGCCTCGCCGATCACATAGCCCGCGCGGACATGACCGTAGAAAGGCGCGCAATCGTCGAGCTCGTCGGTCTTGCGCAGCCCGCCGAGGATCCAGTGGATCGCGGGGTAGGCGGCGAGTGCGGGTGCCGTCGCGGTGGCGTTGGTCGCCTTCGAATCGTTGACGTAGAGGACGCCGCCCTTCTCGGCGACGCGCTCCATCCGGTGCGGCAGGCCGGGATAGGATGCGAGCCCGGCCTCGATCGCGTCGTCGCCCAGGCCGAGCGCGGTGCAGGTCGCGATGGCGCAGGCGGCGTTCTGGGCATTGTGCGGCCCCTGCAGCGCGGGCCAGCGCGACTGATCGACGATGTCGGCCGATCCGACTTCGACCACGTCACCCCGGCGCAGGCCGGGGTCCAGTTCCGCACCGTCGACTGGATCCCGGCCTGCGCCGGGATGACGGAGTTGGGTGGCAATTGCGCGCGTCTGGTCGTCCTCGGTCGCGATCACCGCGACGTGCCCCGCACCCCGCATGCCGAACAGCCGCGCCTTGCTCGCCGCATAGCCCTCGAACCCGTCATAGCGGTCGAGATGGTCGGGCGTGATGTTGGTCAGCACCGCGACATCACAGTCGAGGCTGAACGTCAGGTCGATCTGGTAGCTCGACAACTCCAGCACATAGACACCGCCTTCGGGAAGCGGATCCTGCGACAGGATCGGCAGGCCGATATTGCCGCCCATCAGGCTCGGCACGCCGGCCGTCTGCAAGATGTGGTGGATCAAAGCGGTCGTGGTCGACTTGCCGTTGGTGCCGGTGATGCCGACCACCTTGTGCGGCGGCAGGCTCGCGCGCGCCTGCGCGAACAGCTCGATGTCGCCGATCACCGGCACGCCGGCGTCGCGCGCCTTGGCGGCGATCGGGTGGCGGTTGAGCGGCACGCCCGGCGACACGACGACGCCGTCATAGCCGACGAGGTCGATATCGAGCGGATCGGCGAGGTCCAGCCCCTCTTGGGCGGCGAGCTTGGCGCGCGCCTCGTCCTTGCCGTCCCACGCCGTGACGCGCGCACCACTCGCCAGCAACGCCTCGACCGTCGCGAGGCCCGAGCGCGCGAGGCCGAGCACGGCGTAGCGCTTGCCCGAAAAGGCCGGCGAGACGATCACCGCAGCTTCAGCGTGGCGAGGCCGGCGAGCGCCAGCACGAAGCTGATGATCCAGAAGCGGATCACCACGGTCGGCTCGCTCCAGCCGAGCTGCTCGAAATGGTGGTGGATCGGCGCCATGCGGAAGATGCGCTTGCCCGTCCTTTTGTAGAAGAACACCTGCAGGATGACGCTCACCGTCTCCAGCACGAACAGGCCGCCGACGATCAGCAGCACGATCTCGTGATGCGCCGTCACCGCGATCGCACCGAGCGCGCCGCCGAGCGCGAGGCTGCCGGTGTCGCCCATGAACACCGCCGCCGGCGGCGCGTTGAACCACAGGAAAGCGAGGCTGGCGCCGATCATCGCCGCGGTCATCACGCCGAGCCCGCCCGCGCCCGGCACGTGCGGAATGCCGAGATAGACGGCGAACTTCGCGTTGCCCGCAAGATAGGTGATGACGAAGAAAGCGAGGCTGGCGATCACCACCGGCATCGTCGCGAGCCCGTCGAGCCCGTCGGTCAGGTTCACCGCATTGCCGAACCCGACGATGATGAAAGCCGCGAACGGCACGTAGAAATAGCCGAGGTCGATCACCGGCCCGTTGTAGAACGGCACGTAGAGGTGCGTGCCGTTGCCCTGCACGATGATGAACGCCGCGACGCCGGCGATCACGAATTCCAGCAGCAGCCGCAATCGGCCCGAAATGCCGGCATGGCTGCGCTTCTTGACCTTGTCGTAATCGTCCATGAAGCCGATCAGGCCGAAGCCGAACGTCACCAGCAGGCACGCCCAAGTGTAGCGGTTGCCGAGGTCCATCCACAGCAACACCGCGATGGCGAGCGTGGTGAGGATCATCAGCCCGCCCATCGTCGGCGTGCCGACCTTGGCGAGGTGCGTCTGCGGCCCATCGGCGCGGATCGGCTGGCCCTTGCCCTGCTTCACCCGCAACCAGCCGATGAAGCGCGGCCCGATGAACAGGCCGATGAACAAAGCGGTCATCGCGGCCGCGCCCGCGCGGAAGGTGATGTAGCGAATCAGGTTCAGGACGTGCGGAAAGCCCAGGGCCTCCGCGATCAGGTACAGCATCAGCCCTCAACTCCGGCCAGCGCGGCGACCACGCTTGCCAGTCCGAACGAATTGGAACCCTTGACGAGGATGACGTCGCCCGGCGCCACCATTGATTTGGCGGCAGCGCTCGCGGCGGCGGCGTCGGGCACATGGACCAGATCGAGCCGGCCCTCAAGCGCCGCGGCGAGCGCCGCCATCTCGTTGCCGACGAGCAGTGCCGCACCCACGCCGGCCGCCATGACCGGCCCGGCCAGCTCGGCATGGTGACGCGCCTCGTCGGGCCCGAGCTCGCGCATGCCGCCGAGGATGGCGATGCGCCGCGCGGCTTTCTCCTGCCCGAGCACCGCGAGCGTCGCGCGCATCGAGGCGGGGTTGGCATTGTAGCTCTCGTCGATCAGCAAGGCCTCGCCGTCGCCCGCGACGACGGTCAGCCGCCTGCCGCGCCCGGCCAGCCCTTCCAGTTCGGCGAGCGCGAGCCCGGCCAGCGCGAGGTCGCCGCCCGCTACCTCGACCGCGGCGAGGATGGCGAGCGCGTTGGAGACCCAATGCTCGCCCGGCGGCGCGAGGGTGAAGCTCAACCGCGCCGCGCGCAGGCGTGCACTGACGAACGTGCCGCGCGCGAGCCGGATCGTCTCGCCGGCATAGATGTCGGCGGCAGGGTCGCGCCCGAAGGTGGTGATCTGGCCCGCATGGGCGCGCGCCGCGGCGATCAGCCGTTCGCGGTGCGGGCTGTCATAGGGGGTGATCGCGGTGCCGGCGGGCTCCAGCCCTTCAAAGATCTCGCTCTTGGCTTCGGCGATCGCCGCCTCGTCGGCGAAGAAGGCGCCGTGCGCGAGCGCGATCGCCGTCACGATCGCGACATGCGGGCGGACGAGCCGGGTGAGCGCGGCGAGTTCGCCGGCATGGTTCATCCCCATCTCGAACACCGCGAAGCGCGTCTCGCGCGGCATGCGCGCAAGGCTGAGCGGCACGCCGACGTGATTGTTGTAGCTCTTGAGGCTGCGATGCACCGCTCCGGGGGCGGAGCGATCGAGCGCCGCGAACAGGGCTTCCTTGACGCTGGTCTTGCCGACCGATCCGGTCACGCCGACGATCGTGGCCGCCGTGCGCGCCCGCGAAGCCGCGCCGAGCACGTCGAGCGCCGCACTCGTATCGGCCACCAGCACGTGCGGGCCGTCGACCGGCTGCGACACGATCGCCCCCGCCGCACCCTGCGCGAACGCCTGCGCGACGAAGCGGTGGCCGTCGGTCGCGTCGCCCTTCAGCGCGACGAACAGGTCGCCGGGGCCGACCTCGCGCGAATCGAACGCGACACCGTTGGCCGCGAAATCGGCCGAGGCGCTGCCGCCGGTCGCGGCCGCAACCTCCTGCGCGGTCCACAGCGGCGTCATCCGGCGCATTCCCGCGCGACCTGGACGTCGTCGAACGGCAGCACGCGATCGCCGACGATCTGCCCCTGCTCGTGCCCCTTGCCGGCGAGCAGGACGATATCGCCCTCGCCCGCCTGCGCGATGGCGGCGGCGATCGCCTCGCGCCGGCCGCCAATCTCGACCGCGCCGGGCGCGCCCATCAGCACCGCGCGGCGGATCGCGGCGGCGTCCTCGCTGCGCGGATTGTCGTCGGTGACGATCACATGATCGGCCAGCCGCGTCGCGACCGCACCCATCAGCGGGCGCTTGCCGGTATCGCGATCCCCGCCCGCGCCGAACAAGGCGATCAGCCGGCCGGTCGTGTGCGGCCGCAACGCCTCGATCGCGGCCTCCAGCCCGTCGGGCGTGTGCGCGTAATCGACATAGATCGGCGCGCCGGTGCGGCTGATCGCGGCGCGCTCCAGCCGCCCGCGCACCGGCTGGACGCGCTGCAGCCGCGCAAACACCTCGGCCACGTCGCCGCCGGTCGCGATGACGAGCCCGGCGGCGACGAGCGCGTTCGCCGCCTGATAGGCGCCGATCAGCGGCAGCGTCACCGTGTGCGTCGTGCCGTCGACCGCGATCGAAAGCGTCTGGCCGAGTTGGGTCGGTTCACGCGCGACCAGCTTCAGGCTCTCGCCGCTCTTGCCCACGGTCATCACCCGCACGCCGCGCTCGCGCGCAATCTCGACCACGCGGGTCGAGGCGTCGTCGTCGGCCCACACCACCGCCGTGCCATCGGCCGCGACCACCTCGGCAAACAGGCGCAATTTGGCCTCGAGATAGGCCTCCATCGTGCCGTGATAATCGAGATGGTCGCGGCTCAGGTTGGTGAAGGCCGCCGCGCGCACCGGCAGCCCCTCGGTCCGGAATTGCGAGAGGCCGTGGCTCGACGCCTCGAACGCGGCATGGGTCACGCCCTCGCGTCGCAGCCCCGCCATGTTCGACAGGAAGGTGGCGATGTCGGGCGTGGTCAGCCCGGTCGACACCGAATCGTCGGCTGTGGTGACGCCGAGCGTGCCGATCGAGGCGGCGCTGTACCCCGCCATCCGCCACAGCTGACGGGTGAGCTCGACCGTCGAGGTCTTACCGTTGGTGCCGGTGACCGCGACCACCGTTTCGGGAAAGGGCGCGAAGAAGCGCGCCGCCATCTGTGCGAAGGCACGGCGCGGCTCGCCATCGGCGATGTGGAGCGCGCCCTCGACGATCGCCTCGGGGCGGGCGACGATCGCGATCGCCCCGGCGGCGATCGCCTGCGCGATATAATCCTCGCCATTGTGCACGGCACCGCGAAACGCGCCGAAGACGGTGCCTGGCGCCACCTTGCGGCTGTCGATCGCGAAGCCGGTCACGCGGGCCTCGCCCGCCGGCAGCGCGATGCCGTCGATCAGCTCATTCAACCTCATTCTTGCCGGGCACCTTCTTCTCGAGGATGAGCGGCATCAGATCGGATTCGTCCACGTCCTTGCCGTCCTCCGGCCTGATCCCGAGGAGCGGACCGATCCGCGCAATGATACGCTTGGCGAGCGGCGCCGTCATCCAGCCGGCGGTCTTGAAGCCGTAGGTGCCCTTACTCGCCTTCGCATCGTCGAGCACCACCAGCACGACGTAGCGCGGGTGATCCATCGGGAATGCGCCGGCGAAGGTCGTGATGTTCGAGTTCTTGACGTAGTGGCCGTTGACGATCTTCTCGGCGGTGCCGGTCTTGCCGCCGACGCGCAGTCCCGGCGCATTGGCGTTGGTGCCGGTGCCCTGCAGAACCACCAGCCGCATCAGCTGGCGCATCTTCGCGCTCGTCTGCTCGGACACGAGCCGATCGGCGGGGACGGGCTTGCCCGGTTCGTGGCGCAGCAGGGTCGCGGGATGCCAGATGCCGCCATTGGCCAAGGCGGCATAGGCCTCCGCCAGGTGCAGCGGGGTCACCGCGATGCCGTGGCCGAAAGCGGTGGTCATCACCGTCGCGCGGCCCCAGTCGCGCGGCAATTGCGGCGTGCCGCGCTCACGCAGCTCGATCTGCGTCGGCGTGAACATGTGCGCCGCGCCGAAGAACGCCTTCACCCGATCGGGCCCGATCTCCTCGGCGATCTGTGCGGTGCCGATGTTGGACGAGAAGGTCATCACCTCGGGCACGGTCAGCGCGCGATGCTTGGGCTCGTCGTCGTGGATCGTGTGGCTGCCGATGTGGAGCGGCGACGAGACATTGTAGGTCTTGGCCCAGTCGGTGATCACGCCATGCTCGATCGCATTGGCGAAGGTGAGCATCTTGAAGGTCGAGCCCAGCTCGTAGGTGGCGAGCGTGACCTTGTTGATCATGTCGTGATTGTTGGGGTCGCGCGCGCTCTTCAGCGGATCGTTGGGGTTGATGTCGGGCAGCGACGCCATGCCGAGCACTTCGCCGGTATCGGCATCCAGCACCACGCCCGCGCCGCCGATCGCCGAGACCTCGCTCATGCGCCGCGCAATCTCGTCCTCCAGCGCCGCCTGGACGCGGGTATCGATCGACAGGTTGACCGACCCGCCCTTGGCGAGATCGGCGTCGAAATAGCGCTCCGCGCCGATGCCGGTGAGCCCATGCGCAGTCATCTGCGAATAGCCGAGGATGTGTCCGCCGAGCATGCCCTGCGGGAACAGGCGGCGCGGCTCGGTCAGCAGCACCATGCCGGGATCGCCCAACGCGTTGACCGCGGCGGCGAGTTCGGGCGGTGCGGGCCGGCGCAGATAGAAGAACGCCTTGCCCGAATAGAGCATGCGCCGATAATCCTGCACGCTGCGCTCGGGCATCAATTGCGCGAGCTTGATCGCCAGCGCCTCGCGGTCGCCCAGCACCTTGCGCGGGTTGATCGCGACGGTCCACAGCTTGATCGTGGTGGCGAGCGGGACGCCGTTGCGATCGTAGATCGCGCCGCGCGCGCCCGCGGCGGGAAGGCCGCTCCGCCCCTGATTGTTGCTGAACAGGCAGATCTGCACCAGTCGTGCCGCGATCACGCCGCTCACCAGCATGAACAGCAGCATGATCACCATCAGCCGCTGCTGTGCGACCCCCATCGGCGTCGCCGGCTCGGCGATATCGCGCAGGTAAATGCGGTCGGCGCGATCGAGCCGCAGCGCGGCAGGCGCGTTCACCGCGCGTCCTTCGCCGAACGGGCCTTTCCGCCGCGCGCTTCGGCAGCGGCCAATGTGCCGATATCGGCGGGCAACAGCGACGAACTCGCCGGCTTGGCCGTCTCGGCATGTTCGACATGGAAGGCGGCGCGCGTCACCACCGGCGCGGCATCGACCGGCTCGAGCGCGCTGGTCTTCGGCCGGATGTAGGTCGCGGTGCGCAGCAGCGGCTGCGGCGCGGGCGCCGCATCGGGCTCGGCCGCAACCGGCACGTCATGATGCGTCGGGGCGGGCGCGGCCGGCGTGTAGGAGACCTGATTGATCGCGCCGTGCGACGCGACGATCGCCGGATCCAGCGCCAGCGCCGGCTCGCCCTTGTGGCCATAGAGGCTCGCGAGCTGCACGCCGCTATCGACATATTGCGCCGGGCGCGGTGCCTTGAGGCCGAACGTGCCGTTCCACGCATCGAGCTGGGTGAAGCGCCCGCGCGCGCTGATCTCGGTGTTGAGCTTGGTGATCTCGTCCTGCGTCGAGGCGATCTGGCGATCGACCTTGCCCAGTGCGGCGCGCTCGGCCGCGACGGATTGCGAGACCAGATAGCAACAGAGCGCCGCTACCGCGACGCCCGCCACCTGCCACACCGAGCTCAGCCGCGCGGCGATCATGATGGTCGGCCTTTCCTTAGGCCCTGGGGAGCGGCCGCGGTGCGTCGGGCGACGCGCAACGTGGCGGAACGGGAACGGGGGTTGCGCGCCACCTCGGCCTCGTCGGCGCGCACCGGCTTGGCGACCGCCTCGAAGCTGGGGGCGGGCGCGTCAGCGGTCAGGTCGGGCAGATGGCGCGAGCCGGCGGTGACGCCGCTGCGCTCCTTGAGGAAGCGCTTGACGATGCGATCCTCGAGGCTGTGGAACGAGACGACCGCCAGCCGGCCACCGGGCGCCAGCACGCGCTCGGCAGCGGCAAGGCCGTCCTCCAGCTCGCCCAGCTCGCGGTTCACGTGGATGCGGATCGCCTGGAAGGTGCGAGTCGACGGATCCTTCTTGTCGTGATCGCGATGGCCCAATGCGCGGCGCACCACCGCAGCCAGCTCGCCGGTGCGCGTGATCGGCCGGGCGGCGACAATCGCGCGCGCGACGCGGCGCGACTGACGCTCCTCGCCCAGGTGGAACAGCACGTCGGCGATCTCGGCCTCGTCGGCCTCGTTGACGAACTCGGCGGCGCTGGTGCCAGACTGGCCCATGCGCATGTCGAGCGGCCCGTCGGCCTGGAAGGAGAAGCCGCGCTCGGCCTGGTCGAGCTGCATCGAGGACACGCCGATATCCAGCGTCACGCCGTCGATCGCGCCGTCGAGCGCCGCCTCCATCTGCGAATAGACGTCGTGGACGAGCGTGAGCGCGCCGCCGCTCTCCGCCACTAAGTCCTGTCCGCCGGCGATCGCGTCGGGATCGCGATCGAACGCGATCACGCGCACGCCCGCGTCGAGCAATGCGCGCGTATAGCCGCCGGCGCCGAACGTGCCGTCGATCATCGTCTCGCCGGAATGCGGTGCCAGGCCGGCAATCACGGCGTCGAGCAGCACGGGATCATGGGCGCGCGCCGCCATCATGCTGCAATGCCCCGTTCGCGCAGCAAATAATCGACGATCTTGCGCTTGCGGAGGTTGTCGGCGAACGCCTCGCGCGCCGCGATCGGATCCCAGATCTCGAAATAGTCGACCGTACCCCAGAATAGGGCATGCTCGCCGATCCCCGCGAATTCGCGCAGCATCGGCGGGATCACCATGCGCCCGGCGGGATCGAAGGTCACCCGATCGGTCGCGCCCAGATCGCCGCTGCCCAGCTCGGCCACCATCTTGCGGCGCTCGGCCGCCGGAAGATCGGAGACGCTCTCGCGCAAATCGTGCGAGATCTGGCGCTGCGCAATCGCGTCATAGGCCAGCAGCCGGTCCATCTCCTCGTTGGTGCCGATCTGCAGGACATTGTCCTTCACCGACGCATCGCCCGCCGCATAGACGAGGCAGCGCGTGGCGATGAGCTCACGAAAAGGGGCGGGGACCGACACCCGTCCTTTCGCGTCCACCGCGTTGAGCGCGTAGCCCGTGAAAGGGTGGTCGATCGACACGCATTCCTGCCCTGTTGCCCTTCGATGAGCGGCGCCCCGCCACCCACCGACAGCGCAGGGAATGTACGTGGTCGCACATGCCCCCTGATCTGTGTTCGGGGGGATACCATGGGTAGAACATGGTTTTCAATACCACTGTATCCCACTGAATGTGGGTTCCATGGTGGGCAATGGTCTAATTCGGACGCAAAAAGCGCACAAAACCGCGCCTCGCACCGTGGACGGGCCTGTGGATAACGATGTGGGGTGATTAGTTGGCGGCCGACTTAGGCCATGCAGATCAATGCGTCGCGGCCGCCTTGACCGGATTATGCGGGATCGGCGCCGGCTGCGGTGGATTGCCGGGGGCCACACCGAGTTCGGCCAGCGGCTCGCTCGGCCCCTGGGCGTTGGCCGCGGCGTTTTCGGCGGCGGTGTCGGCCCCCGCCTGGTGCAGCAGCGCCGTCGCCAGCATGACCAGCAGGAACACGAAGGCGAGGCCCGTCAGGCCGACGCGGACACGCTGGCCGGCTGCGCCGCGCGCAGCATGGGTCTGGATAGGATCGGCCGCCATCGGCGGTAGATAGGCCTCGGCTGATCGACTGTGAAGCTCCGTTCGTCGCCGTTCAGCGGTGCAGCCACTCCGGCGCGTCGAAACCTTTCGCCGCAAGCCATGCCGGATTGAACAGCGTCGACAGATAGCGCATCCCCGAATCGCAGAGGATGGTGACGATCCGCTTGCCGGGACCGAGCGTCCGCGCCAGCGCCATCGCGCCCGCGACGTTGATCCCCGACGACAGACCGACGCACAGCCCCTCGTCGCGCAGCAGCGCGAACGTCTGCGCCAGACCCTCCTCGTCGGAGATGCGGAAGGCGAGATCGATCGGCGCGCTTTCCAGATTGGCGGTGATCCGGCTCTGCCCGATGCCCTCCGCCACCGACGAGCCCTCCGCGCGCAGTTCGCCGTGCGTATAATAATCGTAGAGCGACGCGCCGTGCGGATCGGTCAGCGCGATCGTCACGCTCTCGTCGAACTGCTTCAGCCCCAGCCCGACGCCGGCGATGGTGCCGCCGGTGCCCGCCGCACAGGTGAAGCCGTCGATCCGCCCCTCGGTCTGCGCCCAGATTTCGGGGGCGGTCGTGCGGATATGCGCAAGCCGGTTGGCGATATTGTCGAACTGGTTGGACCAAAGCGCACCCGGCGTCTCTTCCGCGATGCGGCGAGACGTGTGCACGTAATGCGCGGGGTTGGAATAGGATGTCGGCGCCACCTCGACCAGCTCGGCGCCGAGCGCGCGCAGCGTATCCTTCTTCTCCTGGCTCTGCGTCTCGGGAATCACGATGATCGTTCGGTAGCCGCGCGCATTGCCCACCAGCGCCAGGCCGATGCCGGTATTGCCCGCCGTCCCTTCGACGATCGCGCCGCCCGGCTGGAGCGTGCCATTCTCCTCCGCATCCGCGATGATCGCAAGCGCGGCGCGGTCCTTCACCGATCCGCCCGGGTTCATGAACTCGCACTTGGCGAAGATGTCGCAGCCGGTGGCGGCGCTCGGCCCGGCGAGGCGAACGAGCGGGGTGTTGCCGACGAGCGCGGAGAGATCGGGGGCGATGGGTGCCATGCTGCGGACTTAGGCAAGGCGTCGACGGCAGGCAAGCAAGCTGCGGTTGGTCGGCCCATCGCAACGCTTCGCCGTCGCAGCGGGTGCAATTTATAATTAAAGTACGTCAGTGCCACTTGACGAAAATGATGCGGTCGCGAAAGAACGTGCTGCCATGCAAAACGTTCTCCTCCGCGCGGTCCCCCTGGCCGCTCTCGCCCTCCTCTCAGCCTGCGATTCGAAGCCGACGACCATCACTGGCGCCGGCCCGGTCGACACCACCGCCAACGAGATCGCGGCTGCGCCGCCGGTCAAGTTGCCGCCGGCGGTGCTCGCCAGCAAGCAGTATCGCTGCAAGGACAACAGCCTCGCCTTCGTCGACTTCATGAACGACGGCACCTCGGCCAACTATCGCACCAAGAAGGAAGGCACGCCGACCGCGCTGACCGCGCCGGCCGCCGGCCAGCCTTATGCAGGCGGCGACGTCACCGTCACCGGCCAGGCGACCGACAAGTCGATCACGCTGAAGGCCGGCGGCAAGTCGCAGGAATGCGACGGCTGATAGCCCCTCCGCCGGCGTCGATGCCGCTTCGGGCCGGTTGATCCGGCCGTGGCATCGCGCCGGCAGCAGATCACCCCGGCCGCGTTCGACGCGGTCTACGACCGGTTCGTGCGCCCCGGCGGTTTCCACGAGCATGACGATTATTACGACATCAGCCACGATCGTTACGTCCAGACGCTGGGCTACCTCGCTGACATCGCCCTGCCCGACAATGCCCGCCTGCTGGATATTGGCGGTGGCCAGATGGCGATCCTCGGGGCCAAATTGTTCGGCTTCGACGCGGTCATAGGCGACATCAACGAGAATTTCCGCGGGCCCGCCGACGACGCCGGAATCGGGTTTGCGGTCTGCAACCTGATCGACGACGATCCGCCCGCCTTCAAGGGCGCCTTCGACGCGGTGGTGCTGGCCGAGGTGGTCGAGCATCTGCCGATGCCGCCTTATATCGTCCTGTCCAAGGTGCGGACATGGCTGAAACCCGGCGGCGCGCTGCTCGTCACAACACCCAACCTGTTCCGGCTGCGCAACACCGCCCGCATGCTGCTCGGGCGCGATCCGTTCGATCGCTTCATGATGCCGCGCCACGATGTCAGCCTGGGCCACCAGACCGAATATTCGGGCGAACATCTCGCGTGGCAGATTCGCGAGGCCGGCTTCACGCTCGAACGGCTGGAGCATGACCAGCTCGGCGCGACCGGTTTCTCGTGGAAGGCACGGCTCGCGCGCACTTTGCTGTCGCCGCTGACGCGCCGCAAGGCGTGGCGCGAGGAACTGGTCGCGGTGGGGCGCAACCCGGCGTGATCGACGCGGGGGGTAGGCGATCCGCCGCCCCTCCGCTATCCGCGCGGGCATGAGCGAGATCACGCCCCAAATCGTCGCCGAGCACGGCCTCTCCCCCGAGGAATATGATCGCGTGCTCCACGCGCTCGGCCGCGAGCCCAATCTCACCGAACTCGGCATCTTCTCGGTGATGTGGTCCGAGCATTGCTCGTACAAATCGAGCCGCATCCACCTCGGCAAATTGCCCACCAAGGGCCCACAGGTGATCTGCGGCCCCGGCGAGAATGCCGGCGTGATCGACATCGGCGACGGCCAGGCCGCCATCTTCAAGATGGAGAGCCACAACCACCCCTCGTACATCGAGCCCTATCAGGGTGCGGCGACCGGCGTCGGCGGCATTTTGCGCGACGTGTTCACGATGGGCGCGCGTCCGGTCGCGAACCTGAACGCCTTGCGCTTCGGCCGGCCCGATCATCCCAAGATGCGCCACCTGATCGCGGGCGTGGTCCACGGCATTGGCGGCTATGGCAATTGCGTCGGCGTGCCCACGGTGGGCGGCGAGGTCAATTTCCACCCGGCCTATGACGGCAACATCCTCGTCAACGCGATGACGGTCGGCGTCGCCGAAACCGCGAAGATCTTCTATTCGGCGGCATCGGGCATCGGCAATCCGATCGTCTATGTCGGCTCCAAGACCGGCCGCGACGGCATCCACGGCGCGACGATGGCGTCGGCCGACTTCTCCGAGGATTCGGAGGAGAAGCGCCCGACCGTGCAGGTCGGCGACCCGTTCACCGAGAAACTGCTGATCGAGGCGTGCCTCGAGCTGATGGCCTCCGACGCGATCGTCGCGATCCAGGACATGGGCGCGGCCGGCCTCACCTCCTCCTCGGTCGAGATGGCGTCGAAGGGCGGCGTCGGCATCGAACTCGACATGAACGCCGTGCCATGCCGCGAGGAGGGCATGACGCCCTACGAGATGATGCTCTCCGAGAGCCAGGAGCGCATGCTGATGGTGCTGAAGCCCGGCCGCGAGGCCGAGGCCGAGGCGCTGTTCCACAAGTGGGAACTCGATTTCGCGGTGATCGGCCACGTCACCGACACCGGCCGCATGGTGCTCACCTTCAACGGCGCGACCGTATGCGACATCCCGCTCGGCCCCTTGGCCGACGAGGCGCCCAAATATGACCGGCCGTGGGTGCGCACCGAACCGCCGGCGATGCCGACCGGCCTGCCCGACAGCGCCGACCCTGCGGCCGACCTGCTCAAGCTGATGGCCTCGCCCGATCTCGCCAGCCGCCGCTGGATCTGGGAGCAATATGACACGATGGTCGGCGCCGACACGGTGCAGCGCCCCGGTGGCGACGCCGCGGTGGTGCGCGTCCACGGCACCGACAAGGCGCTGGCGATCAGCACCGACTGCACGCCGCGTTATTGCTATGCCGACCCGTATGAGGGCGGCAAGCAGGCGATCGCCGAATGCTTCCGCAACCTCTCCGCGGTCGGCGCCAAGCCGTTGGCGACGACCGACTGCATGAATTTCGGCAACCCGCAGCGGCCCGAGATCATGGGCCAGTTCGTCGGCTGCATCGAGGGCATGGCCGAGGCGTGCACCGCGCTCGATTTCCCGATCGTCTCGGGCAATGTCAGCCTCTACAACGAGACCAAGAATGACGATGGCTCGGGCAGCGCGATCCTGCCCACGCCCGCGATCGGCGGCGTCGGCCTGATGCAGGATTGGAAGCGCTCGGTCGGCATCGGCTTCCGCCAGAAGGGCGACATCGTCGTGCTGGTCGGCGAACGGCGCGGCCATCTCGGCCAGTCGTTGTGGCTGCGCGACATTCACGGCCTCGACGGCCGCGACGCCGGGCCGCCGCCGCCGGTCGACCTTGCCGCCGAGCGCCGCACGGGCGACTATGTCCGCAACGGCATCGAGGAAGGCTGGATCACCGCCTGCCACGACGTTTCCGATGGCGGCGTCGCGGTGGCGCTGGCCGAGATGGCACTGGCGGGCAATGTCGGCGCGCTGATCGACGGCGCGGTGCCGCATGGCCTCGCCGGTTCGCTGTTCGCCGAGGATCAGGGGCTCTACCTCGTCACCTTGCACGATCATGCGCTGCTCGGCTTCCTCGCCGGCGCACAGGCGGCGGGCATCGTGGCCGATCCGATCGGCCGTACGAGCGGCACCCGCCTGATCTTCGAGACCGAAACCGGCGACTTCTGCGTCCCGCTCGACGCGCTCCGCACCGCCCACGAAGGCTTCTTCCCCAAGCTGATGGGCGCCGACGCGGCGCTGGCGTGAACATCTCCTCCCCGAGCTCGCTCGGGGAGGGGGACCATCGCGCAGCGATGGTGGAGGGGCAATGCTGAGCGGCCCGAAACACACCGTCAAAAAGGCCCGCACGTTCCGCCGCGCTATGAGCGTGCCCGAAGTGCGGCTGTGGGTTCGCCTCCGCGAGCGGCCGGCTGGTTTCAAGTTCCGTCGTCAGCACCCGGCAGGCCCTTACGTGCTCGACTTCTACTGCCACGAGGCACGGCTCGCGATCGAGGTGGATGGCATAGCGCACGACATGGGGGACGCGCCCGAGCGGGACGGCGAACGCGACGCGTGGCTGGCGACGCAAGGCGTGGCGACGTTGAGGCTGCGCGCCGTGGACGTGATACGTGATATCGATGCAGCGGTTGGGGCGATCGTTCATGCCTGCCGACTGCGTTTACCCCTCCACCATGCTGCGCATGGTTCCCCTCCCCGTTCCGGGGAGGATGTATGAGCGTCCCCACCTCCGGCCGCATCCTGCCGCTCGATGCGGTGCGTGGGGTCGCGGTGATGGGCATCCTGCTCATGAACGTGAACGCCTTCGCCATGCCGTTCACCGCCTATGACAACCCCGCCAATTTCGGGCCGATGCATCCCGCCGACATCCTCGTCTGGGCGGTCGAGCTGGTGCTGGTCGACGGCAAGATGCGCGCGCTCTTCTCGGCTCTGTTCGGGGCGAGCCTGTTGCTGGTCGCCGAGCGCGCCGAAGCATCCGGGCGGAGCGCCGCGCGCGTCCATTATGCCCGCATGGCGGCGTTGCTGCTGATCGGGATCGTGCATGCCTGCCTGCTGTGGGACGGCGACATCCTCGTCCTGTACGCGCTGGTGGGCATGGCGGCATTCCCGCTGCGGCGGCTGGCGGTCGAATCGCTGCTGGTGCTGTCAGGGCTGATGATGCTGATCGGCATGGCCGTGCTGGGCCTGCATTTCGAGGGTCTCGCAGCGCTGGCGGCGGCCGCGCATGCCCCGGGTGCCGCGCCCGGCGACGTTGCGCTGTGGCAGGACGTGCTCGACCAGATCGGGCGGCCACGCGCCGCGCCGCTCGCCGCCGATCTGGCGCTGCATCGCGGCCCGTGGCTCGCTTTGGTCGCCGCGCGCGGCGTACAGGAGGCGGGGTCGTGGCTGGGCGACCTGATCCTCAACGGCCCGGAGACGCTTGGGCTGATGTTGCTGGGCATGGCGGGGCTGCGTTCGGGCTTCCTCACCGGCGCGTGGCCGCGCGCGCGATACACCCGCGTCGCGCGAATCGGCTTCGCGATCGGCCTGCCGTCGATGATCGCATTGGCCGTCTGGCTGATCGCCGCGGGCTTCCCGCCGCTGATGACGAGCCTGCTCGCGGGCGTGGTGGCGACGCCGATCCGCTGGTTGCTGGCGGTCGCGCTGGCCGCGCTGATCCTGCTGTGGTTCGGCACCGGCGAAAGCGGCTTGCGCACGAGAGTCGCCGCGACCGGGCGCGCGGCGCTCACGAATTACCTGGGCGCCAGCCTCGTCATGGATGCGGTCTTCCTCGGATGGGGCCTCGATCTCTACGGCCGGGTCGAGCGCTGGGGCTTGCTGCCGATCGCGCTCGCCGCTGCCGCGTTGATGCCGCTGTGGAGCCGTTTTTGGCTCGACCGCTTCGCCTATGGCCCGATGGAGTGGCTGTGGCGCAGCATGACGCGGCTGCGGTTCGTCTCAATCCGACGTTAAGATATTGCGAGTTATTTGCAAGATGCTAGAAAGGCTCTGCCGGTAAGGAGACGGGCGTGGTCGTTTGTTCGTGCAATGCGATTCGGGAACGTGACGTGCGGGAGGCCGCACGCTCCGGCGTCGACTGTCCGCTCCAGGCCTATGCCAGCCTCGGCCGTCGCCCGCGCTGCGGCCAATGCATCCCCTTCGCCCGCGCGCTGATCGCCGAAGAGCGCAGCGCCGCAGCCTGACGCGCGCTGCCCTGATAACGATTCGCGCGAGTCGTTCGCGCTTCGTTTCGGCCGTGCGCTTCTGTATCGGCGCCCCATCGAACAAGGAGCAGTCCGATGAAGGGCGACGATAAGGTCATCGAATTTCTCAACGGGGCGCTCAAGAACGAGCTGACCGCGATCAACCAGTATTTCCTGCATTACCGCATGCTGGATCACTGGGGCATCGCCCACCTCGCGAAGTTCGAATATCACGAGTCGATCGACGAGATGAAGCATGCCGACTGGCTGGCGGCGCGCATCCTGTTCCTCGACGGCCTGCCCAACTTCCAGCTGCTCGGCCGCCTGCGCATCGGCGAGACGGTGGAGGAGATCCTCCGCGCCGACCTCGCGCTGGAAGGCGACGCCATCCCCCTGCTGCGCGATGCGATCGCGCACTGCGAAGAGGTGCGCGACTATATCAGCCGCGACCTGTTCAAGCGCATCCTCGACAATGAGGAGGAGCATGTCGATTATCTGGAGCGCCAGTTCGACATGATCGAACGGATGGGCATCCACAATTACGTCCAGCTCCAGTCGAAGCCGGCGGAAGAAGAAGCCAAGGGCTGACGCGCTTCGGCGCGGCGCCTCGCGCCCGCCGCCGTCCCGAACGGCACCGTGCTCCGGCGCAGGCCGGAGCCCAAGGCTTCAGAAGTCGGGCTTTCGCGGGCTGGGCCCGAGCCAGCTCAGCTCGTCTTGCGCCCGAATCCCCCGGGCGCGCGCCGCACCGGCGCGGGCGGCGCGACGATCGTCTGGCGCAGCGCATTGATCGCTTCGTGAAACAGGGGCCGGAGCCGCGCGGCTTCGGCCACCATGTCGGCCGGAAAGGTGCGATCCTCGACGGCCTGGCGTCCGGCCATCTCGATCTTCTCGGCGAGCATGCCTAGATGGGCAGCGCCGAACTGCAGCGATTCGCCCTTCAGCGTGTGCGCCGGGCGGACGAGGCCCGCCGCATTGGCGCCGCGCACCGCATTCTCGATCTCGGCCACCGAGCGTTCGCCGTCCTCGGCATAATAGCTCAGGATGCGCGGAAAGGCGGTGCCCATCTCGCGCTGCGCCTTGCTCAACTGGCCATGATCGATCGGCCCGAATTCGCTCACGTGCATTCCCTCCGCCGGTTGCGGCGGTGAGCAGGCCTAGCAAGCGCAGCGTAAAATAAACGTTTATCGGTCTGCCGCGGTCACGACCAGCGTGTCGCCGGCCGGATGCACCGTCCAGCCGTTGGCCGTCGCCAGCGCGGCGATCTCGGCCGGGGCCAGCGGATCGTCGGCGCGGATCGATACGCTGCGCGCGCTGCGCATCACCCGCGCCAGTCGCAGCGCCGGCCACGGGCAGCGCAGGCCGCGCGCGTCGATCGCGACCGCGCCTTCGCTCATCCCCCGAACGGATTCTTGGGCGCGCGCAGGTTGAGCCGCACCGGCACCGCACCGAAGCCGAGTTCGCGCCTTATGCCGTTGACGAGGTAACGGCGGTAGCTTTCGGGCAATTGGTCGACACGCGTGCCGAACAGCACGAAGGTCGGCGGCCGCGTGCGTGCCTGGGTGAGGTAGCGCAGCTTGATCCGCTTGCCGCCGGGCGCGGGCGGCGGGTTCGCCTCCAACGCGCGCTCGAACCAGCGGTTGAGCTCGCCCGTACCGACGCGCGCCGACCACGCCTCACGCGTCGCGAACGCCGCCTGGATCAGCTGGTCGACGCCGCGCCCGGTGACGCCCGAAACGGTGATGAGCGGCAGGCCCTTCACCTGCGCGAGCCCGTCGTCGAGCGCGCCGCGTATGCCCTGGAACAGGCTCGGCGCATTCTCGGCGACGTCCCACTTGCTCACCGCGACGATCAGCGCGCGCCCTTCCTCGATCACCTGCGATGCGATGCGCAGATCCTGCGCCTCCAGCCCGCGCGTCGCGTCGAGCAGCAGCACCACCACCTCGGCAAAGTCGATCGCGCGCTGCGTGTCGGCCGCCGACAGCCGCTCGAGCTTGTCCTCCACCTTCGCCTTGCGGCGCAGGCCGGCCGTGTCGATCAGGCGAACGGGCTTGCCGAACCATTCCCAGTCGATCGCGATCGAATCGCGCGTGATGCCCGCCTCCGGACCCGTAATCATCCGGTCCTCGCCCAGCATCTGGTTGACGAGGGTCGACTTGCCCGCATTCGGGCGGCCGACGATCGCCAGCTTGAGCGGCCCGTCGGTGCCTTCCTCGTCCTCGACCTCGCCGGGATCGAAATCGTCGACGATCGGCCGGATCGCCTCGAACAGGTCGACCAGCCCCTCGCCATGTTCGGCCGACAGCGGGATCGCCTCGCCGAAGCCCAGCTTGAACGCGTCGAGCAGGCCGCTCTCGCCCGCTTTGCCCTCGGCCTTGTTGCCCGCGAGGATCACCGGCGTGTCGCCGTTGCGCAGCCAGCGGCCCATCTCCTCGTCCAGCGGCGTCACGCCCACGCGTGCGTCGAACAGGAACAATGCCGCATCGGCATCGGAGACCGCCGCCTGCGTCTGCGCGCGCATCCGGCCGGGGAGCGTCTGCGGATCCTCGTCCTCGAAGCCGGCGGTGTCGACGATGCGGAAATCGAGCCCGAGCAGGGTCGCCTCGCCCTCGCGCCGATCGCGCGTGACGCCGGGGCGATCGTCGACCAGCGCCAGCTTCTTGCCGACCAGCCGGTTGAACAGGGTGGACTTGCCCACATTGGGGCGACCGACGATGGCGATGGTGGGCAAAACTGGCATGATCCGCCCCGCTTACCGCCTGCGAGGGTTTCAGGCCAGCGCCGCCACCGCCGCCTCGATCAGCGCGGGATCGCCCGCGGCGATGACATGGCCGCTGCTGCCGGCGTCGAGCGGCCTGCCCGCCCAATCGGTCATGCGCCCGCCCGCGCCCTCGACCACCGGCACGAGCGCCGCGAAATCGTGCAGCTTGAGCCCGCTCTCGACGACCAGGTCGAGATGGCCCGAGGCGAGCAGGCCGTAATTATGACAGTCGCCGCCCCACAACACGTCGTGGCAGGCACCGCGCAACCGCTCGAACGCGGCCCATTCGGGCGGCGCGAAATAGGATGGGCCGGTGGTGGCGATATAGGCAGAGGCGAGCGCGCCGCACGCGCGCACCGTGGCGGCCTCGCCATTGAGCTGTGTGGGCCGGCCCGCAGCGCCCAGCCAGCGGTCGCGTGCGATCGGCTGGTCGATCACGCCCAGCACCGGTCGCCCCGCCTCCAGCAGCGCGATGAGCGTGCCGAACAGCGGCCGGCCGGCGAGGAAGGCGCGCGTGCCGTCGATCGGATCGATCACCCAGACGCGCTCCGCCTCGGGCCGATCGTCGCCAAATTCCTCACCGATCACGCCGTCCGCCGGGCGCTCCGCCGCCAGGATCGCGCGGATCGCCGTCTCGGCGGCGCGATCGACCTCGGTCACCGGCGAGGCGTCGGACTTGGTCTCCATCGCGAACGGCCGGCGGTAGAAAGGGCGGATCGCCGCGCCCGCTGCATCGGCGAGCCGGTTCACCAGCATGATGTCGTCGTCGGTCATTCGAGCTCCCGTCCGGCGGTTTCGGGCAAGGTCGCGGCGCTGACGATCAGGCTGAGGATCGCCACCGCGACGACGTACCACAGGCCGGCGAACGGATCGCCGGTCCGCGCCACGGCATATTGAACGATGAAGGGCAGGAAGCCGCCGAAATAGCCGGTGCCGACATTGTAGGGGATCGACAGCGAGGTGTAGCGCACCCGCGCCGGGAACAGTTCGACCAGCCATGCCGCGAGCGGGCCGAAGGTCATGCCCGAGAACAGCGCCAGCCCCATGATCGCGAGCGCGACGCGGATCGCCGCGCCATAATCCGGCACCACCTTGTCCGGCGGATAGCCTGCCCCCGCCAGCGCCGAGGCGAGCGAAGCGTCGTCCAGCGCCAGCACCGGATGGCCGCCGATCGTCACGCTCGGCGGCACGCCCGGCGCGGCCGACGCCTTGGTGTAGGCGACCCCGCGTTTCGACAAGCTGTCGAGGATGCGGGCACATGGCGTCGCCTGGCCGTGGGAGGCGAAGGGATCGTAGCGGCAGTCGCTGCCGGTCACGATCACCGGTGCGCGGGCACGTGCCGCCGCCAGCACCGGGTTGCCGTCCTCGGCCATCTGGCGATGCAGCGGGAAGATGCAGAGGATCGCCAGCACATAGCCGACCACGATCGGCGGCTTGCGCCCGACATGATCCGACAGCCAGCCGAACAGGACGTACCAGATCATGCTGCTGGCCGCGGCGAGGCCGACGATCAGCCGCGCGGGCGTGTCGGCGATGCGCACGGTGTTCTGGAGGAAATAGAGCGACTGGATCTGCGCCGAATAGAACAGCACCGTCATGCCCGCCGCCACGCCGAGCACGGCGAGGATGCGCAGCGCCTTGGCGCGGCTGTCGAAGCTTTCGCGCAGCGGATTGCCGGCGACGCGCCCCTCGGCCTGCATCGTGCGGAACACCGGGCTTTCATGCAGCAGCATCCGCACCCACAAGGATACGGCGAGCAGCACGGTGCTGAACAGGAACGGCAGGCGCCAACCCCATTCGGTCCACGCCGCCGGCGCGACATAGGCATTGGCCGCCAGCACCACCGCGAGGCTGAGCAGGAAGCCGCCCGCCACCCCGGCATGGATGAAGCTGGTGTAGAGCCCGCGGCGATGCGCCGGCGCATATTCGGCGACATAGACCGCCGCCCCGCCATATTCGCCGCCCAGCGCCAGCCCCTGACCGATGCGCAGCAGGACGAGGATGGCGGGCGCGGCGATGCCGATCGTGGCGTAGGTCGGCAGCAGGCCGATCGCCGCGGTCGAGCCGCCCATCAGCACGACCGTCGCGAGGAAGGTGTATTTGCGGCCCAGCCGGTCGCCGAGCACCCCGAACAAAGCCGCGCCGATCGGCCGCATGCCGAAGCCGACGCCGAACGTCGCCAGCGCGATCAGCAGCGAAACCGTCTCGTTTCCAGCGGGAAAGAAATGCGAACCGATGATCCCGGCGAGCGTGCCGTAGACGAAGAAATCATACCATTCGAACATCGTGCCGAGCGCGGACGCGACCACCACCAGCCGCATCGAGGCGGCACGCTCCCCATCCGCCATCCTCAGCCGACCCGGATCGCGCGCGTCGCATGGCCGTAGCGGCCGATCTTCAGCATATAGCTGCCCATCGCCGCGCGGCGGATGCGGATTTCCGCGCCGGGCTTCGGCGGATCGACAAGGCCGGTCTCGATCGTCCGCCACACGGCGCCGCTGGCGATGCGGATCGTCCACTGATCGTAGCCATATTGGCTGACCGAGACGACGGTCGAGACGATCTCGACCGGATCGATCGAGGGACGGCGCGGTGCGCTCGGCAATCTCCGCTCGGGAACGAGCACGCCGAAACCGACGGTGCGGTCCTGCGCCACCTGTTCGCGATCGACGATCACCACGCGCCGCGCCGCCACTGCCTGCTGCAGCGTATCGAGCGCGGCATCGTAGCAGGTCGCGCGCGCGCGCGGGTCGGCGGTCTGGCGGCAGTTCACCAGCGGCGCGAGCGCGCGATCGGAGGCGCGACCGCTATCCTGCGCGTCGGCGGCGACGGCCGCCAACGTCGTCATGGCCCAGCCGAGCGCCACGCGCCTTACCATCCGTCCCCCTCAACCTCGCGCGCCGGACTTACGCCGACCAGCCATCATGGCACGATGGGACGCGGCCGGCCATCCTCGCCGATGGCGACGAAGGTGAAATGGGCGTGGGTGACGCGGTCGCTCTCGGTGCCCGCGCGGACGCGGCGCCACGCGGCGACCTCGATCTTCATCGACGAGCGGCCGGTCGACACCACCTCGGCATAGACCGACACCACGTCGCCGACCTTGACCGGCCGGTGGAAGGTCATGCCATCGATCGCGATGGTGACGGCACGGCCGCCGCTATATTGCGCGGCGACCGTGCCGGCGGCCGAATCCATCTGGCTCAGCAGCCAGCCGCCGAAGATATCACCATAAGGATTGGTGTCGGCCGGCATCGCCACGACGCGGATCGCCGGCTCGACCTCCGGCGGACCGGCGGGCTGGTCGCTGCCGCTCAAGCCAGCATCGCCAGCGGGTTCTCCACCAGCCGCTTGAACGCCGCCATGAAGGCCGCGCCGTCCGCGCCATCGATCGCGCGATGGTCGAAGCTGCCGGTCGCCGACATGATCGTGGCGACGGTCAGCTCGTCACCGACGACATAGGGCCGCTTCTCGCCCGCGCCGATCGCGAGGATCATCGCCTGCGGCGGGTTGATGACCGCCTCGAACTGCTTGATGCCGTACATGCCCATGTTGGACAGGCTGGCGGTGCCGCCCTGATATTCGTGCGGCTGCAGCTTGCCCTCGCGCGCCCGGCCCGCGAGATCCTTGATCTCGGTGGCGATGGCGGAGAGCGACTTGGTGTCGGCGCCGGTGACGACCGGCGTGATGAGCCCGCCGGGGATCGACACCGCGACCGAGATGTCGGCGCGCTTGAACTGGATCAGCGTGTCGCCGCCGAACTGCACGTTGCAGGCCGACACCTCCATCAACGCAACAGCCTGCGCCTTGACGAGCATGTCGTTGACCGACAGCTTCACGCCGCGGCTCTCCAGCCCCTTGTTGAGCTCGGTGCGCAGCTTCAGCAGCGCGTCGAGGTTGATGTCGACGGTCAGGTAGATGTGCGGCACCTGCTGCTTCGACTCGGTCAGGCGGCGCGCGATCGTCTTGCGCATGTTCGACAGCTTGACCGTCTCGGCCGGCACGCCCTCGGGCGCGGCGGTGACCGGAGCCGGCTTCGGCGCTTCGGCAGCGGCCGACGCAGGCGCGGCGGCCGGGGCCGGCTTGGCCTGGCCGGGCTGCGCGCCCTCGACGTCGGCCTTGACGATGCGGCCGTTCGGGCCGGTGCCGGCAAGCGCCGCCAGGTCGAGGCCCTTCTGTTCGGCGATGCGACGGGCGAGCGGGGTCGCCCGGACGCGGTCGCCACTGGCGGCAGGCGCGGCAGCGGCGCTCGCGCTCACGTCGGACGGCTTGGGATCGGTCGCCGGGCTCGCACCATAGCCCTTCTCGGCCACTTCGGGCTCAGCCTTTGGGGCGGCGGCAGGCTTGGCGGCGGGCGGCGCATCGGCCTTGGGGGCAGGTTCGGACGCATCCTCGTCCTCTCCGGCCAGCCACGCGATGGTGGCACCCACCTTCACGCCGTCCGATCCCTCGGCCACCATCAGCTTGGTGATCGTGCCTTCGTCGATGGTCTCGAACTCCATCGTCGCCTTGTCGGTCTCGATCTCGGCGAGGATATCGCCCGACTTGACGGTGTCGCCCTCCTTCACCAGCCATTTGGCGAGCGTCCCCTCCTCCATCGTCGGGGACAAAGCGGGCATCTTGATCTCGATCGGCATGGAGCGCGAAAGCCTTTTCGGGGAGCGGATGGTCGGCGCCTCATTTCGGCCAGCGGGCACTGCCGGTCAAGGCGCTTGCGTCGCGGGGGGCGACGCGACACTCTCGCGCGCCATGCGGACCTACCTCGCCGTGATCGACGACAAGCCCGAGGCGCGGGTCGCGCTGCGCTTCGCCGCGCGCCGCGCCGCCAAGACCGGCAGCGCCATCGCCATCCTCGCGCTGGTGCCGCAGGCCGAGTTCGTCCACCTCGCCAGCGTCCAGGCGGCGATGGAAGAGGAAGAGACACTGCGCGTCGAGGCGCTGGTCGCCGCCGCAGCCGGCGCGCTGCTGGAGGAAACCGGCGTGAAGCCCGAGATCATCGTACGGCAGGGAGAGGGCGTCGCGGTGGTCAACAAATTGCTCAAGGAACGCAGCGACGTCGCGGCGCTGGTGCTGGGCGCGGCGGTGGTCGACGGCCCCGGCCCGCTGGTCGCGCATTTTGCCGGCCCCGGCGCGGGCAAGATGACCTGCCCGGTGATGATCATCCCCGGCAGCCTCAGCGACGAGGCGCTCGACCGGCTGAGCTAGCCCGATCCGGCCATACGGAAACCCATATGCGGCTGCGGGGTTCGGGATCCATTCCGCCGCGCAAGAAAGCCCGTCTCGATGTCATTCCGCCTGTCCAGCCTTCGCAGCCGCTCGTTTCGCGTCGCCATCGGCGTCGCGTTGCTCGGAGCGGTCGGCGCGGCGCCCACGGCGACCGGCGTCGAGCGACCCGATAGCGTCGATCACGGCGCGCGGCCGAGCGGCAACGTCCGCGTCGTCGCGCGATTCGACCAGGCGCAGCCGTCGGGCATCGCGGCTCTCCCCGATGGCGGACTGGTCATCTCCTTCCCGCGCAGCGCGTTCGATCATCCGGGGCCGCGTCTCGGGCTATGGCGCGATGGCAAGCTCACCGCATGGCCCGACGCGGCAGCGCAGGCGCAGTTCGTCTCGCCGCTCGGCATGACGATCGACGCGCGCGGACGGCTGTGGCTGCTCGACGAGGGCATCGTCGCCGGCGCGCATGGCGCGCCGCGCCCGCATCTGTTCGCAATCGATCCGGCCACCCGTCGCATTGTGGAAGATATCGCGCTGGTCGCGCCGGGAGCCCCCACCGGGACGGCGGTCAACGACATCCGCATCGACCTGACGCACGGATCGGCCGGCACCGCCTATATTTCCGACATATCGGGCGATCATCCCGGCATCATCGTCGTCGATCTGGCGACGCGCGCCGCACGCCACCTCCTCACCGGCGCACCGCAGGTCAGCCCGGTTCCGGGGTTCGCGATGATGGTCGACGGCGATCTGAAGCGCTACGACCCGAGGCACCCCAATTTCGCGGTCGGCGCGATCGACGGCATCGTGCTGAGCGCCGACAAGAAGTGGCTTTACTGGTCGCCGCTCGCCGGCCGCCGGCTCTACAGCCTGCCGACCGCCTTGCTCGCCGACCCCGCCACGACCGAAGCAGCCTTACGCGCTGCGATTCGCGACGAGGGCGAAGTCGGCGTCGCCGACGGCATGGCGGCGGGGGCCGACGGCTCGCTCTTCTTCACCGATCTGGAGCGCCACGCGATCGAGCGGCTCTGGCCCGATGGCCACCTGTCGACCGTGGCGCGCGATCCGCGGCTGATCGCCCCCGACAGCATCGCGCTCACCAATGGCGGCATGTTCGTCACCGTCGGCCAATGGTCGCGGTTGCCGAGCTACCATGATGGCCGCGATCTGGTCGAACGGCCGTGGCTGGTCGTCCATATCGACGCGCCGGGTGTCGCGCCCGCGCGCTAGATCACTTCCCGACGAGATCGGGATGCTGCGCCTTCCACACCATCGCCCGATGCACGCGCCGTTCGACGCTCGGATGATCGTAGAAGATCGCCTCCTCGATCCATGACGGCGAGGAGGCGCGATAGGCGATCGTCTTGACCAGCGCCTTCGCCATGCCGTCGGGCTCGTGCGCATGATCGTAGGAAAAGCGATCGGCGTCGCTTTCCTCCAGCCGGGTCAGCGTGTTGGTCAGCGGCGTGGCGAGCAGGCCGAGCGTGGCGATCATCGCCATCAGCACGGGCAGGCCGGCCGGATCGGCGATGCCCGCGATTCGAGCAGCCTGCCCGGTCCAGCCGAGCACGACCGGAAAGAAGCGGCCGACGATCCACAGCCCCACGATCGCGATCAGGCCGAACCCCAGCACCATCCACAGCACATGCGCGCGGGCATAATGGCCCATTTCGTGGCCGACGACGCCGCGCACCTCGGCCAGATCGGCGCCCTGCGCGAACATCGTGTCGCTCATCGCGACGCGCGCGCTGCCGAACAGGCCGGAGACGTTGGCGGTGTAGCGCTCGGATTGCTTCGAGCCGTTGAAGACGAAGATCTTGTCCGACGGCACGCCGCTCCGTTTCGCCAACGCCACCACCGCGTCGCGCGTCGGCCCCGGCGGGGCCGGCGTATAGGTGTTGAACAAAGGCTCGATCAGGATCGGCCCGAGGATCAGCAGCACCGCCAGCGCCAGCACGACCACCCCGCCCGACCACGCCCACCACCAGCGCGGCGCACGGCGGATCAGCGCGAAGACCGCGAGCCCGATCAGCGCCCACACGATCGCGCTGATCGCGAACGACATGAGATTCTCGCCGAGCCAGCCGCCGAGTGGCTGCTTGGTCAGGCCATATTGGCCCTCGCGCCACCATGCCGAATAGATCGACCAGGGCAGTTCGAGCAGCCAGTCCGCCACCAGGAAGGCGACCACGCAGCCGAGCACGGCGAGGTTCGGCCGCGCGCGCCGCCGCTCGATCCGGTCGCGGATGCGGACGAGCAGACCCGACCGCAGGATGATCCACGCGGCGAGCACGGTGACCAGCCAGCCCCACAATAGCAGCCAGTGGCCGCCCTGCGTGTAAGCGGTCGCGCGGGCATGCGCCGCGGGCGACAGCGTCGCCATGTAGGCGGCGGTGGCGGCGTCGGGATCGAACCGGATCATGCTAGCTCCTGCGCGCCGTGACGAAATAACCCATCGCCATATTGGCCGACAGAGTGAAGCCGGTGCGCGGATCGAACGCCAGCCCGCGCGTATCGACGACGTCCAGCCCTTCCGCCACCAGCAATGCAGTCAGTTCGTCGGGGGTGAGGAACCGGCTCCAGTCGTGCGTGCCCTTCGGCACCATCCCCAGCCCCTCGCCCACGGTGATGAGTGCGAGCCGCGACAGCGGCGTGCGGTTGGGGGTCGAGAGGATCAGCAGGCCATCGTCGGCGAGCGCGCCGGCAAGGCCGGCGACGAACGCGGCCGGATCGGCGACATGCTCGATCACCTCCATCGACACGACCAGATCGAACCGTTCGCCCGCCACCTGCGCGAGATCGCCCGCCCGATAGTCGATCGCCAGCCCCTGCCCCGCCGCATGCGCCCGCGCGACCGCGACATTTTCGGGCGCAGCGTCGAGCCCAGTGACCGCCGCGCCGAGCCGCGCCAGCGGCTCCGACAGCAAACCCGCGCCGCAGCCGACGTCGAGCGCGCGGCGACCGGCGAGCGGCGTGCGTGTGCGCGGATCGAGGTCCCACGCCGCATCGACCTGCGCGCGCAGATAGACCAGCCGCGCCGGGTTCAGCCGGTGCAGCATCGCCGACGAGCCCTTGGGATCCCACCACTCCGCCGCGAGCGTGCCGAAATGCGCCGCCTCGGCGGGAACGATCGTGTCGGTTGCGTTCATGATGTCATGCCGCTAGCAGAGCGCCCGCCTGCGCCCAAGCCGGCATTCCCGTAATTTAGTTGCGAAGATCGACGCTCAATGGCCCGTATCGTGATGAAGTTCGGCGGGACCTCGATGGCCGGCATCGAGCGCATCCGCAATGTCGCCACCCGCGTGAAGCGCGAGGTGGAGCGTGGCAACGAGGTCGCGGTCGTCGTCTCGGCAATGGCGGGCGAGACCGATCGCCTCGTCAATTTCTGCCGCGAGGCCAGCCCGCTCTACGACCGCCGCGAATATGACGTTGTGGTCGCGTCGGGCGAGCAGGTGACCAGCGGGCTGCTGGCGATCGCGCTGCAGGCGCTGGGCGTGCGTGCGCGATCGTGGCTCGGCTGGCAGATGCCGATCGAGACGTCCGACGCGCATGCGTCGGCGCGCATCACCGGCATCGATACCACGGCGCTCGGCGCGGCGATGGCCTCGGGTGAGGTCGCGGTGATCCCCGGCTTCCAGGGCATGGCCGCCGACGGGCGGGTGACCACCCTCGGCCGCGGCGGATCGGATACCAGCGCGGTCGCGGTCGCCGCCGCGATGAAGGCGGATCGCTGCGACATCTACACCGACGTCGACGGCGTCTACACCACCGATCCGCGCATCGTGCCCAAGGCGCGCAAACTGAAGTATGTGACTTACGAAGAGATGCTCGAGCTGGCGAGCGTCGGTGCCAAGGTGTTGCAGACCCGCTCGGTCGGCCTGGCGATGAAGGAGGGCGTGCGCGTCCAGGTGCTGTCTTCGTTCGGCGACGCGCCGGACGGGGGCGACCTGCCGGGTACGATGATCGTGAACGAGGAAGAACTCGAGGAAAAGATGGAACGCCAGCTCATCACCGGCATCGCGCACGACAAGAACGAGGCGAAGGTGACGCTCACCGCCGTGCCCGACCGGCCCGGCGCGGTGGCGAGCATCTTCTCGCCGCTGGCCGAGGCCAGCATCAACGTCGACATGATCGTGCAGAACGTCGCGCATTCGACCGGCTCGACCGATGTGACCTTTACCGTGCCCGCCGCCGAACTGGCGCGCGCGCTGGACGTGCTGGACAAGGCGAAGGACGCGATCGGCTACGACAAGGTGATCCACGACACGTCGGTGGCGAAGATCACCGTCGTCGGCGTCGGCATGCGTAGCCACGCCGGCGTCGCGGCGCAGATGTTCAAGGCACTGGCCGACCGCAAGATCAACGTGCTCGCCATCACCACCAGCGAGATCAAGGTCTCGGTGCTGATCGACGAGGATTATACCGAGCTCGCCGTCCGCGTGCTCCACACCGCCTACGGGCTCGACGCCAGCGACGAGGCCGCGTGAGCCATCCCAAGCTCGACGCGCTGATGGCGCGCGGTGCGGCCTTCCTCGGCAGCACCCATGCGATCATGGCCGGCGCGATGTCGTGGGTGTCCGAACGGCATCTCGTCTCGGCCATCTCCAATGCGGGCGGCTTCGGTGTGATCGCGTGTGGCGCGATGACGCCCGATCTGCTGGATGCCGAGATCGCCGCGACCAAGGCGATGACCGACCGGCCGTTCGGCGTGAACCTCATCACGATGCACCCGATGCTGGCGGAGCTGATCGACGTGTGCGGACGCCACGGCGTCGGCCATGTCGTGCTGGCGGGCGGGCTGCCGCCGGCCGGCGCGATCGACCGGATCAAGGGCGGCGGCGCCAAGGTGCTGTGCTTCCCGCCGACGCTGCCCTTTGCCAAGAAGCTGATCCGGTCGGGCGTCGATGCGCTGGTGATCGAGGGAATGGAGGCCGGTGGCCATATCGGCCCGGTCTCGACCAGCGTGCTGGCACAGGAGATGCTGCCCGAGATCGCCGAGCAGGTGCCGGTGTTCGTCGCCGGCGGCATCGGCCGCGGCGAGGCGATGGCGGGTTATCTCGAAATGGGCGCAGCCGGCGTCCAGCTCGGCACGCGCTTCGTCTGCGCGACCGAGTGCATCGCGCATCCGAACTTCAAGAAGGCGTTCATCCGTGCCTCGGCGCGCGACGCGGTGGCGAGCGTGCAGATCGACCCGCGCCTGCCGGTGATCCCGGTGCGCGCGCTCAAGAATGCCGGCGGTGAATTGTTCTCGGCCAAGCAGCGCGAGGTGGCGCAGGCGCTGGACGAGGGGCGGCTCGCCATGGCCGAGGCGCAGCTCCAGATCGAACATTATTGGGCCGGCGCGCTGCGCCGTGCGGTGATCGACGGCGACGTCGAGCATGGCTCGGTGATGGCCGGTCAGTCGGTCGGCATGGTGACGAAGGAGGAACCGGTGGCAGACATCGTCGCCGCGTTGCTCGATCAGGGCGAAGCCGCGCTGGCCCGACGCGGAGCCTGACGGCTCCAGCCTAGCGCGGCGCCACCTTTCGCAGCACCAGATCGGCCTGCAGCGCGGCCATCGTCTCGCGGTTCGCCTCGCGCGCGATCAGCGCGCCGACGTGGATCAGCGTCGCCCGCTGTTCGTCGGGCAGATGGTCGGTCAGCCCCGACACCAGCACGGCGAGGTGGTAGACAGCATCGACCGCCCACATCTCGCCGTGCGGCAGACCACGCTCCACCGCCTGCATTTCATCGATCACCGTGCCCCAGGTTCCAGCCATGCTGTCGGTCATCGGTCGCTCGTCCGTTCCGTTGGTCAAATCCGCACCCCGGCCGGATGATCCGATAATCCTGCCTGATGGTTAATGCGGCTGGGCCGATGCGGGGAAACGCGACGGATCGAGGCATTTGCCGCGCGCCCGGTTTCTGTTAGCCCCGGTTTATGGGTGCTCCTTCCGCCACGTCCGCCGCGCGCGAGATCCTGACGCGGCTGCACGACGTGATGGCGGCGCGCACCGCCGCGCAGGCGAAGCTCAATCAGGTCGTGCAGATCATCGGCGAAGCGCTCAACAGCGAGGTCTGCTCGATCTACCTGCTGCGCGACGGCGTGCTGGAACTCTACGCCACGCGCGGGCTCAACCAGGAGGCGGTGCACGTCACCACGCTCGCGCTGGGCGAGGGGCTGGTCGGCACGATCGCCGAGGATGTCGAGACGCTCAATCTCGCTGAGGCGACCAGCCATCCCGATTTCTCGTACAAGCCGGAGACCGGCGAGGATCTCTATCACAGCTTCGCCGGGGTGCCGATCGTCCGCGCCGAGCGCTCGGTCGGCGTGCTGTGCGTGCAGCACGTCGCATCGCGCCGCTACGACGATGTCGAGATCGAGGCGCTGCAGACCGTCGCGATGGTGCTGGCCGAGCTGATCGCCGGCGCCGGCCTGATCGACGAGGCGGCCGCGCGCAGCGCCGATGCCCGCGATCAGGGCGCGATCCGCCTGAGCGGCCTCAAGCTGGTCGACGGGATGGGCGCCGGCTATGCCGTCTTCCACCAGCCGCGCGTCGTGGTCGAGCATATGATGGCGGAGGATACGGAGGCCGAGCGCCGCCGCGTCTATTCGGCCTTCGACAAGATGCGCGACCAGATCGACCGCATGATGAGCCAGGCCGAGTTTGGCGTGGCGGGCGAGCATCAGGACATTCTCGCCACCTACAAGATGTTCGCCTACGACGAGGGCTGGAGCCGTCGCATCAACGAGGCGATCGACTCGGGCCTGACCGCCGAAGCGGCGATCGAGCGCGTCCAGCAGCGCACGCGGATGCGGATGCGCGAGATCGACGACCCGCTGCTCGCCGATCGCATGCACGATCTGGAGGATCTCTCGAACCGGCTGCTGCGCATGGTTTCGGGCCAGCTCGGCACCGCCGCCCAGCTCGGCCTGCGCCGCGACTCGGTCCTGATCGCGCGCAATCTGGGGCCGGCCGAATTGCTGGAATATGATCGCCGGCGGCTGAAGGGCGTGATCCTGCAGGAGGGATCGCTGACGGCGCATGTCGTGATCGTCGCGCGCGCGATGGGCGTTCCGGTGTTGGGCCGGGTGCGCGACGCCCGCCGGACCATCGCCGAGGGCGACATGGTGCTGCTCGACGCGGGTCAGGGCGCCGCTTTCGTCCGCCCGGTCGCCACCACCGAGGAGGCGTTCGACGCGAAGCTCGCGCTGGGGCAGAAAAGGCGCGCCGAGTTCGCCGCGATGCGCGACCTGCCGCCGGTGACGCTGGACGGCACGCGCATCACCCTGATGGTCAATGCGGGGCTGCGCGACGATGTCGCCGCGCTCGACACGACCGGTGCCGACGGCATCGGCCTGTTCCGCACCGAGTTCGAGTTCCTGATCTCGGCCGAATTCCCCAAGCGCGAGCGCCAGCAGCGCATCTATCGCGACGTGCTGGACGCCGCGGGCGACCGGCCAGTGATCTTCCGCACGGTCGACATCGGCGGCGACAAGGTGCTGCCCTACATGAATGCGGACGATCCTGACGAGGAGAATCCGGCGATGGGCTGGCGCGCGATCCGGCTGGCGCTGGAGCGCGACGCGCTGATGAAGGCGCAGGCCGAGGCGCTGATCGCCGCGGCCGGCGGCCGCACGCTGAACGTCATGTTCCCGATGGTGTCCGAGCCGTGGGAGTTCGAGCAGGCGCGCGCCTTGTTCGAGGCGCAGCGCGCGCGCGTCGCGCGCAAGGGCAAGGCCCTGCCGCTCGCCGTCCGCTACGGATCGATGCTCGAGGTGCCGGCGCTGGCGGAGAGCCTCGACATATTGCTGCCCCAGATCGACTTCCTCTCGATCGGCACCAACGATCTCACGCAATTCCTGTTCGCGGCCGATCGGGCCCATCCCAAGCTGGCCGAACGCTACGACTGGCTGTCGCCCGCCATCCTGCGCTTCCTCGCGCGGGTGGTGCGTCAGTCCGACGCGGCGGGCGTGCCGGTCGGCGTGTGCGGCGAGATGGGCGGGCGCGCGCTGGAGGCATTGGCGCTGATCGGGATCGGGATCGAACGACTGTCGATCACGCCCGCGGCGATCGGCCCGGTCAAGGCGATGGTCCGCTCGGTCGACCTGTCCGCGATCCGGCGGGTGATGTCGGAATGGCTCGTCCACCCGCCGCGCGACATGCGCGCCGAGCTTACCCATTGGGCGACCGCGAACGACGTCCGCATTGCGTGAGGGCGGATGGCGGCAGGGTCCGATTTGACAGGGGCGTTTGACTATGCCTTCCCTGATTCAGATTAGTCAGCATACCGCGGCCGGAGGTTAAGTGAGCGATCAGGGCGAGGCGGGCGCATTCGACGAACGCGTGGGAGATCGACTGCGAGCGGCACGCGAAGCTGAAGGGCTGGAGCTGACCGATGTCGCCCAGCGCACGCGCATTCCGATCCGCCATCTCGCCGCGATCGAGGAGGGCGATTATTCGGGGCTTCCCGCCGCGACCTACAGCGCCGGTTTCGTCAAGAGCTACGCCCGACTGCTCGGGCTGGACGGGCAGCGCCTGTCGCAGGATTTCCGCGAGGAGATGGGCGGCGCGACGGTGGTGCGCCAGAACGTGATGACCTACGAGCCGGCCGATCCGCACCGGACGCCGCCCGCCGGGCTCGCGCTGGTCGTGCTGCTGATCGCGATCGTGGCCGGGCTCGGCTATCTCTACTGGCGCGGATCGCAGTCCGAGGCGCCGACCGAGCTTGCCGCAACGTCGAGCGACCGGCCGGCCACTCCGCCCGTCGCCGCCACTACACCTGCGCCTCAGCCGGCCGCTCCGGCCCCGGCCGCGCCCGCCATCGGCGGCCCGGTGGTGATCGGGGCGACGCAGGACGTGTGGATCAAGGTGGAGGATAGCGGGAAGACGCTGTTCATGGGGCTGCTGAAAACCTCCGATCATTTCGAGGTGCCCGCCACGGCGGTCGCGCCGATGCTCACCACCGGGCGGCCGGGCGTGACCACCATCACCGTCGGCGCGACGCCGATCCCGCCCGTGGGCGATCCCGATCGCGCCGCCAAGAACGTGTCGCTCAAGGCCGACGCGCTGCTGGCGCGCGTCGCGACGCCCGCACCCGCGACGCAGCCGCCGGCCGACGCGCCGACCCCGGTCGACAACGGCGCGAACTGAAGCGCTTCACCCGCGCGTCAGCTTGATTATGCTTGGGGCGTGAGCGGGCAGCGCCGCCCGCATATCCATTGGGAGCCCGCATGACCCGCCTTCGCCTCGGCATCGTCCTTCTGCTCGCATCGGCGGCATCGCCGGCGTGGGCCGATTCCAAGCCGGGCCTCGACCAGCGCGTCGACCGGGTCGAGCGCGAGCTGAAGGCCGTGCAACGCAAGGTCTTCCCCGGCGGAGCGCCCGCTTATTCGGAGCCCGAGATCGCCGCGCCCGCACCGCAGGCGGCGGCCGGCCTGCCGGCGAGCGCGCCGCTCAACGACCTGACGGCGCGCGTCAGCGATCTCGAGCGCGCGGTGTCGCAGATGACCGGCCGCGTCGAGGAGGCCGAGCATCGGCTGCAGATCATGTCCGAACAGAGCGCGCGCGACCGGCAGGAATTCGACACGCGCCTGAAGACGCTGGAGGCGGCATCCGCCCCGCCGCCGGCGCTCGCTGCACCCGCGCCGGCGCCGTTCGTCGATACCGGCCCCGCCCCGGCACGGCCCACCAAAAGCGGCAAGACCACGCCGCCACCGGGACGCCCCGCCAAGCTGATCGCCGAACCGGTCGACGAGACGCCCGCGCCCGCGGCCGATGCCGGCGCCGCGAGCGGCGATCCGGCCGAGGACGCCTACATGGCCGGCTATCGCCTGTGGTCGCAGAAGAAGTTCGCCGACGCCGAGACCGCGCTGAAGGCGGTCGTCGCCAAATATCCGAAGAGCAAGCGCGCCAGCTATGCACAGAATCTGCTCGGCCGCGCCTATCTCGACGACGGCCAGCCTGCGCGCGCCGCCGAGACGTTCGCCGCCAATTACCAGACCAATCCGCGCGGCGACCGTGCGCCCGACAGCCTCTATTATCTCGGCCAGTCGCTCTACCAGCTCAAGAAGACCAGCGACGCCTGCCGCGTCTATGACGAGCTCGACAGCGCCTATGGCGACAAGGTGCCCGACAGCCTGAAGCAGAAGGTCGCCGCCGGCCGCCGCGACGCCAAGTGCAAGTGACGCGCACCGCCGCAGCGCCCCGTCATCCCGGCACAGGCCGGGATCCAGGACGGCGGCACGGATGCGGCAACGCTCTGCGATCGACCATTACCCTGACCTGGATCCCGGCCTCCGCCGGGATGACGGATGGGCGGTAGCGACCATCTCGATCGCTTCGCGCAGGCGCTGACCGGCCTCGCGCCGTCCGACCGGCTCGCGCTTGCCGTCTCCGGCGGCCCCGACAGCCTCGCATTGCTGCTGCTCGCGCACGCGGCGCGGCCGGATACGGTGATCGCCGCGACCGTCGACCATGGGCTGCGGCTCGAGGCGCGTGCCGAGGCGATGATGGTGGCAGAGGTCTGCCGCACGCTCGGCGTACCGCATGCGATCCTGACGGTCGAAGTCGCCGACGATCCGGCCGGGCTGCAGGCGGCGGCGCGCGCGGCGCGCTACGCCGCGCTCGCGCGCTGGGCGGCGGGCGAAGGCGCGGCCATGCTCGCGACCGCGCACCACCAGGACGATCAGGCCGAGACCGTGTTGATGCGGCTAGTGCGCGGCGCGGGCATTGCCGGCCTCTCCGGCATCCGCCGCCGCCGGCCGCTGGACGGCGCGCCCGGCGTAGAGTTGGTCCGCCCGCTGCTCGACTGGACCAAGGCCGAGCTGGAGGCTTTAGTGGCCGAAGCCGGCCTGACACCGGCGCGCGACCCCTCGAACCTCGACCCGCGCTTCGATCGCACCCGCGCCCGCGCATTGTTGGCGCAAGGGTGGCCCGCCGCGGCGCGGCTCGCCGCGGTGGCGGATCGGCTGGCGGAGGCGGAGGAGGCGCTCGCGTGGACGGCGGCGCATCTCGCCGCGGCGCGCATCACGCAGGGCGAGGCGTTCGTGTCGATCGATCCGTTGGCGCTGCCGCGCGAGCATCGCCGCCGGCTGCTGCTCGCGGGCATCGCACGGCTCGCCCCCGATCGGCCGCCGCGCGGCGACGCGCTCGATCGGCTGCTCGATACGCTCGACGGCGGACGCGTCGGGACGTTGGTCGGCCTGCGCTGCGATCCCGGGCCGCCGTGGCGGCTCACGCAGGCGCCGTTCCACCGATAATATGGATCGCGGCTGTTCCATTGCCATTAACGTCTGCGCGCTTATCTTGTCGGTTCCATGAAAGGCGGGCGCACGCGATGAAGGACGACAAGGAGCCGCAGGGCACCAACCCCCTGATGAAGAATCTGGCCATATGGCTCGGAATTCTCCTTGCGATCGTATTGTTTGTCTCGCTGTTCGAAGGCGGCGGCAGCAAATCGGCGGGCGAGAGCGTCGCTTATTCCGACTTCCTGCAGGCGGTCGACTCGGGCTCGGTGCGCGAGGCCGACATCGGCAACGGCGTGATCGTCGGCAAATATTCGAACGGCGCGCAGTTCAAGACCTATGCCCCCGCCAATGATCCCACGCTGATCCAGCGTCTCGCCGGCAAGGGCGTGACCTTCCGCGCCCGGCCGGAGGAGCAGGCGAGCCTGTGGCAGTACGTCCTCGTCCAGGCGATGCCGTTCCTCATCATCGTCGGCATCGGCTATCTGGTGATGCGCCAGATGCAGAAGAATGCCGGCTCGGGCGCGATGGGCTTCGGCAAGAGCCGCGCCAAGATGCTGACCGAGAAGCAGGGCCGCGTCACGTTCGACGACGTCGCCGGCATCGACGAGGCGCGCGAGGAATTGCAGGAGATCGTCGATTTCCTGCGCGATCCCTCCAAGTTCGCCCGCCTCGGCGGCAAGATCCCGAAGGGCGCGCTGCTGGTCGGCTCGCCCGGCACCGGCAAGACCCTGCTCGCCCGCGCGATCGCGGGTGAGGCGAAGGTGCCGTTCTTCACCATTTCCGGTTCCGATTTCGTCGAGATGTTCGTCGGCGTCGGCGCCAGCCGCGTGCGCGACATGTTCGAGCAGGCGAAGAAGAGCGCGCCGTGCATCGTCTTCATCGACGAGATCGACGCGGTCGGCCGCCATCGCGGCGCCGGCCTCGGCAACGGCAATGACGAGCGCGAGCAGACGCTGAACCAGCTGCTGGTCGAGATGGACGGCTTCGAGGCGAACGAGGGCATCATCATCGTGGCGGCGACCAACCGCCCCGACGTGCTCGATCCCGCTCTGCTGCGTCCGGGCCGCTTCGACCGCCAGGTCGTGGTGCCCAAGCCCGATATCGAGGGCCGCGAGAAGATCCTCGACGTCCACATGAAGAAGCTGCCGCTGGCACCCGACGTCGATGCGCGCACGATCGCGCGCGGCACGCCGGGCTTCTCGGGCGCGGATCTCGCCAACCTCGCCAACGAGGCCGCTTTGCTCGCCGCACGCAAGGGCAAGCGTCTGATCGCGATGCGCGAGTTCGAGGAAGCCAAGGACAAGGTCATGATGGGCGCCGAGCGCAAATCGATGATCATGACCGAGGACGAGAAGCGCGCGACCGCGTTCCACGAGGCCGGCCATGCGCTCGTCTCGCTGCACGTCCCCGGCTGCGATCCGCTGCACAAGGTCACCATCATCCCGCGCGGCCGCGCGCTGGGCGTGACGTGGAACCTGCCCGAGCGCGACCGTTATTCGATGACGATGAAGCAGATGAAGGCGCGGCTCGCGCTCTGCTTCGGCGGCCGCATCGCCGAGCAGCTGATCTACGGCGCGGACGAGCTCAACACCGGCGCGTCCAACGACATCCAGCAGGCGACCGACATGGCCCGCTCGATGGTCATGGAATATGGCATGAGCGAGAAGCTCGGCTGGCTGCGCTATCGCGACAATCAGGACGAGGTGTTCCTCGGCCACTCGGTCGCGCGCAACCAGCATATGTCCGAAGAGACCGCGCGGCTGATCGACAGCGAAGTCCGCCGCCTGGTCGAAGAGGGCGAGAACCATGCCCGCCAGGTGCTGACCGACAATCTCGACGAGCTGCACCGGCTGGCTTCGGCCCTGCTGGAATATGAGACGCTCAACGGCGACGAGGCCAAGCGTGCCATCGCCGGCGACGATATCGGCCGCGAGGATCCGAAGCTCCGCGCGCCGCGCGCGCTGGCGGCCGGCGGCTCCTCGATCCCCAAGAGCCGCCGCCCCGGCGGCTGGGGCGAGCCGACCCCGGCCGGCGCCTGACGCCTGTCGTTTCGTGAATGCGAAGGGCGGTCCCGCGGGGCCGCCCTTTTCGTTTGAGAAGTCGTCAGGCGGCGATGCCGTTACGCTTCAGACGATCGATTCCTTTGGGGTCGATCGCGATGCCGGCGGCGATATCCTTGTCGCCCGCGGCCTTCTGGCCCTGGCGCAATTCCACCAACCCGTGACCGTAGAGCGAAGCGGCAAGCTTCGGGTCGAGCTTCAGCGCCGCATCGTAATCGGCCTTCGCGCCCGCCAGATCGCCCTGCCGGAGCCGGATCAGCCCGCGGCTGTCGAGCATAGCGCCATCCTTTGCGTTCCCCCGCAGCGCCTCGTTGCAGTCGGCCAGTCCTTCGGCCAGTTCGCGTCCGGCGAGACCACGCAGCCAGCAGCGCTCGTTGAGCAGAGCGGCGCGCAGCCCGCTTTGCCGATGCGCGTCGAGCCACAACGTCAGATGCGCGATCCCCGGCTCGAACGCGTCGATATCGCCGTAAAGACCGCCCAGAAACCGCTGCTCGTCGGCGTCCGCCGGCAATATCGATGCGAGCGCGTCGAGATCCCGGCGTGCCAATGCCGGCTTGTCCGCACCCACGCGCATCCGCGCGCTGGCGAGCAGTGCCTCGACATTCTTCGGGTCAATCGCCAGCGCGGCGTCGAGATCCTTGCGTGCAAGCGCAAGATTGCCCCCTTCGCGGTACATCGCCGCGCGCCCGAGCAGGTAACGCGACTCGTTCGGCGCCAGCGCGATCGCCTGCGCCATATCCGCCAGCGCATCCGCCCGGTCGCCGCGTGCGACCGAGGCCGACGCGCGCCGGGCATAGCTCTCGGCATCGGCAAGCTTCGGCTGGTTGGCCGTCGATGGCGCGGGTGCCGCACCGTCCTGCACCGACAGGTTGAAGACCGGGCCGCCATTATAGGTGAAGTAGAGTTTGTGCTGGCTCTTAGACACGTAGACGTGGTGCGAGAGGAAGAAATCCGCGCCGAGCAGCATGTCGACGTCGATATCCCCGCCCAGATCGCCGATCCGCAGGCGGGTGTTGCGAATCTCTTCGTCGCCGACCTTGAACGACGCGAACGGGCCGATCCACGTGTCGCGCGATCGCGCGCCGAAGCCATGCGCCAGCCCGGCCGGCACTACCCCCGGACTGGACGGCTTGACGCCGACGCGCGCGGCGGCAGGCAGGCTGAGGACCGACGTCGACGCGCCGGTATCGAAGATCGCCTTCATCGTGACGCCGTTCACGATCACCTGGCCGCGAATATGCCAGTTCCGCTCGACCGGCTCGATGCCGATCACCGAATAGGCCGTTCCGTTCCTGGCCCAATAGGGGCTCTGGTCGGCATCGCAGCCCGTCGCCTGGATCAGCCGCACGACGCCCTGGCCCAGATCATATTCGGTATCGCCGGAATTGAGGATGTTCTGGCCGAGCACGCTCCCGCTGCCGAGCAGAAACTGCAGGAAGCCCGGATAGCTTCCCGATGCCGCGATGGTCCGTCCCGACAGTGTCAGCGTCTGCGCCGCCGCGATGCCGGTATTCTCGCTCCCGCCGATGCCGATGATCTCGTAGCCCTTGCCCTGCGCGGAGAGCTTCATCCCGAATTTGGCGGCATCCTCGTGCGTGATCGTGCTCCAGAAGGCGCCGCTGTCGAGCAGGAAGGTCTTGTCAAAGCCGTTGACCTTGGTCGGCACCATCGGCCGGAGACCATTGAAGGTGATCGGCAACTCTGCCTTCAACCCGCGCGTGCACACCGCCCCGACAGGCGCTGCGGCCGCCGACGCCATTGCGAGCGCCGACGCCATAACGATCCGCTTCATCCATTCCCCCACGAAATCGCCGCCATGCTGGGGCAACCGCGGGAGCGCCGTCAACCCGTCAGGGGATGAGGTAGCGCACGATCAATTCCGCCGCCTCGTCCGCCGTCATCGTGCTGGTGTCGATGCGGATTTCGGGGGCGTCGGGGGCTTCGTAGGGGCTGTCGATGCCGGTGAAGTTCTTCAGCGTGCCCGCGCGCGCCTTGGCATACAGGCCCTTCACGTCGCGCGCCTCGGCGTCGGCCAGCGGCGTGTCGATATGGATCTCGACGAACTCGCCCGCGGGCAGCATGCTGCGCACCATCGCGCGCTCGGCGCGGAAGGGCGAGATGAAAGCGGTCAGCACGATCAGCCCGGCATCGGCCATCAGCCGCGCGACTTCGCCGACGCGTCGGATATTCTCGACCCGGTCGGCATCGGTAAAACCCAGATCGCGGTTGAGCCCGTGGCGCACATTGTCGCCGTCGAGCAGGAAGGTGTGGCGGTTCATCCGCGCCAGCTTCTGCTCGACCAGATCGGCGATGGTCGACTTGCCTGCGCCGGACAGGCCCGTGAACCACAAAACCGCCGGCTGCTGGTGCTTGAGCGCGGCGTGATGCTCGCGCGTGCGCTCGGTCGCCTGACGGTGGATATTCTGCGCGCGGCGCAGCGCGAAGTGCAGCATGCCCGCAGCGACGGTGGCGTTGGTCAGCTTGTCGATCAGGATGAAGCCGCCGAGCGTGCGATCCTCGGCATAAGGCGCGAACACCAACGGGCGGTCGGTCGACAGATTGGCGACGCCGATCGCGTTCAGCTCCAGCGTCTTCGCCGCAAGATGCTCCAGCGTGTTGACGTTGACCTGATATTTGGGCGGCTGCACCGTGGCGGACACGGTCTGCGTCGCCGATTGCAGCCAGTAGGCACGGCCGGGCAGCAGCGCTTCCTCCGCCATCCACACGATCGTCGCCTCGAACTGGTCGGCGGCCTCGGGCGGGGCATCGGCGGCGGCGATGACGTCGCCACGGCTGCAGTCGACCTCGTCCGCCAGCGTCAGCGTGACCGACTGGCCCGCGACCGCCTCAGCCAGATCGCCGTCGAGCGTGACGATGCGCGCGACGGTCGAGGTCCGCCCCGACGGCAACACGCGCACCGCATCGCCCGGCCGCACCGTGCCGGCGCCGATCAGCCCCGAGAAGCCGCGGAAATCGAGATTGGGCCGGTTGACCCACTGCACCGGCAGCCGAAACGGCCTGGCCTGATCGGCGGTGGCGTCGACCTCGACCGCCTCCAAATGCGCCATCAGCGTCGGCCCGTCATACCATGGCGTGTTGGCCGAGCGCGCGGTGATGTTGTCGCCGACGAAGCCCGAGATCGGGATCGGCGTGAAGCCCTCGATCCCGATCGACTGCGCGAAGGCGGCATAATCGGCGACGATCGCGTCGTAGGTCGGCTGGTCGTAGCCGACCAGGTCCATCTTGTTGACCGCGAGTACCAGATGGCGGACGCCGATCAGGTGCGCGAGGTAGCTGTGCCGCCGCGTCTGCGTCAGCACGCCCTTGCGCGCGTCGATCAGGATGACGGCGAGATCGGCGGTCGATGCGCCGGTCACCATGTTGCGCGTATATTGTTCGTGGCCGGGCGTGTCGGCGACGATGAACTTGCGCCGGTCGGTCGCGAAGAACCGGTAGGCGACGTCGATCGTGATGCCCTGCTCGCGCTCGGCGGCGAGGCCGTCAACCAGCAAGGCGAAGTCGATATTCTGCCCCTGCGTGCCGACGCGCTTCGAATCCGCCTCGAGCGCCGCCAGCTGATCCTCGAAGATCATCTTCGAATCGTAGAGCAGGCGGCCGATCAGCGTCGACTTCCCGTCGTCGACGCTGCCGCAGGTGATGAAGCGCAGCAAGCTCTTGTGGCGATGCCGCTCGAGATAGGCGTCGATGTCCGCCGCGATCAGCGCGTCGGCCTGATAGGCATTGTCGTCGCCCCGGCGAAGGCCGGGGTCCAGGTCCACGTCAGCGGCTGGATCCCGGCCTTCGCCGGGATGACGGGAAAGCGGAGCATCGCTCATCAGAAATAGCCCTCCTGCTTCTTCTTCTCCATGCTCGCGCTGCCGGCGTCGCGATCGATCGCGCGGCCCTGTCGCTCGGACGTGGTGGTCAGGAGCATCTCCTGGATCACCTCGGGCAGGGTCGTCGCCTCGCTCTCGACCGCGCCGGTGAGCGGGTAGCAGCCCAGCGTGCGGAAGCGGATCGAGCGCTCGACCGGCACCTCGCCGGGCGCAAGGCGGAAGCGATCGTCGTCGACCATCAGCAGCAGCCCGTCGCGCTCCACCGTCGGGCGCTTCGCCGCGAAATAGAGCGGGACGATCGGGATGCTCTCGAGATGGATATATTGCCAGATGTCGAGCTCGGTCCAGTTGGAGATCGGGAAGACGCGGATGCTCTCACCCTTCGCATGGCGGGCATTGTAGAGGTTCCATAGTTCGGGCCGCTGGTTCTTCGGATCCCAGCGGTGCGCGGCCGAACGGAACGAGAAGATGCGCTCCTTGGCGCGGCTCTTCTCCTCGTCGCGGCGCGCGCCGCCGAACGCCGCGTCGAAGCCATGCTGGTCGAGCGCCTGCTTCAGCCCCTCGGTCTTCCACAGGTCGGTGTGGAGGCTGCCATGGTCGAACGGGTTGATGCCGCGCGCCATCGCGTCGGGATTGCGGTGGACGATCAGCTCCATCCCGCTCTCGGCCGCCATGCGGTCGCGCAGCGCGTACATGTCCCCGAATTTCCACGTCGTATCGACATGGAGCAAAGGGAAAGGCGGCGGCGACGGATAGAAGGCCTTGCGCGCAAGGTGCAGCATCACCGCCGAATCCTTGCCGACCGAATAGAGCATCACCGGCCGCTCGGCGGTAGCGACCACCTCGCGCAGGATGTGGATGCTCTCGGCCTCCAGCCGCTGCAAATGGGTCAGCGCGGCGCTCATGCCCGCACCCCCGGCACGGTCGGCGCATCGGGATAATGATCGCGCAAGGGCACCGCCGTGCAGCGGCCGGCGGCGACGAAGCCCGGATTGAAGAAATGCGGCTTGCCATAGGCCAGCGGCGCGCCGTCGAGATCGAAGGTCATGCCGCCCGCCGCGCGCAGCACCGCATCGCCCGCGGCCGTGTCCCACTCCATCGTCGGCCCGGCGCGCGGATAGATGTCCGCCTCACCCGCCGCCACCAGCACGAACTTGAGGCTGGAGCCGACCGACAGGCGTGCGCCGGCCTTGCAGGCGGTGAGGTAGGATTCGGTCGCGGGGGTGCCGTGCGATTTGGATGCGACCGCGCGCAACCCGCCCGCGGGCGCAGTGCAGGCGATGCGGCGCACCTCGTCGGCGGCTCCGTCGACTGGCTGGGTCGCCTGCCACGCCTCGCCCGCCACCACGTCGCCCCAAAACAGACGGGCGCGGGCGGGGGCGTAGACGACCCCCAGCACCGGCGCGCCCCGCTCGATCAGCGCGATGTTGACGGTGAAGTCGTCGCCGCCGCCGACATATTCCTTGGTGCCGTCGAGTGGATCGACCAGAAAGAAGCGGTCGCCCGCCTGCGGGATGCGGCCGGCGGCGGCTTCCTCCTCCGCCACAACCGGCACGCCCGGCGCGACCGCTGCCAGATGGCGCAGGACGATCGCCTCGGCCTCGCGATCGGCGGCGGTGACGGGGGAATGGTCGGCCTTCTCCTCGGCGTGGACGCCCGCCGCGCGGTGGCGCAGCACGGCGGCGCCGGCCTCGACCGCGGCGGTACGGAGGGAGTCGAGAAGATCGGACGGAGACGGATCGGGCATGGCGGCGATATGGAAGCGCGCGCCGCCGCTGATAAGACGGATTGTGCTATCGCGGCGGCAAGCGAAGGTTTCAGCGTCCGGTCGCACCCCCTTTACCTCCGTTGAAAAATCCCTACATGGCAAAGCGACGATGCGGGAGTCGCGTATGACGCCCCATCCTCCGTCCCGCCTCGGGACACGGCCCGGTTAGCGCACGGGCCGCGACGAATTGGGGCGACGGAGGACTTCCCAGACGCTGCAGTGCGGTTCCGATGGCCCGGATCCGCACTTTTTTGCGTGGAATGCACCCCACGCTTCGGCCGCGTTTCCGCAGCGAGGCGGAAGAAATCTGATCCGGCTCCGTCCGGCACCAAGAGGAAGATCGATGGCGACTCAGGCCCTCCCCCCCGCGCTGACTGCAGCGAAGAAGCGCATCCGCAAGGTCTTCGGCAACATCCACGAAGTCGTGCAGATGCCGAACCTGATCGAGGTGCAGCGCGAAAGCTACGAGCAGTTCCTGCGCTCCGATCCCTCGATCGGCTACATTTCGGGTCTCGAGAAGACCCTGCGCTCGGTCTTCCCGATCCGCGACTTCGCCGGCACCGCCGAGCTCGATTTCGTGACCTACGAGCTGGAAGAGCCGAAGTACGACATCGACGAGTGCCGCCAGCGCGGCATCACCTTCGCGGCGCCGATGCGCGTGACGCTGCGCCTGATCGTGTTCGAGGTCGACGCCGACACCGACACCCGCTCCGTGCTCGATATCAAGGAGCAGGACGTCTACATGGGCGACATGCCGCTCATGACGCAGAACGGCACGTTCATCATCAACGGCACCGAGCGCGTGATCGTCTCGCAGATGCACCGTTCGCCGGGCGTGCTGTTCGACCATGACCGCGGCAAGACCCACGCCTCGGGCAAGTATCTCTTCGCGGCGCGCGTGATCCCGTATCGTGGCTCGTGGCTCGATTTCGAGTTCGACGCCAAGGACATCGTCAACGTCCGCATCGACCGCAAGCGCAAGCTGCCGGTGACGACCCTGCTCTACGCGCTGGGCCTGAACGACGAGGAAATCCTCACCCACTTCTACCGCACGCAGCGCTACGTTCGTGGCGATGGCGGGTGGAAGGTGCCGTTCGTCTCCGAGAATTGGCGCGGCCAGAAGCCGGGCTTCGATGTCGTCAATGGCGACACCGGCGAGGTCGTCTTCCCCGCGAACACCAAGATTTCCCCGCGCGCGGCCAACAAGGCGGCGAAGGACGGGCTGACGACGCTGCTGATCCCGACCGAAGAGATTTACGGTCGCTATTCGGCGTTCGAGCTGATCGACGAAGCCACCGGCCGCATCTACATCGAGGCCGGCGACGAGGTTACGCCCGAGAATCTCGAGAAGCTCGACGGCGCCGGCTTCGACCATGTCGACCTGCTCGACATCGACCACATCTCGACCGGCGCATGGATGCGCAATACGCTCAAGGCCGACAAGGTCGAGGAGCGCGATCATGCGCTGTCCGAAATCTATCGCGTCATGCGCCCCGGCGAGCCGCCGACGAAGGAGACCGCCGAGGCGCTGTTCGCCGGCCTGTTCTTCGATCCCGAGCGCTACGACCTGTCGGCCGTCGGCCGCGTGAAGCTCAACATGCGTCTCGACCTCGACGTCGAGGACACGGTCACGACGCTGCGCACCGAGGATATCCTCGCGGTGGTCAAGACGCTGGTCAACCTGAAGGACGGCCGCGGCGAGATCGACGACATCGACAATCTCGGCAACCGCCGCGTGCGTTCGGTGGGCGAGCTGCTCGAGAACCAGTATCGCGTCGGCCTGCTCCGCATGGAGCGCGCGGTGAAGGAGCGCATGAGCTCGGTCGACGTGTCGACCGTCATGCCGAACGACCTGATCAACGCGAAGCCCGCGGTCGCCGCGGTGCGCGAATTCTTCGGTTCGTCGCAGCTGTCGCAGTTCATGGACCAGACCAACCCGCTCTCCGAAGTGACGCACAAGCGTCGCGTCTCGGCGCTCGGGCCGGGCGGTCTCACGCGTGAGCGCGCGGGCTTCGAAGTCCGCGACGTCCACCCGACCCACTATGGCCGCATCTGCCCGATCGAGACGCCAGAAGGCCCGAACATCGGCCTGATCAACTCGCTCGCGTCGTTCAGCCGCGTAAACAAGTATGGCTTCATCGAGACGCCGTACCGCAAGATCATCGACGGCAAGGTGACGAACGACGTCGTCTATCTGTCGGCGATGGAAGAAGCCAAGCACACGATCGCGCAGGCCAATGCCGAGCTCGACGCCGAGGGCCATTTCCAGGAGGATCTGGTCTCGGCACGCGAGAGCGGCGAGTTCCTGATGGCGCCGCGCGGCCACATCACGCTGATGGACGTCAGCCCCAAGCAGCTCGTGTCGGTCGCGGCCTCGCTCATTCCCTTCCTGGAGAATGACGACGCCAACCGCGCGCTGATGGGCTCGAACATGCAGCGCCAGGCCGTGCCGCTGGTCAAGGCCGAGGCGCCGTTCGTCGGCACCGGCATGGAGGAGACGGTCGCCCGCGACAGCGGCGCCGCCATCGCCGCCCGCCGGCTGGGCATCGTCGACCAGGTCGACGCCGCCCGCATCGTGGTGCGCGCCACCGGCGACATCGATGCCGGCAAGTCGGGCGTCGACATCTACACGCTGATGAAGTTCCAGCGCTCGAACCAGTCGACCTGCATCAACCAGCGTCCGCTGGTGAAGGTGGGCGACGTGGTGAAGGCGGGCGACATCATCGCCGACGGCCCGTCGACCGAGTTCGGCGAGCTGGCGCTGGGCCGCAACACCCTCGTCGCGTTCATGCCGTGGAACGGCTACAACTACGAGGATTCGATCCTGATCTCCGAGCGGATCGTGAAGGACGACGTGTTCACGTCGATCCACATCGACGAGTTCGAGGTGATGGCCCGCGATACGAAGCTCGGGCCGGAGGACATCACCCGCGACATCCCGAACGTGGGTGAAGAGGCGCTGCGCAACCTCGACGAGGCGGGCATCGTCTATGTCGGGGCCGAGGTCGAGCCGGGCGACATCCTCGCCGGCAAGATCACGCCGAAGGGCGAAAGCCCGATGACGCCGGAAGAGAAGCTGCTCCGCGCCATCTTCGGCGAAAAGGCGTCCGACGTGCGCGACACCTCGCTGCGCCTGCCGCCGGGCGTGTCCGGCACGGTGGTCGACGTCCGCGTCTTCAACCGTCACGGCATCGACAAGGACGAGCGCGCGCTCGCGATCGAGCGCGAGGAGATCGACCGCCTGACCAAGGACCGCGAGGACGAACGCGCGATCCTCAACCGCGCATCGTGGTCGCGCCTGCGCGAGATGCTGACCGGCCAGACGGTCGTGTCGGGTCCGAAGGGCGTCCGCAAGGGCGCGGTGATCGACGAGACCCTGCTCGACGAGGTCGAGAAGCGCGACTGGTGGAAGTTCGCCGTCGCCGACGATGCCCGCCAGAGCGATCTGGAAGCGGTCAAGGCGCAGTATGACGATGCCGTCGCCGCGATCGTCCGCAAGTTCGACGACCGCGTCGAGAAGCTGCAGCGCGGCGACGAGCTGCCGCCGGGCGTGCTGAAGATGGTCAAGGTGTTCGTCGCGGTGAAGCGCAAGCTGCAGCCGGGCGACAAGATGGCCGGCCGTCACGGCAACAAGGGCGTCATCAGCCGCATCCTGCCGATCGAGGACATGCCGTTCCTGGAGGACGGCACCCACGTCGACATCGTGCTGAACCCGCTCGGCGTGCCGAGCCGCATGAACGTCGGCCAGATCTTCGAGACGCATCTCGGCTGGGCCTCGCGTGGCCTGGGCAAGCAGATCACCGAGGCGCTGGAGGATTGGCGCGAAGCCAATCCGAACGCGTCCGGCGGTGCTGCCCCCGAGGCGGTCGTGGCGCGGCTGAAGGACGTCTACGGTCCGCAATATCACGACGAGATCGACGCGCTTTCGGGCGATCAGGTCGTCGAGATGGCGGGGCTGCTGAAGAACGGCGTGCCGATGGCGACCCCGGTGTTCGACGGTGCGCGCGAGGCGGACGTGTCGGCGATGCTGACCAAGGCGGGCTATGCCACGTCGGGCCAGTCGACGCTGTATGACGGCCGCTCGGGCGAGGCGTTCGATCGCAAGGTGACCGTCGGCTACATCTACATGCTGAAGCTGCACCACCTTGTGGACGACAAGATCCACGCACGTTCGATCGGGCCGTACAGCCTCGTCACCCAGCAGCCGCTGGGCGGCAAGGCGCAGTTCGGCGGCCAGCGCTTCGGCGAGATGGAGGTGTGGGCGCTCCAGGCCTATGGCGCCGCCTACACGCTGCAGGAGATGCTGACGGTGAAGTCCGACGACGTGGTCGGCCGCACCAAGGTCTACGAGGCGATCGTCAAGGGCGACGATACGTTCGAGGCCGGCATCCCCGAGAGCTTCAACGTGCTCGTCAAGGAAATGCGCTCGCTCGGCCTTAACGTCGACCTCACCACCAACGAGGACGGCGACGACCTGGCCGAAGCGGCGGAGTGATCCAGCGGAGCGTCGCCCGATGCGGGCGGCGCTCCTGATCGCCGCGCGATGTTTTCCCTCCCAGTGAGGACTTGAAAATGAACGAACTGACCAATTTCGCCAATCCGGTCGCGAAGGCCGAGACCTTCGACCAGATCAAGATCGGCATCGCCTCGCCCGACCGCATCCGCTCGTGGAGCTTCGGCGAGATCAAGAAGCCCGAGACGATCAACTATCGCACGTTCAAGCCCGAGCGTGACGGCCTGTTCTGCGCGCGCATCTTCGGTCCGATCAAGGATTACGAGTGCCTGTGCGGCAAGTACAAGCGCATGAAGTACAAGGGCATCGTCTGCGAGAAGTGCGGCGTCGAGGTCACCGTCTCGAAGGTCCGCCGCGAGCGGATGGGCCATATCGAGCTCGCCGCCCCGGTCGCGCACATCTGGTTCCTGAAGTCGCTGCCGTCGCGCATAGGCCTGCTGCTCGACATGCAGCTCAAGCAGCTCGAGCGCGTGCTGTATTTCGAGGCCTATGTGGTGATCGAGCCGGGCCTGACCCCGCTCGAAAAGTATCAGCTCCTCACCGAGGACGAGCTGCTCACCGCGCAGGACGAATATGGCGAGGACGCCTTCTCCGCCGGGATCGGCGCCGAAGCGGTCAAGCAGATGCTCATCGATCTCGACCTCGAGGGCGAGCGTGACGCGCTGCTCAAGGAGCTGGCCGAGACGAAGTCCGAGCTGAAGCCCAAGAAGATCATCAAGCGGCTGAAGGTCGTCGAGAGCTTCATCGATTCGGGCAACCGCCCGGAGTGGATGATCCTCGACGTCGTGCCGGTCATCCCGCCCGAGCTGCGCCCGCTGGTGCCGCTGGATGGCGGCCGCTTCGCGACCTCCGATCTCAACGATTTGTATCGTCGCGTCATCAACCGCAACAACCGCCTCAAGCGGCTGATGGAGCTGCGCGCGCCGGACATCATCGTCCGCAACGAGAAGCGCATGCTGCAGGAGTCGGTCGACGCCTTGTTCGACAATGGTCGTCGCGGCCGCACGATCACGGGCGCCAACAAGCGTCCGCTGAAGTCGCTGTCCGACATGCTGAAGGGCAAGCAGGGCCGCTTCCGCCAGAATCTGCTCGGCAAGCGCGTCGACTATTCGGGCCGTTCGGTGATCGTGACCGGTCCCGAGCTCAAGCTGCACCAGTGCGGCCTGCCGAAGAAGATGGCGCTCGAGCTGTTCAAGCCGTTCATCTACGCGCGCCTCGACGCCAAGGGCCTCAGCATGACGCTGAAGCAGGCGAAGAAGTGGGTCGAGAAGGAGCGCAAGGAAGTCTGGGACATCCTCGACGAGGTGATCCGCGAGCATCCGGTGCTGCTCAATCGCGCGCCGACGCTCCACCGTCTCGGCATCCAGGCGTTCGAGCCCGTGCTGATCGAGGGCAAGGCGATCCAGCTCCACCCGCTGGTCTGCTCTGCGTTCAACGCCGACTTCGACGGCGACCAGATGGCCGTCCACGTTCCGCTGAGCCTAGAGGCGCAGCTGGAAGCGCGCGTGCTGATGATGTCGACCAACAACATCCTCTCGCCCGCCAACGGCAAGCCGATCATCGTGCCGTCGCAGGACATGGTGCTTGGCCTCTATTACCTGTCGATGCTCAAGGAGAATGAGCCCGGCGAGGGAATGGCGATCGGCGACATGCCCGAGGTGCATCAGGCGCTCAACGCCGGCGCGGTGACGCTCCATACCCGGATCACCACCCGCGTCCCGCAGACCGACGAGAATGGCCAGACCTACCTCAAGCGGGTCGAGACCACGCCGGGCCGCATGCTGATCGCCGAGACGCTGCCGAAGAGCCACAAGGTGCCGTTCGAGACGGTCAACCGCCTGCTGACCAAGAAGGAGATCGGCGACGTCATCGACATCGTCTATCGCCACACCGGCCAGAAGGAGACGGTGCTGTTCGCCGACGGCATCATGAGCCTCGGCTTCCGCCACGCGTTCAAGGCGGGCATCTCGTTCGGCAAGGACGACATGGTGATCCCGGCGGCGAAGGAGCCGCTGGTCGACGAGACGCGCTCGCTCGTGAAGGATTACGAGCAGCAATATCAGGACGGCCTGATCACCCAGCAGGAAAAGTACAACAAGGTGATCGACGCCTGGTCGCGCTGCGGCGACCGCGTGGCGGCCGAGATGATGAAGGAGATCCAGGCGGTCAAGAAGACCGACGACGGTCGTGAGGCGCCGATCAACGCCATCTACATGATGGCGCATTCGGGCGCGCGTGGTTCGCAGGCGCAGATCAAGCAGCTTGCCGGCATGCGCGGCCTGATGGCCAAGCCGTCGGGCGAGATCATCGAGACGCCGATCATCTCGAACTTCAAGGAAGGCCTGACCGTCCTCGAATATTTCAACTCCACCCACGGCGCCCGCAAGGGTCTCGCGGATACGGCGTTGAAGACCGCCAACTCCGGTTACCTCACCCGCCGTCTGGTCGACGTGTCGCAGGATTGCGTCGTCGTCGAGCTCGACTGCGGCACCGAGCGGGCGCTGGAGATGCGTGCGATCGTGCAGGGCGGTGCGACCATCGCCTCGCTCGGCGAGCGCATCCTCGGCCGCACCACGGCGGAGGACATCGTCGACTCCAAGACGGGTGACGTCGTCGCGCCTGAGGGCACTTTGCTCGACGAGGCGCTCGTCGCCAAGATCGAGGCGGTGGCTCCGCAGGCCGTGAAGATCCGCAGCCCGCTGGTCTGCGAATCGAAGGGCGGCGTCTGCGCGGCCTGCTACGGACGCGATCTCGCCCGCGGCACGCCGGTCAACATCGGCGAGGCGGTGGGCGTCATCGCCGCGCAGTCGATCGGCGAGCCGGGCACGCAGCTGACGATGCGGACCTTCCACATCGGCGGCGCGGCGCAGCTCAACGAGCAGTCGAACCTTGAGGCGGTGGCCGACGGCACGATCCAGTATCGTGACGTTCCGACCATCCTCAACCCGCGCGGGCAGCGTGTCACGCTGTCGCGTTCGGGCGAGATCGCGATCGTCGACATGGACGGGCGCGAGCGTTCGACCCATCGCCTGCCCTACGGCGCGCAGATCCTGTACGAGGACGGCCATATCGTCACCAAGGGCGATCGTATCGCCCAGTGGGATCCGGCCTACATGCCGGTCATCACCGACAAGAAGGGCATGGTCCGCTTCCAGGATCTGATCGAGAACCGCACCGTGCGCGAGGAATCGGACGAGACGACCGGTCTCACCCAGCGCGTCGTGCTCGAGGATCAGGGCCGTTCCAAGAAGGACGACCTGCGCCCGCGCATCACGCTGCTGGACGAGCAGTCGGGCGAGGCCGGCATCAGCCGCCTGGCACCGGGCGCGGTCATCGCGGTCGAGGACGGGCAGATGGTCGAGGCCGGCGAAGTGCTGGCACGCGTTCCGCGCGAAGCGGCGCGTACCCGCGACATCACCGGCGGTCTGCCGCGCGTCGCCGAGCTCTTCGAGGCGCGCAAGCCCAAGGAGAATGCGATCATCGCCAAGGTCTCCGGTCGGGTCGAGTTCGGCAAGGACTACAAGGCCAAGCGCAAGGTCATCATCCGTCCGGACGATGGCTCGGAGCCGGTCGAGTATCTGGTGCCGAAGTCGAAGACGATCGACGCGCAGGAAGGCGATTACGTCAAGCGCGGCGACAATCTGATCGGCGGCTCGCCCGATCCGCACGACATTCTCGAGGTGCTCGGCATCGAGCCGCTCGCGGAATATCTCGTGTCGGAAATCCAGGAGGTCTATCGTCTGCAGGGCGTGAAGATCAACGACAAGCACATCGAGACGATCGTCCGTCAGATGCTGCAGAAGGTCGAGATCACCGCGGCCGGCGACACCACCCTGCTCCCTGGCGAGCAGGTGGATCGCGAGGAGATGGACGAGGTCAACGCCAAGGCGGCGCTGACCGGCGGCGCTCCGGCGGAAGGCAAGCCGATCCTGCTGGGCATCACCAAGGCCTCGCTGCAGACGCGCTCGTTCATCTCGGCGGCGTCGTTCCAGGAGACGACCCGCGTCCTCACCGAGGCTTCGGTGCAGGGCAAGATCGACACGCTGAACGGCCTCAAGGAGAATGTGATCGTCGGCCGTCTCATCCCCGCCGGCACCGGCGCGGGCATGAACCGGCTGCGCGTCACCGCGACGTCGCGCGACGCGGCGCTGCGCGCCTCGCACCGCGGCCTCGCCGCCTCGCTGGTGGCGCCGGAGAGTGCGGCCGAGGAGCATGCCGCCGAGCTCGCGCGCACCCCGCGTGACTCGACCGGCACCGGCAGCGATCCGCTGGCCGAGGTCGTGGCGACCGGCCACGGCACCGATGCCGATGCGGGCGACTATCTGAACAGCTGATCGTCCCCCGCGACGATCCTCGAAACGACGCCGCCACCCTACCGGGTGGCGGCGTTTTTCGTATGTGGCGTTCCCGTCCGAAGCGGTCGTTTTATGGACCCGGCGGCGCAAGTTCTGATATGGCAGGGCAACTTAGCGCGAACCGCCGCGTGCCTGAGGCACCGCGAGCCGCGCGCACGGGGGGATAATGACGATGACGATGCGCCGCCTTCTGCTGGCGACGATCTGTGCCTGCTGCGCGGCGATGCCGGCCCTGGCACAAGCCGATGCGGTGCCCGCACCGGCCAGCAATACCGCGCAGGCGGCTCCGTCGAGCGATCCGCAGGGCCTGCCCGACGTCATCGTCACCGCGCGCCGCCGCAACGAGGATGCGCAGAGCGTACCGGGATCGCTGTCGGTGGTGGGCGGCGCGCTGCTCGACCGATCCTACACGGTCAACACCCAGCAATTGCAGCAGCTCGTCCCCAGCCTCAGCTACAGCTCGGCCAACCCGCGCAACACCGCCTTCACCATCCGCGGGCTGGGCAGCAGCGTCGTAGCGGTCAGCCAGTCGAACGACGGGCTGGAGCCGGGCGTCGGCTATTATGTCGACCAGGTCTATCACGGCCGCCCGGCGACGGCGGCGTTCGATTTGTCCGACATCGACCAGGTCGAGGTGTTGCGCGGGCCGCAGGGCACGCTGTTCGGCAAGAACAGCACCGCCGGCGCGATCAACGTCACCACGCGCGCGCCCACCTTCACGCCCGAGGCCTATGAGGAGGTGTCGGTCGGCAGCCGCAATTTCGTGCAGGCCAAGGCGGCGGCATCCTTCCCGATCAGCGACACGCTCGCGGCGCGCATCTCCGGCCTGTCGACCCGCTCCGACGGCTTCATCCACAACATCCGCACCGGCGCGGACCAGAACGGGATCGGCAATCAAGCAGTGCGCGCGCAATTGTTGTTCAAGCCCGACGACGTTTTCAAGGTGCGGCTGATCGCCGATTTCACCAATTTCGAATCCGAATGCTGCACGCAGGTCTTCTACAAGGTCGCGCCGACGCTGAAGGCGGCCGCGCGCCAATATGCCGCGTTGGCGGCGAACGTGCCGGGCGGCGCCTACGTCTTCCCCAGCACCAACCCGTATGACCGCGTGACCGACATCGACGCGGCGCTTGGCGTGAACACCAACGAGGGCGGGGTTTCCGCCATCGCCGACTGGGACGTCGGGCCGGTCACGCTCACCTCGGTCAGCGCGTGGCGCTTCTGGAACTGGGATGCGGCGAACGACCGCGATTATACCGGAATCCAGATCCAGACGTCGCAGCACATCCCCTCGCGGCAGGATCAATATAGCCAGGAGCTGCGCTTCGCCTCGAACGGCGATCACCGCCTGTCCTATGTCGGCGGCCTGTATTTCCTGCGGCAGAAGCTGGTCGGCCACCCGATCTCGATCTACGGATCGCAGGCGACCTACTGGCTGCTCGGGCCGGCCAGCACCTATCCCGCCAACCTGCTCGACGGCTATGGCACGAACGGCACGACCGATTTCCGCTCGAACAGCTATGCCGCGTTCGGCGAGGTCAACTGGCGGCCGGTCAACCGGCTGACGCTGACCGGCGGCCTGCGCTACACCTACGAGGACAAGGCCGGCGATTATTCGACCTACGTCTTCGGAGGGACGACGCCGACCACCACGGCGCAGGCCAATGCCAAGCTGTCGATCCTGCGGCCGCAGGCCTATTCGGCGAGCGTCCACGATGGCGCGGTCACCGGGCGCGCTAACGCCGCCTATCAGCTGACCACCAACATCCTCGGCTATGTGAGCTTCGCGCGCGGCGAGAAATCGGGCGGCATCAACATGTCGGGCCTCGCGCTCGACAATAACAGCAACCCCGCGCTCAACACCGCCGTCGTGCGGCCGGAGAAGAACACCAGCTACGAGATCGGGCTGAAGACGCGATTGTTCGACAATCATCTGATCGCCAACATCGACGGCTATTACAACAAGGTCACCGATTTCCAGACCAACGTCACCGACACCAATGCCGCCGCCGCGTTGCGCACCTATCTCGCCAATATCCCGAAGGTGACGGTGCGCGGTGCCGAGGTCGACCTGACCGCGCTCGTCACGCGCCGGCTGACGCTGCGCGCGAGCGGCGCCTATACCGACGGCAAATATAACAGTTATGCCAACGGCCCCTGCCCGATCGAGCGGATCGGCAGCGCCACCGCGGTGTGCGACCTGAGCGGCCAGCGCCTCTCCAGCCTGTCCAAATATGCGATGACGCTCGGCGCGGATTACGAGCTGCCGCTGGACGACCGGCACGGCCTGATCCTCCACGCCGATTCCAGCACGCGCAGCAACCAGCTCGGCGACCCGACCGGATCGGCCTATACCCGCATCCCCGGCTACACGATCGTCAACGGCAGCCTCGCCTTCCGGGTCAAGGCGGGCTGGGAGGTGGCGGTGTTCGCGCGCAACCTGTTCGACAAGAACTATATCCAGAACGTCACGATCCAGGCGGGCAATTCGGGGCTGATCCTGGCGACGCCGAGCGAGCCGCGCCTGATCGGCGTGACCTTCCGCGCGCGCCAGTAAGCCCACCCGGATGCGGCGAGCCGAGCGCGGCCGCCGCGCCGTCGCCGCAAAGCGGGGTTAGCCGGGGCGGCATGATCCGCCTCGCGCCATTGCTCCTGCTGTTGCTCCTGCCCGGCTGCGTGGTGAGCACCGCCGCGCATGTCGCGACCGCGCCGGTGCGCGCGACCGGGTGGACCTACGACCGGCTCACCACCAGCCAGGCCGAGGCCGACCGCAATCGCGGCCGCCAGATGCGCAAGGACGAGAAGAAGCGCGCCAAGGAGCAACGCCGCGCCGCACGCGAGGCCGCGCGCTCCTCCTGATCGGGGAACCTTCGCCGCGTCCGCGCGCTCCCCGGCCGACCAAAGGGAGGCGATAGTGGCGAACAACATGCTCGGTATGCTGGTGGGTGCGGCGATCGACCGTGAGGATGGCGACAGCGGCATCAAGGGCGCGCTCGGCGGCTATCTGGTCGAGGGCGGGCTGAAGCTGGTCGCGCCGTTGCTCGTCACCTACGCTATCGGCTGGGGCGTCCAGTACGGCATCCGCAAGGGCCTGCACGCGCTGACGGGCGACCCCGATCTGGCCAAGGGCGCGATGTCGCCCGATACGGCGGCCTGACGCGCGAGACGCCGCTGTTCTCCGGCGCAGGCCGGAGCCCAGGGCTTCAGACGGCGACGCTTGCAGCCCTGGACTCCGGCCTGCGCCGGAGCACCGAGCGAGTGTTTCCTACGCCGCCAGATCGTACAGTTCGATCTCGCCCGACAGATACAGGTTGCGCGCCTTCGAGCGGCTGAGCTTGCCCGAGCTGGTGCGCGGCAAAGTCTTCGGCGGCACCAGTTCGACCACGCAGTTCATGCCGGTAATGACGCGCACCCGCTCACGAATCTCGTCGCGTAGCCGCGTGCGTTCGGCCGGGTCGGAGGTGCGGCACTGCACCAGCACCGCCGGCGTTTCCTCGCCGCCCGGCGTGGTGATCGCGAAGGCGGCGATGTCGCCCGCCTTGAAGCCCGGCAATTGCTCCACCGCCCACTCGATATCCTGCGGCCAGTGATTCTTGCCGTTGATGATGATCATGTCCTTGGCGCGGCCGACAATGTAGATGTAGCCGTTGCTGAGGTAGCCCATGTCACCGGTATCCAGCCAGCCGTCGATAAGGCAGGCGTCGGTCGCCTCCTGATCGCGGAAATAGCCGACCATCACCGACGGGCCGCGGCACCACACCTTGCCGACGGCGCGTTCGGGCAGCGGGTGGCCATCCTCGTCGCGGATCGCGACCTCCATGTCGCGCGCCGGCTTGCCGCAATTGACGACCGCGCGATAACGCTGCGGCCGCTCGCCGGGGGCGGAGCCGCCCGATAGCTCGGTCTCCTCGACCAGTTCGACGACGATGCCCTCGCCCGGCGGCATGATCGAGACGGCGAGCGTCGCCTCGGCCAGCCCATAAGACGGCAGAAACGCCGAGGCGCGGAAGCCCGCATCGTGGAAGGCGTCGACGAACGCCTGCATCACGTCCGGCCGGATCATGTCGGCGCCGTTGCCGGCGACGCGCCAACGCGACAGATCGAACCGATCCGATGCCTTGGTCTGGCTCGACATGCGGCGTGCGCAGATATCGTAGCCGAAGGTCGGCGAATAAGAGAGCGTCGTGCCCGGATTGCGGCTGATCAGATCGAGCCACGCGAGCGGACGCCGCGCGAAATCCTCGGTCTTCAGATAATCGGTCGAAACCTGGTTGGCGACCGGCGACAGCAGACAGCCGACCAGCCCCATGTCGTGATACCAGGGCAGCCACGAAACGCAGCGGTCGCCCTCGCGCACCAGCATGCCGATCGAATGGGCGGCGAGGTTTGACAAGAGCGCGCGATGGGTGATCGCGACGCCGTGCGGGAAGCGGGTCGAGCCGCTCGAATATTGCAGATAGGCGATATCGTCGGAAGACGCTTCGGGCAGCGCGACCGGCTCGGCCGCGCTCTCCGCCAGCGCCGCATAGCTCGCGACGGCGATGCCGCGCGTCGCGGCGGCCGCCTCGGCCATCGCGGTCAGCTCGGTCGGGTGAAGCAGCAGGCACGGATCGGAGCTGGCGAGCTGGACGGCGAGCTGGTCGATATAGGCTTCCCTCCCGCCGAACGATGTCGGCAGCGGCAGCGGCACCGGCCATGCGCCGACGTAGATCGCGCCGAAGAAGGCTGCGGCGAACTCGGGGCCGGTTTCGGCGAGCAGCGCGATCCGATCGCCCTTGGCGATGCCGCGCGCGATCAGCCGGTGCGCGATCGCGACCGCGTCGGTGCGCAGCTCCGAATAGGGATAGGCGCGCACCAGCACGCCGCGCGGATCGTGGAAGTTCATTCCCCGCGCGCCGATGGCCGCATGATCGAGCGCTTCGCCCAGCGTCGAAAAATCAGCGTAGCGTCGCGCGTGATTGTCGTCGGATGGCGTGGGCGCCAGCGCGGTGTCCGCACCTGTCTTGGTCACGTCTTGTTGGGCTCCGTCCTCATCCCGCGCGCGCGGTCTTGCCAATCGTTAACCTACGATCGCAGCCGCGTTCAAATTTCGGCTCCACTGTGGCACAATCGTGGCGCATGTTCCCTAACTTCAAGACGCAGGGGCGCAAGCCCCCTTCTCCGATCGATGCGGCACGCCTCGATGCGCTGGCGCTCGGCTATGTCGGCCGTTACGCCACCAGCCGCGCCAAGCTTGCCGCTTATCTCGTGCGCAAGCTCGACGTCGCGGGATGGGCCGGCGAGGGCGAGGCGCCGGTCGCGGCGGTCGTCGCCCGGCTCGCCGCGCTCGGTTATGTCGACGATGCGGCGTTCGCCCGGGCACGCGGCGCGGCGCTCGGCCGGCGCGGCTACGGCGCGCGACGCGTTTCCGATGCGCTGCGCGCCGCCGGGGTCGAAGCGGAGGATGCGGCGCCCGCACAGGTGGAGGCGCAGGACGAAGCGCTGGCACGCGCGCTCGCCTTCGCCCGCCGCCGGCGAGTCGGGCCTTATGCCGACGCCCCGCTCGACCGGCCCGCGCGCGAGCGGGCTTTGGGCGCGATGCTTCGCGCAGGACACGCTCTAGAGGTCGCACGACGGGTGATAAATGCACTGCCCGGCGACGAAATCGATTCAGACTAGCTTTTCGGCCGTTTCGAGCCCGTTTACATCTTCCGTAATTTACGGAAACTGATACGTCGGAGGGATTCTCCTGAGGTCGTGCGTGAAAATGAGTGAACCCGAGGGGGCGATGTTCGCCTCCGGTGCGTCGGTTGATGAGCGTGAAAGCCATGCCCGCGACGTCGCAGGGCATGAGGCACAGGCCGGAGCCGCGCGCATCGTTTCCGGCGCGATCAAATGGTTCGACGCGACCCGCGGCTTCGGTTTCATCGTCGGCGACGATGGCGAGGGCGATGTGCTCGTCCACTTCTCCGTATTGCGCGAACATGGCCGCCGCACCCTGCCCGAGGGCGCGCGCGTGACTGCGGAGGCCGCCGACCGCGATCGCGGCATGCAGGCGGTGCGCATCATCTCGTTCGACCTGTCGACCGCGACCGGCCCCGATGCCGACCTGATCGCCAAGCGCGCCGCCGACCGGATCGACCCGCTGGAATTGGCGGGCGAGGCGGGGCCGATCGAGCCGGTCACCGTCAAATGGTTCAACCAACTCAAGGGATATGGCTTCGTGGTGCGTGCAAGCGGCGGCGGCGATATCTTCATCCACATGGAGACGGTGCGACGCGCCGGCTTCGCGGCGCTGGAGCCCGAGCAGCGGCTGAACGCGCGGATCGCCGTCGGGCGCAAGGGGCCGCTGGTCGTCGCGATCGAGTCGGCCGAATGAGCGCCCGCCTGCTGGCGGCGCTGCTTGCCGCCGCCCTCCCCCTCGCCGCCGCGCGCGCCGATCTGCCGGAGACGGCACAGCATCTGGCCGCCAAACCGCTGACGGTGGTGAGCGGCAAGCGCACGATCCGCTTCAGCGTCGAGGTGGCGAAGACCGGCGAGGAGCAGGAAATCGGCCTGATGTTCCGCAAGACCATGCCGGCGATGGCGGGCATGATCTTCCCGATGGATCCGCCGCGCATGGCGAGCTTCTGGATGAAGAACACGTTGATCCCGCTGGATATCGTGTTCATCCGCGCCGATCACCGCATCTCGTCGATCGCGGCCAGCGTCGCCCCGCTCGTCACCTTCCCGACGGTCGACTCGACCGAGCCGGTCGCCGCGGTGCTCGAACTGAACGGCGGCGCCGCCGCGCGCAACGGGCTAAAGCCGGGCGATCTCGTGCGCTGGTAGGCGCCGGCGGAACTCCACCCGGCATCGTCCATTGCAAGGCGATGCGATCCACGGCAAAGCAGCGCGCATGGCCATTCTGAAGCATATTTTCACTTGGTGGAACGGTGCCACCCTCGGCACCATCATCTTCAGCCGCCGCAACGGCGCGAAGGTCGGCACCGATTCGCTCGGCAACGTCTATTTCCAGGGCGGGACCGACGTGCACGGCAAGCCGCGGCGCTGGGTGATGTACGCCGGCGCGAACGATGCCAGCCGGGTGCCGCCCGAATGGCACGTCTGGCTGCACGGCACGACCGACCTAGTGCCGGAAGAGCTGCCGCCGCCGCGCCCTTGGATCAAGCCCGCCGTGCCCAACCTGACCGGCACCGCCGCTGCCTTCCGCCCGTCGGGCGCGATGGAGCGCGGGGGCAATCGCGCCGCCGCGACCGGCGATTACGAAGCGTGGAGCCCGAACTGAGCCATGCGCGCTTTGCTTCGTGAGAATGTCGGCGAGGCGATCATCGGCCTCGCGGTCGTGCTGCTCGCCGCCTGGTTCGTGATGTTTGCATGGGATCGCACCGGCGGCGGCGAACGCGCGGGCGCGATCCGCGTCACCGCGCTCTTCCCCAATGCCAGCGGCGTCAATGTCGGCACCGATGTGCGCGTCGCCGGGCTGAAGGTTGGCACCGTCTCGGCGCAGAAACTCGACCCGCAAAGCTATCAGGTGGCGGTGAGCCTCGCGCTCGATCCGTCGGTCAAGCTGCCGTCCGATTCGACCGCGGCGATCACCTCGGAAGGGCTGCTCGGCAGCACCTTCATCGCGCTGACGCCGGGCGGATCGACCAAGCCGTTCAAGAATGGCGACACCATCACCGACACGCAGGGCGCGATGGACCTGATGGCGCTGATCGGCCAGTTCATCAACAAGCCGGCCAGCACCGGCGGCACCGCGGGCGGCGCTCCCGCGACTCCATGATGTCCCGGCGCGCGGCCGGGATCGCCGCCGCGCTGGTGCTGAGCGGCGCGATCGCGCTGGCCGCCCGCTCCAGCATCCAGCAGGACGTCGCCGATCCGCAGGCGGCGCTGTCGCCCGATTCGGACCTGACCAACGCTACCGCCTCGGCCACCGTGCCCGTGCGCCCGAAAGCGCCCCCCGCCCCGCCGCCGGTCACCCAGGTCACGCCGATGGGCGAGCGGATCGCCGTGCTGGGCGTGCTCAACAAGCGCGACGGCATCGCCCGCGACGTGTCGCTCCATCCGGGCCAGGCGGCGCGCTTCGGCGACCTGATCGTGCGGCTGCGCGCCTGCGAGGCGACCGCCGACTGGGAGCCCGAGCAGCTGACCGGCGCCTTCGTCCAGGCCGACCTGCACGGCGCGGACGGAACGTGGAAGCGTATCTTCTCGGGCTGGCTCTACAAGGAATCGCCCTCGCTCAACGTCGTGCCGAGCGCGCTCTACGATGTCTGGCCCAAGAGTTGCACGATGCGCCGCCCGGAGACCGGGCCCGACACGGTCGCGGCGACGTCGCCCGCGCCCCGATCGATCGCGAAGAAGTCGGCCGACACGCCGGCCGAGACGCCCACGCCCGATCCCAGCCCCAGCGCATTGTCCAACAGCGCGACATAAGCGTCGCGCGCAACCTCGATCGTGCCGAGCGAGGCGAGATGCTCGGTCAGGAACTGGCAGTCGAGCAGGCGGAAGCCGCCGCAGCGCAGCCGCGCGACGAGATGCGCCAGCGCGACCTTCGACGCATCGCGCGCCCGGCTGAACATGCTCTCGCCGAAGAAGGCCGCGCCGAGGCGCACGCCGTAGAGCCCGCCGACCAGCGCGCCGTCATGCCAGGTCTCGACCGAATGGGCGTAACCGCGGCGATGCAGCTCGGCATAAGCCGTTTCGATATCGGGGCTGATCCAGGTGTCGGGGCGCCCGTCGGTCTCCTCGGCGCAGCGCGCGACGACCGCGCCGAAGCAGGTGTCGACCGTCACCGTGAAACGATCGCTCCGGATCGTCTTGGCGAGCGAGCGGGCGAGGTGGAAATGATCGAGCGGCAGCACGCCGCGCTTCTTGGGCTCGACCCAGAAGACGTCGGCGGCATCGCGCGTGCTCGCCATCGGAAACACGCCGACCGAATAGGCCCGCAGCAGCAGATCGGGATCGAGAGCGGTCACGGGCGAAGACTGTATAGCTGCTTGGTCCTCAATAAAATGCTCCTGAGCGCGGACGATCCTGCTAGGCGGCGGCGATGACCGAATGCGAGCTCGTTGCGGTGGTGGCGCGCGCCGACAATGGCGTGATCGGACGCGACGGCGGGCTGCCGTGGCACATCTCCGCCGACCTGCGCCACTTCAAGCGCATGACGCAGGGCAAGCCGATGCTGATGGGCCGGCGCACCTTCGCGAGCCTGCCCGGCCTGCTGCCCGGCCGCCGCCATATCGTGCTAACGCGCGATGCCGGCTGGCACGCAGAGGGGGCAGAGGCCGCGCTTTCGGTCGCCGAGGCGCTGGCGCTCGCCGATGGCCCGGCCAGCGTGATCGGTGGCGCGGAAATCCTCGCATTGTTCTGGCCGCACCTCACCCGCATCGAGCTGACCGAGGTGCATGCCGCGGTCGAAGGCGACACCATCCTGCCCGCGCCGGGGCCCGACTGGCACGAGATCGCGCGCACCGAACACCCGGCCGAAGCGGGCAATCCCGCGCTCAGTTTCGTCTCGCTCGTGCGGCGCTAGGCGTTCGCGCACCAGCCGCTTATAGGGCCGCCCCCATGAGGCTTATCGCGAGCGATATGCCGCTGCCGCCGGCGCTGCGCGGCGCGGTGATCGCACTGGGCAATTTCGACGGCTTTCATCGCGGGCACCAGGCGGTGGTCGGCCGCGCGGTGGCGCGCGCACGCGCCGAGGGGCGGCCGGCGATCGTCGCGACGTTCGATCCGCACCCGGCGCGCTTCTTCCGGCCCGAGACGCCGCCATTCGCGCTGACGACGATGAACCAGCGCGCGGCGTTGTTCGCCGAAGCGGGCGTCGATGCCACGCTGGTACTGCGCTTCGATGCCGCGCTGGCCGTGTTGTCGCCGCAGGCGTTCGTCGAGGATCTTCTGGTCGGCCGCTTCGGCGCGGCCGGCGTGGTGACCGGCGAAGATTTCACCTTCGGCCGCGACCGCGCCGGCAGCCCCGCCGTGCTGGCGGCACTCGGCGCGCCGCATGGGCTGGTCGCCGAGACGGTCGCACCGGTGGCCGATGCCGACGGCACCATCTCGTCCACCCGCATCCGCGCGGCGCTGCGCGCGGGCGATTGCGCCACCGCCGCGCGCCTGCTCACCCGCCCCTTCGCGATCGAGGGCAGCGTGGTGCATGGTGCCGCCCTCGGCCGCACGATCGGCTATCCCACCGCCAATGTGACGCTCGGCGACTATGCCCGCCCGCGCTACGGCATCTACGCGGTGCGGGTGCGGCTTGACGACGGGCGAATGGTCGACGGCGCCGCCAATCTCGGCATCCGACCGAGCTTCGATCCGCCGCTCGAACTGCTCGAGCCGTATCTGTTCGACTTTTCGGGCGACCTTTACGGCCGCACGATCGCGGTGGCGCTGATCGCATTCCTCCGCCCCGAGGCGAAGTTCGACACGCTCGACGCGCTGGTCGCGCAGATGGCGCGCGATTGCGACGAGGCGCGTGAGATTCTCGGCCGTTTGGATTGAGTCGAAACCTCCGCTAAGGGCCGCTGCTTATCATGGCCGACACCCCCGATCCTTCCGCCGCGCGCGACTGGCGCGACACCGTCTTCCTGCCGAAGACCGCCTTTCCGATGAAGGCCGGCCTGCCGCAGAAGGAGCCCGCTATTCTCGCCAAATGGCAGGCGGACGATCTGTATGCGCAGACCCGCGCGACGCGTGCCGGCGCGCCCAAGTTCATTCTCCACGACGGCCCGCCCTACGCCAATGGCGACATGCATATCGGCCACGCGCTCAACCATATCCTGAAGGACATGGTGGTGCGCACCCAGACCCTGCTGGGCAAGGACGCGCCCTACGTGCCGGGCTGGGACTGCCACGGCCTGCCGATCGAGTGGAAGGTCGAGGAGCAATATCGCAAGCAGAAGCGCAACAAGGACGAGGTGCCGCTGCCCGAGTTCCGCGCCGAATGCCGCGCCTACGCCCAGAATTGGGTGAACGTGCAGCGCGAGCAGCTCAAGCGGCTCGGCATCAACGGCGACTGGGACAAGCCCTATCTGACGATGGACTTCGCCGCCGAGGCGACGATCGTCACCGAGCTGCTGAAGTTCGCCGCGTCGGGCCAGCTCTATCGCGGCGCCAAGCCGGTGATGTGGTCGCCGGTCGAGAAGACCGCGCTGGCCGAGGCCGAGGTCGAATATGAGGACGTGACCTCGACCCAGATCGACGTCGCGTTCGAGATCGTCGAGAGCGCGATCGAGGATCTGGTTGGCGCGCATGCGGTGATCTGGACGACCACGCCGTGGACGATCCCGGTCAACCAGGCGCTCGCCTACGGACCGGACGTCGAATATGTTCTCGCCCGCTTCGACAGCATTCACGAAGGGCCGCGCACCCTGCTGGTCGCGCTCGATTTGCTCGAGAGCTTCGGCGCGCGCATCGGCCATCCGGTGGTGGTCAAGCTGGGCGACGCGCCCGGCACGGTGACGCCATTGCGCTCGATCATGGGGCGCGAGCTGGCGGGCACGATCGCGCGCCACCCGATGCACCATCTCGGCGCATTCTTCGCACGACCGCGGCCCCTGCTCGCCGGCGACTTCGTCACGACCGACGCCGGCACCGGCCTCGTCCACATGGCGCCCGATCATGGCGAGGACGATTTCCTGCTGTGCAAGGCCAACGGGCTGGAGCCGGTGTTCGCGGTCGAGGCCGACGGACGCTACCGCGCCGACTGGGCGTGGCTCGGCGGCCAGGGCTCGGTCATCAACCCGAAGTTCACCGCGCCGGATGGCCCGATCTGCACCGATCTCGCCGAAACCGGCGCGCTGATGGCGGCAAGCGCAGACTTCCGCCATTCCTACCCGCATTCGTGGCGGTCGAAGGCGAAGGTGATCTTCCGCGCGACCCCGCAATGGTTCATCGGCATGGATCGTCCGTTGTCTCCCTCTCCCCTGGGGGGAGAGGGTCGGGGTGAGGGCGCGCGCGGCGAAGCCGAGCGCTCCGACGCTGAAGGCGGAGCACCCTCACCCAACCCTCTCCCTCAAGGGAGAGGGCTTGAAGGCGAAGGGCTGACGCTGCGCCAAACCGCGCTGGCCGCGATAGCGGACACGCGTTTCGTGCCGGAGAAGGGTCGCAACCGCATCGGCGCGATGGTCGAGGGGCGGCCCGATTGGGTGATCTCGCGCCAGCGCGCATGGGGTGTGCCGATCACCTTGTTCGTCGAGCGCCGCAGCGGCCAATATCTGGTCGACGAGGCGGTCAACGCGCGCATCGTCGCCGCAGTGCGCGAGCGCGGGGTGGATGCGTGGGATGCCGAGGGCGCGCAGGCGCTGCTCGGCGACGCCTACGACCTCGCCGATTACGAGCGCGCGACCGACATTCTCGACGTGTGGTTCGACAGCGGCTGCACCCATGCCTTCGTGCTCGAATCGGGCAAGTGGCCCGAGCTCAGCTGGCCGGCCGACCTCTATCTGGAAGGGTCGGACCAGCATCGCGGCTGGTTCCAGTCGTCATTGCTGGAAAGCTGCGGCACGCGCGGCCGCGCGCCCTACAACGCGGTGCTGACCCATGGCTTCACCATGGACCAGAAGGGCATGAAGATGTCCAAGTCGCTCGGCAACACGGTCGATCCGATCGCGCTGATGAAGGATCATGGCGCCGACATTCTGCGCCTGTGGGCGCTGTCGATCGACTTCACCGAGGATCATCGCATCGGCAAGGAGATCCTGACCGGCATCTCCGATACCTATCGCAAGCTGCGCAACAGCTTCCGCTATCTGCTCGGCGCGCTCGACGGCTTCGCCGAGAACGAGACGGTGGCGCCCGCCGAGATGCCCGGGCTGGAGCGCTACATGCTCCACCTGCTGGCCGAGCTGGATGCCGAGCTGCGCGCGGCGACCGACGCGTTCGAGTTCAACCGCTACGTCCGTGCGCTCACCGATTTCTGCAACAACGACCTGTCGGCCTTCTTCTTCGATATCCGCAAGGACTCGCTCTATTGCGATGCGCCGACCGATCCGAAGCGGCGCGCCTATCGCACCGTGCTCGACATCCTGTTCCACGCGCTCGTCCGCTACGCCGCGCCGGTCCTGGTGTTCACCGCCGAGGAGGTGTGGGGCACGCGCTTCCCCGAGACCGGCTCGGTCCACCTGCTGACGTGGCCCGCGGTCGATGCCGGCTGGCGCGACGACGATCTGCGCATGACGTGGGAGCGGCTGCGCACGCTGCGCACCGAACTGACCGGCCAGATCGAACCGCTGCGCCGCGACAAGGTGGTGGGATCGAGCCTCGAGGTCGACGTGACCGCGCTCGCCTACGACCAGGCCGATCTCGATCTGCTCCGCTCGGTCGATTTCGCCGAGATCGCGATCACCGCGCCGGTGAAGGTGTCCGCCGGCGACGTGCCGATCGCCGAGGACGTCGTCCGCTTCGAGGTCGCCAAGACCGACTATGAGAAATGCGGCCGCTGCTGGCGCCATCTGCCCGAAGTCACCGAGGACGGCGCGCTGTGCGCCCGCTGCACCGAGGTGGTCGGTGGCTGAATCCTTGATCGTCCGTCACCCCGGACTTGTTCCGGGGTCCACCGCGCCACTGGACCGCAGGCTTCGGCTCGTGCCGGCCGGTGGATGCCGGAACAAGTCCGGCATGACAGTCGGCGGATGACCGGCGTGCGCACCTATCGCCGGCTCGGTTTCCTCGTCGCCGCGCTCGTGCTGCTGGCCGATCAGACCAGCAAATATGTCATCATGCGCCACATGCTGCTGGCCGAACGCGACGGCGGGGTCGATCTCCTCCCGGTCTTCCGCCTGCTGTGGGTCGAGAATCGCGGCGTTTCGATGGGGTTCCTCACCGCCGGCAGCGACGCGCAGCGCTGGGCGCTCACCCTGTTCACCGCCGCGATCGCGGTTGGCGTGGCGGTGTGGCTGTGGCGCGAGCGGCGGCGCGTCGATGCGGTCGCGCTCGGTCTCGTCATGGGTGGTGCTGTCGGCAATATCCTCGATCGCACGCGGCTGGGCTTCGTCGCCGATTTCCTGAACCTTCACTTCGGCGCATGGTCGCCCTTTTTGGTCTTCAATGTTGCCGATGCCGCGATTAGCATCGGTGTTGCCTTGCTGGTGTTGCGCGCGCTGCTTTCGCGCGACGCGCCCCCGCCTTCGGAGAGTTTGAAATGAACAAGCGTAATCTGGCTGCGGCAGCGCCGCTGGCGGCGATTCTGCTGCTCGGCGGCTGCCACAGCACCCCTAAGGGCGTGTTCCAGGCGACGCATCACGGCGCGCCGGACGAGTTCGCGGTCGGCCGTCAGGCGCCGCTGACCGTACCACCGGATTTCGCGCTGGCGCCTCCCCGTCCGGGCCAGCCGCGCCCGCAGGAGGCCGACAGCTCGACCCAGGCGCTGAGCGCGCTGTTCGGCGGCAGCCAGCCGGTGAGCCAGGGCGAAGCCGCATTGATCAACGACGCCGGCGGCGCGGCGCCGGTCGGCATCCGGACCGAGGCGAGCAGCCCGGGCACCAACATCGTCAACAAGGGCCAGGGCACGCGCGATATCCTGAATGCGCCCGCGAGCAACAACCCGCAGGCCAATGCCCGCACCGACGGGACGGCGGCTGCCGCACCCGCGGCGCCCGCCACGCCTCCGGCCGCGCCGACCGACAAGCCCAAGAACTAAGCGGGACGCCGCCGGAGAGACGCACCGATGATGAAGCTGCGGCTGGGGAATCGCATCGCGCCGGTCCGCTTCATCACCTTCGTGGTGCTGATGGCCGGCGGCCTCTTTCTGCTGATCCCGCCGCTCGGCTGGCGGGAAGGGACGATGGCGGCGTTCGACGTCGCCGCCCTCGTGTTCCTTGCCGCATGCGCGCCGTTGCTCCGCTACGAGGCGGAAGGCATGCGCGAGGCGGCCAAGCGCAACGACGCCAACCGCGCGCTGCTGCTCGTCATCACCGGCGCGGTCAGCATCGTCGTGCTGGTGGCGGTCGCGTCCGAGCTGGCGCAGAAGGGCTCGCCGCGGCCCACGGCGGTCATCCTGATCGTCGCCACGCTGGTGCTGTGCTGGCTGTTCAGCAACATCGTCTACACGTTGCATTATGCGCATTTGTTCTACTCGGACGACGCGCAGGGCAATGACAGCGGCGGCGTCACCTTTCCCGGCACGAAGGAGCCGGATTACTGGGACTTCATCTACCTGGCGACGTGCCTCGGCATGACGTTCCAGACGTCGGACATGAACATCTGCTCGGGCCGGATGCGGCGGATCGTGACCGGCCACTGCCTGCTCGCCTTCGTCTTCAATCTCGGCATCCTCGCCTTCACCATCAACTCGCTCGGCGGCAGCTAGGCGCTGGACAGGCGCGGCGCTGCGGCGCAACAGGCGCGGCGATGATACGACTCTCCTTGGCTCTTCCGCTCGCGGCCGCTTTGGCTGCCGTTCCCGCCACCGCCCAGATCAGCGACGCCCCCACCGGCACCAGCAAGCCGCAGCCGGTGCCCGTCGGCGAGCCGATCCCCGAGGCGCGCGATATCCCGTTCGCCGGCACGATCCGGCTGGCGGTCGACGCGACCGACGTCGCGCACGCCATATTCCGCGTGAGCGAGACGATCCCGGTCACGCCGGGCAAGCTCACCTTGCTCTATCCCAAATATCTGCCCGGCAATCACAGCCCGTCGGGGCCGATCAACAAGATGGCCGGGCTGGTCATCACGGCCGGGGGCAAGCCGCTGGCGTGGCGGCGCGACCCGGTCGACGTCACCGCCTTCCACCTCGACGTGCCGCAGGGCGTGTCGAGCCTCGACGTCGCCTTCCAGTTCCTGTCGCCGACCGCGGGCGCGCAGGGGCGGATCCAGATGACCGACGCGATGCTCAGTCTCGAGTGGAACGAGCTGCTGCTCTATCCCGCCGGCTGGTTCGTGCGGAACATGATGGTCGACGCCAGCGCCACTTATCCGGATGGCTGGACCTCCTACACCGCGCTCCGTCCTTCGGGCGTGGCGACCGCGAAGGGCGGCCTCGTCCATTATGCGCCGGTCGCGCTCGACACGCTGATCGACTCGCCGACCATCGCCGGCGCTTATGCCCGCGCCGAGGAGATGGCGCCGGGCGTGACGCTCGACATCCTCGCCGACCGGCCCGACCAGCTCGCCGCCAAGCCCGACCAGCTCAAGCTGCTGCGCACGATGACCCAGCAGGCGATCAAGCTGTTCGGCGCGCAGCATTACAATCATTACGACTTCCTGTTCACGCTGTCCGACACGCTCGGCGGCGCGGGGCTCGAGCATCATCGTTCGTCGGAGGATGGCGTCCCCGCCGCCTTCTTCACCGGCTGGGATGCCAACGTCGCCGGCCGCAACGTGCTGGCGCACGAATTCACCCACAGCTGGGACGGCAAGTTCCGTCGCCCGGCCGATCTGTGGACGCCCGATTACGCCCGGCCGATGGGCGACAGCCTGCTGTGGGTCTATGAAGGCCAGACCCAGTTCTGGGGCAACGTGCTCGACGCGCGTTCGGGCGTGGCGCCGAAGGAGGATGCGCTGGATGCGCTCGCCGGGCTCGCCGCCACCTATGCCAATCAGGCTGGGCGCCAGTGGCGATCGGTCGAGGACACGACCAACGATCCGACGATCGCCAAGCGCGCGCCGGCGCCGTGGCCGAACTGGCAGCGGTCGGAGGATTATTATCGCGAGGGGCAGCTGACGTGGCTCGATGCCGACAGCCTGATCCGCGAGAAGACCGGCGGCAGGCGCTCGCTCGACGATTTCGCGCGGGCCTTCTTCGGCACGCACGATCGCGATTGGGGCGAGCTGACCTATACGTTCGACGACGTCGTCGCGACGCTGAACGCGGTGCTGCCCTACGACTGGGCGACCTTCCTGCGCACGCGCATCTACGACGTCGCGCCGCGGCCGCCGCTCGACTGGCTGGCGCGTGGCGGCTACCGGCTCGTCTATACCGACGTGCCCGGACGCTGGTGGACCTCCGACGAGAAGAAGCGCAAGGCGATGGACCTGAGCTATTCGCTCGGCATCGTCGTCGACAAGACCGGCACCGTCACCCGCGTGGCGTGGGACAGCCCCGCCTTCAAGGCCGGCTTCGCCATCGGCACCAAGCTGGTCGCGCTCGACGGTCGCGCATATTCGGACGACGATCTGAAGACGGCGATCACCGCCGCCAAGGGCGGCAACCGCCCGATCCAGCTGCTGGTGCGGCAGGCCGACATCTATCGCACGGTCGGCGTGAGCTGGAACGGCGGTCTGCGCTATCCCCATCTGGAGCGGACGGGTAAGGAACCCGGCACGCTCGACGCCCTGCTAGCCCCGAGGGAGTGAAGATGCCGACACCTGCCCAGACGCTGCTGCTGTTCGGCGTGACCGGCGACCTGTCGCGCCGCATGCTGTTGCCCAGCCTGTTCGGCCTCGACGCCGACGGGCTGCTGCCGCCCGATCTCCGCATCGTCGGGACGGCCCGGCAGGAGATCGACGATGCCGGCCTGCGTGAGACTGCGGAGACCGCACTCGCGCCGATCATGGCCGATCGCAAGCTCGACCGGGCGGTGCTCGATCGCTTCCTCGGACGGCTGCGCTACGTCGCCGCCGACGCATCGAAGCCCGAATCGCTCGCCGCGATCGGCGAGGCCGTCGGCCCGCGCGCCGATCAGGGGCTCGCCATCTTCCTGTCGACCGCACCGAGCTTGTTCGAATCGACAATTGCCGGCCTGCAGGCGGCGGGCCTCACCGGCCCCGCCACGCGCCTCGCGCTGGAAAAGCCGCTAGGCCACGATCTTGCCTCCAGCCAGGAGATCAACGACGCGGTCGCGGCGGTCTTCCCCGAGCGGCAGACGTTCCGCATCGACCATTATCTCGGCAAGGAGACGGTGCAGAACCTGCTGGCGCTGCGCTTCGGCAACATCCTGTTCGAGCCGCTGTGGAACGCCACCGCGATCGAGCATGTCCAGATCACGATCAGCGAGACGGTCGGGCTGGAAGGCCGCGTCTCGTACTTCGACGGCATGGGCAGCCTGCGCGACATGGTGCAGAACCACATGCTCCAATTGCTGGCGCTGGTGGCGATGGAAGCCCCGGCGCAGTTCACCGCCACTGCCGTGCGCGACGAGAAGGTGAAGGTGCTGCGCTCGCTCCGCCCGATCGACGCGAACACCGCCGCGCGCGAGAGCGTGATCGGCCAGTACACTGCCGGCGCGGTCGCGGGCCAGCCGGTGCCCGGCTATCTCGACGAGCTCGGCAGCCCGTCCGACACCGAGACGTTCGTGGCGCTGAAGGCGCATGTCGACAATTGGCGCTGGCAGGGCGTGCCCTTCTACATGCGCACCGGCAAGCGCCTGCCCGTGCGCCGCTCGGAGGTGGTGATCCAGTTCAAGCCGGTGCCGCACTCGATGTTCGCCGGGCGCGGCGCGGTGCTGCAGCCCAACCGGCTGGTCATCTCGATCCAGCCGGACGAGAATGTCAGCCTGACGATGATGTCGAAGCAGCCGGGGCTCGATCGCGACGGCATCCGCCTGCGCGAGGTGCCGCTGAACATCGGCCTGCCCAACGCGTTTGCCGACGTGCGCCGTCGCATCGCCTACGAACGCCTGCTGCTCGACCTGATCGAGGGCGAGCCGACATTGTTCGTGCGCCGCGACGAGGTCGAGGCGCAATGGGAATGGATCGACGCGATCCGCGACGGCTGGGAAGCCAATTCGATGGTGCCCAAGCCTTATGCGGCGGGAACGTGGGGCCCGGCCGCCGCGATCGCGCTGACCGAACGAGATGGAGTGAGCTGGCATGATTGAAGCCGAATGGTGGGAGCATGACGACAAGGCCGCACTGGCCGAAGCCGTAGCCGGCGACATCGGCTTCATCATCGAGAGCGCGCTCGACGCGCGCGCGGCGTGCCTGCTCGCATTGTCGGGCGGCAAGACGCCCATCGCCGCCTACGAGAAACTGGCGGCGATGAAGTTCGACTGGCGGAAGGTGACGATCGTCCCGGTCGACGACCGGCTGGTGAAGGTCGACGATCCGCTGTCGAACGCCGGCATGCTGGCGCGCATCTTCATGCCGAAGGGCGCACGGGTGATCCCGCTGTGCGGCGACAATCCCGACGTCGCCACCGCCGGCAACGCCGCCGACGCGCGGCTGCAGGACGTGAAGTGGCCGCCGGACCTCATCCTGCTCGGCGTCGGCGGCGACGGCCACACCGCCTCGATCCTGCCCGGCCCGGATGCCGAGGCCGCGCTCACCGCGCCCAAGACGCGTCGCGCGATCGGCGTCACGCCCGATCCGCTGCCCAAGGAAGCGCCGGTCGCGCGTGTCACGATGACCAAGGCCGCGATCCTGCAGGCCCGCTCGCTGATGCTGGTGCTGACCGGCGACGCCAAGCGCGGCCTGGTGGAACAGGCGATCGAAGACGGCAGCGGATCGACGCTGCCGATCGGCCGCGTGCTGGCCGATCTCGAGCAGCCGATCGACATTCACTGGAGCCCGGACTGACCGGGCTTCAGGTCGCCCCGAGCGACCCCGAATAATACCAGCGCCGCGTCGCCTGCGTCCGCACGAGATCGCAGCCGCAGTCGCGACAGCGCGACCGTAACGTCCCTTCGGTAAAGATCAGCCGCACGCGCCGTGCGCGGTGCTGCCCGGTCGTGCAGGTCGCCGGCTGCATATGATCGTCCTCGCCCATCGTCGCCTCCTCCGGCCGACGATCGCGCCCGCGCATTACCCGCGCATTTCGGCGCTGCGGCAGACCGGTTCAGCAATGTTTCACGTCGGCAATCATGTCGCTTGCATTCTACTAGACCGATCGGTACAGAATGGCCGATCAGTCCACCCCGGCCCTTGATTCCGCACCTGCACACTGCGTTCGACGGCCCGCCCTGACCTTGGATGACAATATGAAGCGCGTATTTTCGAGCGGGCTGATGCTCGCGCTGTTGGCCAGCTGCGGCAGGCAAGCGCCCCCGCCGCCGCCCCCGCCGCAGGTCGCGGTCGCGCGGCCGCTGCTGCGCCAGGTGACCGACTGGGACGATTATGTCGGCCGATTCGAGGCGGTGCAGGACGTGACCGTCACCCCGCGCGTATCGGGCACGATCACGCAGATCCTGTTCCGCAACGGCCAGGACGTCAGGGCCGGGCAGGTGCTGTTCGTCGTCGATCCGCGCCCCTATGTCGCCGCCTATCAGCAGGCGGTTGCCGCCACCGGCCGCGCGCAGGCGACCCTCGCCAATGCGCAGACCGAGCTCGATCGCGCGCAGAAATTGCGCGGCCTGCAGGCGGTTAGCCAGGAGGAACTCGAGACCAAGCAGGCGAACCTGCGGACCGCCGCCGCCGACGTGCGTGCCGATCAGGCGGCGCAGAATGCCGCCAAGCTCAACGTCGAGTTCACGACCGTCCGCGCGCCGGTGTCGGGCCGCGTCTCGGATCGGCGCATCAGCCTGGGCGACGTCGTCAGCGCCAACACGACCCAGCTCACCCGCGTGGTGACGCTCGATCCGATCTGGTTCACCTTCGAGGGCGCCGAGAGCCTCTACCTGAAATATGTCCGCGCGGCGGAGAAGGGGCAGCGCGGATCGTCGCGCTCCACCGCCAACCCGGTCGACATCCAGCTCGCCGACGAGAGCGGTTATCACCACCGCGGCAAGATGGTGTTCGTCGACAATGCGATCGATCCGCGCTCCGGCACGATCCGCGCGCATGCCGAGCTGGCCAACGGCGATCATATGCTGACGCCCGGCATGTTCGGCCGCGCGCGTCTGCTCGGTTCGGGCGCATACCAGGCGATGCTGCTGCCCGACGAGGCGATCAGCACCGACCAGACGCGCAAGCTGGTCTACGTCGTCGGCCCCGACAACAAGGTCGCGCCGCACGAAGTGACGATCGGGCCGATCGTGGAGGGTCTGCGCGTCATCCGCACCGGCATCGCCGCCGGCGACCAGGTCGTGCTCGACGGCCTGACCGTGCTGCAGCCCGGCGCGCCCGTCACGCCGAAGCTCGGCCAGATCAAGCCGCGCGCGCCCGACGACACCCCCGGAGAAACGCTCTCCGCCCCTCCCGCAGCGACGGCAACGGCGAAGTAAATCCCATGCGCTTTCCGCACTTCTTCATCGAGCGGCCGATCTTCGCGGCGGTCCTGTCCGTCCTGATCGTCGTGTTCGGGCTGGTGGCCTATCCGCTGCTGCCCGTCGCCCAATATCCCGACATCGCGCCGCCGACCGTGGTCGTGACGGCGAGCTTCCCCGGCGCGACCGCAGAGACGCTGGCCGAGACGGTGGCGACGCCGCTCGAACAGTCGATCAACGGCGTCGAGCACATGCTCTACATGTCGTCCTCGTCGACCGGCGACGGCAATCTGACGATCACTGTCACCTTCGAGCAGGGCGCCAACGTCGACCAGAGCCAGGTGCTGGTGCAGAACCGCGTCACCACCGCCGAGCCGCGCCTGCCCGACGAGGTGCGCCAGATCGGCGTGACCGTCGAGAAGAACTCGCCCGACATCCTGATGGCGGCGATGTTCATCTCGCCCGACAAGTCGCTGTCGCCATCCTACATGTCCAACTACGCTACGCTGCAGATCGTCGACCGGGTCAGCCGCATCAAGGGCGTCGGCCGCGTGCAGCTGTTCGGCGGACGCGACTACAATATGCGCGTCTGGATCGACCCCGATCGCGCCGCCGCGCTCAACATGACCGTCGACGAGGTGATCGCGGCGATCCGTGCGCAGAACGTGCAGGTCGCGGCGGGATCGATCGGCCAGCCGCCGTTCAATCGCGGCGCCACCGCCTTCCAGCTCGGCATCCAGACCAAGGGACGGCTGTCGAGCCCGCAGGAATTCCGCGACATCATCGTGCGGACCGACGATCAGGGCCGCGTCACCCATCTGGGCGACGTCGCGCGTGTGGAGCTCGGCGCGCAGGATTATGGCGTGAACGCCTATCTGTCGAACGTGCCGACGGTGGCGATGGTCGTGCAGCAGCTGCCCGGATCCAACGCGCTCGCCACCGCGCAGGCGGTGCGCGACGAGCTGGAGCGCTCGTCCAAGTCCTTCCCCAAGGGCATGGAATATCGCATCCCGTACCACCCGACCGATTACATCCAGGAATCGATCTCGGCCGTGCAGCATACGCTGGGCGAGGCGATCGTGCTGGTCGCGATCGTGGTGCTGATCTTCCTGCAGAGCTGGCGTGCGGCGATCGTCCCGATCATCGCGATCCCGGTCTCGCTGGTCGGCGCGTTCGCGGTGCTGGCGGCTTTCGGCTTCAGCCTCAACAACCTGTCATTGTTCGGGCTCGTGCTCGCGATCGGCATCGTCGTCGACGACGCGATCGTCGTGGTCGAGAACATCGCGCGCCTGATGGAGGAGGAAGGACTCGATCCGCGCGAGGCTGCGCACAAGACGATGGACGAGGTGTCGGGCGCATTGGTCGCGATCGCGCTGGTGCTGATGGGCGTGTTCATCCCGACATCGTTCATCCCGGGCATTTCGGGCCAGTTCTACCGCCAGTTCGCGCTCACCATCGTCAGCGCGACCGCCATCTCCGCCTTCGTCTCGCTGACGTTGTCGCCGGCGCTTGCCGCTTTGATCCTGAAGAAGCCGGAGGAGCATCACGCCACGCCGCGCGCAGGCTGGCGCGGCTGGCCGCGGCGCTTCGCCAACGGCTTCAACCACGGCTTCGAGCGGCTGAGCGACCGTTACGGCCGGTTCACGGCGCGCGCGGTGCGCACGCTCGCGCTGGTCGGCATCGCCTATGTCTGCCTGATCGGGCTGGCGGGCTGGCGCTTCTATGCGACCCCCACCGGCTTCATCCCGGCGCAGGACCAGGGCTATCTGATCGGCGTCATCCAGATGCCGCCGGGCGCCTCGCTCCAGCGCACCGACGAGGTGCTGCGCGCGGCGCAGAAGATCGCGCTCGCCAACCCCGCGACCGAGAATACCGTCGCCTTCGCCGGCTTCGACGGCGCGACCTTCACCAATGCCCCCAATACGGCGGCGATGTTCGTCGCGCTGAAGCCGCAGAAGGATCGCGAGGCCGCCGACAAGGTGACCGCCGAGCTGCGCCAGAAGCTGGGCGCGGTCACCGCCGGCCTCGTGCTGGTCGTGCCACCGCCGCCCGTCCAGGGCATCGGCACCGGCGGCGGCTACAAGATGATCATCGAGGATCGTCGCGGCGCCGATTATCGCGGTCTGGAGAAGGCGACCTATGCGATGATGGGGGCGGCCAACCAGACCCCCGGCCTCGCCGCGGTCTTCACGACCTACAACACCAAGACGCCGCGCCTGTTCGCCGACATCGATCGCGAGCGCGCCGAGAAGCTTGGCCTGCCGGTGGAGAACATCTTCTCGACGCTCAACACCTATCTCGGCTCGACTTACATCAACGACTTCAACTTCCTCGGTCGCACCTATCGCGTGACCGCACAGGCCGACGCGCCGTTCCGCGACGAGATCGGCGATATCGGGCAGCTGAAGGCGCGCGCCAGTTCGGGCACGATGGTGCCGCTCGATGCGGTGCTGAAGCTGCGCAACGATAGCGGGCCGTATCGCGTGGTGCGCTACAACCTCTATCCCGCGACCGAGCTGCAGGGCGACACCGCCCCCGGCTACTCGTCGGGCCAGTCGCTGCGCGCGCTGGAGGGGCTGGCGGCGAAATTGCTGCCGGCGGGCTACACCTTCGAGTGGACCGAGCTCGCGCTGCAGCAGCAGAGCGCCGGCAATACCGGCATCCTCGTCTTCGGCCTCGCGGTGCTGTTCGTCTTCCTGCTGCTCGCGGCGAATTACGAGAGCCTCGTGCTGCCGCTGGCGGTGATCCTGATCGTGCCGATGTGCCTGCTCGCCGCGATCATCGGCGTCGACGTGATGGGGCGCGACAACAACATCCTGACGCAGATCGGCCTGGTCGTGCTCGTCGGCCTCGCCGCCAAGAACGCCATCCTGATCGTCGAGTTCGCCAAGCAGGATGAGGAGGACGACAATCTCGATCCCGAGCATGCCGCCGAGCGCGCCGCGCAGCAGCGCCTGCGCCCGATCCTGATGACGTCGGTCGCGTTCATCCTCGGTACGCTGCCGCTCGTGATCGACTCGGGGCCGGGCTCGGAGATGCGGCAGGCACTCGGCATCGCGGTGTTCTTCGGGATGATCGGCGTGACCTGCTTCGGCCTGTTGTTCACGCCGAGCTTCTACGTGATCTCGCGCCGGTTCGGCATGTGGATACGGCGCCAATATGATCGACTGCGGCCGCACGCCCGCGATGCGCGGCCGGTGGAGGACGCCGCATGAGCCGCTCGCTCACCCGCTTCGCGCCGCTGGTGGCGCTGCTGCTCGGCGGCTGCATGGTTGGCCCGAATTATCGGCAGCCGATGCCGCCGCCGACCGCCACCGCGAGCTTCGTCGATCCCGGCGCGAGCGCGCAGGCGCTGCCGTCCAACTGGTGGCGGCTCTACGCGGACCCGACGCTCGACGCGCTGGTGGACGAGGCGCTGCGCCACAATATCGACGTGCGCGTCGCCGCCGCCAACCTCACCAAGGCGCGCTACGTGCTGTCCGAGGCACGTGCCGGCCGGCTGCCGACCACCAACTCGACCGCCGGCTATACCCGCCAGCGCATCGGCGCCGACCAGCTCGGCACGACCACCGGCACCACCACCACCGGTGCCGGCGCGACCGGCGGGACGGGAACGGGCGTGGGCACGGGCATCGGCGCCGGCACCGGCACGACCACCGGCATCGCCTCCACCGCGAGCGGCTACACGTTCGATTACTACAATCTCGGCTTCAACGTGTCGTACGAGCTCGATCTGTTCGGCGGCGTCAGCCGCTCAATCGAGGCGGCGCGCGGCGACTATGCGGTGGCGGCGGCGGCGCTCGATGCGGCGCGCGTCACCGTCGCGGCGGAGACGGCGCGCTCCTATGCCGATGTGTGCGGCTATGCCGTGCAGGCGGCGAGCGCGCGCGAGACGATCGATCTGCAGGCGCGCACGCTCGACCTCACCAACCGCCTGAACGAAGGCGGCCGTGGCACGCAGCGCGACGTCGATCAGGCGCGCACGCTGTACGAGCAGGCACGCGCCGAATTGCCGACGATCGAGGGCGAGCAGCGCGCGGCGCTCGCGGCGCTGGCGACGCTCACCGGCCGCACGCCGGCGGCGCTCGACCCAGTGATCGCGAGCTGCGGCAAGATCCCGCAGCTCGCCGCACCCTTGCCCGCCGGCGACGGCCGCACCCTGCTCGCGCGCCGGCCCGACGTGCGCCGTGCCGAGCGCCAGCTGGCGGCCGACACGGCGCGGATCGGCGTCGCGGTGGCGGATCTCTATCCGACGATCACGCTCGCGGGCGCGGTGTCGCTGGGCTCCACCCGCATCGGCGACATCGGCAAGGCGCGATCGTTCGGTTACTCGCTCGGGCCGCTCATCTCGTGGAACTTCCCGATCCAGAGCGCGGCGCGCGCCCGCGTGCACGAGGCGCGGGCGACCGCCGAGGGCTCGCTCGCGAGCTTCGACGGCGCGATCCTGACCGCGTTGAAGGAAACCGAACAGGCGCTCGCGCGGCTGGATGCCGAGCAACGACGCAACGCCGCGCTGCAGGCGGCATACACGGCGGCCGCCGACGCGGCCAAGCTGTCGCGCTACCGCTTCGATTACGGCTCGGACAGCTTCTTCCAGCTGCTCGATGCCGAGCGGACGCGCGCGCAGGCGAGCGCGGCGCTGGCCACCTCCTCGACCGCGCTGATCGACGATCAGGTCGATCTGTTCCGCGCGCTCGGTGGCGGCTGGGAGGAGGCGCCGCCGGTCACGACCGTGTCCGCGCAGAAATAGGCGCGCGACGGGGCTGACGATCGACGCCATTGCTTGCTATCACCCGGCCATAACAAGGTCGGGAGAGGGCCGTGGTTGTACGGGGTTGGACGATAGGGCTGTGCGCCGCGATCGCGCTCGCGGCGCCGATCGCGGTCGCGGCGCAGCAGGCCGAGCTGTCGGGCGAGGCCGCCCGGCAGGACATGATGCGCCAGCTCGGCGTCACGGGCATGAACTCCGGCCCCAGCGCCGATCCCCACGCGCCCGACGCCGCCAATTACGACGAGGCCAAGGCGACTCCCTATCCCGACCTGCCCGATCCGCTGCGCACCGACGCGGGCGCGCCGGTCACGACGGCGAAGCAATGGTGGACGCAGCGCCGGCCCGAGATCGTCGCCGCCTACGAACGCGACGTGTACGGCCGCGTGCCCGACAGCGCGCCGCGGATCGACTGGCGCGTCGCCATCACCGATCATGAGCGGGTCGGCTTCACGCCGGTGATCGCCCGGCGCGTGATCGGCCATGCCGAGGACCCCGCCGCGCCCGGCATCGCCGTCGACATCCGCATGACCGTGGTCGTGCCCGCCGCCGCGAAGGGGCCGGTGCCGCTGCTGGTGATGTTCGGCCGCGACGACTTTCCCTTGCCGTCCGAGCCGTCGCGCGCCGACTATGAGCGGATCGACGCAGCGCTCAAGGCGCTGCTGGCGAAGCAGGATCCGGCGCTGGGGCCGGTCTTCGCCGCGCACCCGGCCTTCATGCTGCACCCGCAGCCGCCCTTCCGCCTGCCCGAGCGCGACGCGCATGGCGATTACCCCCGGCCCGATCAGATCATCGCCGCCGGCTGGGGCTATGCGTTGCTCGACAGCGACACGATCCAGCCCGACGATGCCGGCGCGCTCCAGCGCGGCGTGATCGGCCTCGCCAATCGCGGGCGCCCGCGCACCCCCGAGCAATGGGGCGTGCTGCGCGCCTGGGCATGGGGCGCGAGCCGCGCGTTCGATTTCCTGAGCAAGGATCCGGCGATCGATCCGCATCGCATCGGCATCGAGGGCGTCTCGCGCTACGGCAAGGCGGCGTTGCTGACGATGGCGTTCGACCAGCGTTTCGCGGTCGTGCTCGTGGGCTCGTCGGGCAAGGGCGGCGCCACGTTGCTGCGCCGCAATTTCGGCGAGGCGGTGACGAGCCTGAGCGGCGGCAGCCATTATTGGATGGCGGGCAATTTCCTGCGCTATGGCGCCGCTGCCGGCCGCGACGTGCGCACCGCGAAAGACCTGCCGGTCGATTCGCACGAGCTGATCGCCCTGTGCGCGCCGCGGCCGGTATTCGTCAGTTATGGCGTGCCCGAAGCGGGCGACGCGCAATGGCTCGATCATCGCGGCAGCCTGATGGCGACGATCGCGGCCGGCCGCGTCTATCGCCTGCTCGGCGCGAAGGATCTCGGCCTCGGCGACGATTATCGCAACGCCACGCTGCCGCCGGTCAATACCGGCCCGATCGGCGGGGCGCTGGCGTGGCGGCAGCATGACGGCGGCCATACCGACACGCCGAACCTCACCTATTTCCTCAATTGGGCCGACGCCCAGCTCCGCGTCGGCGCCGCCAAACTGTAATAACTATTAATTAACCGCGTCACCCATGGCCACACGGCCGATTGGGGAGGATGTACATGCGTTCCAAGCTTTTTTTCGCGGCCCTGGCTGCCGCCGCACCGCTGATGCCCGCGCACGCGACGGTGTTCACGCCCGGCAATCTGGTCGTCAGCGTCTACGGCAATGGCGACAATTCGGGCGTCTATAGCGATAACCAGGCATCGCCGATCGTGCTGCAGGAGCTGACCACCAGCGGCCAGAAGGTCAGCACGACGACGCTGTCGCAGACGACCAAGGTCGTCAACGGCGTCACCCAATATGCGGTGTCGGGCGAATATGGCTCGTCGTCGGAAGGCTTCCTGCAGTTGAGCGGCGACGGCCATTCGCTCGTCATCGCCGGCTATGCGGTCAATGCCGCCACCTACAATGCCGGCGGCGCGGCGGTGTACGGCAATGCCGCGCTCGCCCAGTCGACCAGCATCCAGGGCGGAGCCAGCACCGCCGTCGCGCGCGTGGTGGCGCAGATCGGCGCCGACGGCACGGTCGACAGCAGCACCGCGCTCTACAACGTCTTCAACACCAACAATCCGCGCAGCGTCGCCACGCTCGACGGCAGCTCCTTCTACGTCTCCGGCCAGGGCGTGAAGGGCGACACCACCACCGGCCTGTTCGTGGCGAGCAAGGGCGCGAGCAGCGCGACCGCGGTGACCGGCAACGGCCAGGACACGCGCGACGTGCAGATCGTCAACGGCGCGGTCTACGTCTCGGCCGACGTCAAGAATGCCAACACCGCGATCGGCACGCTGCCGCTCGGCGCGACCAACGCCGGCACGCCCACCGCGCTGAACGGCTTCGCGCCGACGGTCACGCTCACCGCCGGCGAGGCCAACGGCATCAACAACAGCCGCATCGGCAAGACGGTCTACATCAGCCCCGAGCAGTTTTTCTTCGCCGACGCGAACACGCTCTACGTCGCCGACAGCGGGCTGCCGAAGAATGGCAACACCAATGCCGCCGGCCTGGGCGACGGCGGCCTGCAGAAGTGGATCTATGACGGCACGACCTGGACGCTGGCCTACACGCTGTCGGCCGGGCTCAACCTCGTCAACAATGCCGGCACGTCGGGCACGACCGGATTGTTCGGACTGACCGGCACGGTGATCGACGGCAACGTCTATCTCTACGCCACCAATTCGACGATCGGCGACCTCGACCAGAGCTATCTCTACGCGATCACCGACTCGCTCGCGGCGACCACGCTGCCCGGCGAAACGTTCAGCACGATCTATACCGCCGCCGCCGACACCAAGATCAAGGGTGTGGCGTTCGCGCCGACCTTGGCCGCCGCGGTGCCCGAGCCGGCGAGCTGGGCGATGATGCTGGCGGGCTTCGGCCTGGTCGGCGGCCTTGCCCGTCGCCGCCGCGTCACGGTCCGCTTCGCGTAACGGCACACGCGCCGGACAAAGAAAAAGCCGCCGGCCCGCGAGGGTCGGCGGCTTTTCTTTTTGATCCCGCCGCGTCTTACCCGAAGATCTTGGCCGCGATCTCGGCGACGTGCTTGCCCTGGAAGCGTGCGCCGTCCAGTTCGACCGCGCTCGGCTGGCGGCTGCCGTCGCCATTGGCGATCGTGGTCGCGCCATAAGGGCTGCCGCCATGCACTTCGGCCACGCCCATCTGGCCCTGGAAGCTGTAGGGCAGGCCGACGATCACCATGCCGAAATGCAGCAGGTTGGTGATGCCGGAAAACAGGGTCGTCTCCTGGCCGCCATGCTGGCTGGCGGTCGAGCCGAACACGCTGCCGACCTTGCCGTTGAGCTTGCCGGTCGCCCACAGCCCACCCGCCTGATCGAGGAACGCCGCGACCTGCGACGGCATCCGGCCGAAGCGCGTCGGCATGCCGAGGATGATCGCGTCATAATCCGCCAGCTCGGCGACCGTCGCGACCGGCGCTGCCTGGTCGAGCTTGAAGTGCGCGGCCTTGGCCACCTCTTCCGGCGCGGTCTCGGGAACGCGCTTCACCTCGACCGTCGCGCCGGCGCTCCGCGCGCCTTCGGCCACCGCCGCCGCCATCTGCTCGATATGGCCGTAGCTCGAATAATAAAGAACCAGAACCTTGCTCATCGTCGATCTCCGTCGCGCGGCCGAACCGAAGGGCGTCGCGGCGATGCACCATTAGGGCTTGGCGTCGCACGAAAAAACCGCATTGATGGCAAGGCACCCATGACGGAATTTGACCGATGAGCCTGCCCGATTTCGACGCCTGGGCGATCTTCGCCAAGATCGCGCAGACCGGATCGTTCGTTCGCGCCGCGACCGAGCTCGGCCTGTCGAAGCCGACCGTGTCGAAGGCGGTGACGCGGCTGGAGGCGCGGCTCGGCGCGCCTTTGCTCCACCGCACCTCGCGCCGCCTGTCGCTGACCGAGACCGGGCGCACCGCGCTCGCCCGCGCCGCGCGGATCCTCGCCGAGGGCGAGGCCGCCGAGGCCGAGGCCTCCGACCAGGCCGAGCATCCGCGCGGGCTCGTCCGCCTGTCGGCGCCGATGTCGTTCGGCATGGAGCATCTGGCGCCGCTGCTGCCCGAATTCCTGACGCTTTATCCCGACGTCGATCTCGACCTGCAGCTGAGCGACGCGCTGGTCGATCTGGTCGGCGACGGCTTCGATCTGGCGGTGCGCATCGCGCGGCTGACCGATTCGAGCCTGCGCGCTCGGCGCCTGTGCGCGGTGCGGATGCCGCTGGTGGCGGCGCCCGATTATCTGGCGCGCCACGGCCGGCCGGAGCATCCGCGCGACCTCGCCCACCATCAGATGTTCATCTACACCAACGCCGCCACGCCCGAGGTGATGCGGCTGCACCATCCGATCGAGGGCGACTATAGCGTGCCGACGCGCGGCCGGCTGCGATCGAACAATGGCGAGGCGTTCCTGCACAGCCTGCATGCCGGGCTCGGCATCGCCGTGCTCCCCGAATTCCTGCTGTGGCGCGATCTGCGCAATTGCCAGCTGGAACAGATATTGCCCGACTGGGGCCTGTCGCCGGTGGCGCTCAACCTCATCACCCCGCCCAATCCGCTGCGACCGGCGCGGGTGCGCGTGCTGATCGATTTCCTCGCGACGCGCCTCGCCACCGCGCCGTGGGCGGTTGACCGGTCGGAGGCGGCATGATGAAGGACGCCATGATCGATCCCGCCGCCCTGAGCGAGGCCGAGGCCGCCGCCGCGCTGGAGCAACTGGCGGCCGAGATCGCGCACCATAATCGCCGCTATCACGACGCGGACGCGCCGGAGATTTCGGACGCCGAGTATGACGCGCTGGTGCGCCGCAACGCCGCGCTGGAGGCGGCCTTCCCAGCTTTGGTGCGGAGCGACAGTCCGAGCGCGCAGGTCGGCGCCGAGCCGACATCGGCGCTGGGCAAGATCCGCCATGCGATGCGGATGATGAGCCTCGACAACGGCTTTTCGGACGAGGACATTGCCGAATTCGTGGCGCGCGTCCGCCGCTATCTGGCGCTGCCCGAGGATGCGGTGGTGACGCTGACCGCCGAGCCGAAGATCGACGGCCTGTCCTGCTCGCTGCGCTACGAGAAAGGTGCGCTCGTCCAGGCGGCGACGCGCGGCGACGGCACCACCGGCGAAGACGTGACGCCCAACGTCCGCACGATCGGCGACATCGCGCAGGTGCTGGCGGGCGACGACGTGCCCGACGTGTTCGAGGTGCGCGGCGAGATCTACATGGCGAAGGCCGATTTCAGCGCGCTCAACGCCCGCCTGCTGGCCGAGGCAGACGATCCTGCCAAGGCGCGCCAGTTCGCCAATCCGCGCAACGCCGCCGCCGGTTCACTGCGCCAGAAGGATGCGGCCGTCACCGCCAGCCGACCGCTGCGCTTCCTCGCCCACGGCTGGGGCGAGACGAGCGCGCTGCCCGCCGACACGCAGGCCGGCGTGATGCACGCGATCGCGCGCTGGGGACTGCCGGTGTCCGACATGCTGACCCGCGTCGACACGCTCGACGCGCTGGTGGGCCATTATCGCATGATCGAGGCGGAGCGGGCCGAGCTGCCGTTCGATATCGACGGCGTCGTCTACAAGGTCGACCGGCTCGACTGGCAGCAGCGGCTGGGCTTCGTCGCCAAGGCACCGCGCTGGGCGATCGCGCACAAATTCCCGGCCGAGCGCGCGCAGACCACGCTGGAAGCGATCGACATCCAGGTCGGCCGCACCGGCAAGCTCACCCCCGTCGGGCGGTTGGTGCCGGTGACGGTGGGCGGCGTGGTCGTCTCGAACGTGACGCTGCACAATGCCGACGAGATAGCGCGGCTGGGCGTGCGGCCGGGCGACCGGATCATCGTCCAGCGCGCGGGCGACGTGATCCCGCAGGTCGTCGAGAATCTGACGCCGGACGAACCGCGCGACGCCTACGTCTTCCCCGATCACTGCCCGGTCTGCGGATCGGAGGCGGTGCGCGAGGAAGGCGAGGTCGACGTGCGTTGCACCGGCGGGCTCGTCTGCGCGGCGCAACGGTTCGAGCGGCTGCGCCATTTCGTCAGCCGCGGCGCGCTCGACATCGAGGGGCTCGGCGAGAAATCGATCGAGGAGTTCATCACCCTCGGCTGGATCCGCGAGCCGGCGGACATCTTTCGCCTCGGCGCGCATCGCGACGACCTGCTCGGGCGCGAGGGGTGGAAGGAGAAGTCGGTCGACAACCTCCTCGCCGCGATCGAGGCAAAGCGGGCGCCCGATGCGGCGCGGCTGCTGTTCGGGCTCGGCATTCGCCATGTCGGCATCGTCACGGCGCGCGACCTGCTCAAGCGCTACACCACGCTCGACGCGATCCGCGCGCTCGCCGACGCGCTCATCGCGTTGCGCGACGGCTTCCAGCGCGCGCTGGGCGAGGAGGAGGGCCGCTTCCGCAACCGGATGGACAAGGCGATCGCCGAATTGATCGGGGTCGAGAATGTCGGCGCGGCGGTGGGCCACGCGCTCGCGGATTTCTTCCACGAGCCGCACAATGTGCAGGTGTGGGACGATCTGCTCGCCGCCGTGTCGCCGCCCGACTTCGTCGTCGAGACGCAGGCGAGCCGCGTGTCGGGCAAGACGGTGGTGTTTACCGGCAAGCTCGAGACGATGAGCCGCGACGAGGCGAAGGGGCAGGCCGAACGGCTGGGGGCCAAGACCGCCGGCTCGGTCTCCACCAAGACGGATCTGGTCGTCGCCGGGCCGGGCGCGGGCACAAAGCTGAAGCAGGCCGAGACGCTCGGCATCGAGGTGATCGACGAGGCGCGCTGGGCGGAGATCGTCGCCGCGGCCGGCGCGGGCTAGGATCATCTCACGCGCGAGCCGGCTTGCGCGAGCGCGCATGCGCCCCCACAATATCGACGACATGCCGCGCGCCACCCTCCGCCGCGTACCGTTGATGCCGCTGGCGGGGCTCGCAATCACCGTCGTCGCCGGCATCGCTGCGCTCGTGCTGAGCTTCGGGGTCGCGCGCGCCAATCACTGGATCGCGCACAGCATCCGCACGCAGGTGGGCATCATCGCGGTCGGCGAGCGGCTGAGCGCCTACGAATCGGGCTTTCGCGGCTATCTCGTCCGCCGCAATCCAAGCATGCTGGACGAGGCCGAGACCGCGCGCACCGACCTGCAGCAGCGGCTCGTCGTGCTCGCCCACGAGACCGCCGACGATCCGGTGCAGCGGCAGCGCGCGGCCGAGCTCGCGCGGCTGATCGCGGCGCGCGTCGACGGCGCCGAGGAGCTGATCCACATCCGCGCGCGGGGCACGATCGATTCGCTGCCGGCGATCTCGCGCACCCGCCTGCTGATGGATCGGATCCGCGCCCAGATCGCGGCGATGTTCGGCGAAGAGGAACGGCGTCTCGCCGTGCGCCAGCGCTGGCTGCAGACGCTCACCGTAGGGCTCGCGCTGTTCCTCGTCGGCGCGGTGCTGGTCGTGGTGGTGGTGGCCTACCTGACGGTCAGCGATGCCGCCGTCCGGTATGCCGAGCTGGAGCAGGCGCACGACGAAACGCGCGTCGAGATGCAGAAGCGTGAAATGGCCGAAAGCCAGTTGCGCCAGATGCAGAAGATGGAGACGATCGGCCAGCTTGCCGGCGGTATCGCGCACGATTTCAACAACATGCTGGCGATCATCATCGGCAATCTGGATATGGCGCGCCGCCATCAGCCGGATCAGCCCGAGCGGGTGTCGCACGGCATTGCGACCGCGCTGGACGGTGCGGCGCGCGCCGCGGCGCTCGTGCGGCGGCTGCTCGCCGTATCGCGCAACCAGCCGCTGTCGCCGATGCCGATCGACGCCAACCAGTTGATCGAGAGCATGTCGGACCTGCTGCGCCGCACGCTTGGCGAGCGCTTCACCGTCGAGACGGCGCCGACCGAAGCCCTGTGGACGTGCTTCGCCGATCCGGTGCAGCTCGAGAGCGCGCTGCTCAACCTGGCAGTCAATGCGCGCGATGCGATGCAGGCGCGCGGTGGCCGGCTGACGCTGACCGCCGAAAACGTGGTCTTCGGATCGCCCGCCGACGGGACGTCCGACGGGCTGCTGCCAGGAGACTATGTCGGCATTTCGGTCGGCGATACCGGCGACGGCATGCCCCCCGCGTTGATCGAACGCGCCTTCGATCCGTTCTTCACCACCAAGGAAGTCGGCAAGGGCACCGGGCTCGGGCTCAGCCAGGTGCTGGGTTTCGTGCGCCAGTCGGGCGGCGACGTGACGATCACCTCCCGCGTCGGCGCCGGCACGATCGTGCGGCTGCTGCTGCCGCGCCACCACGGGGCGGTGGCGCCGGTCCAGCCGATATCGACGCGCATCGCGGCGCGGGCGAATACCGGCGAAACGATCCTGGTGGTGGAGGACGAACCCCATGTCCGTCACTTCTCGGCCGATGCCCTGAGCGAGCTCGGCTACACCGTGCTCGCCGCATCGAACGGCGCGGAGGCGCTGCAGCTGATCGAACGGCCGGGCGAGATCGCCTTGCTTTTCACCGACATGGTGATGCCTGGGCTTTCGGGCCGCGCGCTCGCCGAACAGGCGCGGCAGATGCGGCCGGGGCTGCGCGTGCTCTATACCACCGGCTATGCCCGCGACGAGGGCGAGGCGGCGAGCGTCGGCACGATCCTGCCCAAGCCCTTCACCATGGCGCAACTCGCGCAGAAGGTCCGCGCCGCGCTCGACGCGCATTGATCCGCCCCGCGTTCAGCAACGATCCAGCGCACAGCCGCCACGACAGGCTATACGTTGGGGAGAGCGATGATGATGAAGCCGATCCTGTTTCTTGCCGTGTGTGCCGCCGCGCCGGCGCTCGCGGCCGACGAGATGCCGCAGCCGATCGCCGGCACGCGGCTCGACATTTCCGCCACCGCCGACGTGACGCGGCCGCCCGACATCGCGCGGATCGGTGCCGGCGTCGTCACCCAGGCGGACAGCGCAGTAGTTGCGTTGCGCGACAATGCCGCGCGCATGACCGCGACCGTCGCGGCGTTGCGCCGCGCGGGCGTTGCTGCGGCCGACATTCAGACGAGCGCGATCACGCTCACGCCGCGCTATCGCTATGCCGACAATCAGCCGCCGACACTGACCGGGTACGAGGCGAGCAATCGCGTATCGGTGCGGCTGCGCGGCGTCGAGCGCGTCGGGCCGACGATCGATGCGCTGGTCGCGGCGGGCGCGAACCAGCTCGACGGGCCGAACTTCGAGGTCGAGGATCCCAAGGCCGCGCTCGACGAGGCGCGGACCAAGGCCATCGCCGAGGCGCGCGCGCGCGCGACGCTCTATGCGCGGGCGACCGGGCTGTCCGTCAGGCGGATCGTCCGCATCGACGAACAATCGGCCGGCGGCGGCCAGCCGGTGCGGCCGATGATGCTGGCGATGCGCAAGGCCGACGCGACCCCGGTCGAGGCCGGCGAGCAGACGCTGAGCGTGACGGTGCAGGTGACGTTCGAGCTCGGTTGAGCCCGTCCACCGCCACAAACGACAAGGGCCGCGCCGGCAGTGCCGGCGCGGCCCTCAAGCCGTTACGATCGGTGGGTTCAGCGAACCGCGCCGCGACGGACCAGGTTGACGATGGCGAGCAGGATGATCGCGCCCACCAGCGACGAAATGAAAGTGTAGAGCGTCAGGCCGGCATTGATCGAGCCGCCGAACAGCAAGCCACCGATGAATGCACCCACGATGCCGACGACGACGTTCAGGACAATGCCCTGCTGCGCATCGGTGCGCATGACCATGCTGGCCAGCCAGCCGACCACGCCACCCACGATAAGCCAAAGAATGATACCCATCTCGCCTCCTCTGTTCGCTGCGAAAGAGCGTCGACATGCGCCGCAGCGATCGGAGGTTGATACGCGCCGGCAACGTTTCCGTTCCGGCGCGCTGGCAACAATAGGGATTGTCAATACTTTTGTTGGCGCTCGTAGAGCGACTTGTAATGCTGGATGCGGGTCACCCGCAGGCCGGGCATGCCCGACCGCTCGACCGCGCGCTTCCACCCGGCGAACTCCTCCAGCGTGAGGCCATAACGTTCGCACACTTCCTCGAACGTCAGCAGCCCGCCGTTTACAGCGGCGACCACCTCGGCCTTGCGACGTACGACCCAGCGGGTGGTGCCCGGCTTGGGAAGGCTATCCAGCGTCAGCGGCTCACCGAGGGGGCCAACCACTTGCGCTGGTCTTATCTTTTGGTTCTCAATCATTTAACCCTCGCGCTCGCCCCCACGGGCATCGATCCCCTTCGATCTTCGTCTAGCCCCGAGCCGTTGAAGGAAGCCTCAAACGCCAAGGTAAAGGGCACGGTCATCTTTACAGGCGCAATCGTTTCGGAAAGCGCAATCGGGTGAAAGCAGCCGCACAGCGCCGTGCGATCGTCGGCGCGATCCTCGCCGAACAGGCGGACGAGCGCCTCGGCACGGTCGAGCAGGGGGCGCGTCCGCAGGCTGGCCAGCGCCGTCGGCGTGGCGGCCTGCGCAGCGGCCAGCCCGGCCCTCAGCATGTCGAAATCCGGATGGGTGGGGACGGCGCCCCCCACGTCAAAACGCATCTTCACTATGGTAAGCCCCGCAACCCTATTGCCCTTCTCCCTTTGACGGGTGCCGGGGCTGCGTCTTTAGGGCTGGCGGCACGCAGGGAGCTTTCGCCGAAGGCGATCACGCACTAGATCGCGCGCATGCTCGATCGGTTTCAGCTGGACGGCCGGCCCGGCCCCCGCCGCATCGTCGTCGCCATGTCGGGCGGGGTCGACAGCTCGGTCGTGGCCGCGCTGGCGGCGCAGAGCGGGGCGGAGACGATCGGCGTCACGCTCCAACTCTACGATCATGGCGCCGCGGTCGGCCGCGCGGGCAGCTGCTGCGCCGGCAAGGATATCGCCGATGCGCGCGCCGTGGCCGATCGGCTCGGCATCGCGCATTATGTGTTCGATCACGAGACGCGCTTCCGCGCCTCGGTGATCGATCGCTTCGCCGACGATTATGTCGCGGGCCGCACGCCCATTCCCTGCGTGCGCTGCAACCAGGGCGTGAAGTTCACCGATCTGCTCGGCCTTGCGCGCGAGCTGGGCGCCGACTGCCTCGCCACCGGCCATTATGTGCGGCGGATCGTGGGCGCGGCCGGCGCCGAGCTGCACCGCGCGCACGATCCCGCGCGCGACCAGAGTTACTTCCTGTTCGCCACCACCCGCCACCAGCTCGATTATCTGCGCTTTCCGCTGGGCGACCTGCCCAAGGCCGAGGTGCGCGCGCTGGCGGCAGCGCACGGCCTGGCCGTCGCCGCCAAGCCCGACAGCCAGGATATCTGCTTCGTCCCCGACGGCGACTATGCCGGCCTGGTGCGCAAGTTGCGGCCCGAGGCGGCGGCACCGGGCGAGATCGTCGATCTCGGTGGCCGCGTGCTCGGCACGCATAGCGGCGTCGCCGGCTTCACCGTCGGCCAGCGGCGCGGGCTGGAGATTGGCGGCACGGCCGAGCCGCTCTACGTCGTCCGCATCGAGCCTGCGTCGCGCCGGCTGGTGGTCGGCCCACGCCGCGCGCTCGCCGTCCGTGCGGCGCGCCTGTCCGAGATCAACTGGCTAGGTGAGGCGTATGACGGCTCGCTGACGGTGAAGGTCCGCTCGCTGGCCAAGCCGGTCCCCGCGCGGTTCGACGGAGCAAGCGTCAGCTTCGATACGCCCGAATATGGCGTGGCACCGGGCCAGGCGGCGGTGCTCTATGCCGGCGATCGCGTGCTGGGCGGCGGATGGATCGAAGAGACCGTCGCGGCCGAGCTGGAGCTGACTTGAATATTCTTCCTCCGTTCGCCCTGAGGAGAGGCTGAGCGAAGTCGAAGCCTCGTCTCGAAGGGTGCTTCGAGACGGCATTTCGACAAGCTCAATGCCTCCTCAGCACGAACGGGAGTTAAAGCCGGAACCGCCCCTCGATCACCGTCACGCAACTGCCCCCGAGCGTCACCCGCTCGCCGTCGAGCGTCACGTCGAGGAATCCGCCGCGCCGCGACGCCTGATAGGCCTTGAACCGCGTCCGCCCGAGCCGCTCCGCCCAATAAGGCGCGATCACCGCATGCGCCGAGCCGGTCACCGGATCCTCGTCGATCCCGCCGCCGGGGGCGAAGGCGCGGCTCACCACCTCGGCCGTCTCACCGGGTGCGGTGACGACCGTCAGCCAGTCGCCGGGCGCCGCCAGCGCGCGCATGTCGGGCACGCAGGCGCGCACCGCCGCCTCGTCCGCCAGCACGACCACGCCGTAACGCCGCTCGTGCCACAACGTCTCGACCACCGTCGCCGGATCGACCACGAGCGCGGCGACGATCGCGTCGAGCGGCTTGGGCGCGGGCCGCCACACCGGCAGCGACAGAGCGTAACGCGCGCCGTCGCGCGCCACCGACAGCAAGCCGGCCTTGCGCGTGCGGAAGCGGATGATCTCCTGCCCCTCGCCCAACAGTGCATGCCCCGAGGCGAGCGTCGCATGGCCGCACATCTCGACCTCGCAGGTCGGCGTGAACCAGCGCAGCTCGTAATCGGCATCGCCCTCGGCCGGCACGGTGAAGGCGGTCTCGGCGAGGTTGTTCTCGGCCGCGATCGCCTGCAGCACATCGTCGGGCAGCCACGCGTCGAGCGGCATCACCGCCGCCGGATTGCCGGTGAAGGCTGCGTCGGCGAAGGCGTCGACCTGAAGGAAGGGTAGGCTGGTCATGGGTAGAGCAGCCCCTCATCCCAGCCGCCGTCGGGCCGGCGCGTGAACAGGCGGCGCTCGTGCAGGCGGTGCGCGCGATCCTGCCAGAATTCGATCCGCGCGGCCGCCACGCGAAAGCCGCTCCAGTGCGGCGGGCGCGGCACGTCGCCGCCGGCGAAGCGCGCTTCCATATCGGCGAAGCGCGCCTCGAACGTCGCGCGCGCATCCAGCGGCTGCGACTGCAGCGACGCCCACGCACCGAGCTGCGAATCGCGCCCGCGCGTCGCGAAATAGGCGTCGGCCTCGTCGTCGGCGACCGGGCCCACCGCCCCCTCGATCCGCACCTGCCGCCGCAAGGATTTCCAGTGGAACAGCAAGGCCGCGCGCGGCTGCGCGCGCAGGTCGCCCGCCTTGCGGCTCTCGAAATTGGTGTAGAAGACGAAGCCGCGCGCGTCGTGCCCCTTCAACAGCACCATCCGCGCCGAGGGCTGGCCATCGGCGCCGACGGTGGCGACGGTCATCGCGTTGGAGTCGTTCGGTTCGCTCGCGCGGGCCTCGGCCAGCCACGCGTCGAACAGCGCATCGGGATCGGTCGCCATGGTCCTCCGCCGGGCGGAGGATCAGGCCTCCAGCTCGATGTCCCAGTAAAGCCAGTCGCGCCAACTGTCGTGCAGATAGTTGGGCGGGAAGCTGCGCCCATTCTCCTGCAGCTGCCAGCTGGTCGGGCGATACGGCCCCTCGTGCAGCGCCATGCCGGCCTGCCGCGGGGTGCGGCCGCCCTTGCGCAGGTTGCATGGCGCGCAGGCGGTCGAGACATTCTCCCACGTCGTCCGCCCACCCTGCGCGCGCGGGATCACGTGATCGAAGGTGAGATCGGTGAGGCAGCCGCAATATTGGCAGGCGAAGCGATCGCGCAGGAACAGGTTGAACCGCGTGAACGCCGGGTGGGCCGAGGGTCGCACATATTGGCGCAGCGCAATTACCGACGGCAGCTTGATCGCCTGGCTGGGGCTGCGCACCTCGCGCTCGTAATGCGAGACGATGTCGACCCGCTCGAGGAACACCGCCTTGACCGCGGTCTGCCACGGCCAGATCGACAGCGGGTAATAGGAAAGCGGTGTATAATCGGCGTTGAGCACCAGTGTAGGGCAGCTTTCCGGGTGTCGGATGAGATCGGGATGATACATGAAACGACCATGGCCTCCGCAATGGCGGAGCCCACGTCTGGCATCGATCCTGCGCGGCCCGTCGCACTCGGGACACAGGCCAACCCGGCCGCGTCTCCGTCGCCACTGCCCCTGCCAGAGGGCGATGACGGGCGCATGACACCATTGCTGCGACTCGCGGTCAAGTGGCGATTTTCGGCGTGGCAATAGTCTCGCGTTTCGCGCCGAGCCCGACCGGCCGGCTGCATCTCGGCCACGCTTATTCGGCCGTACGCGCACACGATCTGGCGCGCGCCGCGGGCGGGCGCTTCCTGCTGCGGATCGAGGATATCGACGCGACGCGCAGCCGCGAAAGCTTCGTCGCCGGGATCGAGGAGGACCTGCGCTGGCTCGGCCTCGCCTGGGACGGGCCGGTGGTCCGCCAGTCGGCGCGGCTGCCGCTTTATGCCGCCGCGCTCGAGCGGCTGAAGACGATGGGGCTGGTCTATCCCTGCTTCTGCACCCGCGCCGAGATCGCGGCGAGCGCGACCGCGCCGCACGGCAGCGATGGCCCCGCTTATCCCGGCACCTGCCGCGCGCTTTCGCCGGACGAGCACGCCGCGCGCGCCGACGCGCCCCATGCCTGGCGACTCGATCTGTCGGCGGCACTCGCACGTGTCGATCGTCCGCTGACGTGGCGCGATACCGCCGCCGGCACGGTGATGGCCGATCCGGCGGCGCAGGGCGACGTCGTGCTCGCGCGCAAGGATGCGCCGACCTCCTATCACTTCGCCGTCACGATCGACGACGCCGCGCAGGGCGTGACCGACGTGGTGCGCGGGGCCGACCTGTTCGAGGCGACCCACGTCCACCGCCTGCTGCAGGCGCTGCTCGGCCTGCCGACCCCTATCTACCACCACCATCCGCTGCTGACCGGCACGGACGGGCGGCGGCTGGCCAAGCGCGACGGCGCGCCCGCACTGGCCGAGCTGCGCGCGGGCGGCGCCGATCCGGTCGCGCTGGTGGCGGCGCTGCGGGCGGGCACGTTGCCCATTGGCGCGGGCATCGCCGCGGCCTAGACTGATGCGATGCAGACGTTCCTCTTCGTCCTGATCGTGCTCGCGGCGATCGGCGCCCTCGTCTCGGTCGTGCGCGGCGTCATCATCATGCTGCGTACCTCGCACGAAGACCTCACCGGCACCGGCGTCAGCCAGTCGGGCCTGCGCCAGAACCGGATGATGTGGCGACGCATCCAGTTCCAGGCGATCGCGATCGTGTTCGTCGTCCTGTTCCTGCTCGTCGCGCGCGGCCACGCCGGCTGATCCGATGGTGTTGCTGAGCAAGATCTACACCCGTACCGGCGATGCGGGCACGACCGGGCTGGTCGGCGGCGCGCGCGTCGCCAAGAGCGATCGCCGCATCGCCGCGATCGGCGACGTCGACGAGGCGAATTGCGCGATCGGCGTCGCGCTCTGCCATCTCGGCGACGGCCCCGAGCGCGAGATGGTCGTGCGCATCCAGAACGAGATGTTCGATCTGGGCGCCGATCTCGCCACGCCGGGCGAGGATTTCGCGCCGTCGGACATGACGCTGCGGATCGTGCCGGGCCAGGTCGAACGGCTGGAGCAGGAGATCGACCATATGAACGAGGGGCTCGCACCGTTGCGCTCGTTCATCCTTCCCGGCGGGCTGATCGGCGCGGCCGAGTTGCATCGCGCCCGCGCGACGGTGCGGCGGGCCGAGCGCACCGCGGTCGCGGCGGCAGCGGCGATGCCGCTCAACCCTCAGGCGCTCGCTTACCTCAACCGCCTGTCGGACCATCTGTTCGTCCTCGCGCGGCTGCTCAACACCGCCGCGGCGGGCGACGTGCTGTGGCAGCCAGGGGCGACGCGCTAGCGACCGAACGGGTTCGGCCCCACCGTTCGTGGTGAGGAGAGACTGAGCCAAGGCGAAGGCTCGTCTCGAACCACCTGGCGCGGAACCCTTCGAGACGGCACTTCGACGTCGCTCAGCGCCTCCTCAGGGCGAACGGGGCGCGCGGGTTTTTCTAACCCGCATCCGCCAGCGCCAGCCGCCACGTCTCGCCATGGACCGGCGCGTCGAAGGCGTGGTGGATCGCCGTGGCGATGCAATCGAAGCCGTGGCGCGCATACAGCCGGCGCGCATCCGCCAGCACGGTATGCGTCCACAGCACGATCTCGCGCTGGCCGATCGCGGAGGCGAAGTCGATGCACTGGCGCACCAGCGCGTCGCCGATGCCGCGGCGCCGCGCGAATGGCTCGACGTGGAGCAGCCGCAGCCGCGCAATGCCCTCGCCCTCGTCGGTCACCAGCACCGCACCGGCCATCACCCCGTCAATCTCCGCCACCCAGCATTGCTCGCGGCCGGGTTTGAAATCGCGCAGGAAGGCGGCGACCGTCTCCGCCTCGATCAGTTCGAGCGCGCGGCCCCAATTGTGGCTGGCGGCATAAAGCACCGATTGGCGCGCGATGATGTGGCCGACATCGCCGATCCGGAAGGTGCGCAGCGTGAACGGCCCGCCCGATGCGGGATCGAGCAGCAGTCGCGCCCGCGCGAGCGCCGCGACCAGATCGTCGCGCTCGACGCCGCCCAGTCGATCGAGGTCCGCCGCCACCGCCGCCCGCTGGCGCGCGTCGATCGTCTCGAACAGCGCGCGACCATCGGCGGAGAGGCGGATCGGCCGGACGCGCGCATCGCCCGCCACCCGATCGCGCACGATCCAGCCGCGCCGTTCGAACCGTGCGATCGTCCGGCTGAGATAGCCGCGATCGAGCCCGAGCGCGTTCTGCAGCACCCGCGCCAGCACCGGCGCGCGCGTCGCGATCTCGAACAGCAGCCGCGCCTCGGGGAGGTTGAGATCGCTGCCGAGGAAATGCGCGTCGATCGCGCCGACATGGCGCGTGAAGAAGCGGTTGAAGCGGCGGATGGCGTCGATTGAATCGTCCATCGCCGTCATTCATCACAGAAGGTTGATTTAGTCAACAATCTCGAAATCATGCGTCCCGGCCTTGCCCGTCGGGCACGCAACCTTATCTTTGTTCGCAGGTTGTTCACGGCCGGGGATGGTCGAGGGGGTAATCATGGCTGCACGCGCCGAGCTGCTTGCATGCGAAGCGGACCTTGCCGGTCTGTTCAATTATACCCGCCAGCTTTCGGCGGCGCTGGCGGCGCCGCTGTCCGATGCGGATGCGACGATCCAGCCGCACCCCGATGCCTCGCCCGCCAAATGGCATCTCGCCCACACGACATGGTTTTTCGAAACGTTCGTGCTGCGCGATCACGTGCCGGGCTATCGCGCATTCAACAAGCGCTTCGCTTTCCTGTTCAACAGTTATTACGAGGCCGAGGGCGCACGCCACGCGCGCGACCGGCGCGGCATGCTCAGCCGGCCGTCGCTCGGCGAGATACTCGCGTGGCGCGCGGCGGTGGACGAGGCCGTCGTCACTGCGCTGCCCAATCTCCCGCCCGCCGCGCACGCGCTGGTGCGACTGGGGATCAATCACGAGCAGCAGCATCAGGAATTGCTGCTGACCGATATCCTCGCCAGCTTCGCGGCCAACCCACTCGACCCGGCCGTATGGGCCGAGCCACGCCCCCGCCCCGCACCCGTGCCCGGCCCGATCCGCTGGCTGCCGGGGCGCGAGGGCATCGCCGCGATCGGCCATGACGGCGCCGGCTTCGCCTTCGATTGCGAGGGGCCGCGCCACGCGGTGCTGCTCCATCCGCACGCACTGGCCGATCGGCTGGTGACCAACGCCGAATATTGCGGCTTCATCGCCGATGGCGGCTATCGTCGGCCCGAATTGTGGCTGGCCGACGGCTGGGCGTGGGTGAAGCGCGAGGCGATCGCGGCCCCGCTCTACTGGCGTCGTGAAGGCGTGCGCGCGCAATCCTCAACTTCCTCAACTTCGGCCGACGAAAAGCCCGAAAACTGGCTGGCCTTCGCGCTCGACGGCCTCCACCCGGTCCATCCCGCCGCCCCTGTCACCCACGTCTCGCATTACGAGGCGGATGCCTATGCGCGCTGGGCCGGCGCACGCCTGCCGACCGAGCCCGAATGGGAAGTGGCGGCGCAGGCGCTCGATCCGCTGGCAGGCAACCAGCTCGACACCGCCGGGCCGGTGCGCCCGCGCGCGGCGATCCGCAGCGACTCGGCGCATCAGATGTTCGGTGACGTCTGGGAATGGACGAGCAGCGCCTTCCTGCCCTTCCCCGGCTTCCGCCCGGTCGAAGGTGCGGTCGGCGAATATAACGGCAAGTTCATGAGCGGGCAGGCCGTGCTGAAGGGCGCCTCCTGCGCCACCCCGCGCGGCCACAGCCGCGCGAGCTATCGCAACTTCTTCTACCCGCACCAGCGCTGGCAGTTCACCGGCGTGCGGCTGGCCAAGGATCTCTGACATGCTGCGCGACGACGATCTCGCGGTGGCCGCGGGCCGCAACGCCGATCCCGCCTTCCTCGCCGACGTGCTGACGGGGCTCGCCGGGCCGCGCAAGGCGATCCCGGCGCGCTGGTTCTACGATCATGCCGGCTCGCAATTGTTCGAGGAGATCACCCGCCTCCCCGAATATTATCCCACCCGCACCGAGACGCGGCTGCTGGAGACGCATTGCGCCGAGGTCGGCGCGGTCGCGGGTGCAGGCCGCGCGGTGGTCGAGTTCGGCTCGGGCTCGTCGACCAAGACGCCGCGCCTGCTGTCGAGCATCGCGCCGTCGGCCTATGTGCCGATCGACATTTCGGGCGAGTTCCTGCGCGAATCCGCCGCCGGCCTGGCGCAAGCTTTTCCCGGCCTGCCGGTCTTGCCGGTCGAGGCCAATTTCATGAGCCCGGTGGCGCTGCCGCCCGAAGTGGCCGGCCTGCCCAAGCTCGGCTTCTTTCCCGGATCGACCATCGGCAACCTCGTGCCGCGCACGGGGGTCGACCTGCTGCGCGGCATGGTCGCGACGATGGGCGAAAGCGCGATGCTGCTGATCGGCATGGACCGGGTGAAGGATGTTGACGTGCTGGAGCGCGCCTATGACGATGCCGCGGGCGTGACCGCGCGCTTCAACCTCAACCTGCTCCACCGCATCAACCGCGAACTCGGCGCCGATGTGCCGGCCGATGCCTTCCGCCATCGCGCGGTGTGGAACGACACCTGGTCGCGGATCGAGATGCATCTCGAGGCGACGCACGACCTGTCCTTCGTCATCGCCGGGCGCCGTTTCGCAATGCATGCGGGCGAGACGATCCACACCGAGAACAGCCACAAATATTCGGATCGCTCGGCGCGGCAATTGCTCGCCGCCGGTGGATGGACGCCGCTGCGCGAGTGGATCGACCCCGACGGCCTGTTCTCGCTGATCCTCGCCGAGGCCGTGCCCGAGCCGATCGCGCCGTGATGGACAAATCTCCCCCGTTCGTGGTGAGGAGAGGCTGAGCGAAGCCGAAGCCTCGTCTCGAACCACCTGACCCACCCTTCGAGACGGCATTTCGCCAAGCTCAATGCTTCCTCAGGGCGAACGGAGAAGAACGGATGGACACGATCGGCGTCATCGGCGCGGGGCAGATGGGTGCAGGCATCGCCCAGGTCGCGGCGCAGGCGGGCTATCGCGTGCTGCTGTCCGACGTCAGCCGCGACGTCGCCGACAAGGGCAAGACCGGCGTCGCCAAGCGCCTCGCCCGCGCGGTCGAGAAGGAGCAGATCGCCGCCGCCGATCGCGACGCCGCGCTCGACCGGATCGAGGCCGTCGACAGCCTCGCCGCCATGGCCGAGGCCGCGCTCGTGATCGAGGCCGCGACCGAGCGCGAGGCGGTGAAGCGCGCGATCTTCGCCGAGGTGGCGAAGGCGCTTGGCCCCGACGCGATCCTCGCGACCAACACCTCGTCCATCCCGATCACGCGGCTGGCGCAGGCCACGCCCGATCCGGCGCGTTTCATGGGCGTCCATTTCTTCAACCCGGTGCCGGTGATGAAGCCGATCGAGCTCATCCGCGGGCTCGCCACGTCCGACGCGACGGTCGCGCGGGTCGAGGCGTTCGCACGCTCGCTCGGCAAGACGGTGGTCCATGCCAACGACGCGCCGGGCTTCGTCGTCAATCGCGTGCTGCTGCCGATGCTGAACGAGGCGATCTTCGCGCTGGGCGAGGGCGTCGCCAACGTGCGCGACATCGATGCGGGCGTCAGCCTCGGCCTCAACCATCCGATGGGGCCGCTGACGCTCGCCGACTTCATCGGGCTCGACACCTGCCTCGAAATCCTGCGCGTGATGCAGGAGGGCACCGGCGACCCCAAGTTCCGCCCCGCCCCCCTGCTCGTCAAATATGTCGAGGCGGGCTGGCTGGGGCGGAAGACCGGCCGCGGCTTCTATGATTATGCGGGCGCGGAGCCGGTGCCGACGCGCTGAGGCTCAGCTCCCGCCGTCAGATGCGCCGGCAGCGGCCCGACATCCTTGCCCGCCGCGCGCATGCGGGTGGCGGCGTCGTTGATGAAGCGCCACACTTCGGACGAAAAGCCCGGATCGGCCTGCCCCTCCCATTCGGGCATGCGTTCGTACAGCCCGGCCGACTTCTGCCACATGTCGGGCGTGGCGACGCGCGAGAACGGCTCGAGCAAGGCGAACCATTCGCGCACGAAGCCCTCGGCCTCTGGCGCGCCGGGATCGAGCGGCAGCGCGGCGGTGATACGGCCGCCCAGTTCCTGCCAGCGACGGGCATAATCGGCGGGATCGAACTCGGCCGACGGCGGCATGCGCGCCGCCCATTCGGCTTTCTCCTCGGGGGTGAAATAGCGGTCGGCGACCGCCTTCCAATTGCTTTCGGTCATCGTCTGGTCTCCGGTTCGGATCAGCGAGCAGAGGGTCGCGACATCGAGCGGCTCGCCTCGGCCGATGCGGGACTGAACGGACTGGAGCAGGCGGCGCGCCTCGGCGATCTCGGCGGCCTTATCGTCGAGCGCCGCCAGCTGCGCCGCGATCAGCCCGGCAAGGTCGACCGGCCGCCGATCGAGCAGCCGGCCGATATCGGCGAGGCTGAACCCCGCCGCCTTGAGCGTGACGATGCGGTGCAGCCGCGCCAGCTCGCCCGCGCCGTAGAGCCGCCGCCCCGATGCGGTGCGCAGCGGCCGCACGAGCCCGCGCGCCTCGTAGAAGCGGAGCGCGCGGGCGCTGAGGCCGGTCGTGCGCACCACCTGCGAAATGTCGATCGGCTGTTCCATCGCCCGAGTCGTAGCGGATGACGCAGCGTCAGCTTCAAGCGGTTTTTCGCGTGGACAGCGGCACGCCAGCCGTTACCGTCGGCGCGATGCAGTCGCCCGCTCCCGGCTATTCCAAGTCGCTGTTCGCTTTCTCGATCTTCTACGGCGGCATGGTCTGCATCGCCGGCGTGCTCGGCAACAAGCAGGTGGCCCTCGGCCCGCTCGCGGTCGAGGCCGGCATCTTCGCCTTCCTGCTGCTCGTCGTGACATCGAGCGCTGTGGCGGAATTGCACGGGCGCGCCGCCGCCAACCAGCTCGTGCGGATCGGGTTCGTGCCGCTGATCGTCTCGCTGCTGCTGTCGCTGATCGTGCTCGCTTTGCCCGCGTCGCCGAGCATGGATCCGGCGCGGATCGGCGCCTTCACCTTGATGATCGGCTCCACGCCGCGCATCTGGCTGGGCGGCATCATCGCCTACGGCATCTCGCAGACGCTGAACGTGATGATCTTCAGCCGGCTGAAGGGGAGCGAGGGCGCGCGCCTGCTGTGGCTGCGCGCCGCCGTCGCCAGCATGGTCTCGCAGGTGATCGACACGTTGCTGTTCGTCACGATCGCGTTCCTCGGCATCTTCCCGATCGGCGAGTTGCTCGTCGGGCAGATGCTGGCGAAGGTCACGCTGTCGGCGGTGCTGGTGCCCCCGCTCATCTATCTGTTCGTGGCGCTCGGCCGGCGGCTGGACGCTGCGCCGCGCGCGGCATCCTAGAGGCCGAGCTCGCCGAGCGACGGATGATCGTCCGGCCGGCGCCCGAGCGGCCAGTGGAACAGGCGCTCGGCGGACGCGATCGGGCGGTCGTTGATCGACGCGATCCGCCGCGCCATCAGGCCGGCATCGTCGAACTCCCAATTCTCGTTGCCGTAGGAGCGGAACCAGCTGCCGCTGTCGTCGCGCCATTCGTAGGCGAAGCGCACGGCGATGCGCCGCCCGTCATGCGCCCACAGCTCCTTGATCAGGCGATAGTCCAACTCGCGCGCCCATTTGCGGGTGAGGAAGGCGACGATCGCCTCGCGCCCGGTCAAGAATTCGGCGCGGTTCCGCCAGACGCTGTCGGGCGTATAGGCCTGCGCCACCGCCGCGGGATCGCGGCTGTTCCACGCATCCTCGGCCATGCGCGCTTTCTGCGCCGCGGTTTCGGCGGTGAATGGCGGCAGCGGCGGTCGCGACATGATCGGTATCCAGCACAAAAGGGGCAGGCCCGTCGGTACACCGCCCGGTCGCGCGACGACAGGCCGCGCATCATCGCGTCGTCGCGCCAGCAAGCCGGTTTCCCTTCGCAACAAACCGCTTTATCGGCGCGGGCATGACCGATTACCGCCCCGATCCCGCGCTGCTCGCCAAGGCCGAGACGCTGTCCGAGGCGCTGCCCTATCTGCAGCGCTACGCCAACAGCACCTTCGTCGTGAAATATGGCGGGCATGCGATGGGCGATCCCGACGCGGCCGAGGATTTCGCCGAGGATGTCGTGTTGCTGAAGGCGGTCGGCATCAATCCGATCGTCGTCCATGGCGGCGGCCCGCAGATCGGCGCCGCGCTCAAGGCGCAGGGGATCGAGAGCCGCTTCGTCAACGGGCTGCGCGTCACCGACGCGGCGACGATGAAGGTCGCCGAGATGGTCCTGTCCGGCTCGATCAACAAGGAGATCGTGTCGTGGATCGCCGCCGAGGGCGGGCGCGCGGTCGGCATATCAGGCAAGGACGGGCGGCTCGTCACCGTGTCGAAGGTGCTGGGCGAGCATGATCTCGGCTTCGTCGGCGAGCCCGACGACGTCGACACCCGCCTGCTCGACACGATCAGCCGCGCCGGCATGATCCCGGTGGTCGCGCCGATCGGCGTCGGACCGGACGGCCAGACCTACAATATCAACGCCGACACGATGGCGGGCGCGCTCGCCATCGCCACGGGGGCGGAGCGGCTGTTCCTGCTGACCGACGTGCCCGGCGTGCTCGACCAGGACAAGCGCCTCGTCACCGACCTGACGCCCGCCGGCATCGCCAAGCTGCAGGGCGAAGGCACGATCTATGGGGGCATGATCCCCAAGCTGCAGACCTGCATCGACGCGGTCGAGGGCGGGGTCGACGCGGCCGTCATCCTCGACGGGCGCGTGCCGCACGCAATGCTGGTCGAGATCTTCACCAAGCAGGGCGCGGGCACGCTGGTGCGCCGCGATTGAGCGTGCGGCTGGCCCCCTTCACCTTCGGCGGGGTCGAACTGGCGGCGGTCGGATCGGGCGCGCTCTATTGGCCGGCACGGTCGGCGCTGCTGGTGGCCGATCTGCATCTGGAAAAAGCGAGCTGGTATGCGCGCGGTGGCCAGATGCTGCCGCCTTATGATTCGATCGCGACGCTCGACGAGCTCGATGCGCTGCGCGTCGCGACCGGCGCGCGCGAGATCTGGTGCCTCGGCGACAGCTTCCACGACCGGCATGGCTGCGAGCGGCTGCCGGCCGACGCCCGCGCGCGGCTGATCGGCCTGACGCACAGCACGCGCTGGACGTGGATCACCGGCAACCATGATGCCGGGCTGGTCGACCATTGCGGCGGCGACGTGGTCGAGGAAGCGGAGGTCGATGGCCTCGTCCTGCGCCACGAGGCGGACCCGCGCGACGTCCGCCCCGAGCTTTCGGGCCACTTCCACCCCAAATTGCGGCTGACGGTGCGCGGCCGCAACGTCGCGCGGCGCTGCTTCGTCGCAAGCGGGACGAAGCTGATCCTGCCGGCGCTGGGCGCCCTGACCGGCGGGATGGATGCGGGCGACCCGGCGATCGTGCGCATCGTCGGCCGTGCGGCGCAGGCGCTGGTGCCGGTCGACGACCGGATGCTGCGCTTCCCGCTGGCGGCCTAGAGCCGATCGACACCCAGCAACAGAGCTGGCGCGCGCGGAAATTCTAATGTGCTCCTGCGCAAGCAGGAGCCCAGGTGGAGGGCCCTGCACGTGAAAGCCCTGGGCTCCTGCTTGCGCAGGAGCACGACAGGGTTAAATGTCGCTCGATTCTACCCCTTCACCAGCACCGGCTGCTCGCGCCAGAGCTGCGGATACATCGCCTTCAGCGCCTTCACCTTCGGCATGTCGTTATAGGCGATATACGGCGCGTCGGGGTGCCGCGTCAGGTAATCCTGATGATAGGCCGGCGCGGGATAGAAAGCCTTGAGCGGCTCGAGCCGGGTCACGATCGGCGCGGGCCACAATTTCGCCTGCGACAATTGGGCGAGATAGGCACGTGCGACCTTGGCCTGCGCCGGGCTCGTCGGGAACAAAGCCGAGCGATATTGCGTGCCCTCGTCCGGGCCCTGGCGGTTGAGCTCGGTCGGATCGGTGATGACCGAGAAATAGACGCGCAGCAACTCGGCATAGGAGACGACGCGCGGATCGAAGGTAACGCGGACCGATTCGGCATGGCCGGTATCGCCGTCCGACACGCGATCATAGGTCGCGGTGCCCGCCACGCCGCCGGTGAAGCCCGACACCGCGCTCGTTACGCCCTTCACGTGCTGGAACACGCCCTGCACGCCCCAGTAACAGCCACCGGCGAAGATCGCGGTTTCCGAATTGGTCGTGGCGGGCGCGGTGACGAGCGGCGCGGGCGCATGCACCACCGCCTCCGCCGACAGCGCCGACGCGCCGCCGATCAGCGCGTAGCCGAGGCCGAGCGCTGCTGCGCCGGCGAGAAGATGCGAGGTGACGCGCGCCATATGATCCGCTCCAAGTCTTTGAAGCGGATATAGGATGCCTCGCCTGAACCGCGAGTGGCTGCCGATCGTGTGCCTCGGTATCCGTTCGTCCTGAGGAGGCATTGAGCAACGTCGAAATGCCGTCTCGAAGGGCCTGTGGTTCGAGACGAGGCTTCAACAGGCTCAGCCTCTCCTCACCCCGAACGGTGTTGTTTGCTCCTCAGCGCAGCGCGGCGCAGGCCGCCTGGATGCGGGTGCAGGCCTCGGTCAGCGCCGCATCCGAGGTCGCATAGCTGACGCGGAACGCCGGCGAGAGGCCAAAGGCGTTGCCCGCCACCGCCGCCACGCGCGCCTCGTCGAGGAAATAGTCGATCAGCTCGTCGTCGCTGGCGATCGTCTTGCCGGCGGGTGTCGCCTTGCCGATCAGCCCGCTCACGTCGGGATAGACGTAGAAGGCGCCGTCGGGCGTCGGGCAATGGATGCCCTCGACGTCGTTCAGCATCCGCACGACGAGATCACGGCGCGTCAGGAACGCGGCGTTGCGCTCGGCGAGGAAATCCTGCGGGCCGTTGAGCGCCGCCACCGCTGCCGCCTGCGCGATCGAGCAGGGGTTGGAGGTCGATTGCGACTGCAGCTTCGCCATCGCCTTGATGAGCGGCACCGGGCCGCCGGCGAAGCCGATGCGCCAGCCGGTCATCGCATAGGCCTTGGAGCAGCCGTTGACCGTCAGCGTCCGCTCGTAGAGCGCGGGCACCACCTGCGCGATCGTCGCGAAGCGGAAGTCGCCGTAGGTGATGTGCTCGTACATGTCGTCGGCCATCACCCAGACGTGCGGATGGCGCAGCAGCACCTCGCCCAGCGCCTTCAGCTCGTCGGCCGAATAAGCCGCGCCGGTCGGGTTGGAGGGTGAATTCAGGATCAGCCACTTGGTGCGCGACGTGATCGCGGCATCGAGCTGCGCGGGCGTGAGCTTGTAGCCCTGGTCGGCCCCGGCGGCGATGAACACTGGGGTGCCGCCGCAATATTGAACGATATCGGGATACGACACCCAGTAAGGCGCGGGCACGATCACCTCGTCGCCCGCCTCGACCGTGGCGACCAGCGCATTGAACAAGGTGTGCTTGCCGCCCACGTTCACGCTGATCTGGCCGGGCGTGTAGTCGAGCCCGTTGTCGCGCTTGAACTTGGCGACGATCGCGGCCTTCAGCTCGGCGGTGCCGTCGACATTGGTATATTTGGTCTTGCCGGCGCGGATCGCCGCAATCGCGGCATCCTTGACGAAATCGGGCGTATCGAAATCGGGCTCGCCCGCGGCGAGGCCGATCACGTCGATCCCCTGCGCCTTCAGCTCCAGCGTGCGGCTCGTCATCGCCAGCGTGGGCGAGGGGCTGATGCGACCGAGCGCGGCCGAGATGAGGCTCATGGGGCGATCTTCCGATTAGTCAGGTGCAGGAACGCGGCGCGCTATACGCCGGTCGTTCCGCCGGCGGCAACCGCTACGACGCCGGACGCGCCTCGATCGCGATCGCGCCGCCGGGGCTGGCCGCCAGCCGGATGATCGACATGCCCGGCAGCCGGAAGGTCGCGGCGTGCAGCTCGTTGCGCGCACCGTGCCGATCGAAGCCGAAGCCGCGCGACGCCGCCTCCCGACTCAGATCGTCGATCCGCTCCTGCAGATCGACGATCCCGATCATCGGATCGAAGTGCATCGTCACGACAATGTCCGAGGTTTGCCCGCTCATCGCGCCTTCCTAGGCGCATCGGCGCACCGGCTCCAGCATGCCCGCCACGATTCACATCACCGGCATCGCCTGCAGCAGGGTGATATGCTGCTGCACCACCGGCACGATCCGCGCAGCGGCGGCCTTGACCGCGGGCACGCCGCCGCCGAGCGCATAATCCTGTTGCAGCTTCAGCGCCTCGTCATGCACGTCGCGCTGCTGCTCAATATAGACCGCGTCGCGATGTTCGCCCTTCGCATCCTTCAGGTCGGCGAGCATGCGCAACTGCTTGGCCGACAAGGATGGCGGCAGCGGATGGAAGCCCGATTGCGCCGCGGCCTGCATCACCAGCTGCGTGCTCTGCGCATGATCGGCGAGCATCATCTGCGCGAACGTGCCGACCTCCTTGTTCTTCGTGCCGTCGAGCACGACCTCGGCCGACTCGCGCTCGAACAGGTCGCTCGCGCCGGCCTTGGCGAGATATTCGGCCGTGGACATCGGCGCCGCCAGCGCCGGCATCGCCGCCATTGCCACCACCGCCGCAAAGGCGACCCGCTTCAATCCCGACATCGATCATCCTTTCACATCTGCCGCGACAACGCCGCCGCTTGGCTTTGGTTCGGGATCGCGCTTGCGGGCGGCGCGGCTGCGCGCCATCTCCGCCGCATGACTGCTGAACCTCCGCTCCGCGCCGCCATCATCCCGGTCACACCGTTCCAGCAGAATTGTACATTGATCTGGTGCACGCGCACCATGCGCGGCGCGGTGGTGGATGCCGGCGGTGAGCTGCCACGGATCAAGGCCGCTGCCGCGCAGGCGGGCGTCGCGATCGAGAAATTGCTGGTGACGCACGGCCATGCCGATCATTGCGGCGGCGTCGCCGAATTCGCGGCCGAGCTCGGCGTGCCGGTCGAAGGGCCGCAGCGCGAAGACCTGTTCTGGATCGCCAAATTGCACGAGAATGCGCCGCGCTTCGGCATCGACGCGCGCCCGTTCGAGCCGACCCGCTGGCTGGAGGATGGCGACCAGGTGACGGTGGGCGCGCTGGTGCTCGACGTCTATCACTGCCCCGGTCACACGCCCGGCCATGTCGTGTTCCACCACGCACCGTCGAAGCTGGCGCTGGTCGGCGACGTATTGTTCCAGGGATCGATCGGCCGCACCGATTTCCCGCGCGGCAACCATGCCGAGCTGATCGCGGCGATCACGCAGAAGCTGTGGCCGCTGGGCGACGACACCGCCTTCATTTGCGGTCACGGCCCGATGTCGCGCTTCGGGCATGAGCGGGCGAACAACCCGTTCGTCGGCGACACGGTGCTGGCGCGCGGCGGCGGCGATGCCAACCGGCACGGGCCGGGGTGAGCCAGCGTCCGTTCGTGCCGAGCGAACGGATTCAGCTCAGGCTGGCGTTACCACCACTTCTCCGCCCGCGCGGTGAAGCCCGCGCGCTCCTCGATCGCGAGCGCGGCGTTGAGCACGCCCTGCTCGTCGAGCGGCCGGCCGATGATCTGCAGGCCGAGCGGCAGCCCGCCCGCATCGACCCCGCCCGGCACCGACATGGCCGGCAGCCCGGCGAGGCTCGACGGCACCGTGAACACGTCGTTGAGGTACATCGCCAGCGGATCGGCGCTCTTCTCGCCCAGCGCGAACGCGGCCGACGGCGCGGTCGGCGTCAGCAGCACGTCGCACGTCTCGAAGGCGCGCTCAAAATCGCGCGCGATCAGCGCCCGCACCTTCTGCGCCTTGGTGTAATAAGCGTCGTAGAAGCCCGCCGACAGCACGTAGGTGCCGATCAGGATGCGGCGCTTCACCTCGGCGCCGAAGCCGTCGGCGCGCGTGGCGGCGTACATGTCCTGCAGGTTCGCGCCCTCGGGCAGGTCGCGCAGGCCGTAGCGCACGCCATCGTAGCGGGCGAGGTTGGACGACGCCTCCGCCGGCGCGATGATGTAATAGGTCGGCAGCGCATATCTGGTGTGCGGCAGACTGACCTCGACGATCTCCGCGCCCGCGTCGCGCGCGAAGGCGATGCCGCGCTCCCACAGGGCATCGATCTCGGCGGGCATGCCGTCGACGCGATATTCCTTCGGCACGCCGACGCGCAGGCCGCGCAGATCGGACGAGAGATTATTTTCCCACGCCGGCACGTCAAGCTTGAGCGAGGTCGCGTCCTTGGGATCGAAGCCGCTCATCGCCTCGAGCATGATCGCGCAGTCGCGCACGTCGCGCGCCATCGCGCCCGGCTGATCGAGGCTGGAGGCGAAGGCGACCACGCCCCAGCGCGAGCAGCGGCCATAGGTCGGCTTGATGCCCGAAATGCCGGTGAAGGCGGCGGGCTGGCGGATCGAGCCGCCGGTGTCGGTGCCGGTCGCGCCCGGCGCGATCCGCGCCGCGACCGCCGCCGAGCTGCCGCCCGACGAGCCGCCGGGCGTGAGCGCGGCATTGCCGCCGGTCTTCGAGCGCCACGGGCTCAACACGTCGCCGAACGCGCTCGTCTCGTTCGACGAGCCCATCGCGAACTGGTCGAGGTTGAGCTTGCCGAGCATGCCCGCGCCCGAGAGGAACAGCCGCTCGGTGACGGTCGATTCATAGGGCGGCACGAAGCCTTCGAGCATGTGGCTGGCGGCGGTGGTCTGCACGCCGGCGGTGCAGAACAGATCCTTGATGCCGAGCGGCACGCCCGACAACGGCCGCACCGATCCGTCGGCGCGCTCCTGATCGGCCGCATCGGCGGCGGCGAGCGCATGCTCGGGCGTCTCGACGATGAAGGCGTTGAGCGGCTTGGCCGCGGCGACGGCGGCGTTGAACGCCTCGGCCACTTCGCGCGCCGAAAAATCACCCTCGCGGAAGCCGTCGCGAATGGCGGCGACGCCGAGATCGGTGAGACCGCTCATCGTGCCTGCTCCTGACCGTGCGAGATCCCCGCCTGCGCGGGGATGATCGAATGATGCCGATCCGCCATCATTCGATCACCTTCGGCACGGCGTAGAAGCCATGTTCCGCCTGCGGGGCGTTCGCCAACACGTCGTCGCGGATGCCGCCATCGGTCACGACGTCGTCGCGCAGGCGCAGCTGGTTCGGGATGACGGCGGCGAGCGGTTCGATGCCGTCGGTATCGACCTCCCCCAATTGCTCGACCCAGCCGAGGATGTTGTTGAGCTCCCCCGTCATCGCGTCGACCTCGGCTTCGGTGACGGCGATACGGGCCAGGCTGGCGATCTTGCGCACGGCGGCGGCGTCTACGGACATGAAGCGCGGCTAGCATCGTGCCCGTGCCGCATCAAGCATGGCGGTTCGTGCCGCATCGGTCGCGACTGCGGCCCGCTCGCCTCCGAAACGGATACGATCGCCCCGTGCGGGCGGCCGACAGCGCGCTACGTTCGGTGGACGTAAGGGGGGACTTCGATGAATCCTGCAGCTCGCGGGCTATGCTGGCCTGCAGCGCCGCGACGCAGCGCCCTCGATCGGCGTTTCGATCGCGGAATGCGCATTCTGTCGCGATGCTGGCGGCGGCTCAGGGGGCTCTGGGCCGGAACGCCGGGCGCGTGCCATCTGTGCACGACCGCACTGCCCGAAGCAGCGACGATCTGCGACGAATGCCGGCTCGGCATGATGGGCGCGCCCTGACGCATCGAACGCGGGCATCATCACGAGGCATGGCGGGGGCGGACGTGGCGGCTTATGGCGGGCGTCCCTGTCCGGATGCCATCGCCTATCATGCCCGCCCGCCGCTTCCTCTACCTGATCGCGATCGTCATCGGCCTGCTGCTGGCGGTCGGGCTCGGCTGGGCGCTGTTCCAGGATCGGTTGATGCGGCTGGCGTTCGTACCGTCCGCCCCGTTCGCGCCGCTGCCCGCCACGACCTCGCCCGATTATGCGCGGTCCGCCGCATGGCTGTCGCGTCCCGATCTGCCCGACGATCCCAGCCGCTGGACACCCCCCGGCACGGCGGCGGCACCGAGCCGACGTGCCGCGATCTTCTATCTGCCGCCCACCACCTATCTCGGTCGCGACCGCTGGAACGCCCCGATCGACGATGCGTCGGCGAACGCCCGCCTCGTCCTGTTCGCGCGCAGCCAGGCGAGCGTCTTCAACGGTGCCGGCGCGATCTGGGCGCCGCGCTATCGCCAGGCGACGCTCGGCGCCTTCCTCGTGCCGGGCGATCCGCGCGCGAACCAGGCGCTCGACTTCGCTTATGCCGACGTGGCGCGCGCCTTCGATGCGTTCCTCGCCGCCGCGCCGACGGATGCGCCGATCGTGCTGGCGGGGCACAGCCAAGGTGCGCTTCACCTGCTGCGGCTGTTGCGCGAAAAGGTGGCGGGCCGGCCGATCGCGGCGCGCATCGCCGCCATCTATGCGATCGGCTGGCCGATCTCGACCGCTGCCGATCTGCCCGCGCTCGGCTTTCCCGCATGCGACCGTCCCGACCAGCGCGGCTGCATCGTCGCCTATCAGAGCTTCGCCGAGCCGGCCGATCCGCGCCTGATCGCGCCTTACTTCCTGCACGGCACCGGCTTCACCGGCCGGCCGCGCGCGGGCACCGCGATGCTGTGCGTCAACCCGCTGACCGGCGCGGCCGGCGGCGCCGCACCCGCATCGGCCAATCGCGGCGCATTGGTGCCCGATGCCGATTATCGCGCCGCGACGCTCAAGCCCGGCCTCGTCCCCGCGCGCTGCTCGCCGCAGGGGCTGCTGCTGATCGGGCCGCCGCCGGATGGCTATGGCGCCTACGTCCTGCCCGGCAACAATTACCACGTGTTCGATTACGCCTTGTTCTGGGCGAACCTGCGCGCCGACGTGGCGACGCGGCTGGGCGCGGCGCGATGATCGGCGCCGATGCCGCCGCCTTTGCCATGGCACTGCCCGAACGCGGGCGGCTGGCGGGGCTCGACGTCGGCACCAAGACGATCGGGATCGCCTTCTGCGACGCCGGCTGGACGATCGCGAGCCCGGCCGAGACGATCCGCCGCGCCAAGTTCAGCGTCGATCGCGCGATCCTGCGCGACCTGCTCGCGCGCCAATCGGTGCGCGGCATGGTGATCGGGCTGCCGCTCAGCCTCGACGGCAGCGACAGCCCGCGCACCCAATCGGTGCGCGCCTTCGCCCGCAACGTCGCCGATCTCGGCCTGCCGATCCTACTGTGGGACGAGCGCTGGTCGACCGCCGCCGTCACCCGCACATTGATCGCCGCCGACGCCAGCCGCGCCCGCCGCGCCGAGCTGGTCGACAAGCTGGCGGCGGCCTACATCTTGCAGGGTGCGATCGATGGTCTGGCCTCGGCTTGAGCTTGGCGGTCGTCACGGCTAGGAAACGGCCTCATGCCTGCCCCGAGCCATCGTATCCCTGACGACCGCGCGGGGCTGCCATTCCCGCACCGCCATCTGCTCGGCATTTACGGCCTGCAGCCGCACGAGATCCTGTTCCTGCTCGACGAGGCGGAGCAGTGGGTGACGCTTAACCGCCAGGCGAGCAAGCATGACGACCGGCTGCGCGGGCTGACGCAGATCAACGCCTTCTTCGAGAACAGCACCCGGACGCTGCTGAGCTTCGAGATCGCGGGCAAGCGGCTCGGTGCCGACGTGGTCAACATGGCGGTGGCACAATCGAGCGTGAAGAAGGGCGAGACGCTGATCGACACCGCGATCACGCTCAACGCGATGCGGCCCGATCTGATCGTGATCCGCCACGATGCGTCGGGCGCGGTGCAACTGATCGCCGACAAGGTCGACTGCCCGGTGCTCAATGCCGGCGACGGGCGACACGAGCATCCGACGCAGGCGTTGCTCGACGCGCTCACCATCCGCCGCCGCAAGGGGCGGGTCGAGGGGCTGACGGTCGCGATCTGCGGCGACGTGCTGCACAGCCGCGTCGCTCGGTCGAACATCCTGACGCTGACCGCCTTGGGCGCCGACGTCCGCGTCGTCGGGCCGCCCACCTTGTTGCCCGCCGCGATCGAGCGGATGGGGGTAACGCCGTTCACCGATTTCGACGCCGGCCTCGACGGCGCCGACGTGGTGATGATGCTGCGGCTGCAGCGCGAGCGCATGTCGGGCGGGTTCGTGCCGTCGCTGCGCGAATATCATGCGCTCTACGGCCTCACGCCCGAGCGGCTGGCGAAGGCCGCGCCCGACGCGCTGGTGATGCATCCCGGCCCGATGAACCGCGGGGTCGAGATCGCCAGCAGCGTCGCCGACGATATCGATCGCTCCGCCATTCCCGAACAGGTCGAGATGGGCGTCGCCGTGCGCATGGCGTGCCTCGACGTGCTGACGCGCACGCGGCGGGGTGCATGGTGAGCGATCTTGCGATCCTCAACGGCCGCTTCGCCGATGGCGGCAGCGGCGGCGTGCTCGTCCGGGACGGGCATATCGCCGCGATAGGCGGCTTCGACGTGCCCGAAAGCGTCAGCCGCATCGACGCGCGCGGCGCGCTGATCGGCCCCGGCCTGATCGACGTCGGCGTGTTCGCGGTCGACGGCCCGGCTTTCGCCGCGGGCGGCATCACCCGCATCCTGCTGATGCCCGATCAGGCGCAGCCGCTCGACAATACGGCGCTGATCCTGCGCGCCGCCGCATCGGGCAAGCCGGGCGTGTGGGTCCACCCGCTCGCCGCCGCGACGCGCGCGCTGGAGGGGCAGGAACTCGCCGAGATCGGATTGATGCGCGCCGCCGGTGCGTGCGGGGCGGCGACCGGGCGCGGCTGGATCGCCGATTCGGGCGTGATGTACCGCCTGCTCGCTTATGCCGGCGCGCAGGGGCTGCGCCTCGTCGCGCATGCCGAGGATGGCGGGCTCGCCGCCGACGCAGTGATGACCGAGGGCGAGACCGCGACGCGGCTCGGCCTCGCCGCCGCACCGCCGCAGGCCGAGGCGCTGGCGATCGCGCGCGACCTGCTACTGGTCGAGGCGACCGGCGCGCCGCTCCATTTCCGCCAGGTGACGACCGCGCGCGGGCTCGCGCTGGTGCGCGACGCCAAGAAGCGCGGGCTGCCGGTGAGCTGCGGCATCAGCCCGGCGCATCTGCTGCTCGCCGACAGCGCGGTCACCGGCTTCCGCACCTTCGGCCGGCTGTCGCCGCCGCTGCGCGACGAGGCCGACCGGCGTGCCTGCCTCGATGCGGTCGCCGACGGCACGATCGACCTGATCTGCTCGGGGCACGATCCGCAGGGGCCGGAAGCCAAGCGCCTGCCCTTCGCCGATGCCGAACCGGGCATGGCCGGCGCGGAGACATTGCTCGCGCTCGCGCTCGTGCTGGTGCGCGACGGGCTGATCGATCTGGTGCGCCTGTTCGACCTGCTCGCCGGCGCCCCCGCGCGGCTGTTCGGCCTGCCCGGCGGCCGGCTCGACGTGGGCGCGGAAGCCGACATCCTGCTGGTCGACCCGGATGCGCCGTGGCGGATCACCTCGGACGCGATGGTCGCCGCCGCCGGCAACACGCCGTTCGACGGGCTGCCGGTGCAGGGCCGCGTGCTGCGCACGATCAAGGGCGGAGTGACGCTGGCGTGAGGCTGCTGCTCGCCCTCGCCGCGCTGCTGGTCGCCGCCGCGCCGGTGGTGGCGGCGGTCGATCCGCTGGCGGAAACCCGGATCGCGGCGGGGAGCGGCGATGCCAACGCGCAGTTCGCGCTGGCCGAAGCGCTGCGCACCGGCAAGGGCGCCCCGGCCGACCGCGAGGCGGCGATCATGTGGTACAAGCGCGCCGCCGCGCTCGGCCATGCCGACGCATCGGACACGGTCGGCTTCCTGCTGTTCGCCGCCGGCCAGCGATCGGAGGCGATGCCCTATATCGAGAAGGCGGCAGCACGCGGCGATCCGCGCGCCTTCTACCTGCTCGGCACCGCGCACTTCAACGGCGACTATGTCGCGCGCGACTGGCCGCTCGCTTACGCCCAGATGATGCGGGCGGCCGAAGCGGGGGTGATGCCGGCGCGCAAGAGCCTGATCGTCATGGATAAATATCTGCTGCCCGGCGACAAGGCCAAGGCCGAGACGATCCTGACGACGCTGCCTCCGATCCGCCGGCTGAGCCCGGCCGCGACGCGCCTGTCCACCGCGCTGGCGAACGAACCGCCGCCATCCAGCCACACCGCGACGCCCGTGGCATCATCGCCAACGGCGCGCACGATTGCACCCGTGACTTCCGGGGCCAGCACCGAACCAAGCGCGCCACGCGCCGCGCCGCCGCCTGCTGCATCGCCCCAGCCGGCTGCGGGCGGGGCGTGGCGCGTCCAGCTCGGCGCCTATGCCTCGGCCGATCGCGCGCGCGGCGACTGGGATCGGCTGGTGCGCAAGGTGCCGGCGCTCCGCCAGTTCGACCAGCGCGTCGTGCAGGCGAGCCCCGGCGTTCAGCGACTGCAGGCGGGCGGCCTCGCCGATCGCCGTGCGGCCGAGTCGCTCTGCCGCCAGATCCACGCCGCCGGCGGCGCCTGCTTCGCACTGGCGCCCTAGCCGCGCGACCGACCTGACCGACGCCGCGCCGGAGCACTGCCGCGCGGTGCGGAAGGTGACGAAGGTGACGCTACGTCAGGGGTGGGCACCCCTTCTCACCACGCCGCAGCGGCTGCACGCCGATCGGGCGGGACGGTCATCATCGGCACTACAGGTCCGGCCGAATATCGCGAACGGATGATGCGAACGGATCATGGCGATGGCTCCTATATGGTCGGGAGCCTGACCATCTGACCCGCCAAATCCTACTTTGCAAGCGATATGTTCGCTTTTCGTTCGCGCCCGGGCCGACGGCCCCGACCCCATCTATCGCCGGCGGGTCAGCAGGATGATGACGAGGATCACCAGCAGCAGGCCGATGCCACCGCTCGGATAATAGCCCCAATCGGTGCTGTACGGCCATGCGGGCAGACCGCCGATCAGCAGGATGATGAGGAGGACGACGAGGATCGGAAACAGCATATCAATCTCCCATGTTCTTCATCCGTAACGAACGAGCCCGCGCGCGGTTTCGGGGCCTGCCTGCGCCGCTACATCGCCACAACGCCGCGGAGGACGTACAGGGGCGCGATGGACCCCGCGATCGCGATCCGCGCTGAACGACCGGAGGACGGCCCGACGATCGGCGACATCGTGCGTCGGGCCTATGCAGCGGTTCCGCACAGCGATCGGCGCGAGCATCTGATGATCGAGCGGTTGCGCGAAAGCGACGCTTTCATCCCCGCGCTATCCCTGCTGGCCGCGGTGAACGGCGCGGGCGTCGGCCATGTCCTGCTGACCAGGGCGCACATCCAGAGCGAGCGATCGAGCATGCCGGTGCTGGCGCTGGCGCCGCTGTCGGTGGTGCCCGAATGGCAATCGCGCGGCATCGGCACGCGCCTCGTCGATGCGGCGCACCGCCAGGCCGCCGAACGCGGCTTCGGCGCGATCGTGCTGGTCGGCAATGCCGATTATTATCCGAGGTTCGGCTATCGGCCGCTCGCCCGCTATCCGATCATCCTGCCGTTCGACGCGCCGGCGCCGAACTGCATGATCATGCCGCTGACCCCCGGCGCGCTCGCGGGCGTCTCGGGGACGGTGCGCTACGCCGATGCGTGGCTGGACCACTGAACCATCGGCATTCCGAAGAAACCGATCAGGCGGATCGTGCCGCAAGCCGCGTTCGTCGTGTTCCCGCGCCGCACATCGCGAAGCCGCACAGCGCCATCAGCCACGACGCGGGCTCGGGCACGGCGGAGGGCACAGGGCCGCCGATCGACTGGACATCGAACTTCAGGTCCGATTCGACCCCGAACAGATCGGTTGTGTATGTGTTTCCGTTATTGGTCAGTCCGCTGAACGCTGCGAAGATCTCATATTCGCCAGCATCGAGAATGCTCGTTTGATACGTGGCGTTTGCAGCGCCGAACTGAAAAGGAAGTTGCGTCGTGCTGTCATAGCGAATCTTCTTCGTGCCGTCGACGATCTGAAACACGACCAGCTGCCCGATTGTATTATTGGGGGCAAGCGACTGCGAAAGATATGTCGACGTGAAGTCGATCTGTATTTTGGTATCCGAGCTGAAATAATAGCCGATATTCGCGGCCCCGGTCGCGTTCGCGACGGCGGGCTGGGGATAATAAGGGTATTCATATCCAAAAAGATTGATCGCGAATTCGCCGGAAGACGGACTGCCAAGCGTGCCGGTCACTTCGGACTGCGAGCCCGAAAAAGGCGCGTTGAGCGCTGAGGCGATCGTTTCGCTGGCTTTGGTGTCGACCGGTTGACTGGAATAAGTGGGGTGATCGACGATCGTGCCGCCGGCATCACCGGACGCAGTCTTCCCCGTTGCGGTCGCGTTCGCCGCGACGAGGACCGCCAGATCATCATAAGTGACGGCCGCCATCGCCGACGTCGTCGTCAGGCAAGCTGTAATCCCCGACGCGATCAGGACGCATCTGTTCACGACCTTGCCCATCTATAGCTCCCCCAGTAGCAACGAGAGTTATGACAACGCACACACAAGACCTCCTGAAGACAATATGCCTTCAGAATGTCAGCCACGCCATCAATATCACCCAAGTCCAAAGCCTATTGTAGCGTGATAACGAGTCAAGCAATTTCATTAAAAGTAGATGCGGTCTCATCATTAAATCCAGACCACCTGTAAGTTTCGCGTAAGTTTAGTCATCGATGCTGATTAGGTGGAGTTTTTCGGGGTCATCTTTTCTTTGTCATGTTCGCTATTCGCGCCGGATCACCGATGGAGATCGTCGGCATCGTCGGATTGGCGTGGGTCGCGTAACGCAGTACGAATCGCGGCGATCTCTTTCCCGACACCGCCAGCCCGAGGCAGCGAGGCCCCGGCTCAAGCCCAAGGCGACGGCGGGATTGTTGCAAGCGTGTCCGGCGCCCTCGCCGCGGAGCGCTCAATCCACCCATGCCGCGCGGGCATAGCCCTGTGCGTAGAGCAATGCCGTCAGGTCGCCGTGCGCGATCCGTGCGGCGGCGGCGGCGGCCGTCCTGGGCTTGGCGTGATAGGCGACGCCGAGACCGGCGGCCTGGATCATTGGGATGTCGTTGGCGCCGTCGCCCACCGCCAGCGTCTCGGCCGGATCGAGCCCGAGCGCGGCGCGCTCCTCTTCCAGCACCGCCTGCTTGGTCGCCGCGCCGACGATCGGGCGCGCGACGATGCCGGTCAGCCGCCCGTCGGCGAGCCCCAACCGATTCGACAAGGCCCGATCGAAACCAATCGAAGCCGCCACGCGATCGGCGAATACGGTGAAGCCGCCCGAGACCAGCACGGTGCGCGCGCCATTGGCCTTCATCGTCTGGATCAAGGTGCGCGCGCCGCCCATCAGCACGACGCGCTCGGCGTGGCAGCGCTCGATCGCGCTTTCGTCCAGATCCTTGAGCAACGCGACGCGCGCGTCGAGCGCGGCCTCGAAATCGAGCTCGCCGCGCATCGCACGCTCGGTAACCGCGGCGATCTCGGCCTTGATGCCTGCATAATCGGCGAGCTCGTCGATGCACTCGATCGTGATCATGGTCGAATCCATGTCGGCGACGAGCAGCTTCTTGGCGCGATGCGCGCGCGGCTGGACGACCACGTCGACGCCGGGCAGCAACCCCTCCAGCGCAGCACGCGCGGCGGCGCGGTCGATCCGGCCGAACGGCAGATCGACGGCGATGCCGTCGTCGATCCACGCCGGTTCGGCCGTCATCGCCCCCACGCCGGCGAGCGCATCGCGCGCGCCGTCCACGTCGGCGCGCGACAGATGGTTCGATGCTATCAGGGTCGCGATGTCCATGTCTGATCCGGAAAGCCTGCCGAGGCTGGCGCTCATCGCAGGCCCGACCGCGAGCGGCAAGTCGGCGCGCGCGCTGACGCTGGCCGAAGACGCGCGCGGCACGATCATCAACGCCGATGCGACCCAGGTCTATCGCGACCTGCGCATCCTCTCCGCGCGTCCCGACGCGAACGAGGAGGCGCGCGCGCCGCACCGCCTGTTCGGCCATCGCGACGGCGCCGACGCCTGCTCGGCGGCGGACTGGGCCGCGGAGGCGGAGGCGGCGATCGCCGAGGCGCATGCGGCGGGGCGTCTGCCGATCCTCGTCGGCGGCACCGGCCTCTACATCCGGACATTGCTCGACGGGATCGCGCCGGTGCCGGAGATCGATCCGGCGGTGCGCGCCGAGGTGCGCGCGCTGCCGACCGCGACGGCACATGCCGCGCTGACGAACGAAGATCCGGCGGCGGCGGCGCGCCTCCACCCCAACGACACCAGCCGCATTCAGCGCGCGCTGGAGGTGATCCGCGCGACCGGCCGCCCGATCGAGGATTGGCGCACCGAGCGCGTCGGCGGCATCCGTGGCGCGGTGGCGCTGACGATCGAGGTGATCGATCCGCCGGTGGCCGAACTCTATGCGCGCTGCGATACGCGGGTCGACCGGATGATCGCGGCCGGTGGCCTCGACGAGGTGGCGGCGCTGGTCGCGCGCGGGCTCGATCCCGCGCTGCCGGTGATGCGCGCGATCGGGGTGGCGCCGTTCGCCGCCAGTCTCGCGGGCACGCTGGCGCTATCCGCGGCGATTAACGAGGTTAAACAGGCCACCCGCAACTATGCGAAGCGCCAGCGCACGTGGCTGCGCCATCAGCTCATCAAAAATGATGGTTAATGCGCAATTTTCTGCAGATTTTGACGAGTCGTATCGTTGTTGAGCCGAAAGGATAGGGCTAGGGGCAAGCTGTATTTTGCGTAGTGGAGTGGTCACATGGTTAATCGTTCGCTGCTCGTCGCGGGGCTCGCGACGGTGTTCGGGCTGAGCGCCCCGGCCGCCGCCACCAGCTTCTCCACCGTCACGCTGGGCCAGGCCCGCGACGGCCTGGAGATGATGCGCGAGCTCAACGTCATCACCATCGGCAACCTCAATTCGAACAGCCATGTGCAGGGCAAGGCGTTCGTCGGCGGTTCGCTCTACGGCGCCGCATCGGGCTATGCCACCACCGGCGCCACCGGCGACAGCAACGCCACGTTCGGCCAGGGCAACAGCAATGCCGGCGCCACCGCATCGAGCCGGCCCACGCTGGCGGTGGCGGGCAGCACCTATACCAGCTTCACGCTGCAGGACGGCCAGAACGGATCGGGCGCGAGCCAGCCCAAGTCGGTCGTGGTCGGCAAGAACCTGAATTACACCAACAACGTCAATCCGGATAATTGGAGCGTGAAGGTCGGCGGCAATCTCGCCGGCTTCCAGAACGTCAATGGCGGCCCGTCGATCACCTATGGCGGCAGCTATGGCGGCAGCAACACCGGCAATGGCCGCGTCGCGAAGGACAGCACGATCGCCGCGGGCGGCTCGGCCGATCTCGGCGCGTCGCTCGCCAGCCAGGCGGCGACGATGAAGACCGATCTCAATTCGCTGTCGACGGTTCTCGCCAGCCTGACGAGCAACGGCACTGTCGCGACCAACGGCAGCAACATCACCTTCGACTTCAGCAAGGTGACCAGCGGCTACGGCGCCTACACGATCGATGCCTCGACGCTGTTTTCCTATAATGGCGCGCTCGACGTGATCCTCGGCACCGCCGGCGGCAGCACGGAGCCGGTCGTCATCAACGTCACCGGCAGCGGCCAATATGTCGATTCGCTCAACATGAACCTCGCCGATTCCGTCGCGAGCGAGATCATCTGGAACTTCGTCGACGCGACCGGGCTGACGATCAACGCCAACTTCACCGGCTCGATCCTCGCGCCTAACGCCACGATCGTGAACAGCTCGAACATCACCGGCTCGGTCGTCGCCAACGTGCTCAACCAGAATGCCGAGGTCCATCTCGCGACCTATTCCGGCACCGACGCACTGGTGCCGACCTCGACGGTCGGCGCCGTGCCCGAGGCCGCGACGTGGGCGATGATGGTGGTCGGCTTCGGCCTGATCGGGCGTGTCGCCCGCAGCCGTCGCGCAACGACTCGCATCGCCTGAGACGACCCCTGTCCGTCCCGACCGATGAGGCCGCGCTCGCGCGGCCTTTTTTGTGCGCCTAATATCCCAATGTGCGCAACTAAGTTGCTTATCACATGGCCATTTGGATATTTTGTGTGCGCACAAGGTTGACAGCGATTATCCGCGCGTCTACCCGGCCGCCCTCCCTACACGATTGAGCGACGACGATGGCCGACGAACGGACCGGTGCTGATATCCTGATCGAGACGCTGCGCGATCTCGGCGTCGAGGTGGTGTTCGGCTATCCGGGCGGCGCAGTCCTCCCGATCTACGACGCTCTGTTCAAGCAGGCCGAGCGCCCCGACGCGATCCGCCACATCCTCGTCCGCCAGGAAGGCGGCGCGGCGCATGCGGCGGAGGGCTATGCCCGTTCGACCGGCAAGTGCGGGGTCGTGCTGGTCACCTCCGGCCCCGGCGCCACCAACGCCGTCACCGGCATCACCGACGCGCTGATGGATTCGATCCCGATGCTGGTCATCACCGGCCAGGTGGCGACGCCGCTGATCGGATCGGACGCCTTCCAGGAATGCGACACGGTCGGCATCACGCGCCACTGCACCAAGCACAATTATCTGGTGAAGGATCCGGCCGAGCTGGAAGGCGTGATCCGCGAGGCGTTCGCGATCGCCACCGGCGGCCGCCCCGGCCCGGTGCTGATCGACCTGCCCAAGGACGTGCAGGTCGCCGCCGCGATCAGCCGCCCCTCGCCCACCGCGCACCGCTACAACCCGCAGCGCGAGCCCGATCCAGCGCTGATCGAGACCGCGGTCGAGATGCTGGCGGCGGCCGAGCGGCCGATCTTCTACACCGGCGGCGGCATCATCAATGCCGGCCCGGAGGCGAGCGATGCGCTGCGCGACCTGCAGGCGCTCACCGGCGCGCCGGTCACCTCGACGTTGATGGGGCTGGGCGCCTTCCCCGCTTCGGCGCCCGAATGGCTCGGCATGCTCGGCATGCACGGCACCTACGAAGCCAATCACGCGATGAACCGCGCCGACCTGATCGTGGCGCTGGGCGCGCGCTTCGACGATCGCGTGACCGGGCGGCTCGACGCCTTCGCGCCGCACGCGCGCAAGATCCACGTCGATATCGACCGTTCGTCGATCAACAAGATCGTGCGCGCCGAGCTCGGCATCGTCGGCGACGTCGGCCTCGTCATGCGGGCGATGGCGCGGCTGTGGCGCGAGCGCGGGCACCAGCGGCAGGATCTGTCGGCATGGTTCGCGCGGATCGAGGAATGGCGCGCCAAGCGCTGCCTCGATTTCCCGCTGTCGCCGACCGAGATCATGCCGCAGCAGGCGATCCGTCGCCTGTACGAGGCGACCAAGCATCGCGCGCCGATCATCACCACCGAGGTCGGCCAGCACCAGATGTGGTCGGCGCAGCATTTCCATTTCGAGGCGCCGAACAAGTGGCTGACGAGCGGCGGGCTCGGCACGATGGGCTATGGCCTGCCGGCCGCGATCGGCGCGCAGGTCGGCAATCCCGACGCGCTGGTGATCGACATTGCCGGCGAGGCGTCGATCCAGATGAACATCCAGGAGCTCGGCACTGCCAGCCAATATGAGCTGCCGGTCAAGATCTTCATCCTCAACAACGAATATATGGGGATGGTCCGCCAGTGGCAGGATCTGACCTATCAGGGCCGCCACTCGCACAGCTATTCGGACTCGCTGCCCGATTTCGTGAAGTTGGCCGAGGCCTATGGCTGGAAGGGCATCCGGATCGACGATCCGGCGGCGCTGGACGACGGCATCGCCGCGATGCTCGACTATCCCGGCCCGGTCATCGTCGACTGCCGCGTGGCGAAGCTCGCCAACTGCTTCCCGATGATCCCATCGGGCGCCGCGCACACCGACATGATCCTGCAGGCCGCCGAAGTGTCGGGCGAGATGACCGACGAGGCCCGCGCCTTGGTGTGATGCCCCTGCCCGCCGTCATCCCGGCGCAGGCCGGGATCCAGCTGCCACCGTCCGATCTGGATCCCGGCCTACGCCGGGATGACGAGATGCAGGATGACGAAAGTAAAGCCATGCATATCCGCCCCCGCCAGTCCGAGCGCCACACGCTCTCCGTCACGGTCGCCAACGAGCCGGGCATCCTCGCGCGCATCGCCGGGCTGTTCGCCGGGCGCGGCTACAATATCGAGAGCCTGACCGTCGCCGAGGTGACCGAGGACGAGACGGTCAGCCGCATCACCATCGCCACGTCCGGCCCGCCGGCGGTGATCGAGCAGATCATCGCGCATCTCGACCGGCTGCCGCCGGTGCACAAGGTGACCGATCTCACCGCCACCGCGCCCTATGTCGAGCGCGAGCTGGCGCTGGTGAAGGTGACCGGCACCGGCGATCATCGCATCGAGGCGCTGCGGCTGGCCGAGGTCTATCGCGCGCGCGTGGTCGACGCGACGATCTCCAGCTTCATCTTCGAGGTGACCGGCGGCCCCGAGAAGATCGACAAGTTCCTCGAGCTGATGCGCGAGGTCGGGCTGATCGAGGTCGCCCGCACCGGCGTCGCCGCCATCGCGCGGGGCAATCAGGTCATTTGATTCACCAGTGCTCCTGCGCAGGCAGGAGCCCAGCTCAGCGGCCGGGACTGGGCTCCTGCCTTCGCAGGAGCACGACGAGGCCGAAAAAGGGACTATCGAATGCGCGTCTATTACGATTCCGATGCCGATATCGGCCTGATCAAGACCAAGAAGGTCGCGATCGTCGGCTATGGCAGCCAGGGCCACGCCCACGCCCAGAACCTCAAGGATTCGGGCGTGCCCGAGGTCGCGATCGCGCTCCGCCCCGGTTCGGCCAGCGCCGCCAAGGCCGAAAGCGCCGGCTTCAAGGTGATGAGCAATGCCGAGGCCGCGCAGTGGGCCGACATCGTCATGATCCTCGCCCCCGACGAGCATCAGGCCGGCATCTACGAGGCGGACCTGAAGGCCAATCTGAAGCCCGGCGCGGCGATCGCCTTCGCCCACGGCCTCAACGTGCATTTCGGCCTGATCGAGCCGCGCGCCGACATCGACGTGTTCATGATCGCGCCGAAGGGCCCCGGCCACACCGTGCGCGGCGAATATCTGAAGGGCGGCGGCGTGCCGTGCCTGATCGCGATCCACCAGGACGCGTCGGGCAATGCGCATGACGTGGCGCTGTCCTACGCCTCGGCGATCGGCGGCGGCCGCTCGGGCGTGATCGAGACGAGCTTCAAGGAAGAGGTCGAGACCGACCTGTTCGGCGAGCAGGCGGTGCTGTGCGGCGGCCTGACACACCTCATCATGGCGGGCTTCGAGACGCTGACCGAGGCCGGCTATTCGCCCGAAATGGCCTATTTCGAGTGCCTGCACGAGGTGAAGCTGATCGTCGACCTGATGTATGAGGGCGGCATCGCCAACATGCGCTATTCGATCAGCAACACGGCCGAATATGGCGACTATCACACCGGCCCGCGCCTCATCACCGAAGAGACCAAGAAGGAGATGAAGCGCGTGCTGGCCGACATCCAGGGCGGCCGCTTCGTCCAGCGCTTCCTGATGGACAACCGCATGGGCAATCCGGAGATGAAGGCCAGCCGCAAGCTGCAGGCCGAGCATCCGATCGAGAAGACCGGCGCCGAACTGCGCGCGATGATGCCGTGGATCGCGAAGAACAAGCTGGTCGACAAGGCCAAGAACTGATGGCCGCCGATCGGTGACATCACGTCACCGATTGGTTGCTATCGTTTCGATTGACGGCATAGGGGGCGCGGATCATGGTCCGCGCCTCAATTCCGATAAGGATGCCGTCATGCGCACTGCCCTGCTCGCCCTCTCCCTGATCGCCGCGCCGGCTTTGGCGCAGGCGCCCGCGGTGCCCGCCGGCACCTATACGGTCGATACCGGCCACACCCAGGTGCTGTTCACCGTCAGCCATTTCGGCGTGAGCATCTACACCGGCCAGTTCACCCAGCCGACCGGATCGCTGACGCTCGACCCGGCCCACCCCGACAATGACAAGGTCGAGGTGACCTTCCCGATCGCCAGCGTCGCGACGACGGTGCCCGCGCTCAACGCCCATCTGCAGAAGCCCGAATTCTTCGACGCGGCGCAGTTCCCCGAGGGCAAGTTCGTCTCGACCAAGGTGACGGTGAAGGGCACCAGCGCGACGATCGCCGGCAATCTGACGCTGAAGGGCGTGACCAAGCCGGTGGTGCTGGAAGGCCATTTCGTCGGATCGGCCAACAACCCGATGAGCAAGAAGCTCAACATCGGCTTCGCCGCGACCACCACGATCAAGCGCAGCGAGTTCGGTGTCAGCTACGCCGTGCCGGCCGTGTCCGACGACGTAAAGCTGACGATCAACGCGGCGTTCGTCGCGCAGTAAGCGGGATCGCGCGGGGCGTGGCGGTCAGCCGACCGTCACGCCCTTCCAGAACGCGATCCGATCCTTGATCTCCGCCGCTTCGGGCTTGGGATCGGGATAATACCAGGCGGCGTCCTTGTTCTCGACGCCGTCGACCACCACCGAATGATAATGCGCGACGCCCTTCCACGGGCAGATGCTGGTCGTGTCGCTCGGCCGCAGCAAAGCGGCATCGACCGCGTCGGCCGGGAAGTAATGGTTGCGCTCGACCACCACCGTATCGTCGCTCCGCGCGATCAGCGCGTCATGCCAGCGTGCTTCGACCATCGTACGACTCCTTGGGCGTCCAACTGGGCGGTGCGAGCGTGAAACCCGCAAAGTCGAAGCCCGGCACCACGACGCAGCTCACCAGCACCCAGCCCGCGTCGACGCGCGCGGCCTGCCATTCGCCCGCCGGCACGCGCAGCTGCGGCATCGCGCCCGCAAGAATGTCGGGGCCGAGGCGATGGACCGCCACCGGCCCGGCATCGTCCGCCGCGATCTCCAGCACGAGCGGACTGCCGGCATGCCACAGCCACAATTCGTCGGCGTCGACGCGGTGCCAGTGCGAGCTTTGCCCCACCTCCAGCAGGAACAGGATGGCGGTGCCGGCGGAGCGGCCACCATCCGGTGTGGGCGCGCGCCATGTCTCGCGATACCAGCCGCCTTCCGGGTGGGGCGCGAGCCCCAGCCGGTCGATCAGCGCGCGGGCATCGTTCACGCGGGTGCTCAGTCGCCCTTCATCGGGTGGGAGGCGCGCCACTGCTTCACCGCGTCCATCGTGCCGGTGACGTGGCCGGCCGGATCCATCGCCGAATAAGCGAAGATCACCTTGCCGTCGGGCGCGATCACGTAGGAGGTGCGGTTGGAGATGTTGGGCTTGACCGGCAGCACCACGTCATAGGCCTGGATCGTCTCGGGCGTCGCCGAACCGACCGCGAACTTGTTGCGGCATTCGGAGACCGAGAATTGGTTGAGCTTGTCGATCGGATCGGCCGACATGCCGATCACGGTCGCGCCCATCTTGGCGAAATCGTCGGTCGCCTCGGCGAAGTCATGCGCCTCGATCGTGCAGCCCTTGGTGAAGGCGGCCGGGTAGAAATACAGCACGACCGGGCCCTTCTTCAGCGCCTTGGCGAGCGCGAACGGCATCGGCTTGCCGGCGAGGCTGACCTGGGTCGAGAAATCGGGCGCCTTGGCACCCACCTGCAGCGCGGCGGCGGCGGGAACGGCGATAAGGGCGAGCGCGATCGAAGCGGCGGCGGTACGGATCATCGGGCATTCCTCTCGAAGCCTGTCGACCGCAGCTTTAGCGCAGCGGCGGCGCGCATCATAGAGGCGCGCCGCCGCCGGACGATATCAGGCCGCGGCCTGCACCTGCTCCCACGTCGGATAGTCGACATAGCCTTCGGCACCCTGCGTGTAGAAGGTATCGAACTGCGGCTCGTTGAGCGGCAACCCCTCGATCAGCCGGCGCGGCAGATCGGGATTGGCGATGAAGGTGCGGCCGAACGCGATCGCGTCCGCCTCGCCCGCGTCGAGCGCCGCCTGCCCGCTCTCCGCATCGTAATCCGAATTAAGGATCAGCGGCCGGCTGAACGCCTTGCGCATCACCGGGTGGACCGGCGGGAATTCCGGCGCGCCGCGCGTGCCGCCGGGGCGCGGCTCACGCAGCTCGATCCACGCGACGCCGACCTCGTCGAGCAGCTTCGCTGCCGCGCCGAACAGGCTGTGCGGATCGCTGTCGTGGACGCCCTGCACCGTCTCGTTCGGCGACAGGCGGACGCCGACATGATCCTTGCCGATCGTTTCGACCAGCCGGGTCGTGACCTCGCCCAGCAGGCGGATGCGATTCTCGACCGGGCCGCCATATTGGTCGGTGCGGAAGTTGGCATTGTCGCGCAGGAACTGGTCGATCAGATAGCCATTGGCGGCGTGGAGCTGGATGCCGTCGAAGCCGGCACGCAGCGCATTTTCCGCCGCGCGGGCATAGTCGTCGAGGATGCCGGGGATCTCGTCCGCGTCCAGCGCGCGCGCCTGCGGATAGGGCTGGTTGCCCTCATAGGTATGCGCATGGCCCGGCGCGGTGGTGGCCGACGACGAGACCGGCTGCGCGCCCATCACGCTTTCATGCCCGAGCCGGCCCATGTGCCAGAGCTGGGTGACGATCCTGCCGCCCGCCTCGTGCACCGCCTGCGTCGCCGGCTGCCAGCCGGCGACCTGCGCCTCGGTCCACAGGCCGGGCGCGTAGGGCCAGCCGAGGGCGAGGCGGCTGATGCCGGTCGCCTCGGTGATGATGAGGCCGGCGGAGGCGCGCTGGCGATAATAATCAGCCATGATCGGCGTCGGCACCGCCTCGCGCGTGGCGCGGCCGCGCGTCAGCGGCGACATCACCATACGGTTCTTGGCGTGGATCGAGCCCAGGACGATCGGATCGGTCAGACGAGGCAAGACAGTCTCCCTGCAATGTTGCACCGCAACGATATGGGAATGGCAGCTCGGCTGTCCTAGAGGCAAGCTTGCTTGCCCGGCGAGAAGGGCAGCTATTCGGGCGGCAGCGGCGGCTCGGCCTTGACCTCGTCGAAGCTCAGCCCGTGGCGCATCAGCATCGGCACCTGCGCCGCGCCGAACACGATCGAGGCGGCGGTGAGCCCCCACGTCTTGACCGCCAGCCACGTGTCGAAGCCGACCTGCCGGCGCAGCACCTCGTTGACGATCGCCATCACCGCGAAGAAGATCGCCCAGTTGCGCGACAGCTTCATCCAGCCCGCCTCCTCGAGCCCCGGAAAGGCGGCCTGGAGCAGATATTTGATCGCCGGCTTGCCGACGGCGAGCCCGCCGACGAGGATCGCGGTGAACATCGCGTAGATCAGGGTCATCTTGATCTGGATGAAGCGCGGATCGTGCAGATAGATGGTGAGGCCGCCGAAGCCGATCACGAGGATCGCCGACAGCCACAGCATCGGCGAAACGCGCCCGAGCTTCCACCGGCTGACGATCACCGCGAGCACGATCGCGACCATGAATACGGCGGTGCCGGCGAACACGCCGACGAACTTGTTGGCGAGGAAGAAGGCGATCAGCGGCAGATAGTCGATCGCCAGCGTCCAGCCGCCGGCCTTGTCGGCGGGCGCGCTCATCGTGCCTTCTCCGGTGCCAGCCGCTCGATCCCGGCGATCGCGCGCGCGACCTCCATCGGCTCGAACGGGCGGAAATCGTCGAGCGTCTCGCCCACGCCGATCGCGTGGATCGGCAGGCCGAACTTCTCCGCGGCCGCGACCAGCACGCCGCCGCGCGCGGTGCCATCGAGCTTGGTCATCACCAGCCCGGTGACGTGCGCGGTCTGCTTGAACACCTCGATCTGGCTGAGGCCGTTCTGGCCGGTGGTGGCGTCCAGCACCAGCACCACATCGTGTGGTGCTGCGGGATTGAGCCGGCCGAGCACGCGGCGGATCTTGGCGAGCTCGTCCATCAGCCCGGACTTGTTCTGGAGCCGGCCGGCAGTGTCCACGATCAGCACGTCGATACCCTCGGCAGTGCCGCGCTTGACGCCTTCATAGACGAGGCCGGCGGCGTCGCCGCCCTCGGCGCCCGAGATGATCGGCACGCCGATGCGCTCGGCCCACACCTTGAGCTGGCCGATCGCGGCGGCGCGGAAGGTGTCGCCCGCGACCAGCATCACCGAGTAATCCTGCTCGGTCAGCAGGTGCGCGAGCTTGGCGATGGTGGTGGTCTTGCCCGATCCGTTGACGCCGATCACGAGGATCACCTGCGGGCGCGGAAACGCCTCGATCTCCAACGGCTTGGCGACGGGGGCGAGGATCGCCGCCACCTCCTCCGCCACGATCTCGCGCAGCCGCGCCTCGGTCAGGCCGAGCGCGAACCGCTCGCCCTCCAGCCGCGCGCGCACCTTGGCGGCGGTGGCGGGGCCGAGATCCGACGCGATCAGCGCCTCCTCGACCTGATCGAGCGTCTCGGCATCGAGCGCCGCCTTGCCGAACAGGCCGGAAAGATTCTCGCCGAGCCGATCGGAGGTGCGACGGAAGCCGCCGAGCAGCCGCTCGTGCCACGCGGTGCTCATGCCGGCGCCCCGATCAGCATATCGCCCTCGACCGCGACGATGCGCGTATCGACGATGCGGTTGGGAAAAGCCCTCTCCCCTTGGGGGAGAGGGTTGGGTGGGGGGACGCGCGCGTCAGAGATTGTCCCGACCTCGATCGCACTCGCAGCCATCGAGGCTGCTCGCGCGAGGCCCTCACCCCGACCCTCTCCCCCAAGGGGAGAGGGGGAGTAAGCGAGTCGCACCCGCGCGAAATTCTCCGCATGTCCCGTCACGCCATCCAACTCCACCAGCACGCGCTGCACCGTTCCGATCCGTTCCTGAAGCCACGCCGCGCGCCGTGTCTCCGCCGCCGCGCGCAGCGCCGCGGCGCGCGCGCGGACGATCGCCGGCGCTACCTGCGGCATCCGCGCCGCCGGGGTGCCCGCGCGCGGCGAATAAGGGAAGATGTGCGCGAAGACGATGTCGCAGGCGTCGATCAGCGCGAGGCTGTTCGCGGCCATGGCGTCATCCTCGGTCGGGAAGCCCGCGATCAGGTCGGCGCCGATCGCGAGTTCCGGCCGCAGCGCCTTCAACCGCGCGACCAGCGCGACCGCCTGCGCACGGCTGTGGCGGCGCTTCATCCGCTTGAGGATCAGGTCGTCGCCCGCCTGCAGCGAGAGATGGAGATGCGGCATCACCCGCGGCTCGTGCGCGATCAGTGCGGCAAGGCGATCGTCCACCTCGCACGGATCGAGCGAGGACAGGCGCAGGCGCGGCAGATCGGGCACGAAAGCGAGGATGCGCTCGACCAGCCGGCCGAGCGTCGGCGCGCCGGGGAGATCGGCGCCGTAGGCGGTGAGGTCGACGCCGGTCAGCACCACCTCCTGCACGCCGGCATCGACCGCCTTGCGCACCTCCTCGACCACGCCGCCGGCGGGGAAGGAGCGGCTCGGGCCGCGGCCATAGGGGATGATGCAGAAGGTGCAGCGATGGTCGCAGCCGTTCTGGACCGGCAGGAAAACGCGGGCGTGCTTCTCGCCCACCGTCACCCCAGCGAACGCTGGGATCTCTCGAGGGGTGCGCTCCGCCTCCTGAGATCCCAGCGTTCGCTGGGATGACGGGAGGTAGCTGAGGGGGTCCAGCTTCGCGCCGTTCGGCACGATCTCGGCCAGCCCGGCGAACGCCGCGGGCTCGGTGTCGGCGACGCAGCCGGTGAGGACGATGCGCGCCTCGGGCCGCGCGCGGCGGGTGCGACGGATCGCGGCGCGGGTCGACTTGACCGCCTCGGCCGTCACCGCACAGCCGTTGACGACGACGAGGTCGCGCGTGCCCGCCAGCCGCGCGCGGATCGCCTCGCCCTCGGCGATGTTGAGCCGGCAGCCGAGCGAAACCACCTCGACCGCGCTCACAGCCCGTCGGCCTCGCCGCTGAAGACGTGCGTCGCCGGCCCCGACATGCGGATCGTGCCGCCGGGCGCCCAGGCGATCTCGAGCGTGCCGCCGGGCAGCGCGACCGTCACCGGGCTCGTCACGCGGCCGGCGCGGATCGCCGCCACTGCGGTCGCGCACGCGCCGGTGCCGCACGCGCGGGTGAGCCCGGCGCCGCGTTCCCACACGCGCAGGCGGATGCGATCCGCCCCTTCGACCGTCGCGACGTTGACGTTGACGCGATCGGGGAAGAGCGGGTCATGCTCGATCTGCGGGCCGAGCCGCTCCAGCTCGACCGCGTCGGTATCGTCGACGAAGAAGATGACGTGCGGATTGCCGACATTGACCGCCGCCGGATCGGCCAGATCCTCCCACGCCACCGGCATGTGCGCCGTATCCATCGCATAGCCGAGCGGGATCGCGTCCCAGTCGAAGCGCGGCCGGCCCATGTCGACCGTGGCGCTGGCATCGTTGGCGGCGAGGCGCAGCATGCCCGCGAGCGTCTCGACGGTCGAGATCCCGCCGAGCAGCAAGGCGACGCAGCGCGAGGCGTTGCCGCACGCCTCGACCTCGCTGCCATCGGCATTCCAGATGCGCATCCGGGCGTCGGCGCTGTCCGACGGCTCGATCAGGATAAGCTGGTCACAGCCGATTCCCTCGCGCCGGTCGGCGATGGCACGCGCACGCGCGGCATCGATCGGCACCGCCGCGTCGCGCGCGTCGATCACGACGAAATCGTTGCCGAGCCCGTGCATCTTGTGGAAGCGGAAGCGCATCGCCGCGATCTAGGGACGCGGCGGCCCCAAGTCCATGCGCGGGGCGTGACCCAATCACGCGAACCGTGCTCCTGCGCACGCAGGAGCCCAGGGCCTGACGCGCTGCACCAGAAGCACTGGGCTCCTGCCTTCGCAGGAGCACGGATGGTCAGAGCAGCGGGCTCACCAACCGCGCGATCGCCTCGCCGGTGCGGCGCAGACGCGAGCGGCGGCGCCATTGGGTGAGGTCGAGCAATTCGCTGCGGTCCAGATAGCCCTGCTGCACCTTTTCGAGGCGGGCGATGCTGGCGGGATCGAGCAGCAGCAGGCTCACCTCCTCGTTGAGCTGGAACGAGCGGATGTCGACATTGCTCGATCCGGCGATGCCGAGCCTCCCGTCGATCGACAGATTCTTGGCGTGGAGCAGTTCGTCGCGATAGCGATGGACGCGCACGCCCGCCGCCATCAACTCGTCATAGTAAGACGATTGGGCGAGGTTGACGATGCGATGGTCGACCACCTTCGACACCACCAGATCGACCGTCACCCCGCGCGCGACCGCGGTGCGCATCGCGCCGATCAGGTCGTCGTCGGGGATAAGGTAGGGCGTGACGATCATCGCGCGGGTGCACGCCCGGTGCATCTGCCACACCAGCAACGTCTCGAACCCTTCGAGCGGGAAGTCCGCGCCGCTCGGCAGCAATTGGCAGATCGCGTCGCCAGCCGGTGCCGGGATGGCGGGCTCCGCCTCCAGCATCTCCTCGGTCTCGAGATACCAGTCGGCGATGAACACCGTCGCCATCTCCGCCACCACCGGCCCGGTCGCGCGCACCACCAGTTCGTGGTTGACGATGCCGGGGGCGAAATCCTTCGCGACGATGTTCTGCGAACCGGCATAACCGATCGCGCCGTCGATCACGAACAGCTTGCGGTGGTTGCGCATGTCGCGCCGCGTGCGATCGCGCAGCCAGCGGAAGGGCAGCGCCTCGCGCACTGCGACGCCCGCCGCCTCCAGCTTGGCGATCGCGCCCGCACGCCACTGGTGCGAGCCGACCGGATCGAGGATGACGTGGCACGGCACGCCGCGCGCCACCGCGCGGCCGAGCGCGTCGATCACGCGCACGCCCTGCCGATCGTCGGCGAAGATGTAGGCGAGGATGCGCACATGGATGCGCGCGCCGTCGATATCCGCCACCAGCCGGTCGATCACCTCGTCATAATCGTCGAGCAGGTCGACCGCGTTGCCGGCGACGGGGGGCAGCCGGCCGAGCGTGCAGGCGAGCCCGCTCACCTCGCGCTCGGCGGTGTCGAGCGTCGGCGCCGCCGCGGCGGAGAGCCTTTCGGCGATCGCGGTGGCGAACGGATCGAGCGCGCGGAAGCGATCGTGCCGCCACTTCGGGAATTTGGGCCGGCCGATCATCAGGAACAGGATCAGGCCGGGGATCGGCAGGAAGAAGATCAGCAGCAGCCAGCTGCGCACCGCCGCCGGCGAGCGCCGCCACGGCAGGATGCCGAGCGCGCCGAGCCGCACCAGCCATTCGGCGATGTAGTAGAATTCGCCGGCGCTCGGCGTCACGCGGGAGAGAAGGCTGTGCATCGCGGCGGTAGACGTATCAGTTACGCCTCCGTTCCGTCAGACGGCGGTTGACGTCGCCCGGTGTGCGCCGCAGCATGTTAACCATGGCCGACGCACCGCCGCTCACGCAGAATCCCGACATCCGTTTTCTCGGCCGGCTGCTGGGCGACGTCATCCGCGCTTATGGCGGCGACGCGCTGTTCCGGCGGATCGAATATATTCGCTCGGCCTCGGTCGATCGCGCGCGCGGGCTGGGCGGCGACGTCGATCCCGGGCTCGACGCGCTCGGCCCCGACGACATGCTCGCCTTCACCCATGGCTTCATGCTGTTCTCGATGCTCGCCAACCTCGCGGAGGATCGGCAGGGCGTGACCACCGAGCCCGGCGCCGACGTGGCGGCGGCGGTCGCACGGCTCGACGAGGAAGGCGTCGATCGCGCCGCGGTGCTGGCGTTGCTGAACCACGGCCTGATCGTGCCGGTCCTGACCGCGCACCCGACCGAGGTGCGGCGCAAGAGCATGATCGACCATCGCAACCGCATCGCCGAGCTGATGCTGCTGCGCGATACCGGCGCGACCGAGACCCCCGAGGGCGACCTGATCGAGCAGGCGATCTACCGCCAGATCGCCTTGCTGTGGCAGACGCGGCCGCTGCGGCGCGAGCGGCTGTACGTCGCCGACGAGGTCGATACGGCGCTATCCTATCTGCGCGACGTGTTCCTGCCCGTGCTGCCTGCGCTCTATTCGCGCTGGGAGCGGGTGCTGGGCGCGCGGCCGCGCAGCTTCCTGCGCGCAGGCAGCTGGATCGGCGGCGACCGCGACGGCAACCCCAACGTCGTGGCCGAATCGCTCGAGCTGGCGACGGGGCGCGCGGCCGAGGCGATCTTGTCGCATTATCTGGTGCTGCTCCACGCGCTGGGCGGCGAGCTGTCGATCTCGACCGAGCTCGCGCCGACCACGCCCGAGGTCGAGGCGCTCGCCGAGATTGCGAACGATCCGTCGCCCGCGCGCGCCGACGAGCCCTATCGCCGCGCGGTCACCGGCCTCTATGCGCGGGTCGCGGCGACCTACACGCGGCTGACCGGCAAGACGCCCGCCCGCCCCGCATCGGTCGCGGCCGAGCCCTATGCGACGCCGCGCGACCTGCGCCACGACCTCGCCACGCTGGCGCACGCTCTGGCCGAGGCTGGACACGGCGCGCTGGCGAGCGGCGGGGCGCTCGGCCGGCTGATCCGCGCGGTCGAGACGTTCGGCTTCCATCTTGCCACGCTCGACCTGCGCCAGAATGCCGACGTGCACGAGCGCGTCGTCGCGGAATTGCTGACGGTGGCAGGCGCCGAGCCCGATTATCTTGCGCTGGACGAGGCGGCACGCATCACCTTGCTGCGGCGCGAGCTCGCCACGATGCGGCCGCTCGCCAGCGCCTTCGCCGCTTATGGCGACGAGACGGTCTCCGAACTGGCGATCGTGCGCGCCGCGGCGGACGCGCACGCCGCCTATGGGCCCGAGGTCATCACCACCTACATCATCTCCAAGGCGGCGACCGTCTCCGATCTGCTGGAGGTGATGATCCTGCTCAAGGAAGCGGGGCTCTACCGGCCGGGCGATCCGCCGTCCTGCGCGCTGATGGTCGTGCCCTTGTTCGAGACGATCGAGGATCTGGAGCGCGGGCCCGACGTGATGCAGGCCTATTTCGCGCTGCCCGAGATCGCGGCGCTGACCACCGCGCGCGGCCATCAGGAGGTGATGGTCGGCTATTCGGATTCGAACAAGGATGGCGGCTACCTCACCTCGGTGTGGAGCCTGCACCAGGCGGGCCGCGCGCTGCGCCCGGTGTTCGCCGAGGCGGGCGCGGCGATGCAATTGTTCCACGGTCGCGGCGGCGCGGTCGGGCGCGGCGGCGGATCGTCGTTCGCCGCGATCCGCGCACAGCCGCAGGGCACGGTGCAGGGCCGCATCCGCATCACTGAGCAGGGCGAGGTGATCGCGGCCAAGTTCGGCACGCGCGACGCCGCTTTGGCGAATCTCGAGGCGATGACCGCCGCCACCCTGCTCGCCAGCATGGAGCCGCCGGAGGTGGAGGTGGGCGACCGCGCGCGCTTCATCGCGGCGATGGCCGCGCTGTCGGCCGATGCGTTCACCGCCTATCGCGCCTTGGTCTACGGCACCGAGGGCTTCCGCACCTTCTTCCGCCAGTTCACGCCGATCGCCGAGATCGCGACGCTCAAGATCGGCTCGCGCCCGGCCAGCCGCACCAAATCGGACCGGATCGAGGATCTGCGCGCGATCCCGTGGGTGTTCAGCTGGGCGCAGGCGCGGGTGATGCTGCCGGGCTGGTACGGCGTCGGCCACGCGCTCGACGCCTTTGCCGACAAAGGGCTGCTGCGCGCGATGGCGGAGGGCTGGCCCTTCTTCCAGGCGACGCTCGCCAATCTGGAGATGGTGCTCGCCAAGTCCGACATGGGGCTGGCGGCACGCTATCTGACATTGGTCGAGGACCAGGCGGCGGGTGCGGCGATCTTCGCCCGGATCCGCGACGGCTGGGAACGCACCTGTGCCGGGCTGCTCGATGCCACCGGCCAGTCGCGCCTGCTGGAGCGCAGCCCGCAGCTCGAGGCCTCGGTGCGGCTGCGCCTGCCCTATCTGGAGCCGCTCAACCTGCTCCAGATCGAACTCATCCGCCGCCATCGCGCCGGCGAGGAGGATGCGCGCGTGCGCGAGGGCATCCAGCTCTCGATCAACGCCATCGCCACCGGCCTGCGCAACAGCGGCTGAGCCGCCCCCTTAAGGCTTTATTAGGCGGCCGCGCCCATATCCATGACCGGGTGGGGTGGGGCTTCCCGATGGGAATTTTAGCTTTGAAGCTGGTGTGGCAGCGGCTGGGCCTGGCCGTCCTGACGTGCGTCGCGATCCTCGCGGCGGGCCTGTTGAGCGATCACGCGGTGAACCACGTCGGTGGCCATCAGGCGCTGTGGCCGTGCGACGCGATCATGCTCGGCCTGCTGGTCGCGCGCGGCCGCGACCGGCGCGACGAACTCGCGATCATCGCCGGCGGCCTGCTCGGCGGCTTCCTGCTCAATCTGGCGAACGCCATACCGCCCATATTGGCCGTGCCGCTCGCGCTCGCGACCCCGGCTGCGGCGCTGACCGCGCTCGCGCTGCTGCGCCGCTTCGGCGTGACCCGCGACATTTTCGGCCGGGTCAGCGACGTGCTGGCGCTCGGCATTGCGTGCGTCGGCGGCGCGTCGGTCTCCGCGACGTTCGGCGCGATCGAGCAATGGTCGCTGCACGGAATCTCCTTCCCCGGCGCATGGATCGACTGGTACGGCGCGGCCTTCCTCGGCGCGCTGATGCTCGTGCCGATGATCGCGATCGGTGCGCAGCTCGGCGATCGGCGCCACGCCGGCGTGCTGGAAGGTCGATCGCTGACCGAAGTCATCCTGCTGCTCGGGCTGACGGCGATCGTGGCCGATGTGGTGTTCTTCTGGACGACCCTGCCTTTGCTGTTCCTGGTGCTGCCGACGGTGCTGCTCGCCACCTTCCGGCTGCGCGCGTTCGGCGCCGCGGGCGCGGTGGCGATCGTCGCGGTGATCGCCACCTTCGCGACCGCGCATGGGCATGGCCCGGTGGTCACCCACCTCGCCAGCCACGGCGCCCGCGCGCTGGCGCTGCAGCTGTTCCTGTCGAGCTGCTTCCTGAGCGCGCTGCCGATCGCGGCGTTGCTGTCCGAACGCGAACGCCAGGCCGAAGAGACGCGCCTGCTCGCCGAGCGGCTGAAGACGGTGATCGAGAATATCGGCGAGGTGATCTACAGCATCGATGCTGCCGGCAATTGGAGCTACCTCAACCCCGCGTGGGAAACGCTGACCGGCCATCCGATCGCCAGCGTGATCGGGCAGCCCTGGGCGGCATTGGTCGATCCCGACGATCATGACGAACTGGTCGAACGGCTGGCCCCGGTGCTGGCCGGGCGCCAGCGGACGCTGCGACGCGCGGTGCGCTTCGTCACGGCGGGCGGACCGCGCTGGATGGAGCTGTTCATCCAAGCGCTGACCGCCGCCGACGGCACCCCGGCCGGCGCTACCGGCACGTTGCGCGACATCGACGATCGCAAGCGGCTGGAAGAGCATGTCATGACCGCCAAGCGGCGCGCCGAACAGCGCGCGCGCGAGGCGACCATGCTCGCCTCGACCGACGAGCTGACCGGCCTCGCCAACCGGCGCGCCTTCATGCAGCAGCTCGAGCGCGAGCTGGCGGGCGCGGCGGAGTTTGGCTGGCCGCTGTCGGTGGCGATGTTCGACGTCGACCATTTCAAGTCGGTCAACGATCGTTTCGGCCACGCCGTCGGCGACCGCGTGCTGCAGCTCATCTCGGCGCGCGCCGGAACCGCCGTCCGCGGCGGCGACCTGATCGGTCGGCTGGGCGGCGAGGAATTCGGCATCATCATGCCCGGAGCCACCGCGGAGGATGCGATGGTCGTCGCCGAGCGGCTGCGCGAGGCGGTGGAGAGCGCGCCCGACGATCAGATGGGCCTGCCTTCGGTGACTGTCAGCGTCGGCATCGCCGAACGCGAGGCGCTGCGCGACCCGCTCGCGCTGCTGGCCGGCGCCGATGCCGCGCTCTATGCCGCCAAGGAAAGCGGCCGAAATCGCGTGCGACTGGCGGCCTGAGCGCGCCTTCCGCCCGACCCGCCGACCCGTTAGAAGGGCCGACGATGAGTGTGCCCCGCTCCCTCGGCAACGTCTTTCGGTCCGGCAGCGGCGCAAAGGGGTCTGCCGTCGATCCTTCCCCCACCGGAGCCTCCATGGCGGAGCGCATCCGCGCGTTCGACTGGGCGACCTCGCCGCTGGGCCCGGTCGCGGGTTGGCCGCGGGCATTGTCGATCGTGCTGGAGACGGTGCTTGCCGCGCAGGCCGAGATCATCCTGTTCTGGGGCCCGCAGCATGTCGCGCTCTACAACGATGCCTATGCGCCGAAGCTGGGCGATCGGCATCCCCATGCGCTCGGCCGGCCTGCGCGCGACAGCTGGCAGTCGCTGTGGCCCGAACTGGCGCCGATGCTGGAGCGCGTCCGCAACGGCGGCGCGAGCATCGGCGAGAAGGACCACGCTTTCTATGCCGCGTCGGCCCAGCGGACGATCTATTTCGACATCTCGTTTTCGCCGGTGCGCGACGATGACGGTTCGGTCGGCGGGGTGCTCTGCCTGGTCACCGACACGACCGAGCGCGTCCGCGCCGCGCGCCGCGCCGACGACGAGCGGCAGCGGCTTGCCGCGATGTTCGAGCAGGCGCCGGGCTTCATGGCGATGCTGCACGCGCCCGATCATGTCGTCGCATTCGCGAACCCGGCGTTCGAACGGCTGATCGGCGCCAGCGGCATCGTCGGCCAGCCGCTCGCGCGACTGCTGCCGGCCGACGCGATGGCGGTCGTGACCGAGGTCGCGGCCAGCGGCATTTCGTTCACCGCTCATGCCATGCCGACCACGCTCCGCACCGCCGAGGGCGGCGCGACGGTGCGCAAGCTCGACTTCGTGGTCCAGCCGATCCGCGACGATGCGGGCAAACTGACGAACATCTTCATCGAGGGCAGCGACGTCACCGATCGGATCGAGGCGGAACGCAAGCTCGCGCTCAGCGAAAGCTCGCTGCACCTTGCGATTGCGACCGCGGAGATCGGCACCTGGGATGTCGATCCGGCCAGCCTGACGCTGCGCTGGAACGAATATACCTATGCGATGTTCGGCATTCCGGTCGGCACGCCGATGACCTTCGCTGATTTTCGCAACGCGCTGCATCCTGACGATGTCGCCGCGACGGCCGCGGCGTTCGAGGCCGCGCTCGATCCCGTGCGCCGTGCCGATTATGACGTCGAATATCGCACGATCGGCCGCACCGACGGGCTCGTCCGCTGGGTCGCGGCGAAAGGGCGCGGCGTGTTCGAAGGCGGCGCGTGCGTGCGCGCGATCGGCTCCGCGATCGACATCACGCGGCGCAAGCGCGCGCAGGACGAACTGCGCGAGAGCGAGCTGCGGTTTCGCAGCCTGGCCGACAGCGCGCCGGCCTTGATCTGGATGTGCAATGCCGACGGCGACCTGATCTTCGCCAATCAGTGGCACGAGCGTACCTTCGGCCGGCCGGTGCGCGATCTGTTCGGCGGCGGCTGGCAGGATATCATCCACCCCGACGACGCCGCGGGCTTCCGCCGCGATTTCGATGCCGCCTTCGCCGCGCGGCTGCCGTTCGGCCGCGAAGTGCGGGTGATCGATCGCGACGGCGCGACGCGCTGGCTGCATTGCGAGGCGCGCGCGCGGCACAGCGACGATTGCTTCATCGGCTATGTCGGCTGCGACGTCGACGTGACCGAGAGCCGCCTCGCCGCCGAGGCCTTGGAGCGGCGCATCGCCGAACGCACCGGCCAGCTCGCCGCGAGCAACCACCAGCTTTCCGCCCAGATCGAGGAGCGCGAGCGCGTCGAGGCGACGCTCCGCCAGATGCAGCGGCTGGAGGCGGTCGGCCAGCTCACCTCGGGCGTGGCGCACGACTTCAACAATCTGCTGACGGTGATCCTCGGCAATATCGAGATGATCACGGCGGGCAATCCCGACGACCGCATCCGCAAGCGGCTCGGCTACATGCGTCTGGCGGCGGAACGCGGCGCGACGCTGACCGCGCAACTGCTCGCTTTCTCGCGCCGCCAGCGGCTGGAGGCGCGGCCGATCGACCTCAACGCGACCGTCGCCAGCATGCGCGACCTGATCCAGAGCTCGATGGGCGGATCGGTGCGGCTGGAGACGAAGCTCGCGCCGTCGCTGTGGCCGGCGCTGGTCGATCCGACGCAGATCGAACTCATCATTCTCAACCTCGCGATCAACGCGCGCGACGCGATGGAGGTGGGGGGAACGCTGACGATCGAGACCGACAATGTGACGCTGGGCGCCCCCGAGCGCGCCGAGGAGCCGCCAGCCGGCGACCATATCATGATCGCGGTGGCCGACAGCGGCACCGGCATGACGCCCGAGGTGCGCGAAAAGGCGTTCGAGCCATTCTTCACCACCAAGGAGGTGGGCAAGGGATCGGGCCTCGGTCTCGCCCAGGTCTACGGCTTCCTCAAGCAATCGGGCGGCGGCGTCGCGATCGAGACCGCGCCGGGCATCGGCACCACGGTGCGCGTCTACCTGCCGCGCGCGGAGGAGCGCCGGCTGGCACCCCGCAATCCCGCCACATCGCTGCCGCCGGCCGCCCCGACCCATCAGGCGGAGGGGCGTCGCATCCTCGTGGTGGACGACGACGCGCGGGTGCGCGACATCACCGTGTCCGCCCTGCGCGCGATGGGCGCCGAAGTGATCGAGGCGGGCAGCGGCGATGCCGCGCTCGATCGACTGGAGGAAACGAGCGGCCTGGTCGACCTGCTGGTGGTCGATTTCGCCATGCCGGGCATGAACGGCGCCGAACTGGTCGCCGCCGCGCGCGCGCGTTGGCCGGCGCTGCCGTCGCTCTACGTCACCGGCTATGCCGATCTGTCGGCGATCGCGACGGTGAGCCAGGACGTGATCGTGCAGAAGCCGTTCCGCAGCGAGGAATTGGCGCGCAAGGTCGGCACGCTGCTGGCGCGCGCCACCGCCTGATTATAGATATTGGCGCTTCTGCTGCACTGACGCTGCAATTGCCAGCGGCCTAACGGACCTTAGGTTCGCGGTTATCCTCGCCTGTCGCCTCGGCCTGCGCATTTGTCGTAACCAGTCTTGCTGCAGCGGCCTCTCGTACTGTGACCGAAAATCGATCGGGGTGACGGAGAGCGACCTGCTCAAACGTCAAATCGATCATGTTGCGAGTGACGAGCATCTGAAATCCGTCTGACGGTCTAACTCCAACAACGAGATGCGCTACTGTTTCTTCTTCACCTATCCGACCGATCATCTGTCGAGTTCGTGAAAGACGGATAGTCTTGCCACGTTCATTTGATAAGGCATCCTCCAGCGCATGTATGGAACGCCAAACGTCATGTTCGAGCGTGCCGGGCAGCTCGGCTGGCAAGACCTCAAAAAGGCGGCGCCGAGCCGCCTCAACCACCTCGGAAGCGTTCTGTCGGACGGCGTTAGCAATCATGCGCCGGAGTTTTGCCGGATCGTCACATTGTGTGATGAAATCCAAAGCTCGCGCGGCAGTATTTTTCATCCGCCGTTGTCTAAGATCACCATCAAGGGATGGGAAGATCTTTGAGGAGCTGCTTCCACCGCCTGATTGACGACGCATCGGCCGCGCGCCAAGCGGGGCCATGCGCTTCTTTTCCGACAACGCCGCCCCCGTCCACCCCGCCGTGTTCGCGGCGATGGCCGCCGCCGACCATGTCGACACCGCTTACGACGGCGACATGCTCAGCCGCGGCCTCGACGCACGCTTCTCGGCATTGTTCGGGCGCGAGGTGTGGGCGATGTGGGTGCCGACCGGCACCGCCGCCAACGCGCTCGCCTGCGCGGCATTGTGCCAGCCTTATGGCGGCATCTTGTGCAGCCGCGACGCGCACATCCAGAATGACGAGGGCGGCGCGCCCGAATTCTACACCCACGGCGCCAAGCTGATGCTGGTCGATGGCGACGGTGCGAAGGTGACGCCCGATGCCGTCGCCGCGGCGGCGAACCTGATCGCGAACGACGTCCACCGCGTGCAGCCGCAGGCGCTGTCGATCACCAACGCCACCGAATATGGCCGCGTCTACACGCCCGACGAGGTCGCGGCGCTCGGCGAGCTGGCACACGGGCGCGGCTGGGGTTTCCACATGGACGGCGCGCGCTTCGCCAATGCGGTGGCGCATCTCGGCTGCACGCCGGCCGAGCTGACGGTCGAGGCCGGGGTCGACGTGCTGAGCTTCGGTTTCGTCAAGACCGGCGGTCTTTCGGCCGAGGCGCTGGTGTTCTTCGACCCAACCCTGGTCGACGCGACCAAGCGCCGGCGCAAGCGCGGCGGGCATTTGCTGTCGAAGGGCCGTTATCTCGCCGCGCAGATCCACGCGATGCTGACCGACGACCTGTGGCTGCAGACGGCGCGCGCCGCCAACGCCGCCGCGCGCATGTTGGCCGACGCTGCCGGCGAGCGACTGGTGCATGCGGTCGAGGCGAACGAGATCTTCCTGCGCGTGACCGAGGCCGAGGCGGCGGCGCTGCGCGCCGAGGGATTCGACTTCTACGATTGGGCGCCGGGCGAGATCCGGCTGGTGACGCATTGGGCGAGCCCGGCGGACGAGGTGCGCACGCTCGCCGCCGCGATCGCCGCGCTGTGATGCGGCCATGAGCTACGCGCCGCCCTTGCCGGCGGCGGTGCAGGCCCGGGTCGCGCTGCCGTTCGCGATCTGCACCCTGATCTGGGGATCGACCTGGTTCGTGATCGGGTCGCAGCTTCAATATGTGCCCGCGGCGTGGTGCATCGCCTATCGCTTCACGCTGGCGTGCATCGCGATGGTGGCGGTGGCGAAGATCGGCGGACGCTCGCTGGCGATCGGGCGCGCGGGCCACGGCCTCGCCATCATGGTCGGCGTGCCGCAATTCACGTTCAACTACATCTTCGTCTATTCGGCGGAGGAGCAGATCGCGTCGGGGCTGGTGGCGCTGGTCTCGGCGCTGCTGATCGTGCCCAATGCCTTGCTCGGCCGCGCCTTGCTGGGGCAGGCGGTGTCGCGACGCTTCCTGATCGGATCGGGCGTGGCGATGGCGGGGATCGCCTTGCTGTTCGCCGACGGCGTGATGCGCGGCGGCGGGCTCGACGCGCATCGCACGATCCTTGGCGTCGTGCTCTCGCTGGGCGGGGTGGTGGCGGCATCGACCGCCAACGTGCTGCAGGGCACGCGCCAAGCGAAGGCCATCCCGCCCGCCAGCCTGATCGCGTGGGCGATGGCCTATGGCGCGGCGTGCGACATCGCCTACGCGCTGGTGACGGCGGGGCCGCCGGTCTTCTCGACCGCGCCGATCTACCTCGCCGGGCTGCTCTATCTGGCGGTGGCGGGGTCGGCGGTGACCTTCACCCTCTATTTCGCGCTGATCCGCACGATCGGGCCGGCGCGCGCGGGCTATATCGGCGTGCTGATCCCGGTGATCGCGATGGCGCTGTCGACGCTGTTCGAAGGCTATCGATGGACGGCGGCCGCCGCGGCCGGGGCGGCGCTCGCCGTCGCCGGGCTGCTGGTGGCGATGAGGGCGCGCAGCCCGACGCGATAATCGGGATAGAGTGGCTGCCAGCCGAGCAGCCGCCGCGCCTTGCCGTTCGCGACGCGGCGATTCTCGCCGTAGAATGCGCGCGCGGCGGGCGAGAGCGGCGCCGTGTCGAGCGACTGGAGCGGCGGCAGCGGCAAACCCAGCGCCACGGCGGCCCACTCGATCAGGTCGCGCTGCGGCGCCGGCAGATCGTCGGCCAGATTATAGGCACCGGCTCGCCCCGTCGCGATCGCCGCCCGCACGCCGCCGACGACGTCGTCGACGTGGACGCGGCTGAACAATTGCCCGTTCGCGTCGATCCGCTGCGCCGTGCCCGCCGCCAGCCGATCGAGCACCGACCGCCCCGGTCCGTAGATGCCGGGCAGGCGCAGCACGCGCGCGCCGAGCGCCAGCCACGCCGCATCCGCCGCCAGCCGGGGCCCGCGCCGCCCGCCGAGCGGCGCGCTCTCGTCGACCCACGCCCCGCCGCTGTCGCCATAGACGCCGGTCGAGGACAGATAGCCGATCCAGGGCACGCGGCCGATCGCCGCGCCGTGGCGCGTCAGCACGGGATCGCCGGCATCGTCGGGCGGCGCGGTCGACAGCACGTGGGTGGCATGATGAAGCGCGTCGGCACCCGCGCCGTCGCGCCCGACCGCCACCACCCGCCAGCCCTGCGCGACCAGCGTCGCGGCGATCCGCGCGCCGCAATAACCCGGTCCGAAAAGCACCATTGTCCGCACGCGCCTGGCCTTAGCACTGGCGCCATCGCCCGGCCCGCCATAAATCCGCTGCCATGCTCGACGCCCCGATCGCCGCCACGCCGCACGCCGCCATCCAGCGTGGCGATTATCTGCCGCCCGACTGGCTGGTGCCCGAGATCGCGCTGGACGTGACGCTCGATCCCGCGCGCACGCACGTCCGCGCGCGGCTGACGGTGCGCCGCAACGGCACGCATAACCGCCCGCTGCGCCTCGACGGCGACGGCCTCAACGCATTCGCTGTGACGATCGACGGCGAGGAACTGCACGATGCGTGGCGCATGGACGGGCCAGCGCTGGTGATCGACCTCGCCGGCGACGACCATCTGATCGAGACCGAGGTGGAGATCGCGCCGAGCCTCAACTCGGCGCTGATGGGGCTCTACGAATCGGGTGGTATCCTCTGCACCCAGTGCGAGGCGGAGGGCTTTCGCCGGATCACCTTCTTCCCCGACCGGCCCGACGTGCTCAGCCGCTACACGGTGCGAATGGAGGCGGACAAAGCGCGCTATCCGGTTCTGCTCGCCAATGGCGACGCGATGGATGCGGGCGATCTGCCCGCCGGCCGCCATTACGCGCTGTGGCGCGATCCCTTCCCCAAGCCCTGCTATCTGTTCGCGATGGTGGCGGGCGATCTCGTCGCCAACCACGGCATCTTCACCACGCGCTCGGGCCGCGACATCGCGCTCGGCATCTGGGTGCGGCCCGAGGATCTGGCGAAGACCGATCACGCGATGCAGTCGCTCAAGGCATCGATGGCGTGGGACGAGCGCGTCTATGGCCGCGAATATGATCTCGCCATCTTCAACATCGTCGCCGTCAGCGATTTCAACTTCGGCGCGATGGAGAATAAGGGCCTCAACATCTTCAACTCGCGCTACGTGCTGGCCGACGCCGACACCGCGACCGATGCGGATTTCGACGCGGTCGCGGGCGTGATCGCGCATGAATATTTCCACAATTGGTCGGGCAACCGCGTCACCTGCCGCGACTGGTTCCAGCTCTCGCTGAAGGAGGGCTTCACCGTCTTCCGCGACCAGCAATTCTCGGCCGACCAGGGCAGCGCCGCGGTCAAGCGGATCGAGGATGTGCGCGCGCTGCGCGCCGCGCAATTCCCCGAGGATGCAGGCCCGCTGGCGCACCCGATCCGCCCCGAGGCCTATATCGAGATCAGCAACTTCTACACCGCGACGATCTACAACAAGGGCGCCGAGGTGATCCGCATGCTGCGCGCGCTGTTGGGCGCGGACGGCTTCCGCGCCGGCACCGATCTCTATTTCGAGCGGCATGACGGCCACGCCGCGACGTGCGAGGACTTCATCGTCGCGATGGAGGATGCGACCGGCGCCGATCTCGCGCAGTTCCGCTTGTGGTATTCGCAGGCCGGCACGCCGCGCGTCACCGCCGCGCTGGATTATGACGCGCCGGGCGGCCGCGCGCGGCTGACGCTGACGCAGACCGTACCGCCGACGCCCGGACAGCCCGACAAGGCGCCGATGCCGATCCCGCTCAAGGTCGCATTGCTCGGCGAGCGGAGCGGCCAGTCGATCCACGCCGAGCAGCTCGTCACCCTCGACGCCGAGGTCGGCGAAGTGCTGTTCGACGGGCTCACCGAACGGCCGGTGTTGTCGATCAATCGCGGCTTCTCCGCGCCGATCATGCTCGACAGCGACCGCTCGGCCGCCGACCTCGCCTTCCTGTCAGCGCACGACGACGATCCGTTCGCGCGCTACGAGGCGATGCAGCAATTGATGCTGCAGAGCCTTGTCGGCGGCGTCGCCACCGGCACGATCGATCACGCGCCGGTGATCGATGCGGTGCGCCGCACGCTGACCGATCCGACGCTCGACGCCGCCTTCATCGCCGAGGCGGTGCTGCTGCCGTCGGAGGCGATGATCGGCGACCAGCTCGGCGCGGTCGATCCCGATGCGATCCACCATGTGCGCGAGGCATTGCGCGTCGATCTCGGCCGCACGCTGGATCATGCGTGGCGCGATGCCTATGCGCGCACCCACGCCAATCGCTACGATTACACGCCGCTCGCCAAGGGCATGCGCCGGCTGCGCACCGTCGCGCTCGGCTTCATCGCCGCGAGCGGCGCCGACGATGCGGCGCGGCTCGCATTCGACCAGTTCGCGCAGGCGGACAACATGACCGACCGGCAGGGCGCGCTCGGCGTGCTCGCCAACGGCACCGCGCCCGAACGCGAGCGCGCGCTCGCCGATTTCTACGCGCGCTATCGCGACGATCCGCTGGTGATCGACAAATGGTTCAGCGCGCAGGCGCTGTCGACGCGCGCGGACACGGCGACGCAGGTCGCGGCATTGTCGCGCCACCCCGACTTCACCATCGCCAATCCCAACCGCATGCGTGCGCTGATCGGCGCGTTCGCGGTCAACCAGCGCGCGTTCCACGATCTGGCAGGCGGCGGCTATGCGTTCGTGGCGGACATGATCCTCGCGGTCGACAGGCGCAATCCGCAGACCGCGGCGCGGCTGGTGCCCGCGCTCGGCCGGTGGCGGCGGTTCGAGCCGGCCCGCTCGGCGGCGATGCGCGCCGAACTCGAGCGGATCATCGCCACGCCCGGCCTGAGCAAGGATGTGTGCGAGCAGGTGTCGAAGAGCTTGGGCTGACGCACTACTCCTCGTCATGCCAGCGCAGGCTGGCATCTCATGAGGCGCAGGGCGCGCTCGACCCTCGGGAGATCCCAGCCTTCGCTGGGATGACGCATTAGCCCTCTAGCTTGTAATCCAGCAGTGCGTCGCGGCGCGCGACTAACGCCTCGAACGGCGCGTCGTCGGTGGCGCCGGCAATCGTCGCCATCGCCGCCTCGAGCCGCTCCTGCGCGCGCGGCGCGATCGCCTCGACCGCCGCGACGCACGCCTCCATCTCGGCGATGTCGCCCGAGCAATGCAGGCCGACGTCGCAACCCGCCGCGATCACCCCCGCCGCGCGCGCACCGAAATCGCCCTGAAGCGCGTGCATGCCGAGGTCGTCGGACATCAGGAAGCCGTCGAAGCCGATGCGCCCGCGCACGATATCGCGGATGATCGTGGGCGAGAGGCTGGCGCAGGCGTCGCGATCCCACGCAGTGTAGACCACGTGCGCGGTCATCGCCATCGGCGCGCCCGCCAGCGCCCTGAACGGCGCGAGATCGGTTTGCAGCACGTCATCGGGCGCGTCGACCAGCGGCAGCTCGACATGGCTGTCGGCCATCGCCCGGCCATGGCCGGGCACATGCTTGACCACGCCGACGACGCCGCCCGCGCGCAATCCCTCGATCGTCGCGCGGCCGAGTGCGGCGACGCGCAGCGGCTCCGCCCCCAAAGCACGATCGCCGATGATGTCGTGCGCGCCCGGCTGGCGCACGTCGAGCAAGGGCAGGCAGTCGACCGTGATCCCGACCTCGCGCAGCATCACCGCCAGCGCCTGCGCATTGGCGCGCATCGCCTGGATCGCCGTCATCGGTGCGCGTTCGTAAGCGGCGTCGAATACCGTGCCGGGCGGGAAGGCCGGCCATTCGGGCGGCTGCATCCGTGCGACCCGGCCGCCCTCCTGATCGATCAGGATCGGCAGATCGTCGCGACCCGCGAGCGCGCGCAGATCGTCGGTCAGCGCGCGCAGCTGCGCCCGATCGACCACATTGCGGCGGAACAGGATGTAGCCGGCGGGATCGGCGGCGCGGAAGAAAGCGCGCTCGTCGGCGGAGAGTGCCAGCCCGGCCAGCCCGAGGATCAGCGGGGTCATGCGCTCAGCCGGTCACCACCGTGCACACCTCGCCCGCAATCTTCAGCCGCGCGCACAGGCTGCGCGCATCGCCGCCGCTCGCGCGCAGGCGGTAGAGCGTCTTGTCGCCCACCTGCACCGGCGTGATCGACATTGCGAGCGGGGCGAGGAAGCCGAAGCGGGAGGAGAGCGACTTCCACACGGAGCGCGCCTTGGCTTCGCTGTTGAGCGCGCCGAGCTGGATCGTGCCCCCGCCGATGACGGGAGCCGGCTTCTCCGTCGCCGTGGCGGCGGGCGGTACGACCGGCACGGGCTTCGGCACCAGCCGTGGCAGCGGCGGCGCGGGCTGGGCCGGAGCGGGAACCGGGTTCGCCATCGTCGGCACGGGGGCCGCCGCCGCCGGGCGCGCCGGGACGGTCGCGGTGGCGTGCGGCGCGGCAGGCGCCTGCCCGCTGCCGGGGCCAGCGACCGGCTGCTCGGGAATCGCGGCGAGATCGAGCGGCGCGTCGATGTCGCCGCCGGTGCCGGTCTTCTCGGCGACCGCACCGCTGCCGTCGACCGTCAGCCCGCCCGGATTGACCGGCTTGACCTTGTACGGCGTGGTCGGCGCATGGATGATCTTGCCGAGATCGGCGTGGCTCGCCTGCCAGTGGCGGAACAGCATGACGGCGGCGACGATCAGCGCGATCGCGACGAGCAGGCCGAGCCCGATCAGCGCGATCCCACCGAAATTGCCGCCTTCGGCATAATCGTCCTCATCCTCGACCGGCTCGAGCCACGGCAGCCGCTCGTTACCGAGCCCTTCGCCGCCCAGCCCGCGCCGTATCTCCGCCATCAGTGCATCTCCTCGGCCGCGGCAACGCCCATCACGCCCAGGCCGTTGCGCACGATCTGCCCGATCGCGTCGGCCAGCGCCAGCCGCGCGGCGGAGAGCGGCAGATCGTCCGCCAGCAGGAAGCGGCGGCGCGGATCGTCATTGCCGCGATTCCACAATGCGTGGAACGCCGCGGCGAGATCGTAGAGGTAGAAAGCGACGCGATGCGGCTCGTGCGCCGCCGCCGCCGCCTCGATCAGGCGCGGATATTGCGCGGCGAACTTCACCAGCGCCAGTTCCTCGGCATCAAGCAAAGCCAGATCGGGCGCGGGCAGCACCAGCCCCTCGGCGCCCGCGCGGCGATGGAGCGAGCGGATGCGGGCATGGGCATATTGCACGTAGAAGACCGGATTGTCCTTCGACGCCTCGACCACCTTGGCGAAGTCGAAATCCATCTGCGCGTCGGCCTTGCGGGTGAGCATCGTGAAGCGGACGACGTCGCGCCCGACTTCGCCGACCACGTCGGCGAGCGTGACGAAGCTGCCCGAGCGCTTCGACATCTTCACCGGCTCGCCCGCGCGCAGCAGCCGCACCATCTGCACCAGCTTCACGTCGAACGGCTTCGCGCCGCCCGGTTCGTTGGCGGTCAGCGCCGCCACCGCCGCCTTGATGCGCTTGACCGTGCCGGCGTGATCGGCGCCCCAGATGTCGATCAACTGGTCGGCCTCCTCGGCCTTCTGCGCGTGATAAGCGAGATCGGTGCCGAAATAGGTGAGGCCGCCGTCCGACTTGCGCACCGGGCGATCCTGATCGTCGCCGAACGCGGTCGCGCGGAACAGGGTCATCTCGGTCGGCTCCCAATCGTCGGGCAGCTCGCCCTTGGGCGGCTCGAGGGTGCCCTGGTAGACCAGGCCCTCAGCACGCAACCGATCGAGCGCAGCGTCGACCTTGCCGGCCTTCTGTACGGCGGCCTCGGACGCGAACACCTCGTGGACGATGCCGAGCAAGGCGAGATCGCTGCGGATCACGTCCATCATCGTCGCGACCGTCTTCTCACGGAACAGATCGAGCCATTCGCTTTCAGACGCGTCGCGGAAGCGCTCGCCAAATTCCTTCGCGAATGCCTGCCCGATCGGGATCAGATAATCGCCGGGATAGAGCCCCTCGGGGATCGTCACCGTCTCGCCCAGCGCCTCGCGGTAGCGCAGGTGCGCCGAGCGGGCGAGCGTCTGCACCTGCGCGCCGGCATCGTTGATATAATATTCGCGCGTCACGCGATGGCCGGCATATTCGAGCAGGCTGGCGAGCGCGTCGCCGACGACCGCGCCGCGGCAATGGCCCATGTGCATCGGCCCGGTCGGGTTGGCCGAGACATATTCGACATTGACGCGCGCATTGCCGCCCATGGTCGAGCGGCCATAATCGCCGGTCTCGGCGAGGATCGTCGCCAGCTCGTCGCGCCACGTCTGATCGGTCAGCCGCACGTTGAGGAAGCCGGGCCCGGCCATCTCGGCCGAGACGACGTGCGGCAGCGCCGCCAGCCGCGGCTGGATCAGCGCCGCCAGCGCGCGCGGATTGGTGCCGGCGGGCTTGGCGAGCACCATCGCCGCATTGGTGGCGAGATCGCCGTGCGCGGGATCGCGCGGCGGCTCGACCGTCACCCCGCGGCGTTCGAGCCCGCCCGGCAGCGCGCCGTCCTGCACGAGCGCATCGAGGATGGCGTCGAGATCGGCGGCGAAACGGGCATGGAGTGTCGGCAAGGCAGCTATCCGGTGATCGGGGTGTCGGCTCGGGCCTTATCACCCGTATCCGGCGAAGGCTATCGACGCGCCACGCGGCCACCGCTATAGTCGAGCAACACAGCTGGAGCCCCGCGCCGACGATGCATGCCCACCCGATGCCGGCCTGGATCAGCTACCTCATCACCGCAGCGGTCATCGGCATCGTGCTGATGCTCCGCGTGCGCGGCATGCGGCGCGCGCGGCGGCTGCGGCTGGAGCAATTGTGGATCGTGCCGGCGATCTACGGCGTGCTGACGCTGTGGATCCTCTACCAATTCCCGCCACACGGGGCGAAGTGGCTGTGGCTGGCGGTCGCTTTGGCGCTGGGCGCGGCGCTCGGCTGGCGGCGTGCGGCCTATATGCGGATCACGATCGATCCCGCGACGCACGCGCTCAACCAGCAGGCGTCGCCGGCGGCGTTGGTGTTCATCGTCGTGCTGATCCTCCTGCGCCAGGGCCTGCGCTACGAGGCGCCCGCGCTCGGGCTCGACATCATGACCGTGACCGACGTGCTGGTGGTATTCGCACTTGGCCTGCTCGCCGCGACGCGCGCGGAGATGTTCCTGCGCGCGCGGCGGATGCTGGCGATGGCCGGGGCGGTCTGACCGGCCAAAACTGCCGTTCATCCTGAGGAGCCACTGAGCAAAGTCAAAGTGGCGTCTCGAAGGACGGTGCTTCGAGACGAGGCTTCGACTTCGCTCAGCCTCTCCTCAGCACGAACGGACGTGGCGCGGGTATCGCCTCAGCCGAAGTGCGCCTTCAGCTCGAGCATTGCGATCGCGGCCTTGGCCGCCTCGCCGCCCTTGTCCTTCTCGTCGGGGCGGGCGCGGGTGAGTGCCTGCGCCTCGTTCTCGACCGTCAGGATGCCGTTGCCGATCGGCAGCGCATCGAGCGTCAGCGCCATCAGGCCGCGCGCGCTCTCGTTCGACACCACTTCGAAATGATAGGTCTCGCCGCGGATCACGACGCCGATCGCGACATAGCCGTCATAGCGCCCGCTCTCCGCCGCCAGCGCGACCGCCGCGGGAATCTCGAGCGCGCCCGGCACGGTGACGGTCTCGTGGCTGTGCCCTGCCGCCTCCAGCGCGGCGCGCGCGCCGGCCAGCAGCAGGTCGTTGAGATGCTCGTAGAAACGCGCCTCGACGATCAGGAAACGCGCCATCACTCCACCTCTTCGGGAATCGGCCGCTCGGCGACCACGTTGATGCCATAGCCTTCGAGGCCGACGATGTTGCGGTGCGCGTTGGTGAGCAGAACCATCTCGTGAATGCCGAGATCGGCGAGGATCTGCGCACCGATGCCGTAGCTGCGCAGGTCCATGTCGTCCCCGCTCGCGTCGCGCTTGGCGAAGCCGCCGGGCGTGCGCGTGCCGAGCAGCACGATCACGCCGCTGCCGGCCTTGCCGACCTCGACCATCGCGCGCTGCAGCGTGCGCTTGCGCGGCCCCGGCTCGCCCAGCATGTCGGAGAAGAGCGAGACGGCGTGGACGCGCGCCAGCGTCGGCTCGCCGGGCACGACGCGGCCCTTCTGCAACACCAGATGCTCGGTGCCCTCGACCTTGTCGCGATAGGTGAGCAGGCGCCACTCGCCGCCATAATCGGAGGTGAAGGGCGCATCGCCGATCTGTTCGACCAGATGGTCGTGGCGGCGACGATAGGCGATCAGGTCGCGGATCGTGCCAATCTTGAGGCCATGGCGCTGCGCAAAGGCGACGAGATCGTCGAGGCGGCTCATCGTGCCGTCCTCGTTCATGATCTCGCAGATCACGCCCGAGGGGTTGAGCCCGGCCAGCCGCGCGACGTCGACCGCTGCCTCGGTGTGGCCCGCACGCACCAGCACCCCGCCCTCGCGCGCGACCAGCGGGAAGACGTGGCCCGGCGTCACGATCTCGTCGGGCTCCTTCGACGCGTCGATCGCCACCGCGACGGTGCGCGCGCGATCGGCGGCGGAGATGCCGGTGGTGACGCCATCACGCGCCTCGATCGAGACGGTGAAGGCGGTTTCGTGGCGCGTGCCGTTGTTGCGGCTCATCAATTGCAGGCCGAGCTGGTCGACACGCTTCTTGGTGAGCGCGAGGCAGATCAGGCCGCGCCCGTGCTTGGCCATGAAATTGACCGCGTCGGGCGTCGCCATCTGCGCGGGGATGACGAGATCGCCCTCATTCTCGCGATCCTCGTCGTCGACGAGGATGAACATGCGGCCGTTGCGCGCCTCTTCGATCACCTCCTCGGGCGTCGAGAGGAAGGCGTGGCGCAGGCGCGCGACTTCAGGATGGGCGGACACGCAACTGCTCCATGCGGCCGAGATAACGGGCGAGGACGTCGATCTCGATGTTGATCGCGCGGCCGGGCTCGACCGCGCCGAACGTGGTCATCTCGGCGGTGTGCGGAATGAGGTTGATGCCGAAGCGCGCCGTGCCGCCGGGCATGTCCGCCACCTCGTTGACGGTCAGCGACACGCCGTCGAGCGCGATCGAGCCCTTGGGCGCGATATAAGCGGCGAGCGCGGCCGGCGCCTCGATCGTGATGCGGGTCGAATCGCCCTCGGCCGCCACCGCGACCACGGTGCCGACCCCGTCGACATGGCCGGTGACGATGTGGCCGCCCAGCTCGTCGCCGACCCGCAGCGCGCGTTCGAGATTGAGCGCGAGGCCCTCGCGCCAGTCGCCGGCGGTGCGCGACAGCGTCTCGGCCGAGACGTCGACCGCGAACCAGTCGTCGCCCTTGTCGACGACGGTCAGGCACACGCCCGAGCAGGCGATCGACGCGCCGAGATCGATGCTGGCGACATCGTAGCGCGTGGCGATGCGCAGGCGCAGGTCGCCGCGCTGCTCGACGGCGGCGATGCGGCCAAGGTCGGTGATGATGCCGGTGAACATATCGGTCCTGCTAGCGCCTCAAGCGGCCGGGAAAGTCGAGCAACTTTTCCTGATGCCCTCTAATCTCGCGCGCGCTCGTAGACTTCGAGGCGGTCGCTGCCAAGCGCGCGCGCATCGACGACGCGCCAGCGCCCATGCGCGGCGGCGAGCGAGGCGAGGCCGATATCGCCGATCGCGGGGCGCCCCCCGCCGATCAGGATCGGCGCGCGATAGAGCAATAGCCGATCGACCAGATCGGCGGCGAGGAAGGCCGAGGCGGTGACGGCGCCGCCCTCCACGAGCAGGTGATCGACGTCGATCAGGGCCGAGACGGCGGCAGGATCAGGTATCACTTCCCACCCTTCGTCACCCCGGACCTGTTCCGGGGTCCACCGCACGGCTGGATCAGCGGCGGCGTCACCTGGCGCAGCCGTGGATGCCGGAACAGGTCCGGCATGACGGGTGAGTACGAGTCGACGCGGCGCGCGCGCCCCAAGCCCCGGCAGGCGTACGTCGAGCCGTGGTGCGTCCGCATCGAACGTGCCGCGACCGACGAGGATCGCCTCGTGCCGGCTGCGCTCCAGATGCGCATGCGCGCGCGCCTCGGCGCCGGTGATCCATTTGCTCTCGCCATCGGCGCGCGCGATCGCGCCGTCGAGCGAGGTCGCGAGCTTGAGCGTCACGTGCGGCCGGCCGCGCGCGCGGCGGGTGAGGAAGCCCGCCATGCCGCGCCGTGCGTCGGCCGCCAGCACGTCCTCGACCACCGCGATCCCCGCCGCGCGCAGCCGCGCAAAGCCCGCGCCGGCGGTGCGCGGGTCGGGATCGGTGAGCGCCGCCACGACCCGCGCCGGGCGCGCCGCGACCAGCAGATCGGCGCAGGCCGGCCCGCGCGGGCTGGCATGGGCGCAGGGCTCGAGGGTGACATAGACCTTGGCACCGGCCGCCGCGTCGCCCGCTTCGGCCAGCGCCATCGCCTCGGCGTGCGGGCGGCCGCCGGGCTGGGTCCAGCCGCGCCCGACGACACGGCCGTCGCGGACGATGATGCAGCCGACATTGGGATTGGGCGCGGTGCGTCCGCGTCCGCGCGCGGAGAGCGCCAGTGCGGCGCCCATCCACCGCGCATCGTCGTTCAGAGGCCGACGCTCGTCAGCTGGCGATCGACGCGCTGCCACGCGCGACGCTTCTCCTCGCGCTGCTTGTCGAGCGCGGCCTGGTCGATCTTCTGCTGGGCAGCGATCTCGGCATCGGTCCGGTCGTTATGCCAGTCGGCGACATAGCTGATCTGCTCGCCCTCGGGCATCACGCCCCAGCGCGATTCGACCACGAAGGCAGTGACGATCAGCGAGGTGATGCCGATCGACAGCGCGCCGAAGAACAATTTGTGGCGCCGGTCGCCCTCCCCCAGCGCGCGACGCAAATCGGCGAAAAGGATGCTGGGGCGGACGGGACGGGGCAATGCCATGCGCGGAAGATAGGAGCCCGCGAAACGCGGCGCCAGCCCTGCCGCTCCAGTCATGTCGGACTTGATCCGGCATCCCGCTTTCTTCTCGGCGAAGGAGAAAAGAAGCGGGGCCCCGGATCAGGTCCGGGGTGACGTGAAGGAAGGCGGCCGCGTCAGGCGGAGAGCCGGGCGATGGCGCGGTCGCGGCCGATCAGCGGGAGCAGCGCCGCCATGTCGGGTCCGTGATCGTGCCCGGTCAGCGCGCGCCGCAGCGGCAGGAACAAGGCGCGGCCCTTGCGGCCGGTCGCCTCCTTCAGCCGGGTCGTCAGCGCGTGCCACGGATCGGCCGACCAGTCGATCGCCCCGGCCGCCTCCGCCGCGGCCGCGAGATAGGCGCGATCGGCCTCGTCGATCTCGGGCGGCGCGATCGTGCCTGCGAGCACGGGCAACCAGTCCGCTGCTTCCGCAATCGTCGTGAGGTTGGGGCGCAGCGCCAGCCACATCGCCTCATCCATTCCCTCGGGCAGCCGATGCGACACGTCGCCAAACGGCAGCAGATGGATGGTGCGCGCGTTGAGCGCCTTGAGCTCGTCGAGATCGAACCGCGCCGGCGCGCGGCCGAAGCGCGCGAAATCGAGTCCGGCGATCAGCGGGCCAAGATCGGTCACCGGCTCGACCGGATCGCTGGTGCCGATCCGCGCAAGCAGGGCCGCGAGCGCGAGCGGCTCGATCCCCTCCTCGCGAAAGGCGTCGGTGCCGAGCGATCCCAGCCGCTTGGACAATTTGCCCTCGCTGCCCACCAGCAACGCCTCGTGCGCGAAGACCGGCGCGGGCGCGCCGAGCGCGGCGAACATCTGCAGCTGCAGCCCGGCATTGGTGACATGATCCTCGCCGCGCACGATGTGGGTCACGCCCATGTCGATATCGTCGATCACGCTCGGCAGCATGTAGAGCCACGTGCCGTCCTCGCGCCGCACCACCGGATCGGACTGGAGCCGCGGGTCGAGATGCTGCTCGCCCCGGATCAGATCATGCCATTCGATCGGCGCGTCGTGATCGAGCCGGAAGCGCCAGTGCGGACGCCGCCCCTCCGCCTCCAGCGCGGCGCGCTCGGCGTCGGACAGCGCGAGCGCGGCACGGTCGTAGATCGGCGGGAGGCCGCGCCCGGCGAGGATCTTGCGCTTGAGATCGAGTTCCTGCGCGGTCTCGTAGGCGGGATAGACCCGGCCGGCGGCGCGCAATTCCTCGAACCGCCGCTCGTACAACGCAAATCGCTCGGACTGGCGCGCCTCGCCATCGGCGGCGAGGCCCAGCCAGGCGACATCCTCGCGGATCGCCACCGCGAACGCCTCGGTCGAACGTGCCGCATCGGTATCGTCGAGCCGCAGCAGGAAGCGTCCCCCCTGCTGGCGCGCGAACAGCCAGTTGTGGAGTGCCGCGCGGATATTGCCGACATGCAGCCGGCCGGTGGGGGACGGCGCGAAACGGGTGACGACGGAATCCATCGCCGGCCTCTACGAGGTCAGGCCGCGCGCGTCATCCCAGCAGCCACCGGCCGAGCATCCGCCCCGGCAGCAAGGTGAAATAGCCGGCGATGACGAGCGCGGCGTAGAGGATCGTCATCATCCGCCGATGGGTCTCGATCCGGCCGCGGCGCGCCGCCACGATCGCGCGCGGCACGGTGACGAGCGTCAGCACCGAGAGGATGTGGATCGGGCTCAGATGCCCCGTCCGGGCGCGGATGCCGAAGCTCGACAGCGCGCCCGCGACCATCAGCCCGCACCACAGCCAGCCCAGCCGGCGATGCAACCGGTCGCCCTTCGGCCGCAGCAGCATCACCGCGCCGAGCGGCACCGCGGGCACGATCGTCGCGAGATGGATCGCCATCCATACAGACATGCCCGAGGCGGGCTGCGACGCATGCCGCCCGAAGGCCGCCGCCAGCAGCAGGAGCAGGATGCCGGCGCCGGCCAGCAGCGGATCGCGCACGCGGCGCGGATAGGCAAAGGTGCGGTCGGCGATGCTGGCCATCAGGTCACGGTCCCTTTGGACTTTCGTGCCATGGGAGGCGGCGAGGGCCAAGCGGTCTTTCCCCATCGGCGGCGGGCCGCTACGGGGACGCCGGGCGAGCGAGGGACGAGTGCGACGATGAAATTGCTGACCGGCAACGCCAACCGCGCACTCGCCGCCGCGATCGCCGGCTATCTCGATGTAAAGCTGACCAATGCGTCGGTGCGCCGCTTCGCCGACGAAGAGGTGTTCGTCGAGATCCACGAGAATGTGCGCGGCGAGGATGTGTTCGTCGTCCAGTCGACCGGCTTTCCCGCCAACGACAATCTGATGGAACTGCTGATCTGCATCGATGCGCTGCGGCGCGCGTCGGCGCGGCGGATCACGGCGGTGGTGCCTTACTTCGGCTATGCGCGACAGGATCGAAAGCCGGGGCCGCGTACCCCGATCTCGGCCAAACTGGTGGCGAACCTCGTCACCGCCGCCGGCGCCAACCGCGTGCTCTCGGTCGACCTGCACGCCGGGCAGATCCAGGGCTTCTTCGATATCCCGACCGACAATCTCTACGCCGCCCCGGTGATCTCCGCCGACATCACCGCGCGATATGGCGGGCGCAACCTGATGGTCGTCTCGCCCGACGTCGGCGGCGTGGTGCGCGCCCGCGCGCTTTCCAAGCGGCTGGCCAATGCGCCGCTGGCGATCGTCGACAAGCGCCGCGAGCGGCCGGGCGAATCGGAAGTGATGAACATCATCGGCGACGTCGCCGGCCGCTCGTGCGTGCTGGTCGACGACATCGTCGATTCGGCCGGCACATTGTGCAACGCCGCCGCGGCGTTGATGGAGGCGGGCGCCGAGGAGGTGGTCGCCTACGTCACCCACGGCGTGCTGTCGGGCGGCGCGGTGGCGCGGGTCGAGGGATCGGTGCTGCGCGAGCTGGTCATCACCGATTCGATCGCCGCCTCACCCGCGGTGGCGGAAGCGACCAAGATCCGCCAGCTCACCATCGCCCCTTTGCTGGGCGAGGCGATCAAGCGCATCGCCGACGAAAGCTCGGTCTCCAGCCTGTTCGACTGACGCCGGGACGGGCGACCCGCCCCGGCGCGCAGGATCAGCCGATCGCCGCGGAGAGCCTCCGCCGGCGCAGCGTCGCGCCGACCGCACCGAAGCCCGCCAGCATCAGCGCCCAGCTCGCCGGTTCGGGCACGGCGCTGCGATAGGGCGTGTAATCGTAGGTGACGGTGGCATCAATCGACTTGGCGGTGACGTCGAACATCGTCGCCCCGGTCGCGGCGCCATTGGCCGAGATGCTGCGCATGAACGGATCGTCGACCGAGGCCTGCCCGCTCAGCGACGCGGTCAGGAATGTGGCGAGCTGTGACGTGTCGGTGATGACGGTGATGCCGTGCACACCCGAGGTCGCCGCCGAGAAGACGCCGAAGAACAACGGAGCCGTGCCGCTACCCGATTCCTGGACGTAGGGCTGCACCGGAAGGCCATCGATGTAGAGGAACAGCCCGTTCTTGAAGGTGTAGCTGGCGGTGCCCGACGGCGGCACTTCTCCGAACGGCGTATCGACCGTCACGTCGTAGCTGGTGGTCGCCGACAGATCGAACGTCACCGAATTGAGCGTGCCGAGCGAGGCGTTGAAGCCGTCGAAGCTGATCGGGCTGACCTTGCCGGCACCGGAGCCGCCGCCGACGCCCACATTGTACGAATCGGCCAGCGCGGCGCCGGCGGAAAGCGATGCGAGCAGCATCGCCGCGATGATTTTCATGGTTGTTCTCTCCCCAAAGAGAATGTCGACGCCGCAATGCCCCCGCACGCCAGCGTCGATTAACCATTACCAGAGGGCCGCTTGCGTGTCGAACGCGAGCGGGCGCGCTTGCCCGCGCCCGTCGCCTGTGCTGGAAGCTGGTGGATGATCCAGGCCGCGCTCCATCACCTGACGTCGTACCGCTACGACCGGCCGGTGCTGCTCGGGCCGCAGACGATCCGGCTGCGGCCGGCGCCGCACAGCCGCACCGCGGTGCCCAATTATTCGCTGACGATCCTGCCCGAAAAGCACTTCGTCAACTGGCAGCAGGATCCGCACGGCAACTGGCTGGCGCGCGTCGTGCTGCCCGAGCCGACCACCGAGTTCCGCGTCACGATCGACCTGATCGCCGACCTGGTCGTCATCAATCCGTTCGACTTCTTCGTCGAGGAATATGCGTCCACCCGGCCGTTCGCCTACGCGCCGGATCTGTACACCGACCTGACCGCCTATTTCGAGACCGAGCCCCAAGGGCCGCTGTTCGAGCGGCTCGTCGCCCGCTTCGCCGACGTGTCGATGGGCTCGATCGACTTCCTGGTCGAGATCAACCGCGCGGTGAACCAGGCGGTCGGCTACGTCATCCGCATGGAGCCGGGCGTGCAGGCGCCCGAGGATACGCTGCAGATCGGCAGCGGATCGTGCCGCGACTCGACGTGGCTGATGGTGCAGCTGCTGCGCCGGCTCGGCTTCGCCGCGCGCTTCGTCTCGGGCTATTCGATCCAGCTGACGCCCGACGTGATCCCGGTCGAGGGGCCGAAGGGCGTGGCGCAGGACGTGTGCGATCTGCACGCCTGGGCCGAAGCCTATATTCCGGGCGCGGGCTGGATCGGGCTCGACGCGACATCGGGGCTGTTCGCGGGCGAGGGCCACATCCCGCTCTGCGCCACGCCGCATTATCGCTCCGCCACCCCGATTGAGGGCGCGCTGCTGGAGCCGGCGCACGCCACCTTCGACTTCGCGATGGACGTGCAGCGCATCGCCGAGGCGGTGCGCATCACCAAGCCGTTCACCGACGCGCGCTGGCTGGCGCTGGATGCGCTGGGGCGGCAGGTCGACGCCGATCTCGATGCGCAGGACGTGCGGCTGACGACCGGCGGCGAGCCGACCTTCGTCGCCGCGGACGATCCGGAGGCACCCGAATGGAACGCCGCCGCGGTCGGCCCGACCAAGGCCGGCTATGCCGACCGGCTGCTGCGCCGCCTGCGCACGCGGTTCGCGCCGGGCGGGCTGATCCATCACGGCCAGGGCAAATGGTATCCGGGCGAGAGCCTGCCGCGCTGGGGCTATTCGGTCTATTGGCGCACCGATGGCGTGCCGGTGTGGCGCGACGACCGCCTGATCGCGATCGACGGCGGCCACGACGTCACCCAGATCGACGTCGACACCGCCGAACGCTTCCTGAAAGCGATCGCGGCGACGCTCGACGTGCCCGGCGACTATGTCCAGCCGGCATTCGAGGATCCGGTCGAATGGTCGCTGAAGGAAGGCGACCTGCCGCCCAACACCGATCCGTCCGATCCGCGCATCGACGATCCCGAGGTGCGCGCGCGGATGGTGAAGGCGTTCGAGCACGGCCTCGCGCGCCCGGTCGGCTATGTCCTGCCGATCCAGGCGTGGCAGGCGGCAAGCATGCCCGAGCCGCGCCGCTGGAAGAGCGAGCGCTGGCAGGTACGGCGCGGCCGGCTGTTCCTGGCACCAGGCGACAGCGCGGTCGGCTATCGCCTGCCGCTGGGATCTTTGCCGTGGGTGCCCAAGGCGGACTACCCCTACCTCCACGTCCGCGACACGACCGAACCGCGCGAGCCTTTGCCCGATTTCCGCGAGCAGCGCAGCGAGGCGGTCGCCCCCGCCGCGGGCGGCAGCGCGCAGGAGCGGGTCGAGCAGCACATCATCGAGGGCGCCGTCCGCACCGCGATGACGGTCGAGCCGCGCGGATCCTATGTCGCGGTGTTCCTGCCGCCGACCGAGCGGCTGGAGGATTATCTCGAGCTGATCGCGGCGGTCGAGCGCGCGGCCGAGGCGACGCGCATCCCGGTCCGCATCGAGGGCTATGCGCCCCCGCCCGACCCGCGCCTGCAGGTGCTGAAGGTCACCCCCGATCCCGGCGTGATCGAGGTCAACGTCCAGCCCACCGCGAAGTGGGAGGAGACGGTCGCGCTCACGACCGTGCTGTACGATCTGGCGCGCGAGGAAGGGCTGACCGCCGACAAGTTCCTGATCGACGGCCGCTCGATCGGCACCGGCGGCGGCAACCATCTCGTCCTCGGCGGACGGACGGTCGCCGATTCGCCTTTCATCCGCCGGCCCGATCTGCTCAAGAGCTTCGCCATCTACTGGCAGCGGCATCCGTCGCTGTCGTATCTGTTCTCCGGCCTGTTCATCGGCCCGACCAGCCAGGCGCCGCGCATCGACGAGGCGCGCCATGACGGACTCTACGAACTGGAGATCGCGCTCGCGCAGGTACCCGATCCCGTGTACGGGCCGGGCGGGGACGAGACGCCCGCGCCGTGGGTGGTCGACCGGCTGTTCCGCAACCTGCTGGTCGACGTGACCGGCAACACCCACCGCACCGAAATCTGCATCGACAAGCTGTTCTCGCCCGACGGCCCGACCGGGCGGCTCGGGCTGGTCGAGTTCCGCGCGTTCGAGATGCCGCCGGACGCCAAGATGAGCCTCGCGCAGCAATTGCTGATCCGCGCGCTCACCGCCTGGTTCTGGCGTGCGCCGCAACAGGGCGGGCTCGTGCGCTGGGGCACGACATTGCACGACCGCTTCATGCTGGGCCATTTCGTGTGGGCCGACTTCCTCGAGGTGTTGTCGGATCTGCGCGTCGCCGGCTATCATTTCGATCCGGCCTGGTTCGAGGCGCAGCGCCAGTTCCGTTTCCCGGTGCACGGCGTGGTCACTGCCGGCGGCGCGACGCTCGAGATCAGCCATGCGCTGGAGCCGTGGCCGGTGCTGGGCGAGACCGGCGCGATCGGCGGCACGGTGCGCTACGTCGACAGCTCGACCGAGCGGCTGCAGGTGCGCGCTACCGGGCTCGTGCCCGGCCGCCACGTCGTCGCCTGCAACGGCCGCGCGGTGCCGATGACGCCGACCGGCACGCCCGGCGAGAGCGTCGGCGGCGTGCGCTACAAGGCATGGGAGCCGGCCAATTGCCTGCATCCGCGGCTGAAGGCCAACGCCCCGCTGACGTTCGACCTGATCGACACGTGGAACGGCCGCTCGGTCGGCGGCTGCGTCTATCATGTCGGCCATCCCGGCGGCCGCAGCTATGACAGCGTGCCCGTCAACGATTACGAGGCGGAGGCGCGGCGCAAGGCGCGCTTCGTCGATCAGGGCCACACGCCCGGATCGATCCCGGTGCCCGCACCCGAACTGCCCGGCGATTTCCCGATGACGCTCGACCTGCGTCGTCCGGCCGGCCTCTGATCCGCTGACGGAGGCGGCGTTGACCAACATGGCACAATTTCCCGGCCTTCCCTCGTGGGGGCAGGGCTGGCTCGATTCATACGTGGCGCAGGCCGGACGCGGCGACGTGGTGCGCGACGACATGGGGCGCGGCGCGCGCTGGTGGCACCATCTGTTCGACGGCGTCGCCGGGCTGACCGAGGGCCGGCTGCAGCGACTGCAGGACCGCATCGGCCGCCAGGTGGACGAGATCGGCACCGCCTTCCGCCTGCCCGGCGATGCGCGCGAGCGGCCGTGGCCGCTCTCGGCGCTGCCGCTGCTGATCGGCGAGGACGAATGGCGCGGGCTCGCCGCCGGCATCGTCCAGCGCGCCGAACTGCTGGAGCAGGTGCTCGCCGACATTTACGGCCCCGCGCGGCTGGTCGCCGAGGGCCGTCTGCCCGCCCCGCTCGTCACCGGATCGCGCCATTTCTGGCGTTCGATGATCGGGATGGCGCCGAGCGGCGGCCATCGCCTCCATATCTATGCGGTCGATCTCGGGCGCGGGCCCGACGGCGAATGGCGCGTGCTGACCGATCACGTCCGCGCGCCGACCGGCGCCGGCTATGCGCTGGAGAACCGGCTCGCCGCCAGCCGCGTGATGGGCACGCTGCAGACGCGTCTCAATCTCCAGCGGCTCGCGCCCTTTTTCTCCAGCTTCCGCGAGGGGCTGGGCGCGGCGAGCAAGCGCTCGGATCCGCGCATCGGCCTGCTCACGCCGGGCCGCTACAACCAATCCTATGCCGAACAGGCGCATCTCGCGCGCTATCTCGGCCTGCTGCTGGTCGAGGGCGACGATCTCGCGGTGCGCGACAACCGCCTGTACGTGCGCACGATCGAGGGGCTCAAGCGCGTCGACGTGCTGTGGCGGCGGATGGACACGCGCTTCATCGATCCGCTGACGTTCGACAGCAGCTCGCGCATCGGCGTGCCGGGGCTGATGGATGCGATCGCCGCCGGCGAGGCGGTGGTGGCGAACGCGCCCGGCGTGGGCGTGGTCGAATCGCCCGCTTTCGCCGCCTTCCTGCCGGCATTGTCGCGCCACCTGCTCGGCGAACCGCTCAAGCTGCCCAACATCGCCACGTGGTGGTGCGGGCAGGAGGGCCCCTGCGCGGACATGCGCGGCCAGCTCGACGAACTCGTCGTCGAACCCGCCTTTGCCGAGCCGGTCGCCGGCTTGCCCGGCGGCCCGACGCTTGGCGCGAGTCTCGATCCGGCGGCGCGCGCGGCGCTGGAGGCGGCGATGACGCTGCGCCCGCAGGATTATGTCGGGCGCGAGGTGGTGCGCCTGTCGACCATGCCCGCGGTGGCGGGCGGGCGGCTGGTGTCGCGCTCGTTCACGCTGCGCGCCTTCGCCGCGCGCGACGCCGACGGGCGCTGGACGGTGATGCCGGGCGGTTTCACCCGGCTGGGCGACAGCGCCGACGAGCGTGCGGCGGTGATGGGCGAGGGCGTTTCCTCGGCCGATGTCGGCGTGGTCGCGCTCAACACCGTCGAGCCGGTGTCGCTGATGCCGTCGCAGGTGGCGATCCGCCGCAATCCGGGCACTCTGCCGAGCCGAGCCGCCGACAATCTGTTCTGGCTCGGCCGCTATCTGGAACGCGGCGAGGCGACGCTGCGGCTGGTGCGCGCGACGTTGGGCGGCACGATCGACGCCGATACCGGCGCGAGCCTCGTGCCGGTGACGCTCGACCGGCTGGCGATGATGCTGATCGCGACCGGCGCCGCGCTGATCGACGAGGACGAGGACGAGGAAGAGGCCGGCCACGGCGCGATCCACGACCTTGCCGAACTCGCCGCCGCCGCGCTCGACGGACAGGGTTCGTCGAGCATCCGTGCCTTGTTCGCGACGATCCACGGCATCGCCGCCGGCATCCGCGACCGGCTGTCGGCCGACGTGTGGCGGCTGATCGACCTGCCGCTGCCGCCGGCGACCGCAAGCGATGCGACCACGATGCTGGCGCGCGTCGGCGATCTGCAGGAACGGTTCGCGGCGCTGGCCGGGCTCGCCGCCGAGAATATGGGGCGCACCGCCGGCTGGCGCTTCCACGATCTCGGCCGGCGGGTCGAGCGCGGGCTGGTCGCGTGCCGGCTGACGCGCAGCTTCGCTGGCGAGGCGGCGACCGCCGACGACCTGACCACATTGCTCGACCTGATGGACAGCCAGATCAGCTATCGCGCGCGCTACATGACCGGGCTGGCTTTGGTGCCGGTGCGCGATCTGGTCGTGCTCGATCCCTACAATCCGCGCAGCCTCGCCTTCCAGGTGGCGCGCATCCGCGAACATCTCGACGCGCTCCCGTCGCTGCGCGACGACGGGCTCGCCGAGGAGCAGGCGGCGATCGCCGCCGAGCTCGCTTTGATGGTCGCGACGATGCAGGCCGAATCGCTTTCGGCGGCGACATTGCTCGGCTGCGAGAACCGGCTGATGGCGCTGAGCGAGGCGATCGCCACGCGCTTCTTCCTGCAGGGCGCCGAAACCGTGCGCGCGCCCGGCATGACCCTAGCCTGAGCGATGCGCTACGCGATCAGCCACGTCACGTCGTTCGACTATGATTTCCCCGTGCGGTTCGCGCGCTGCAACCTGCGGCTGCGCCCGATCGATTTCGACGGCCAGCATCTCGAGAGCCACGAACTGACGATCGACCCGCCCGCCGCCGCAACGCGCGATCGGCCGGCCGGCTATCCGGTGACGAACACCGGCATCACCGTCGCGCGAGCGGCGTCCACGCTCCGCATCGAATCGCGCGCGCAGGTGGTGGTCGAGCGGGTCGCACCGCAGCCCGCCGCCGACGATCCGACGGTCGCCGAGGCGGCGCGCGGCGCGCGCGAGGCGGCCGACCTGTCGGCGCTGGCGCCGGCCAATTACCTGTTCCCCTCCCCGCTGATCGCCGCTTTCCCCGAGATTGCGGCGTGGTGCGCGACCGAGCTGCGGCCCGAGCGCGGCGTGATCGAGGCCGGGCTGGCGCTCGCCTGCGCGATCAAGGCCGGCTTCGTCTATGATGGCAGCGCGACCCAGCTCGACACCAGCCCGGCCGAAGCCTTCGCCAAGCGCCACGGCGTCTGCCAGGATTTCGCGCAGATCATGATCTCGGGCGCGCGCTCGGCCGGTCTCGCGGCGGCCTATGTCTCGGGCTACATCCGCACCATCCCGCCGCCGGGCAAGGCGCGGTTGCAGGGCGCCGACGCGACGCATGCGTGGGTGCTGATCTGGTGCGGGCCGGCGCGCGGCTGGATCGGCTTCGATCCGACCAACGGCATCACGATGGGGCCGGACCATATCGTCACCGGCATCGGCCGCGATTATGCCGACGTTGCACCGATCGACGGCATCTTCCTCGGCCGCGACGGCCAGCGGATCGACGTGGCGGTCGACGTCGAACCGCTCGACTGAACGCCCTCTCCCCCTCGCGGAGAGAAGATCAGCCCGTCTTCCGCACCGAGAGCAGCCGCGCCAGCGTCGCGCGGAAGCGCTGCAGCTCGGAACCGGCAAGCTGCGCCGCCTGGGTGAACTTCACGCTGAGCGGGTTCACCGCGACATTGTTCTTGAACACCTCGAAATGGAGGTGCGGCCCGGTCGACAGGCCGGTCGAGCCGACATAGCCGATCAGTTGGCCCGCGCGGACATGCTCGCCCATGCGCGCGATGATGCGGCTCATATGGGCATAGCCCGTGCCCATCGCGCCGTCGTGGCGGATCTGGACGTAATTGCCGTGGCCGCCATGGCGCCCGGCGAAGCTGATGACGCCATCGGCAGCGGCGACGATCGGCGCCCCCATCGGTGCGCCATAATCCATGCCCTGATGCATTCGGCTGAAGCCGAGGATCGGGTGGAAGCGCATGCCGAAACTGGAGGTGAGGTGGCCCTGCACCGGCATCTTCATCTCGCCGCGCTGCTCGCCCACGCCGGCGGCGTCGAACCACTGCTCACGCCCGGCCAGATCCCATTTGAGCAGGCGCAACTGCTTCTTGCCCTCGTCGAGCCCGGCATAGAGCAGGCCGCCGGTCTCGGTCTCGCCGGTGGCGGCGCGGCGATGCGCGAGGATCAGGTCGAAATGGTCGTTGGCGCCGACGCTGCGGATCGCGAGATGCTGGCCGATCGCGCGCAGATAGGTCTCGATCGCCTTGGCCGGCGCGCCGGCATTGCGCGCGGCGGCGAGCAGGCTCGATCCGACGCGGCCGACGATGCGCAGCGGCGTCTCGTCCACCGCGATCGGGATTTCCTTGAGCTTCAGCACGCCGTCGACGCGGTTGACCTCCAGCGCCAGCTCCAGCTTGGCGCGGAAGGCGAGATGGTCGAGCGGGCGGGCGACCTGCTTGTTCGGGCGACGGCCGAGCGTGAGATCGAGTTTGGTGCCCGGCTTGATGTCGCCGAGCGTGGTCGCCTGCGCGACGAGATCGGCCACCTGCCGCGCCTCGTCCGCCCCGACGCCCGCGCGGGCGAGGACGCGCGCGAAACCGTCGCCCTGGCCGAGCGTGGTCGAAACCTGGATCTGCGGGCGCTCGGGCGTGTCGGTCAGCCGCTCGACCAAGGTCGCAGACGCGGCGACGCGCTGGCCGGTGTCGGCGCCATAAGCCTGCGGGGCGATGGCGGAGAGGCGCATCTCGCGCGCCTGCGCATCGGTCAGCGGGGCGGGTGATGCCCCCGGCAGCGGATGCAGGGTCGGTGCGAAGGCGACGGCCGCCCCGCACAGCGCGGTGCAGGTCGCGAGACCGCGCCACCATTCGCCGCTGCCGATGCGCTGGCCGAGATCGACGACGAGATCCGCCTGCGCGGCGCGGTCGAGCATGCGCCGCAGCAGATCGCGCTGTCCGGCACGGGCACCCGCGACACCATCGATCGCAACGGTGCCGCCACCGCCGAATCCTTCGGTCTGTCGCAGGTACATGCGATCGGCCCCCAATTGATCCCTTAACGCCGAACTCGCGGTCGGCAGGCAGCATCGACTGTGCCGCAACAAGGTTAAAGTCAAACTAAGCCATTGCTTTGCGGGTGACTGCTGCGATGAAGTGAGTCGTTTTCCCGACCAGACGAGCAACCGTTGTGCGCTTGCTTTTGCCAGCAGTTGCGCCATCTTGAGCCCATAATGACGCGCTTCGCCGCAGAGCCGCTGGTCGCGGTGCTGGGTCCGACGAACACGGGCAAGACATATCTCGCCGTCGAGCGGATGTGCGGTCATTCTTCGGGCCTGATCGGTTTCCCGCTGCGGCTGCTTGCGCGCGAGGTCTATGACCGCGTCGTCGCGATCAAGGGGCGGGAATCGGTCGCGCTCGTCACCGGCGAGGAGAAGATCGTCCCGCCCAATGCGCGCTGGTTCCTGACCACGGCGGAATCGATGCCGCTCGACCGCGATTTCGCGTTCGTCGCGCTCGACGAGGCGCAATTGGGCGCCGATCCGGAGCGCGGTCACGTCTTTACCGATCGTCTGTTGCGCGCGCGCGGGCGCGATGAGACGATGATCCTCGGTTCGGAGAGCCTGCGCCCGATGCTGCGCGCACTCGTGCCCGATGCCGAGGTGACCACCCGGCCGCGTTTCTCGACGCTCACTTATGCCGGACCCGCCAAACTGTCGCGCCTGCCCAAGCGCTCGGTGGTCGTCGCCTTCTCGGCCGAGGAGGTCTACGCCGTCGCCGAGATGCTGCGCCGGCTGCGCGGCGGCGCGGCGGTGGTGATGGGCGCGCTCAGCCCGCGCACGCGCAACGCCCAGGTGGCGATGTTCCAGGCGGGCGAGGTCGATTATCTCGTCGCCACCGACGCGATCGGCATGGGCCTCAACATGGACGTGGCGCACGTCGCCTTCGCGAGCCTGCGCAAGTTCGACGGGCGCCGCTCGCGCCGGCTGACCATCGCCGAGATGGCGCAGATCGCCGGGCGCGCCGGCCGCCACCAGCGCGACGGCACGTTCGGCTCGCTCAGCCTCGAAGGACAGAATGCGCAGTTCGACGACGAGGAAGTGCTGGCAATCGAGGAGCATCGCTTCCCCTCGCTCGACCATCTTTACTGGCGCGAGGGGCAGCCGCGCCTCGCCTCGCTCGACACGTTGATCGCCGATCTGGAACGCAAGCCCAGCTCGCCGGTGCTGCGCCCCGCACCGCAGGCGATCGACCTTGCCGTGCTCAAGCGGCTGGCCGACGAGCCGTGGGTGCGCGAGCGGACGAGCGCGCCGGCGATGATCCGCCGGCTGTGGGATACGTGCGGCCTGCCCGATTTCCGCAAGACCGGCGCCGAGCCGCATGCGCGGCTGATCGGGCGCATCTTCCGCCACCTGAGCGAGGATGACCGCCACATTCCGGTGCAATGGTTCGCCGACGAACTTGCCCGGCTCGACACCGTGCAGGGCGACGTCGAGACGCTGGCGGGCCGGCTCGCGGCGGTGCGCACGTGGGCCTATATCGCCCACCGCCCCGATTGGCTGGCCGAGCCGCCTTTGTGGGCCGAGCGCACGCGCGCGCTGGAGGAACGGCTGTCGGATGCGCTGCACCAGAGGCTGACGCAGCGCTTCGTCGACCGGCGCACCGCCGTGCTGATGCGCGATCTCGGCGCGCGCGGCGCCGATCTGCTGCCGATGAAGGTGGCCGAGGACGGCACCGTCACGGTGGACGGCGAGGCGATCGGCGAGCTGATCGGCTTCCGCTTCAAGGCCGACGCCTCGGCGCGCCACGGCGACATGAAGCGGCTGATGGCGGCGGCCGAGCGGCGGCTGGGCGAGGAATTGGGCCGACGCGCGCGTGCGCTGGCGGCGGACGAGGATGCGGGCTTCAGCCTCGCGACCGACGTCGGACGGCCGGTGGCGTTGTTCTGGCGCGGCGACGTGGTGGCGCGGCTGGTGCGCGGCAAAGGGCTGCTGACCCCGCGCATCCAGCTGCACCGCGCACTGGAGATATTGCAGCCGGCCGAGAAGCAGGCGGTGATCGACCGGCTGCAGCGCTGGCTCGACCACCATATCGGCAAGGCGCTGGGGCCGCTGCAGGCGATCGTCGCCGCCGCGCGCGATCCGGCCCAGCCGCCGTCGATCCGCGCTTTGCTCGCCCCGCTCGGGCAAGAGACCGGCGTGGCGGAGCGGCGCGTGCTGCAGCCGGTGCTCGACGCGATGGACCGCGCGCTGCGCCCGGCGGTGGCACGGCTGGGCGTGCGGATCGGCACGCTCGACATCTTCGTGCCCGCCTTGCTGAAGCCCGAGGCGGCGCGCTGGCGCGTGGCGCTGGCGGCGGCGCAGGACGGCATCGCGATGCCGGCCTTGCCGCCGCCGGGCGCGGTGTCGGTGCCGACGCCGCCCGATGCCGTTACCTGCAACGCCTTCGCGATGGCCGGCTTCCGCCCGCTCGGCGCCCAGATGCTGCGCGTCGACCAGGTCGAGCGGCTGGCGCGCACCGCGCACGACGCGCGACCCGATGCTGCCGGCGGCCGCGCCGCCTTCGATCCCGATCCGGGCCTCGCCACCTCGCTCGGCCTCGCCTCGCCCAGTTTTTCGCAGCTGATGATGGCGCTGGGCTTCCGCCGCGCCGACGCCGGCTGGGCGTGGAAGGGGCAGCGACCGCAGCCGGCGACCGCGGCGGCGCCCGCCGCGCGGCCGGGCAACGCCTTCGGCGCCTTGGCGGGGCTGCGTTTCTAGATGCGGCTCGACAAATATCTGTGGTTCGTGCGCATCGTGAAATCGCGCGCGCTGGCGCAGCAAATTGCCGAGGCCGGGCATCTGCGCATCGACGGCCGCGCGGTCGATCGCGCCCATGCCGAAGTGCGCGTCGGCAACGTGCTGAGCTTCGCGCTGGACGACAAAGTCCGCATCGTGCGGGTGGAAACGATGCCGCACAGACGCGGGCCGACGGCCGAAGCGCGCGCCTGCTATACCGACCTTTCGCCCGCCCAAGGTTGACGTGGAGCCATGCCGCGCCATATGCGCGGGCGCGTTTCCCTGGAGCTTCGACACAAATGACCTACGTCGTCACCGACGCCTGCATTCGTTGCAAATATATGGACTGTGTCGAGGTGTGTCCGGTCGACTGCTTCTACGAAGGCGACAACATGCTCGTCATCAATCCCAGCGAGTGCATCGACTGCGGCGTGTGCGAGCCGGAATGCCCCGCCGAGGCAATCCTGCCCGACACCGAGGGTGGGCTGGAGAAATGGCTGGAGCTCAACGCCACCTTCTCGGCGCAATGGCCCAACATCACGCGCAAGCGCGACGCGCCGGCCGATGCCGATGCGTGGAAGGGTATCGCCGACAAATATGAGAATGAATTCTCGGCAGAACCCGGCCAGGGCGACTGATACAGTCGCCCACCGTAACTAATCCGTGAAGATGCACGGAAAGCTGGCATTCCTATTGTAATTCTGTTACAAGCGCGCCCGACAAGTGTGGGCCGCTCGGGTTCGCGCGAAAGGAACCGTGTTCGTGCCGCGCTTCGCCGCCGCCAGGCCGCCTCCCCCGGGCGGACTTGTCGGGGCCGGCGGCCCGTTTAGAACAGAAAGGTTGCGCAATGGCTGCCAAGGCGCTCAGCTTCGTCGTCGGCGACTATGTCGTTTATCCCAAGCATGGCGTGGGCCGCGTCGTCGAACTGCAAAGCCAGGAAATCGCCGGCGCCAAGCTCGAACTCTACGTCCTGCGGTTCGAAAAGGAGCGCATGACGCTCCGCGTTCCGACCAACAAGGCCGAGAGTGTCGGCATGCGCAAGCTCTCGTCCAACGTGACGATGAACGAGGCGCTCGCCTGTCTGAAGGGCAAGCCCAAGGTCAAGCGCACGATGTGGTCGCGGCGCGCGCAGGAATATGAAGCGAAGATCAACTCGGGCGACCTCGTGTCGATCGCCGAGGTGGTGCGCGATCTATTCCGTGCCGAAGATCAGCCCGAGCAGAGCTATTCCGAGCGGCAGATCTTCGAAGCGGCATGCAGCCGCCTCGCCCGCGAGCTTGCGGCGATGGAGCAGATCGACGAGCCGGCGGCACAGGTGAAGATCCTCGACATCCTCCGCGCCGCGGCGGCGATCCACAACAAGGCCTGATCCCGCCCGCTTCGGCGGACGCGATTGCATGGGGCGCTGTCTGCAAGGACAGCGCACCTTTGCTTTTCCGGGCTTTGCACGACGATTGATTCGATCGGGCGCTCAGGCCGCGAGCCGCAGCGGCCGCCCCAGCGCATCCGCCACCGCCGCCTGCGCACGCCCCGCCAATTCCTTGCGGCCAAGCGCGCGCGCATCCAGCGCGGGCATGAAATGGATCGTGACGTCGATCCGCCCCGGCCGGTTGAGGATGCGCTTCATCTCCTCCGAAAAGCGCATGCCGTCCGGCCACGCCATCTCGGCGTTGCGCGTGCCGTAGTCGATCGCGACCGGCTGGACCGCCGAGCCGGCTTCCACCGCCGCCGCGAACAAGGCCGGGCGGAACGGGTCGAGCAGCACGCCGTCGCCGGTGCCGCCCTCGGCGAACAACGCCACCGGACGCCCCTCGCGCAGCGCCAGCGCCACCGCATCGGCCTGCGCACGGGTCGCGCTGCGCCGATCGCGGCTGACGAACACGCTCCCCGCCAACCGCGCGAGAGTGCCGACGAGGCCCCACCCCTCGATCTCGGACTTGGCGATGAAGCGCGCGCGGGCCTCGCCGCCCAACGTCAGGATATCGAGCCAGCTGCTGTGGTTCGCGGCGAACAGCACGTTCGCCGGCAGCGGCCGGCCGACGACCCGCACGCGCAGGCCGAGCAGCCACCCCATCCGCGCGAGGAAGGTGCGCACCCAGAAGTCGCCCTTGCCGAACGCCCGCGTGACGAGGAAACACGGCACGCAGACCGCGAGCAGCAGCACGACCGCGACGAGGCGGAACAGGCCCAACGGGCGCATGCGGTGCGGCCTATTCGCCGCGATCGAGCGGCACGCCGTACAATTCCATGCGGTGATCGACGAGGCGGAAGCCCAGCCGCTCGGCGATGCGCCGCTGCAGCACTTCGACCTCCTGGTCGACGAACTCGATCACCCGGCCGGTCTCGACGTCGATCAGATGATCGTGATGATCTTCCGCCGCCGCCTCGTAGCGCGCGCGACCGTCGCCGAAATCGTGCCGTTCGAGGATGCCGGCATCCTCGAATAGCCGCACCGTACGATAGACGGTGGCAATCGAAATGCCGGGATCGATCGCGGCGGCGCGTGCGTGCAGCGCCTCCACATCGGGATGGTCTTCGGCCTCGGACAGTACGCGGGCGATCACGCGACGCTGTTCGGTGATGCGCAGGCCCTTGTCCGCGCAGAGGGATTCGACATCGATCTTGCGGGTCATGCAACGAATCTACCGGCTTTCGACGCCGGAAGGAAGACCATCAGCCGAGCGGTCGCGCCAGCGTCAGCGCGTCGTGGCTGCGGCCGTCCACACCCCGATAATAACCCTGCCGGCGACCGATCGGGCCGAATCCTGTGCGTGTATAGAGGCCGAGCGCCGCATTGCCGTCGCGGACCTCAAGCAGCAGCCGCTCCGCGCCGCGCGTCGCGGCAATGCCGGCGGTCCGCTCGATCAGGGCCGCGCCGGCGCCCTGGCCGCGCGCGTCGGGTGCGACGGCCAGCAGCAGCAGTTCGGCATCGTCGACCAGCAATCGGCTGAGTGCGAAGCCGATCGGCGTATCGGCCTGCGTGGCGAGGCTGAGCCAGACGTCGGGAAGCGAGAGGATGCCGAGGCACTGGCCGCGATTCCACGCCTCGCCGAACGCAGGATCGAACGCACACTCCATGACCGTCATCAGCTCGGCAATTTCTGCCGCCCCGCCCTCGCGCAGCGTGATCGCGGCGGTCACCGCGGCGGCACGGCGTCCGGCGCCCGGCCGTAGAGCGGCGTCGCCGGCAGGGCGGCCAGCGGCTCGGGCAGCAGAACGGCGTCAGCGGCGTTGGGCATGCGAAGCTCGGCATGCCCGCTTCCGCGTGCGACGACAAGGGCTTGGGCGCCGCTGCCAAGCACGGTCGCCTCCGCAATCTCGGTGGCGGCCGCCTCCGGTCGCAGCGAGCGGACCGAATCGAGCGGGGCGAACGGCGCGGATGCGAAGCGCTGGACGAAGATCTCGCCATGGCCGCCCTCGATCGCGACCGCCACCGTCGCACCGTCTCCACGCACCGCGATCAGCGCCGGCGCGCTGTAGCCGTGCACCGGGACGCCCCATGCGAGCCCGAAGGCGCGCGCCGCCGCCAGCCCGACGCGAATGCCGGTGAAGCTGCCCGGCCCGCAATCGACCAGCACCGCATCGGCGCGGGCGATGCCCGCCGCCGCCAGCACCTCGCCGATCATCGGCACCAGCCGCTCGGCATGGCCGCGGCCGACAATCTCGTGCGCGGCGGCGACGACGTGCGCGCCATCGATCAGCGCCACCGAACAGGCAGCGGTCGCGGTTTCGATGACGAGCGTCGTCACCTCAGCGAAGCTGGGTCGCGTCCTCGAAGCTCAGGCGCTCGAGCCGCGGATGGACGTTGGAGAAATCGCCATAGCCGAGCGTCGCGATGAAATTGGTGCGGATGCTGGCGCCGGCGAAGAACGCCTCGTCCACCGCAGCCGCGTTGAAGCCCGACATCGGCCCCGCATCGAGGCCCAGCAGCCGCGCCGCGACGACGAAATAGGCACCCTGCAGCGTCGAATTGCGGAAGGCCGATTCGCGGATCAGCGGCTCGTTGCCGACGAACCACGCGCGCGCATCGACATGCGGGAAGAGCTTCGGCAGCTTTTCGTAGAATTCCAGGTCCATGCCAATGATCGCGGTGACCGGCGCCGCCTTGATCTTGGGCGCGTTGGCGCCCGACGCGCAATCGGCGAGCCTGTCCTTCGCCTCCTGGCTGACGCACCAGATAATCCGCGCCGGCATCTGGTTCGCCGAGGTCGGGCCCCACTTCATCAGATCCCACAGATCGCGCAGCAGTGCTTCGGGCACCGGCGTATCGAGATAATGGTTGGCGGTGCGTGCCGTGCGGAACACACGATCGAGCACGGCGTCGGGCAGCGCGTCAAACATCATTTCCCTTTTCGCAGATGGCGCGCCGTCAGGCGGCGCGGACCTCGGTCACTTCGGGCACATAATGTTTGAGCAACTGCTCGATGCCCTGCTTCAACGTCGCGGTCGACGACGGACAGCCCGAGCAGGCGCCGTGCATCGCGAGATAGACCGTGCCTTTCTCGAAGCCACGATAGACGATGTCGCCGCCGTCGCGCGCGACCGCCGGCCGCACCCGCGTCTCGATCAACTCCTTGATCTGGTCGACGATGTCGGCGTCGGCCGGGTCGTCGCTGAAACCGGCATCATCGTCGATATGGATGCCGCCCGCGCTGCCGGGGGTGAATAACGGCGCTTGGCTGGAGAAATGATCGAGCAGCACGCTCAGCACTTGCGGCTTCAGGTCGCGCCAGTCGACGCCCTCGCCCGCGGTGACCGACACGAAATCGCGCCCGAAGAACACGCCCTCGACATCGCCGAGGTCGAACAGCGCCTGCGCGAGCGGCGAGGCGGCTGCCTCGTCGGCATCGGCAAAGTCGCGCGTGCCGCCGGCGGCCATCACGAGCTGGCCTGGCATGAACATCAGGGTCGCCGGATTGGGGGTGGCTTCGGTCTCGATCAACATGCCGCCCATGTGCGCCCTCGCGCGGCCGGGTTCAAGGTTCGGCGGCCGATCGGAGCGCCCTTCGGGCATCGTTGATGTTGCGCCTGCACAAAGCAATCTTGTCAGGTCTTGATTCCGCCACAGTAAAGTATGATAAGGAACCCCGTACCAGGCGTGCATTGCGCGCCCGGCCGAGCAGCGTGAACCTCGTGACATATCACGGGTGCGCTCCGCCTTCGGGTGCAATCAAGCCAAAGGCTTCCCTTTTCACGCGGGTCGTCTCGATGAACCCGCTTGCGGCCGCGCGACCATCGCGTGGCTGCGGGCACCCACGAAAGTGCTCTCTTTGACTCAATTTTCAGACCTAGGCCTCGCGCAACCGCTGCAGGAGGCGCTCGCCGCCAAGGGCTATACCACCCCGACGCCGATCCAGGCGCAGGCCATTCCCCCGGTTCTGTCCGGCCGCGATCTGTGTGGTATCGCCCAGACCGGCACCGGCAAGACCGCCGCATTCGCGCTGCCGTCGCTCCACCGCCTCGCCGAGAGCGCCAAGCCGCGCCAGCAGAAGAGCTGCCGCATGCTGGTGCTGGCGCCGACGCGCGAGCTGGCCAGCCAGATCGCCGAAAGCTTCGTCGCTTACGGCAAGAATATGCGCCTGTCGGTCACGACCGTGTTCGGCGGCGTGCCGATCCCGCGCCAGGTGCGCGCGCTGAGCTCGGGCGTCGACATCCTCGTCGCCACCCCCGGCCGCCTGCTCGACCTAATCGACCAGCGCGCGCTGACGTTGCGCGACGTCGAGATCCTGGTGCTCGACGAGGCCGACCAGATGCTCGACCTCGGCTTCATCCATTCGCTGCGCCGCATCCACGCGCTGGTGCCGAAGAAGCGCCAGACGTTGTTCTTCTCGGCCACCATGCCGAAGACGATCGCCGAGCTGGGCGACGCCTTCCTGACCGATTCGGTCAAGGTGTCGGTCGCGCCGCCCTCGACCACGGCCGAGCGCGTCGAGCAGTGCGTGACCTTCGTCAACCAGGGCGAGAAGCAGGCTTTGCTCACGCTGACGATTCGCGCGACCCAGATCGATCGCGCGCTGGTCTTCACGCGCACCAAGCATGGCGCCGACCGTGTGGTGAAGCACCTGCAGGCCGCCGGCATCGCCTGCAACGCGATCCACGGCAACAAAAGCCAGCCGCAGCGCGAGCGCGCGCTGGCCGCGTTCAAGTCGGGCGAGGCCCCGATCCTGGTGGCGACCGACATCGCCGCGCGCGGCATCGACGTCTCCGGCGTCAGCCACGTGTTCAACTTCGAGCTGCCGAACGTGCCCGAGCAATATGTCCACCGCATCGGCCGCACCGCGCGCGCCGGCGCGACCGGCATCGCCATCTCGTTCGTCGCGGATGACGAGCGCGCTTATCTGCGCAGCATCGAGAAGCTCACCCGCGTGAAGCCGGCGATCGTGCCGCTGCCCGAGGACTTCATCGCCGAGCAGGCACGCCTGCCCAAGCCGAAGGTCGAGACGCGGCCGCAGGGCCATGGTCGTCCCGACGCGCGCCGCCACGATGGCGAGCGGCCGGCGGGTGGCGCGCCCAAGCGCCACTTCGGCCCGCGCAAGGGCGCACCCGGCGCGCACCGCAACGCCGTCCGCAAGACCAGCGGGCGCTAAGGCCGACGACGATCGCGAACACTCCGCGCCCCGGCGAAAGCCGGGGCCCAGAGCTGCAAGCGACATCGCCTGAGGCCTTGGACCCCGGCCTTGATCGGGGAACGACAATAGAAAAAGGCCATCGGCGGGAGCGCAAAGCACCCTCGCCGATGGCCTTTCTGTTTGGGCGTTGAGGCTCAGGCCGAAGCGGGGCGGGTTTCGGCGATCGGCGCCGCATCGGCCTCGCGCACCCCGTAATCCTCGGGCCATGCGCGCGTCGTCGGCATGTGCAGCGTGCCGAACATCCGGTCCATCACGGGCAGCATCGACGCATAATTGCGATCGATCGGCCCCGATTTGACGTGATGCCAGTGGTGGAAGCGCGGCGTGGCGAGCAGGGGCTCCAGCCAGCGCGGCGTCCAGCGGATATTGGCGTGGAGCAGGAAGCCCCAGATCGTGCCGGCGATTGTGAACAGGATCGCCGGCAGGTTGTCCGCGCCGGCGCCGCGCCCGGCGAGGCCGGTCAGATAAATCGGCGCGAGCCCGCAGAGCCGGCCGAACACGATGTCGACCGGATGCGCGCGGGTGTTGACCAGCCAGTCGAGATGATCCGGGCGATGGTGCAGTGCATGAAAGCGCCACAGCAACGGCACCGTGTGGCTCCAGCGATGGCCCCAGTAGAAGCCGATCTCGCCGACCACGAAGCTGGCGACGAGCTGAAGCCAGAGCGGCAGGCTATTGAGCCAGCCGAAATAGCCCGACGGCAACAGTCGATGCGCGACTGCTGCCAGCGCCGCCACCGGGAAACCCAGCAACAGCCCCGGCAGCAGGCTGTTCAGAAAGTAAAACCCGAGATCGGCGGCCGTGGCGGCGGAGGTGCGGTGGCCCGGCCGAAGCGCGAACCACCGTTCGACCGGCACCAGGATCGCCGACAGGAGGGCGAGCCAGATGAGCAAGCGGGCGACGTCGACGATCAATCCGTGGATGCCCATCGCGTCGCCCCCTCAAGCTCAGGCCATCGACGCCACGGGACGGCGACGACGGAGCGCGCCACCCAGCAGGCCGAAACCGCCGACGCACATCGCCCAGCTGGCCGGCTCCGGCACCGCCGCGACGTGGTTGGTCAGCGACACGTCGTCGAGCAGCGAGAAGGGCGGCTCGCCGTTCGGCGTGCCCTTGGCGAGGAAGCCGAGGATCTCGGTCGTCGCGGTCGCGGTGAAGGTCGTGCTCGCCGCCTGCCAGCCGGTGAAGCCGTGGTTGGCGTCGGTCACGGTGTCGGTGGTGTAGCTCTGATAGCTCGACGTGCTGGTGCCGAAATAAGCGGTCCAGTTGTCGGTGGTGACGCCGTCATAGCCGTGCTGCTGCGCACCGGCCCAGTTGAACGTCAGGTCGTACTGCTGACCGACCGTCAGGCCGGTGATGACCTGATAGACCAGCGCGGTCTGGTAGGCGCCGTCGGCCGCCAGATAGTTGCCGCCGCTGCCGCCGATCGAGGCGCTGTTGGTGAAGCCGTTCGAGGCGGCACCCGCCGCGTCGCTGGTCTTGCCCCAGAAGTAGAGCTTGCCGCCGGTGTTGTTGGCGATGCCGCCGGCCGTAGTGCCGTCATTGCCCTGGACGATGAAGTTATAGCCCGGATACGAACCATCGGTCGTATTCGTCCAGCCGGTCAGATACTGCGTCTTTCCATCGGAAGATGAAATCTGCTGCGAACCCGTCGCAGTCGTCTGCGAGAAGTTTCCGTTCTGGACATATTCAGTCGCCAACGCCGGCGAGGCACCAATAACTGCAAAAGCTACGCAAGCTACAAAACCACTGGTCTTCACTTCGATCTCCAATCAACGTTTGCTGAGAGCGCAGTTGCAGCAAATGTGATGGGGAAGCAATTGGCGTTACACACTTTAATATTCTGGTCATACCTTATGGTTACTGACCAGCGCCTGAAGTAATTCAGTAAGTCGATCGCAGTGATCGGTCAATCGTGGTTTACCCGGCGCTTGGCGATCTGGTGCCACACGAACCACGCCACGGCCGCGGCCAGCACGACGATCACCACTGCATCGGCCGAATGGAGCACGCGGCCGAGGCGCGGATCGGTGCGCCATGCCGCGCCCAGCTTCATCCCCACCCATGCGAGCGCGAAGCACCACGGCCACGAACCGACGAAGGTGTAGAGGTGAAAGCGTCCGAGCGGCATGCGCGCGACGCCCGCGGGAAAGGCGATGAACGAGCGCACAAACGGCAGCAGGCGGCAGACGAGCACGGTCGCGCTGCCCCAGCGCGCGAAGAAGCGCTCCGCCAGTTCGAGATCGTGCATGTTGAGCAGCACGTAGCGCCCGTAACGCTCGACGAACGGCCGCCCGCCGCGCTTGCCGACCTCATACGCCATCACCGAGCCGAGATTGCAGCCGAGCGCGCCTGCGGTCGCGACCGCGAGCAGCCCGAACCGGCCGGTCGAGACGAGATAGCCGGCGAACGGCATGATGATCTCCGACGGCAGCGGGATGCACGCGCTCTCGATCGCCATCAGGCCGACGATGCCGGCATAGCCGCCGGCCGAGATGATGGCGATGATCCATCCAGCGATGGGTGCGAGGATGCGTTCGGTGATGCTCAAGGGACGAAAGCTCCTTCGCGGAACGGGTTTACGATGCGCAGGCGATCGATGATCCGCCCGTCCTGCAGGTCTTCGGTGTAGAGAATGTTGCAGCCGAGCGCCTGTGCGGCCGCCACGATCAGGCTGTCCCAGATCGAATAGCCGGTCCGTGCGCTCACTGCGAGCGCCGCTTCGAACAACGCAAGCGTGGTCTCTTGAATTGGAAGATGACGAACAGCGTGGAGGACACGCCGCGCTTCCTCCAACGTCATGCCGAAGCGCCCCGTCGGGCGCGTCGCCTGGTGGACGAACTCCTGACAGACCTGCACTGAGAGCGTGCACGATGCGTCCAGGACGAGCGCTTGCGCTACCCGGCTCTTATCGACTTCAGTTGGATCACGGCTGACCGCGTAGAGCAGGATATTCGTGTCGAGAAAGCAGCGCTCAGCCACGCGCGGCGTCAGCCGCTTCGCGCTCGGCCTGGCCGCGATCGTAAAGGTCGTCGCGCGACAGGCGCGCGCCCGCCTTCACACCCACGCTGGCTTGCTTGAACTCCTCGAATAGATCCTCGAGCTCCCGCCTGCCGCGCTCATGCTCGGTTTCAGCCGAGCCGAATTCGGTCAGGAAGTCGCGGACGAGCGCCGACAGCGTCTTCCCCATCTCGGCCGCGCGCACGCGACCCCGGCGGAAGGCCTCGTCGTCCAGTGAGACTGTGACATTCTTCATGGTCTCACAGTATTGCGCCGGTGGGCGCGCTACAACACGTATTTGCTGAGATCGGTATCGCGCGCCACGTCGGCCAGTTGGGCGTCGACATAGGCGGCGTCGACCGTCACGGTCGTGCCGGTGCGATCCTCCGCATGGAAGCTCACCTCCTCCAGCAGTTTCTCCATCACCGTCTGCAGACGACGCGCGCCGATATTCTCGATGCTCTGGTTCACCTGCGCGGCGATGCGGGCGATCGCGGCGATGCCGTCTTCGGTGAAGACCACCTCGACCTGCTCGGTCGCGATCAATGCGCGATATTGTTCGGTCAGCGATGCGCGCGTCGCGGAGAGGATGCGGACGAAATCCTCCTCTGTCAGCGGCTTGAGCTCGACGCGGATCGGCAGCCGCCCCTGCAGCTCGGGCAGCAGGTCGCTCGGCTTGGCGACGTGGAAGGCGCCGCTGGCGATGAACAGGATATGGTCGGTCTTCATCGGCCCATATTTGGTGGCGACGGTGGTGCCCTCGATCAGCGGCAGCAGATCGCGCTGGACGCCCTCGCGGCTGACCGAGCCGCCGCGCACGTCGGAAACCGCAATCTTGTCGATCTCGTCGAGGAAGACGATGCCGTTCGCCTCCGCGTCGGCCAACGCGGCGCGGTTGACCTCGTCCTGGTCGAGGCGCTTGTCGGCCTCTTCCTCGACCAGCTTGGTCCAGGCGGCGCGCACGGGGAGCTTGCGCCGCTTGGTGCGGCCGCCGCCCAATTTGCCCATGATGTCGCCGAGGTTGATCATGCCGACCTGGCCGCCGAGGCCGGGAATTTCCATCGGCGCGCCGCCGCTGTCCTCGACCTCGATCTCCACCTCGGACTCGTCGAGATGGCCGTCGCTGAAGCGCTGGCGGAAAGCGCTGCGCGTCGCCTCCGACGCATCCTTGCCGACGAGCGCGTCGATCAGCCGCGCCATCGCCGCATCTTCGGCCTTGTCCTTCACCGCCACGCGGCGGCGCTCTTTCTCCAGACGGACCGCCTCCTCGACCAGATCGCGCGCGATCTGCTCGACGTCGCGGCCGACATAGCCGACCTCGGTGAACTTGGTCGCCTCGACCTTCACGAACGGCGCGTCGGCAAGCTTGGCCAGACGGCGGCTGATCTCGGTCTTGCCGCAGCCGGTCGGCCCGATCATCAGGATATTCTTGGGTGACACTTCGTCGCGCAGTTCGGGCGCCAGCTTCTGGCGGCGCCAACGGTTGCGCATCGCCACCGCGACCGCGCGCTTGGCGTCGTCCTGACCGACGATATGGCTGTCGAGCGCGGCGACAATGGCCTTGGGCGTGAGGGCGTCGTTCATGAGGATCCAGCGAAGTTGAGGAAGTTGAGGATATCGCGCGGGCGCGATCAGGCGGCGCTGTCGAGCGTCTCGGCGGTCACGTTGCCGTTGGTGAAGACGCACACCTCTGCCGCGATCGCCATCGCGCGCCGGGCGATCGTCTCGGCATCCTGCTCGTAATCGAGCAGCGCGCGCGCGGCGGCGAGCGCATAATTGCCGCCCGAGCCGATCGCGGCGATGCCGGCGTCGGGCTCCAGCACGTCGCCATTGCCCGTCAGGATCAACGTCACGTCCTTGTCGGCGACGATCATCATCGCCTCGAGGTTGCGCAGATACTTGTCGGTGCGCCAATCCTTGGCGAGTTCGACGGCGGCGCGCAGCAACTGGCCGCGATGCGCCTCCAGCTTGCGCTCGAGCCGCTCGAACAGGGTAAAGGCGTCGGCAGTCGCGCCGGCGAACCCGGCGATCACATTGCCGTCGCCCAGTCGCCGCACCTTCTTCGCATTGGGCTTGATGACAGTATTACCCAGGCTAACCTGGCCGTCGCCCGCCACCACCACTTTACCGCCGCGTCGCACCGACACGATCGTCGTGCCGTGCCAGCCAATCTTGTCTTCGCTCATTGTCCGTCCCGCTATCGGAAGCGGCATATGGGAAGGGACGGCACGCCGCGCAACGGAGGCGATACAGTGGCCGAAGCGGGACCACGCGCCGCTTTCCAAGCTGTTCGTCGTATCGAACCGTCCGGCATAGTTAAAAGGTAATATTTCGCTGGAACGGCGCAGAACTGGTTCTATATGACCCCCTTCCCCCCAGGAGTAGACACGTGGCTATCGAAAATCAGGAACTGATTACCCTCACCGCCGACATTGTCGCAGCGCATGTGAGCAACAACAGCGTGCCGACTGCCGAGGTCGCGACCCTGATCCAGAGCGTCTACAGCGCGCTGCAGTCGGTCGACAGCCCGGCCGCCGAGCCGCAGCCGGAAAAGCCGCGTGGCGCCGTGTCGCTCCGTGCCTCAATCAAGCCGGAATATCTGGTCAGCATGATCGACGGCAAGCAGTACAAGATGCTGCGCCGGCACATCTCGCAGCACGGTTATACGCCGGAGAGCTATCGCGAGACGTTCGGCCTGCCGCGCGATTATCCGATGGTCGCGTCCAACTATGCCGAGCAGCGCCGCGCGCTCGCGCACAAGATCGGCCTGGGTCGCAAGCCCCGCGCCGCAGTCGAGGATGCGGTTGTCGAGGCACCCAAGCGTCGTGGCCGCAAGCCGCGCGAGACCGTGGAGGCGTAATCCGCAAGGATCGCCATCCCGCGTTAACGGGTTGAATAGTGGCCCCGCTTGCTTCACCGCAGGCGGGGCCTTTGCTTTTTCAGGCCATTTCCGGACACATGCGAATGAATGATCCCGCGGCCCGCGCCGCCCCGGCCCCCGGATCTTCGGATTCAGGCTTCGGCTTCCGCAGCTTCGTCGCGCTGATCGCGTCGATCATGGCGTGCAACGCGCTGCAGATCGACAGCATGCTCGCCGCGCTGCCGACGATGGGTCGCGACCTCGGCGTGGCGAACGAGAATACGCGGCAATGGATCATCGCGGTCTACATGCTCGGCTTCGGCGCGGCGCAGATCGTGTTCGGGCCGCTGGCCGACCGCTTCGGGCGCCGCCCGATCCTGATCGCCGGCCTGACCCTCAATGCCCTGATGAGCCTCGCCGCGGCGCTGGCGCCGACCTTCACATTGATGCTGGTCGCGCGCGCGTTGCAGGGCATCACCGGCGCCGCCGGTCGCGTGCTTGTCGTCTCGATCGTGCGTGACTGTTACCAGGGTCGGCAGATGGCGCGGGTGATGTCGCTGTCGTTCGTCGTGTTCCTGGCGGTGCCGATCCTCGCGCCGTCGGTGGGGCAGGCGATCCTGCTGGTGGGCAGCTGGCGTTTCATCTTCTTCCTCCTCGCGGCGTTCGCCGGAACGGTGGCGACGGTCAGCGCGCTCAAGCTGAAGGAGACGCTGCATCCAAGCTTCCGTCGCCCGGCATCGCTGGCCGGCGTGGCGCGTGCGATGCGGGTGACCGTCACCGAGCGTTATGCGCTCGGCTACATGCTGGCGGGCACCGGGATCTACGGTGCGCTGATGGGCTATATCAACACGGTCCAGCAGATCTTCTCCGACATCTTCCATGCTCCGCAGCGTTTCCCGCTGATGTTCGCGCTGGCGGCCGCCGGGATGGGCGTGTCGGCGCTCGTCAATTCACGCATCGTCGGCCGGTTCGGCACGCGCCGCGTGTCGCATGGCGCATTGCTAGGGCTGATCGCGGCGGCGGCGATCCATGTCGCGATCGCCGCGAGCGGACGCGAGACGATGCTGACCTTCTCGATCCTGCAGACCTGCACGATGTTCTTCTTCGGCATGATCGGCTCCAACTTCGGCTCGATGGCGATGGAGACGATGGGGCCGGTCGCCGGCACGGCGGCGTCGGTACAGGGCTTCGTCCAGACCTGCTTCGGCGCGCTGATCGGTATCGCCATCGGCCAGAGCTTCAACGGCACGACGGTGCCGACCGTGCTGGGCTTCCTCATCGTCGGGCTGGTCGCGCTGGCGATCGTGCTGGTGACCGAGCATGGGCGCCTCTTCCGGCCGCACCACGCACCGGCCTGAGCGCGGCGAAGACATCGGCGGGTGCGACGCCGCATTTCCGTCCATCGTTGCGGCGGGCCTGATCCGGGGCCCCGCTTGCTTCCAGCAATCAAGGGAAGAAGCTGGATCCCGGATCACGTCCGGGATGACGAAGCGTGGCGCAAACCAGCCGGGCGTCGACCTAGAAGCCCCAGTCGACGATCGTCCAGCCGCGCCGTTCGGCCAGGTGCCGCAGCCGTGCGCTCGGGTTTGCGGCGATCGCCTCGTCCGCCCATTCGAGGACCGGCGCGTCGGAGACGTGATCGGAATAGAAGGTGACGCGCACCGCGCTGCGCACGATCCCGCTGGCGCGCAGCCACGCCTCGATCAGCCGCAGCTTGGCGGGGCCGTAATTGTTCTCGCCGTCGATGCGCGCGTGGATGATGTCGTCGAGCCCGGCGACGCTGCCGGTGGCGATCACGTCGTCGAAGCCCAGCCGCCTCGCGATCGGCTCGACGTAGAAGCGATAGGATGCGGTCGCCAGCACCAGCCGCCGTCCCGCCGCTTTGTCCTCGGCGATCTGGCGGAGCGCGCCGGGGTGGATGTTGGTGGCCATCACCAGATCGGCGAAGCTCTCGGTCGCAGGCGCAAGGCAGGCGCGCGGCACGCGGCCGCCGAGCAGCAGGCGCTGGCACCATTCCTTCAGCCGCCGCCGATCGATCAGCTTCAGCGCATAGGCCAGCATCGCCAGCAGCACGAACGGCGTCAGCAGCAGCCGCCACGGCGCCAGCGCACGCGCGGCGTGCAGCAGGAACGGCGTGTAGGTGCCGGTGCGCGTGATCGTGCGATCCATGTCGTAGATGGCGAGATGCTGCATCCGGCCCCCGGACACGATGGCGCCGCCAAAGGCAAGCGCGGGAACATTACGCCGCCGAAAGCGTCTCGGCTGGCAATGTCGATTGCGCTTTTTGCCCCGCACAATATGCGTAGCGCATGACCGCGGCGGCCGACTTCGACTGGGACGATCGCACGTTGCGCTTCTCCGGCACGTTGACGCTGGCGCGGCTCGGCGATCTGCCGCGTCGGCTGGAGGCGCTGGAGCGCACGCCCGACGCGATCGACCTGTCGCAGGTCGACCGGATGGACACGGTCGGCGCATGGATGGTCCACCGCATCGCGCGCGAAAAGGACGTGCGGATCGACGGCGCGGGCAAGGACGAGGCGCACCTGCTGGAGCAGGTCGCCGCCGCCGACAAGCCGCTGCGCGTGGTGCCGGAACACAGCACCGGCTTCCTGCGCGTGCTGGCAAAGGTCGGCCGCGCGGTGATCGCGGCGATCACGACGATGCTGGGGCTGGTCGGCTTCTTCGGCAGCGTCGTCATCACGACGTGGGAGCTGATCCGCCATCCCGGCCGGCTGCGCTGGAACGCGATCGTCCGCCAGTTCGAGGTGGTCGGCGTCGACGCACTCGGCATCATCGGCCTGATGAGCTTCCTGATCGGCATCGTCATCGCGCAGCAGGGCGCGATCCAGCTGCGCCAGTTCGGCGCGGAGGTGTTCACGATCAATCTGGTCGGTCGCCTCGATCTGCGCGAGCTGGGCGTGCTGATGACCGCGATCATGGTCGCCGGGCGCTCGGGCTCGGCCTTCGCGGCGCAGATCGGCTCGATGAAGCTCGCCGAGGAGGTCGATGCGATGCGCACGATCGGCGTTTCACCGATGGAGGCTTTGGTGATCCCGCGCCTCGCCGCCGGCGTGCTGATGATGCCGTTGCTCGCATTCTACGCGGCCTTGGTCGGGATGATCGGCGGCGGCCTGTTCTGCTGGCTCAGCCTCGACATCCCGCCGGTCACGTTCGTCCAGCGCGTGCGCGAAGTGGTGCCGCTGACCGATCTGCTGCAGGGCATCATCAAGGCGCCGGTATTCGGCCTGATCATCAGCGTCGCCGGCTGCTTCCAGGGAATGCAGGTGGAAGGCAGCGCCGAGGCGGTCGGGCTGCGCACCACCGCCGCGGTCGTCCAGTCGATCTTCCTCGTGATCGTGCTCGACGCCTTCTTCGCGGTCTTCTTCGCCTCGATAGGGTGGATATGAGCGACGCGCGCCGCGACGAACCGGTCATCTGCGTGCGCGGTCTCACCAACCGCTTCGGCACGCAGACCGTGCACGAGAAACTGGATCTCGACGTGCGACGCGGCGAGATATTGGGCGTGGTCGGCGGATCGGGCACCGGCAAGTCGGTGCTGATGCGCTCGATCATCGGGCTGCAGGAGCCGGCCGAGGGCACCGTCGAGGTGTTCGGCGAGCCGATGATCGGCCGCGACGAGAACGAGGCGCGCGACGTGCGCAAGCGCTGGGGCGTGCTGTTCCAGGGCGGCGCGCTCTTCTCCACGCTGACCGTCGCCGAGAATGTCGAGGTGCCGCTGCGCGAATATTATCCGGCGCTGGATTCGACCCTGCTCGACGAGATCGCCGGCTACAAGGTGGCGATGACCGGCCTGTCGGCCGAGGCCGGCCCCAAATTCCCGTCCGAACTGTCGGGCGGCATGAAGAAGCGCGCGGGCCTCGCGCGCAGCCTCGCCCTCGATCCCGAATTGCTGTTCCTCGACGAGCCCACCGCCGGGCTCGACCCGATCGGCGCGGCGGCGTTCGACGACCTGATCCGCAGCCTGAAGGAGACGCTGGGGCTCACCGTCTTCCTCATCACCCACGATCTCGACACGCTGCACGCCATCTGCGACCGCGTGGCGGTGCTGGCGGATCGCAAGGTGGTGGCGGTCGGAACGATCCCGGAATTATTGGCGTTGGACCATCCGTGGATCCAGGAATATTTCAACGGCCCGCGCGGCCGCGCGGCGGAAGTTGCCGCCGAGAAGGAATCTGCGCAGGATCGGGAAGAAAGCGTGCGGCGGCGCGATGCGGCGTTGCAGGCGGCGGGCGGCGATACGGCACCAGGGGGCGCGGCATGAACCAGCAGGCGAGGGGCGCGGCGCGCTGATGGAAAACCGATCGAACAACATGCTGGTCGGCAGCGTGGTGCTGGTGCTGCTGGCGCTGACCGTCGCCGCGATCATCTGGCTCGCCGGCTTCGGCGGCAGCCACGAGGCGAAATACGACATCCTGTTCAAGACGTCGGTCGACGGGCTCGCCAAGGGCTCGGCGATCACCTTCTCCGGCGTGCCGGTCGGCAAGGTCGACGATATCGCGATCCTGCCCGATCAGCCCGAGCTGATCCGCGTGCGCATCGCGATCAAGGACACCACCCCGATCCTGCAGGGCACCACCGCCACCATCGCCGGCGTGGGCTTCACCGGCGTCAGCCAGATCAACCTCGACGGTGCGGTCAAGGGCGCGCCGCCGATCGACCAGCCCGGGCCGTTCGGCTATCCGCTGATCCCGCCCAAGACCGGCGGCCTCGGGGCTTTGCTCAACAACGCACCGGCGCTGCTCGACCGGCTGACGGTGCTGACCGAGCGGCTGACCGACCTGCTCAACCCGCAGAACCAGAAGTCGATCGGCGACATCCTCGCGCATATCGACACGATTTCCGGTGCGCTCGCCGATCGCAGCGGCGACATCGCCGACACGCTGGCGCAGGCCAAGGTGGCGATCAAGCAGGCGGGCGACGCGGCCGAGCAGATCGGCAAGCTGGCCGACCAGACCAACCAGCATATCGGCCCGATCCTCGACAATCTGAACAGCGCCGTCGCCTCGGCCAAGCACAGCATGGCCAATGTCGACGAGGCGGTGAACGATGCCAAGCCGGGCCTGAAGGCGCTGTCGACGCAGACCGTGCCGCAGATCAACCAGTTGATCCGCGATCTGGGCGACACGGCGCAATCCTTGTCGACACTGTCGGGCCGGCTCGATCGCGGCGGTGCGACCTCCCTGCTCGGCGGCGATCGCCTGCCCGACTACAAGCCGAGGAAGAAATGATCCGATCGCGCCTCGCCTGCCTCGCCCTGATCGCCGCCCTGCCGCTCGCCGGGTGCGTCCGCTTCGGCGCGAAGCCGCCGGCGAGCCTGATGACGCTCGCGGCGACGCAGCCGCTCGCGCCGGGCAACGCGATCAGTACCGACGATGCGCATGCCGTGGCGGTGATGCCGCTCAGCGCGGTGGCGGTGCTCGGCACGCAGCGCGTGCTGGTGACCGACGGCGCGACCGAGGTGGCTTACCTCAAGGGCGGCCTGTGGGCGGCGGCGCCGGCGGTGCTGTTCCGCAGCCTGGTGGCGGAGACGATCACCACGCGCACCGGCCGCGTCGTGCCCGGCCCGCGCATGCTCCAGTCGCAGCCCGACACGCGGCTGTCGGGCCAGGTCTCGTCGTTCGGCCTCGACGGGCCGGGCCATGCGGCGGTGGTGACGTTCGACGCGGCGCTGACGCGCGAGGGCTCGCCCACGCTCCAGTCGCGCCGTTTCTCCGCACGCGTGCCGGTGACCGTCGAGGATCCCGCGCATGTAGCGACCGCGATCAATCAGGCCGCCAATCAGGTCGCCGCCGAAGTCGCCGACTGGATCGGCCGGTAGCGGATAGGCTGACGTCGCGTTCGTGGCGCATAGATAACGCGCGCCTCAACGTCAGATCTCCCGGTTGCGCCCGGCTAGCGCCGCGAAGACGATGACCAGCGCGCTCGCGACGATGAGCAACGATAATGATGCGCTCCAGCCGCCGGTCGCATCGTGCAGCACGCCGACGAGCAGCGGCCCGGCAGCCGCTCCGGCATAGCCGATGAACTGCGCCATGCCCGATAGCGCGCCCGCCTGATGGTGATCCCGCGTGCGCAGCGCAAACAGCGACAGGCTCGTCACCATCGCAATCCCGGCGCCCATGCCCCCGACGATGAGCCAGAGCAGCGACAGATCGGGCCGGACGAGCAGGCCCACCGTGGCGATCAGCAGACACATGCCGCAGCTGAAGCCGAGCAGTCGCTGGTCACGGAAGCGCCGAATCAACGACGCACTGCCCAAATTCGTCGCCACGGCGACCACCTGATAGACGAGCAGATACATTCCGGCGGCCCCCGGCGACACGCCCGCGTCGGCGACGTAGGACGCGAACCAGTCGACGATCGAATAGAATATCAGCGAGTGGAGCGCGAAGAAGAGCGACACTTGCCAGCCGACGGGATGTCGCCAAGGCGACATGGCGCTGATGGCTGATGTTGGCGACAGCTGATGCTGCGACGCCCGCATCTGCGGCAGCCAGACGAGCAGCGTCAGCAGCGAAAGCGCACCCCATGCGCCCAGCGACCATCGCCAGTCGGCGAAGGGCAGTCGCGCAATCGGCACGGCCAGTCCTGCGGATAGGCCCGCCATGCCGGCCATCGCCGCGGCGTAGAGGCCGATCATGCCGGTCGCGTTGTCGGGAAAGTCGCGTTTGACCAGACCGGGCAAGAGAACGTTCCCGAAGGCGATGCCCGCGCTGAGCAGGACTGTTCCGATCCACAGCCCGCCCGGAAGCCACAAGGAGCGCAGCATCGTGCCGGCGAGGATCGCGGCAATCGACGCACCGAGGATGCGTTCCAGGCCATGGCGACGGCCAAGGCGTGGCGCGACCAGCGACAGGATTGCGAACAGCAACAGCGGCAACGCGTTCAGCAGCCCCGCCGCGGCGCCGCTCAGGCGCAGCGACGCCCGGATATCGGGCAGCACCGGTCCAAGGCTGGTGATCGGCGCGCGCAGATTGGCGCCGATCAGGATGATACCCGCCGCCAGGGCGAAGCCCGAGCCGCGCGTGGCGGCGATGTCAGAAGAGCGCATTGGTCAACCCGGCACAGCACGATGCGCGCGAACGCGCGTCGTGATCGTGGTGCGTTGGTTGACGTTAACGCTTACGCGAGCAGCCTACGGCTCCTCGTCTGACGGCGCAGCTATGCGAACGGATCGCGAAGGTCAACGCACGGCCGATGAAGCCGCAGGCGGCTAATGGGCCCGATCCAGCGATAGCTGCCGGGCGCAGAGCCCCTCCGGATGCCACGTCTGGGTCAGCGTCGTGGGGGGCTGGCTGGCGTCGTGAAGGATCAGCGCGAAGCCTTGCCGGGGAACCGCGCCGATCGCCATCAACAGCATGGGCGGCCCCGCTTCGATCATCAGGTGATTGCCCGGCCCGCGTCCGATCCGAACGCCGTCCGGCGTCTCGAGACAGGTATCGCCCGCGACGGCGAAGAAGGCTTCCGGCCCCGAATGGACATGGAGCGGCGCCGTCATTCCGGGGTCGAAGATCGACCGGAGATATTCGGCGGCATAAGTGGAGGCCGGCGTCACCGGCAGCGGCCCGACGATCGACACATGCTCGCCGCCTTTGGCCCGCCATCCGGCCTTGGCGAGCGTGAACAACCATGTCGATCCGAACGCCTCGACCACGACGCTGCTCGCCGTGCCGGCCTGCGCGGCGGCGTCCGTCGACGGGAAGCGGTCGAGATGCCAGAAGATCTTGCCGGCGGGCAGGGATGCGAATTGTTTGCGGGCGAGCAGGCAGGCCGGGCCCGGCTCCTCGATCGCGCCGCATTGCCGTATCGTCGCCTGGGCCCAGGCCCCCGACGGAAGTGCAGCCGCCGTGATTGCCGCCAGACCGACCAGGATTGCCCGCATCATTCCGCCCCGCATCGGAAAGCCCCATGCAGAGAATGTCCGCTTCGCGCCGCCGCGACAAGTGTCTTCATCGGGGGAGCCGAAGACGGTCACTGGCCGAAGACCTTGCGACGTCACGGATCGACGCGCGGCGCCGCCTTGAAGCCTTGCGCGATCACATACCATTCGGAGGAATCCTTGCGGCTCGCCGGCGGCTTGGCGTGCTTCACGGTCGTGAACATGCGCTTGAGCGTCGCGACCAGCGCGCTGTCGGCGCCGCCCGCCAGCACCTTGGCGACGAAGGCACCCCCCGGCCGCAGCACGTCGCCGGCGAACTCCGCCGCCGCCTCGACCAGCCCCATCGTGCGCAGATGATCGGTCTGCGGATGGCCGACCGTGTTCGCGGCCATGTCGGACAGGACGAGATCGGCCTTGCCGCCCAGCGCCTCCGCCAGCCGCGCCGGCGCGTCGTCGTCCATGAAATCGAGCTGGAGGATGGTCACGTCGTCGATGGGATCGACCTCCAGCAGGTCGATGCCGACGATCCGCGCCGCGGCATTCTGCCGCCGCACCACCTGCGACCAGCCGCCCGGCGCGATGCCGAGATCGATCACGCGGGTGGCGCCGCGCAGCAGCCCGAACCGTTCGTCCAGCTCGATCAATTTGTAGGCGGCGCGGCTGCGATAGCCCTCGGCCTTGGCGCGGCGCACATAGGGGTCGTTGAGCTGGCGCTCCAGCCAGCGCGTCGACGACGCCGTCCGGTTGCGCGCGGTCTTGACGCGCTGGCGCCCGCCGGTGCCGCCGCGGCTCATGCGCGCTCTCCCGTCTCGTGCGCCATCAGCCGGCGCAATATGCCCTCGCGGATGCCGCGATCGGCCACGCTCAGCCGCTCGGCCGGCCACAGATCGAGGATCGCCTCGAGGATCGCGCAGCCCGCCACCACCAGATCGGCGCGCTCGTTGCCGATGCACGGCAGCAGCGCGCGTTCGGCGACGTTCATCCGCGCCAGCGTCTGGCCGAGCCCGCGCATCGCATCGGTCGGCACGATCAGCCCGTCGACCGCGCTGCGATCATAATTGGGCAGATCGAGGTAGAGGCTGGCGAGCGTCGTCACCGTGCCGCTGGTGCCGAGCAGCCGCCCCGGCCGCACCGCGCGCCGCGCCAGCACCGCGCGGAACGATTCGAAGGCGCGCGCGACATGATCGCGCATCCGCTCATAGGCGGCGAGCAATTCGCCCGCGTCGTCGCCGATATGCGGCTCGCTCTCGCTCAGCGACACCACGCCCCACGGCGCCGAGAACCAGTCCTCGATGCTGGGAGGGCCGCCGGCCTCGTCTCCGAGCAGGACGAGCTCGGTCGAGCCGCCGCCGATATCGAACACCAGAGCCGGGCCGGTGCCGGGTTCGAGCAACGCCTGGCAGCCGGTGACGGCGAGCCTTGCCTCCTGCTCGGCGGTGATGATCTCGAGCTGGATGCCGGTTTCCGCCCGCACGCGCGCGACGAAGTCTCGCCCGTTGGTCGCGCGGCGGCACGCCTCGGTCGCGACCGAGCGGACGAGGGTGACGTTGCGGCGCTTGAGCTTGTCGGCGCAGATGGCGAGCGCGGCGACCGCGCGATCCATCGCCGCTTCGCTCAGCCGGCCGCTGGCGGCCAGCCCCTCGCCCAGCCGCACGATACGCGAGAAGGCGTCGATGACGACGAAGCCGTCGCCCTGCGCGCGCGCGATCAGCAGGCGGCAATTGTTGGTGCCGAGATCGAGCGCGGCATACGTCCCGCGCTGCGGCTGGGCCCGGCCGGCCCGGGGCGGAGGCACCGCGTCGCGGCGGGGGCCGCGCCGGGGCGCCGCGTCGGTGGCGCGCTCTGGCATGTTGATACTCTTATCTTTTCCGGATCGGCCGGGCCGCCGGTACTTGAAGGCGACCCTATCGGCTGGCGGAGTATCGGGCAAGCCGCCGCCGTTTGTTGACTCACGCCCCGGCCTTGCCTATCTCGCCGGCCGCACGCTGCTGCTGCCCTGTCGTCTAAAGGTAAGACTACGGACTCTGACTCCGTTAATTGAGGTTCGAATCCTCACGGGGCATCCAGCACAAAGGCGGTTCGCCTCACCTCTCAGGAAATGGCTGTCTTACCGGGTGGGTGGATGACCCTGGCTCGGTCGCGCCGGATACGTGAGATGATCGTCCTGCTGCCCATGCCAGCGGAAATGGCACCCGGCATCCCCAGGTCCGGACGGCAGCGAGCCACGGCCCTGTGCGCTCCGGCGAGGGAGCGCCCGACGGGAGTAGCCGGGCGGCGGCGCGGGCTGGCCCAAGGAAAGCCTCGAATATCATATGGTTAACGCCATCGATGCACGTTCACCGATCGTCGAATTGATCTCAATTTACAGTCGCCGGGCGTCGGCGATGCTATGCGCGCTCCACCCAAGGTTCCCCTAATTGACCTTGGGCGGCGCCTCGTTGGGCATACCCCCTTCCCATGCCCCGCGAGGCGCCCATAGCTCGCCATATCGGCGATCGACGTCGCGGCGTGACGATGCCGGCAAAGGCCGCCATAAGCGCGCAATGTCCACGCTCTCCCCCGCTCCCACCGCCACAACCGCGTCGCTCCGCACCGGCCCCTATGCCGCGTTCCTGTTCGACATGGACGGTACGCTGCTCACCTCGATCGCGGCGTCGCGGCGGGTGTGGTCGGGCTGGGCGGCGAGGCATGGGCTCGACGCCGCCGATTTCCTGCCGCGCTCGCACGGCATGCGCATCCCCGACATCATCGCCAGCCTCGCCATCCCCGGCGTCGATCCGGCGCGCGAGGCGGCGATCATCGTCGAGCGCGAAATGACCGACCTCGCCGACGTGAGCCCGATCGCCGGCGCGGCCGACTTCCTCCGTGCCCTGCCGCCCGAGCGGTGGACGGTCGTCACCTCCGCACCGCGCGCGCTGGCCGAGGTGCGGCTGCAGGCGGCCGGTCTGCCCAAGCCGGCATTGCTCGTCACCGCCGAGGATATCGAGCGCGGCAAGCCCGATCCCGCCTGTTTCCTGCTCGCGGCCGAGCGGCTGGGGGTCGCCCCCGCCGATTGTCTGGTGTTCGAGGATGCGGCGGCCGGCGTGCGCGCCGGCGTCGCGGCCGGGGCCGAGGTGCTGGTCATCACCGCCGTGCACGATGCCGCGGCCGGGCTTGGCCATGCGGCCGTGCGCGATTATCGAAACCTGCGGATCGGCGCCGGAGAATATGGCCTGCAGCTGACGATCGTCGGCGACGACGGCTGAATGCCCGCCACGTGAGCGGCTAGGGCGATCAAGCGGTTGCCAGCCACGAAAGTGCATACAATAGTCGCCTGAAGAACGCAGAATCATGCTGCGTCGATGGAGAGGCGCAGAATGGCCGCGATCGGACGACGCGCGAGGAGTCGCGCGGGAGCAAGCGCGGCCGCGCTCATGCTGCTGGCGGGGGTGATCCGCGCCCAGTCGCCCGCGCCACCCCCGCAGCGGCCCGATGCCGCGATCGCCGCGACCTATGCCGAGACCTGCGCCGGCTGCCACGGCAGCGATGCGCGCGGCGGACGCGGGCCGGCCCTGCTCGATCCGCGCCTGCTCGCCCAGCTCAGCGACCGGCAGATCCACGATACGGTAATGCAGGGCGTGCCGGGCAGCGAGATGCCGGCGTTCAAGGATGTGCTCGGCGACGACCGCATCTGGCAGATGGTCGCCTATCTCCGCACGCATGCGGCGGCGCTGCAGGCGGCGCCGGCCTTCGTGCCCGATCCGGACGGGCGCGTGATCCGGACCGCGCGGCAGGCGGTGCGGATCCATGTCGTCGCCAAGGGGCTGTCGACGCCGTGGGGCCTCGCCTGGCTGCCCGACGGACGGATGCTGGTGACCGAACGGCCAGGCCGCCTGCGCATCGTCACCCGCGACGGGCGCCTGCTGCCCGATGCGGTGCGCGGCACGCCCAAAGTATGGGAACGGCAGGATTCGGGGCTGCTCGATGTCGCGGTCGATCCCGATTATGCGCGCAACGGCTGGATCTACCTCGCTTATGCCGAGGTCGTTCCCGGCCATGTCGTGACGGCCGAGGAAGCGGCCACGCCCACACCCGGCCGGCATGTCGCGAGCCCGCCGTCGATGACCGTCGTCGTGCGCGGCCGCATCAGCCGCGACGGGCGCTGGATCGACAATCAGGAGCTGTTTCGTGCGCCGCCCGCGCTCTATACCGCCAGCGGCGCGCATTATGGCTGCCGCTTCCTGTTTGACGGGCACGGCCACCTGTTCTTCTCGCTGGGCGAGCGCGGCGACATGACCGATGCGCAGCGGCTCGACAGCCCGCTCGGCAAGATCCATCGCATTAACGACGACGGCACCGTCCCGCCCGACAATCCGTTCGCCCACACGCCCGGCGCGGTGCCGACCATCTGGAGCTACGGCCACCGCAATCCCGAGGGGCTGGCATTCGATCCCGCCACCGGGCTGTTGTGGGAGAGCGAGCATGGCCCGATGGGCGGCGACGAGCTCAACATCATCGCGAAGGGCCACAATTACGGCTGGGGGGTGGTGTCGATGGGCATCCAGCCGGGCATCACCAAGCGCGACGCCCCGGGGATGGACCCGCCCATCGCCTATTGGACGCCGGCGATTGCGCCGAGCGGCATCGGCTTCTACGCGGGCACGCGCTATCCCGGCTGGACGGGAAGCCTGTTCGTCGCGGGGCTGGTAGGCCAGCAATTGCGGCGGATCGCGATCGAGGGACGCAGCGTGGTGTCGCAGGAGATCATCTTCCACGATCTGGGCCGCACGCGCGCCGTGCGGACCGGGCCCGATGGCCTGCTCTACGTCCTCGTCCAGACGCCCACGGCGGGCTTCGGCCTGTCGGATCCGACCCCGGGCATGGTCATTCGGCTGGAGCCGCTGAAATGAGGATTTCCGTTCTGCTCGCCTGCATCCTTGCGGCCGGCGCCGCCGCAGCAGACGCGGCCAGCGTCACCCGCGCCCCGTTCGGCACCGCGCCCGACGGCCAGGTCGAACTCATCACGCTCGCCAACGATCATGGCATGACCGCGAAGGTGTCGACGCGCGGCGGCGCATTCGTCGAGCTGGAGGCGCCCGATCGCAACGGGCGTCCGGCCAACGTCGTCCTCGGCCATGACGGCTTCGCCGAATGGGAGAAGGCAGGCGGGTTCAATACCGTCATCGGCCGCTTCGCCAACCGCATTGCCAACGGCGGCTTCACGCTCGACGGCCATTTCTACCCGATCGGCGGCGCGAGCCCGGCGAACAAGGTGGTGCTGCACAGCGGGCCGAGCGACTATGCCGGGCGCATCTTCGCCGCCGCGCCGTTCCAGCATGGCGGCGACGTCGGCGTGATGCTGACGCTCAAGAGCCCCGACGGCGACGGCGGCTTCCCCGGCGCGCTCGATCTGACGATGACCTACACGCTGACCGCGGCGAACGTGGTGCGGATCGACTATCGCGCGACCACCACCAAGCCGACCGTCCTCAACCTGACCAACCACACGTACTTCAACCTCGCGGGATCGGGCACCGGCACGGTCGACCCGCAGGTGCTGCAGGTGTTCGCGAGCCGCTACACGCCCGCCGACGCGCGCCAGATCCCGACCGGCGAGCTGGCATCGGTGGCGGGCACACCACTCGATTTCCGCACGCCTGCGCGCATCGGCGAGCGGGTGCGGTCGAGCACCCCGCAATTGCTGATGGCCAAGGGCATCGACCATAATTTCGTGCTGGACGGCACGCCGGGCGGCGCGCCGTTCGACGCCGTGCGCCTGACCGATCCGGCGAGCGGGCGCGTGCTGACGGTGCGCACGACCGAGCCGGGGGTGCAGATCTATACCGGCAACGGCCTGAACGGCGGCGCGGTCGGCACCGGCGGCCAGACGCTGCGTCAGGGCGACGGCATCGCGTTCGAGACGCAGCATTTCCCCGACAGCCCCAACCAGCCGACCTTTCCCACCACGGTGCTGCGCCCGGGCCAGACCTTCCGCTCGACCACCGAATGGGCCTTCTCGACCGAGGGCGGCGCGCGGTAACCGCGTCTCGCGCTACGAAGCGAGCGCCCTCAGCCCCGAGAGCGAGGGCATGAAGAAATATTCGCCACCGCTGGAGGTGACGAAGCGCGGCACGTTGTTCAGCACGCCGCCGCCATCCCACGTGGCCGAGCGCACCGGCGCCTGGCCGATGATGAGGTCGATGCCCGGGTTCGGCGGCAGCACGCCGATTCCGGTGTAAGGCGGCACGAAGGGAATAGACGTCGCGTTCGCCCACGACGTCTGGATGAAGTCGAACTTGTCCACGATCGACGACTGGTAGCAGACGAACAGCAGCCCGCGATCGCCGAATTCGACGTCCGAATTGTCGTAGGAGATGCCCGCGCGCAGGATGCGGCGCTGCTCGGCATTGCCGACGCCGGCCTGGATGTCGCTGCGCGGATAGACCCGGCGGATATGGGCGTTGAACGGGCAGCGGGTCTGCGCGACCTTCTCCACGCCGAATTCGAAATCATTATTCTCCAGCGGATGATCGCCATCGTGCGCCGGATTTGGACGCATAGGATCGCGCGCCAACGGGCTGCCATCCTTCCAGCGACCGATCAGCTTGGCCGCGAACGCTTCGGGCGACGGTGCCAACCCGGAAAATTCGGCCCGCGTGTAGTCGCGAAAGGCCTTCACGTCCTGCTGCAGCCGGCGGAATACCATGTAGGAACCGTCCTGCATCCACGGCTGCGGTGGGGTGGACGCTGTTCCCAGCTCGCTCTCATAAGGGCCCAGCAGAAAGTCGCCGAGCTCGACGAGATCCTGCCCCGGAAAACCCTGATCGTCGGCCGCGATCGGCTTGTGCAGGCCCTTCACGCCCGGCTGCGAGACGCCGTCGGCGAAGCCGAACATCTCATGGCCGGGCGCCACGCGGTTGAGCGAGCCGACCTCCTGCGCGATCACCGTCAGCGATGCCCCGAACAGGCCGAGCACCTCGCCCGCGGCGTCGAGCGCCATCGTCTCCGCCTGATCGATGTCGGCGTCCCAAGCGGCAACCAACAGCACGCCGTCGATCTGGCGATCCAGATATTCGGGCAGCCATTCGGTCGTATCGTCGCCGAGCATCTCCGACAGGTTTTCCATGCCGTCGATGAACGAAGGGTCGGCGCCGTCATACAACATGCCCAGCTCGGCGAGACCGATGGCGGAAAAGGCGATATTGGTTTTCACGACGGTATCGAGATCAGGCGGCGGCGGCACGTCGCAGCAGGCATGTTTGGCGGACGAAACCTTCGCCGCCGCCTCCTCATATTTCCGCGTGACGTCCAAGGTGGCGATGCGCGGTATCAAGGTTTCAAGCGCCGCCTTGAATCCGCTGACGTCGACGATCTCGAACATCAGAAATATCTCGGCCTTCTTCTGAAGACCGATGAGTATATCACCCTGGATATTCCGCTCGTTGATCTGCGGATCCGGCGGATCGAGAAAGATCTGTTGCCCCATAAGTCCCCCCAAGGCTCGATCGAGCGAGTCGCGACCGTATCGGGACGTCCCGCCGGGAGATATATAGTATGTTAGACCGCCGATCCTGGCCGCAGCCGCGGCTATTTTGCCGCGGGCTTGTCGGGGAAGTTCTTCGCCAGATAATCGGTGATCTGCGCCAGTTCGGCCTCGCTGGCGTCGGCGCCGCGGCTCGCCATCGTGTCGACCAGATCCTTCCAGCCGGCCGGGCTCAGCCGCTGCTGCGCCGCGATTTCGGGCGCGTGGCAGGCGGAGCAGACGCGGACCATCAAATCGTGCGCCGGGCCCGCCGGCAACGTGCCCGCCGTCGCCGGGGCTGCTGCTGCCGGGGCCTGCGCACGCACCGCGCCGACGGACAAGGTCGTCGCGAGCGCGACGATGGCGAGCGAAAGCGTGCGCATGATCCCGATTCTCCTCACGGCCGCACGATATGGGATCGCGCGGCGGTTGCCAGCCTGAACGCCAACGATGACGGTTCGATGCCTGCGCGCGTCACCGTGCGCCGTCGGGCAGCGACCAGGCGATGACCTCGTCGCCGTCCAGCCTGGTGATATTCTGGCTGCCGCCGGTCGCCACCACCGCGACGAACTCGTGGCCGCCCGCACCGCCATAGACGATCGGGGTCGAGGCGGCGGCGGCGTCGAGCTTGGTCGTCCACACCTCCTTGCCGGTGGCGGTCTCGAACGCGCGGAAGCGTTCGTCGTCGGTCGCGCCGACGAAGGCGAGGCCGGTCGTGGTCAGCGTGGTGCCGCCCAGCCCCGGCCGCCCGGTCTCGCGCAACGCTTCCGGGAAGGCATCCGTCACGCCCAACGTCGTGCGCCAGGCGATCTTGCCGGTGTCGATGTCGACCGCGACCATCTGCCCCCACGGCGTCGGCCCGCATGGCAGCCGCCGGTCGGCGTCCCAGAAACGGCGCGTGCCGGCGAGTGGGCCCTGATTGACGTAACTGCCGTCGGCCTGGCGCACCATCCGCATCGGCTGGGCGAGGTTGTTGATATTGGCGACGAACAGCCGCCTTTTGGGATCGAACGCGCCGCCATAATAATTCACGCCACCCTGCGTGCCGGGCAGCGAGACGGTGTAGCGATCGAGCTCGAGCGGGGTGAAGATCGGCCCCAGCTTCATGGCGTTGTCGTCGACCAGCTTCGCGCAATAGGCCTCGTGCGCGGCCTCGCCCTTGTAGAGGTTGGCGCGGCTGAGTTCGGTCTGCGCCAGCGGCTCGGGAAGGACGGGGAAAGGCTGGGTCGGCGAGAGCTGCTCACCGGGGATCGTGCTCGGCGGCACCGGGCGTTCCTCGACGCCGAACACCGGCTTGCCGGTGACGCGGTCGAGCACGAACATCAGGCTGTTCTTGTTGACCGAGACCAGAGCCGGGATCGTGCGGCCGTCGCGCTTCACGTCGACCAAGGTCGGCGGCGACTGCGTGTCCATGTCCCACACGTCGTGGTGCACGACCTGGAAGTGCCAGAGATATTTGCCGGTCGCGGCGTTCACCGCGACGATCGAGCTGGAGAAGAGGTTGTTGCCGGGCCGATCGATGCCGACGCGATCGTTGTTGGGCGCACCATAGGGCATGTAGAGGATGCCGCGCGCATCATCGACCGTCATCCAGCCCCACACGTTGACGCCGGAACGGTCGCGCCAGCTGTCGCCGCCCCACGTCTCGTGGCCAAGCTCGCCGGGGCGCGGCACCGAATGGAAGGTCCAGACGAGCTTGCCGGTGCGCGCGTCCCATGCGCGCGTGTCACCGGCGGGGCCCTTGCCACCGTTCGACCCGCCCGGCCCCTCGCCCGGCCCGGCGCCGGTAAAGATCAGGTTGCGCCACACGAAGGGCGGCGACGGCTGGATGTAGGCGGCGTTGGGCTGGCCGTTCATCACCTCGGGCGTCTTCAGCTCGACCACGCCGTCGGTGCCGAACCACGCGTTGAGCGCGCCGGTGCGCGCGTCATAGGACAGCATCCGGCCCGCGCGCGTGCCGACGATGATCGCCGGCGGACGCGTGCCGTCGCCGGCCCACCACGATACGCCGCGGATCGAGGCGACGTCGTTGTTGGGCAGGATCGCGGACCATTTCTCCACACCGGTCGAGGCGTCGAGCGCGACGATCCGGCCGTAGGGCGTCGGCAGGTACATGGTGTTGGCGACGACGATCGGGATCGCCTCGGAGATGAACAATCGCGCCGGCGCGGGCTTGTCCGCGGAGGCGGCGGGCTTCATGTGATAGACCCACGCCTGGCGCAACGTGGCGACGTTGGCGGGCGTGATCTGGCGCAGCGGCACGTAACGCTGCGCGCCGAAATCGCGATTGTTGCTCGCCCAGTCGCCCGGCGCTTCGGCCAGCGCCGGCATGGCGAGCGCGAGGCCGAGCAGGCCCGGCAGAGCGATACGCATCATCCTCATCCTCTCGTTCGGCGGGTTCGGCCCGCTCGTGCCTAATGCGTCTCGGCGAGCTGCTTCATCGCCGCGAGCGCGCCGGCAAAGCGCGTCTGCAGGCGCTGATGCTCCGACGCGCGCACCGCGTCCGACGGCATCGCCGCCTGATCGTAAAACAAGGTGTAGACGAGCGTGGTGCGCGTCGGCCCCGCCGGCTCGGCCGCGAGCGTGCCGTGATAGGCGAAGCCGGCCATGTTGCCGGCGGTCTGCCAGTAGGAATAGCTGTGCGCGGTGCGGCCGACCATCGCCTCCAGCGTGGTGCCGTTGAGCCGGCGCACCGAGCCAACGTCGCCGCTGCCCGACACCGTCTCGCACGTCAGCTTCAGCCAGTCGGCGATCGCGCACCAGCCGCCGATCCGCGCCCACACCGCGTCGATCGGCCGCTCGACGGTCACCTCGTTGCGGACGGCGACATAGTCGGTGGCGCAAGCGGTCATGGCGACGGCCGCGACCGTCGCGGCGGCCAACAGGGCGACCGGCTTAGCCATTGTCGGGGATCGTCGGCTTGTAATCGACCAGTTCGTCGACCGGGTGCTTCGCCGCCCACGAAATGCCCCGCAGCAGCATCGCCTGGATCTGCGGGTTCTTCATGTTGGCGTAGGTGTGGCCCTGCATCCAGACGAAGGCACGCGCCGGCTGGCCGCCGGGCAGGCTGTGCTCGTAGGTCCAGATCTGCGGCACGACCTGGCCGACGCCGCCGCCCTTCCGTGCCGCCTCGGTATCGTCGATCACCGTGGTCGCCAACACGTGCATCGCCGGGTTCTTGGCCCAGGTCATGCGGTAGAAGCTCTCCTCGGGCTCCAGCGTCAGGTTCGTCATCCCCTTCATGATCGGCGAGGCGGGATCGACGATCGTGTAGGGCACCTTGGCGTCGAGCGTGTAGTTCACTTCGCCATGTTTCTTGCCGCCGCCGACCAGCATCGCCATCTCGGCGGGATCGGGGCCGCACAAAGCATCGTGGAGGATGACGATGCCGCCGCCGCGCTTCACATAATCGAACAGAGCGGCGTGCTCGGCGGGGGTCATGAAGCCGACGTCGCCCTTGTACATCACGACGACGTCGACGCCCTTCAGCTCCTCGGCGCTCGGCGCGTGGAGCGATCCGTCGACCACCGCGCCGTGGCGCGTCAGCAGCTTGCTCCAGTCGGCGAGGAATTGCGGATAATCGTGCTGGCCGGGCAGGTGCGTCTTGAGGCCGGCGCGGATGTAGACGTGCATGCCGGCGAGGTTCTGGCCGGGGATGCGCGGCTTTTCCGATCCGGTCGAAACACCGTTGCGATCGATCCCCGGCGGCGCGGCCATCTGCGCTGTCGCCCCGGCCGCCCACATCGCGAGCAATGCCGCTGCCAAGCCTGTCGCCGTCCGCTTCACCATCGCTCTCCTCGTGTTTCTTGTTCTTCGCGTGATCGGGGCGGCGGCTATTTCACCGTCCAGCCCCCGTCGATCATATAGTCCGCACCGGTCATGAAGCCGGCGAGATCGGAGCAGAGGTAGGTGACGAGCCCGCCAATCTCCTCGACCTTGCCCCAGCGGCCGACCGGCAGCGCCGCGAGGAACGCCTCGTTCGCCTTGGGATCGTTCATCACCGCAGCGTTCATCGGCGTGCCGAACGGGCCGGGGCTGATCGCGTTGACGGTGATGCCCTCGCCCGCCAGCTCCAGCGCGAGCGCGCGGGTGAGGCCGAGCAACGACGCCTTGGCCGAGGAATAGGCCGTCCGGCCGGGCAGCGAGATGTGCGCCATGATCGAGGCGAGGTTGATGATCCGGCCATAGCCCGTCCCCATCATGCCCGGCACGAAGGCGCGGCAGGCGAGGAAGGTCGAGATCAGGCTGGAATCGACCACGCTGCGAAACTCGTCAAGCGTGAAGTCGACCAGATTCTTGCGGATGTTGGTGCCGGCGCTGTTGATGAGGATCTGCGGGTGGCCGAAGCGCGCGCCGATCTCGTCCGCCAGTCGCGCCACATCGGCCTCCACCACCACGTCGGCGGTGAACAGCTCGACCGCCACGCCCTTCGCGGCGATGGCGTCGCGCAGCCCCTCGAGCTTGGCGGCGTTGCGGCCGACGAGCGCCAGCGACGCACCGGCATCGGCCAGGGCCGCCGCCATCGCTTCGCCGAGGCCGCCGCTGGCGCCGATCAGGACGGCGGTCTTGCCGGAAAGGTCGATCTTCACATGCGTCTCGCTTCTGGTCAGGGTTGCAGGTCGGCGGGGATGTCGCGCCGGTTGGCGCGCTCGCCGGTGGGATCGATGAACAGCCACAGGAACGCGCCGATCGCGGCGAACGCCGCCATCACGTGCAGCACGCGCGCCCAGTCATTGTCGTAATGCTTGAGGATGTAGCCGCCGACGAACGGCGCCACGAAGCCCGAGAAATTGGCGAACATGTTCATCGCCGCGCCGACGGTGGCGGTGTAGCGCCGCCCGATCTCGACACAGGCGTTCCACGAGATCGGCATGGTCACGTCGCCGAAGAAGCTGATCGCCGCCATGATCGCGATCGCCGGGCCGACGCCGTGGACGGTCGGCAGCAGCAGCAGCAGCGCCAGTACCACCACATAACAGCCGGCCGCGATCCAGCGGCGCGGCAGATGCAGCGGCAACAGCCCGCTGACGATCGAGCCGAAGCCGCCGAACAGCAAGGGCAGCACCGCAAAACCGGCGGTGGCGGCGGCGCTCTGCCCCTGCGCCTCGCTCAGGTAGGTCGGCAGCCATGTGACGAAGAAATACCAGATGTAGGACCAGCAGAAATATTGGCACATCAGCAGCAGCACCTGCGGCTGCAGCAGCACGCGCAGCCAGTGGCCCTGATGCTGCGTCACCATCCGGTGCGATTCCTGCAGCAGCGCGAGCTCGGCCTCGTTCACCGCCGGGTCGTCCGCCGGATTCTCGCGGAAGCGGGCGAGGAACCACACCGCCCAGATCACGCCGAGCAGCGCGAACGCGACGAAGCTCAGCCGCCAGCCGAACAGGGTGATGCCGAGCAATGCGAGCGGCGGGGTCACCGCGCCGCCCCAGCGGGTCGAGGCCCACATCAGCGCCTGCGCGCGGATGCGCTCGCGGCGCGGCAGCCACTGGCTGAGCATGCGCGTGAGGTTGGGGAAGCAGCCCGCCTCGCCCGCGCCGAACAGGAAGCGGATCACCCACAGCGACGTCATGTTCCACGCGGCACCGGTGAGCGCGGTGAAGAAGGACCAGGCGATGACGATCTGCCCCAGCACGCGGCGGACGCCCTTCTTGTCGCCGTAGAGCCCCATCGGGATCTCGAACGCGGCATAAGCGAGGCCGAACGCGCCGAGCACGCTGCCGAGCTGCTGCTTGTCGAGCTTGAGATCGTGCGCGATCGGCCCAGCGGCCTGGCTGATCGCGACGCGCTGAATGTAGGAGAGGATGGCGAGCGTCAGCGCGAAGCCGACGACGCGATAGCGGACGCGCGTCGGCGTCATGCGCGGCAATGTCCTGCTCGTGCGGTGCCGCTCGTCATCGACTGCATCCTCCCCGGCGTTTTGCGCGATGTTTCGCGTCGTCCTGTATACTAAATGCAAAAGCATGCTTGTCAACGCGGCCAAGGCGTCGCATTCCTGTGGGTAGAGCGGAACCGCCAACAGAGCAAGCGCGCCACCCGGCGCGTGCCGCCAATTGTATTCAGGAGAGGCGCGGATGGAGCAGGATTTGTCGCAGGCGGCCATGCCGGCCGCCTCACTCGGGGGGCAGGTGGCTTTGGTCACGGGCTCGGGCCGCGGGCTCGGCCGCACGATCGCCGAGGCATTGATCGCGCGCGGCGCCGACGTCGCGATCCACGACATCAACGAAGAGGCACCGGCGCAATATGGCGAGGGCGCCAATTTGTCGGCGGTGGCCGCGACCCTGTCGGGTGCGGGCACGCGCGTGATCGGCGTCACCGGCGACATATCGGACGAAAGCGCGGTGGCGGCGATGACGGCCGCGGTCGAGGCTGGGCTCGGCCCGATCTCGATCCTCGTCAACTGCGCCGGCGGCGATATCGGCGCGGCCGGCACCAAGCCCGATCCCAATGGCGCGCTCGACGTCAGCCTCGCCGACGCGATGGCGGTGTTCCAGCGCAACTTCATCGGCACGATGCTGATGTGCCGCGCGATCGCCCCCGGCATGGCCGCGCGGCAGGCGGGCGCGATCGTCAATTTCGGCTCGCTCAACGCGCATCAGGGCGTGTCGCCGGAGGTGGTCTATGGCTGCGCCAAGGCGGCGATCGTCCATTATACGCGCTGCCTCGCGCTCGAGCTGCGACCCAGCGGCGTGCGCGTCAACGTGGTGAGCCCCGGCCCGACGATGACCGCACGCTTCCTCGCCACGCGCGCGACCGATCCGCGCATGATGGGCGAAGGCGCCTCGCTCGATCGCTATGCCCGCCCGGCCGAGATCGCGAGCGCAGTGGCGTTCCTCGCCGCGCCCGACAGCGGCTTCATTTCCGGCCAGGTGCTGCGCGTCGACGGCGGCATCGGCCTCTACGCGGCGTAAGGAGACGGACATGGGTGATCGGCTGAGCGGCAAGACCTGCCTCGTCACCGGCGCGGCGCAGGGCATCGGCCGCGCGGTGGTGGAGGCGTTCGTGCGCGAAGGCGCGCGCGTGATCGCGACCGACATGGCGCTCGACCGGCTGGAGGCGGCGTTCGCCGGCACGGCGATCGACTATGCGGCGATGGACGTGACCGACGTGGACGGCGTGGCGCGGGTCGCGGCCGCGCATGGCGACGTCGGCGTGCTGGTCAATTGCGCCGGCTGGGTGGCGAGCGGCACGATCCTCGACGGCGACCCGGCCGATCTGGAGCGCAGCTTCCGTATCAACGTCCAGTCGATGGCGACCACCATCCGCGCCTTCCTGCCGGCGATGCGCGAACGGCGCGACGGCTCGATCGTCAACATCGCCTCGGTGGTGTCGTCGGTGATGGCCGCGCCGAACCGCTTCGCCTACGCCACGTCGAAGGCGGCGGTGATCGGCCTCACCATGGCGGTGGCGCGCGACTTCATCACCGACGGCATACGCTGCAACGCGATCAGCCCCGGCACGGTCGACAGCCCGTCGCTCGCCGAACGGCTGGGCGCGACCGGCGACGCGGCGGCAGCGCGCGCCGCCTTCGTCGCGCGCCAGCCGATGGGGCGGATCGGCACGCCGGAAGAGATTGCCGGGGTAGCGCTGATGCTCGCCGCCGACGAATCGCGCTTCATCACCGGCACCAACGTGGTGGTCGATGGCGGGATGAGTTTGTAGGCGACGCTCCGCCCATTTCGTTCGTCCTGAGGAGCCACCGAGCGAAGTCGAAGGGGCATCTCGAAGGACATGCTTCGAGACGAGCCTTCGACAGGCTCAGCCGCTCCTCAGCACGAACGGGCTACTCGAAACCAGCGGCTCAGGCCCCGTAGCGACGCACCTCCTGCCGCTGCTCGCCGAGGCCGTCGATGCCCAGGGTGATCACGTCGCCTTCCTTGAGAAAGACCGGCGGCTTCATGCCGAGGCCGACGCCCGGCGGGGTGCCGGTGCTGATGATGTCGCCCGGCTGCAGGCTCATAAACTGGCTGACATAATGGACGAGGTGGGCGATGCCGAAGATCAGGCTCGACGTATTGCCGGTCTGCATCCGCGCGCCGTTGACGTCGAGCCACAGGCCGAGGCTGCCGACATCGGCGATCTCGTCCGCGGTTACCAGCCACGGGCCGAACGGGCCGAACGTGTCGCAGCCCTTGCCCTTGTCCCACGTGCCGCCGCGCTCGAGCTGATATTCGCGCTCGGACAGGTCGTTGATGACGCAATAGCCGGCGACATGATCCAGCGCGGCCTCTTGCGTGACGTAGCGCGCCTCGGTGCCGATCACGACGCCGAGCTCGACCTCCCAGTCGGACTTGGTCGAGGTGGGCGGCAGCAGCACGGTGTCGTTCGGGCCGATGATCGCCGAGATCGCCTTGGTGAAGATGATCGGCTCTTCGGGGATCGGCATCCCCGATTCGGCGGCGTGATCGCTGTAGTTCAGGCCGATGCAGATGAACTTGCCGACCTTCGCCACCGGTTCGGCCAGCCGCGTGGCGGCGGGCACCAGCGGCAGCGACGCCGGATCGAGCGCGCGCACCGCGTCGAGCCCGTTCGCCAGCAACGCGCCGTCAATGTCGGCGACGTGGCCGGACAGATCGCGCACCTGCCCGTCGGCATCGACGATTCCGGGCTTTTCCTGCCCCTTGGGGCCATGGCGAACGAGCTTCATCGGCGGATCTCCTGAGGTTTGAACGGGTGTGGCGCGCCGGAATGGGCGCGGCGGAGAGGAAGGTTCAGGCGGCGGGCGCGCCCCGGACCGCGAGGCTGGAGAAGCGCTCGGGCTCGGTATAGCCCATGCGCAGGTGGGTCAGCATCGCGAGCTGCGGATCGGCGTCGCCGCCCAGCACGTAATCGAGCAATTCGCGGTGATGGTTGAGCCGCCAGCGCCGAATCTCCTGGCTCACATGCTCCAGCGCCTTGTGCGCGAACAGGCTGGTGGTGAGCTGGGTGAGCGTGCGCTCCAGATAGGGATTGCCCGCGGCGCGCCAGATCACCGCGTGGAAGGTGCGATCCAGCGCGGCCGCCTCGATCAGCGGCCCGTCCCACGCCTCCATCTGCTCGACCAGGCGGGTGAGCTCGGCCCGCACCGGCGCGGTCATGCGCGCGCGGGCGAGGCGCATCGCCTCGGGCTCCAGCACCATGCGCAGCGAATTGATCTGCTGCACCTCGTCGGCGGCGAGCTGCACCACGAACATGCCGCGCCGCTCGTGGTTCATCACCAGCCCCTGCTCCTGCAGCTGGGACAGCGCCTCGCGCACCGGGATGCGGCTGATATTGAATTCGCGCGCGATCTGGCTTTCGTTCAGCCGCTCGCCCGGACGGAAGCGCCCGCCCATGATCTGCTGGCGCAACGTGCGCACCAGATGGGTGCGCAGCGTGCTGGGCATCGCCTCTGCGGCATGCTCCTCCACGATCGCCCCGGCCTGCTCCATTCCGATCCCGTTCCCCGTCTGTGCGGCCGCGTCACGCGACCTTACGCGCTCGCCATACACGGGGCCGCCTCGCCTACGAACCATATCGCCGCCCCCGCGGCGCAACTGACCGTCGCTCCGGTCCGTCTCGTCGTGAAGGGCACTGCAGCCGCACGATCCGTTCCTGCCGACACCGTTTCGCGTAACTGTATACCACACCGGCCCTCCTCACTGTCAATCCGGCGCTATTTTTCGCTGGAGCGTGCTGGAAAGATGAACCGCCGCTTGACGAGCGTGCAAAAGCAACTGCATACAGTATTCCAATAACAAGCGAGCGGAGTTCCGCATCGCGAACATAGGGGAGTATGCATGACACGTGCGACCATGACGCGCGCCTGCCTGATGGTGGGCGCCGCTGGCTGGGTGACCGGCATCGCGCAGGCCCAGACGGTAGCCATCCCCGCCGGGGAGCCCGCCACCACCGCCGTCACCGCACCGGCGTCCGACGCCTCCGCCGCGCAGGTCTCGCCGATCGGCGGCCAGGCGACCGCGCCGAGCGCGTCGGCTGCGGTCGACAGCGAAGCCGTCAGCGACATCGTCGTCACCGGCTCGCGCATCGTCGCCAACGGCTACAAGGCACCGACGCCGGTGACGGTGGTGTCGACCACCGAACTGCTCAAGAAGGCCCCGGAGAGCATCGCCGCCGGCCTCGCCACGCTGCCGCAATTCTTCCAGTCGTCGGGCGCGAACGTCACGTCGAGCCAGGCGCGCGAAACCCGCGCCGGCAATTATCTCAACCTGCGCGCGCTGGGCGAGATCGAGACGCTCGTGCTGCTCGACGGCCAGCGCCTGCCGCCGACCAGCTATGCCGGCACGGTCGACGCCAACATCATCCCGCAGGCGCTGATCCAGCGCGTCGACGTGGTGACCGGCGGCGCATCGGCCGCCTACGGCTCGGACGCGGTCGCGGGCGTGGTCAACTTCGTCCTCGACACCAAGTTCGAGGGCATCAAGGGATCGGTGCAATACGGCAAGTCGGCCCGCTGGGACGATCATCAGGTCAAGGCCAACATCGCCGTCGGCAAGAGCCTGCTCGACAACCGCCTGCATCTGGAAGCCAGCTTCGACTATTTCTTCCAGCCCGGCATCGCCAACAATGGCGAGCGCCCCTATGGCGGCAATTATACCGGCGGCTGGGTCGATGTCGGCGCCAATGCGGCGCGCCCATGCCCGACCGGTTCGTGCGCGGCCAACCCCTACACGCCGGTCTACAACGTGCGCCTCGCCAACGGCACCTACGGCCTGCTGATCAATTCGGGCCGCAACCTCGCCCAGGCGACGCAGACGTTCAGCGGCAGCACGCCGTTCTCGTTCAACGGCTATACCTTCGATCAGGGCGGCGGCTTCCACAAGGCCGATCTCGGGACGTTGACCGGGACGCCGAACTTCAACGTCGGCGGCGCCGACACCGCCGTGACGTTCGGCACGACGCTCACCAGCCGTCTGGCGACCAAGCAGGGCTTCGCGCGCGCCGACTATGATTTCGGCGGCGGCATCACCGGCTTCTTCCAGGGCAGCTATAGCGATTCGAAGACCCAGTTCGTCACGGTGGGTGCGGGCACGCAGTTCCAGTCGTTCCAGATCTTCTCGGACAACGCCTTCCTGCCGACCGCCATCAGCCAGGCGATGCAGCAGCAGGGCGTGGCGAGTTTCGTCGCCAGCCGCGTCGAGGCCGATCAGACGCCCAAGCGTGCCTATCAGGACAATAGCGCGCTGACCCTATTGGGCGGCCTCAAGGGCAAGCTCGCCAACTTCAACTGGTCGGTGACCGGATCCTATGGCGATTCGGACCTGAAGGCGCGCCATTCGGGCAATTTCCAGCAGTCGCGCTGGTTCGCGGCACTCGACGCCGTGCGCGATCCGACCAGCGGCGCGATCGTCTGCCGCACCGCGATCACCAATCCCGGCCTCTATCCGGGCTGCGTGCCGTGGAATCCGTTCGGCAACGGCTCGCCGTCGCAGGCCTCGTACAATTATTTCCAGGAGGATTCGAAGTTCCAGGTCAAATCGCGCCAGTCGGACTTCGCCGCCAACGTCTCCGGCGCGGTGTTCGATCTGCCCGCCGGCCCGGTCAACATCGCGCTGGGCGCCGAATATCGGCACCAATATCTCAACATGACGAGCAACAACGATCCGTCCAAGCCGATCGACCTGACCGGGCTGCGCACCTATGCCGGCACGTATAACCTCACCTACAATTCGACCAACCAGGGCCCGTCGCACGGCACGCAGAACGTCAAGGAAGGCTATGGCGAGATCGCGATACCGATCCTGCGCGACAAGCCCTTCTTCCAGGCGCTCGATCTGAACGGCGCCGCGCGCTACACCAATTACAGCGTGTCGGGCGGCATCTGGGCATGGAAGGGCGGCTTCAGCTGGACGCCCGTCCAGCAGATCCGCTTCCGCGGCACCGTGTCGCGCGACATCCGCGCACCAACGCTGAACGAATTGTTCGCCGGCGTCTCGTCGACGCGCGGCACGTTCACCGACGTCCATACCGGGCTCAACACCAACCTGATCACGCTGCAGCAGGGCAACAAGTTGCTGAAGCCCGAGCGCGGCGACACGATGAGCTTCGGCGCGGTGTGGCAGCCGGAATTCATCCCCGGCTTCAGCGCCAGCCTCGATTACTACCATATCAAGATCAAGGACCAGATCACGACGCTGTCGAACCTCGATCTCAACCAAAGGTGCGAGGATTCAGGCGGCACCGATCCGCTGTGCCAGTATATCCTGCGGCCGCTGCCTTATTCCGACCGGTCGGCGGCGAACTTCCCGACCAGCATCGCGCAGGTGCCGTTCAACCAGGCGGCGCTCACCACCTACGGCTTCGATTATGAACTCAATTATCGCATGCCGATGGGGCATATCTTCAACGGCGAGACATCGCGGCTGGACCTGCGCTTCATCGGTAACTTCACGCCGAACCTGACCAGCCGCGCGTCGGCGATCGCCGCGCCGCTGCGCCTCGACGGAACGGTCGCGGGCGGTGGATCGGGCGTGCCGCGCCACAAGTTCACCGCCTCGGCGCAGCTGACCGAGGGGCCGCTGAGCTTCGGCGCCGACGTCCGCTTCATCGGCGTGATGCACTATACCAAGCAGCCCAACGTGTTCGTCGCCAACAACCGCATCCCCGCGGTGGCGTATCTGAACGCGAACATCTCCTACGACATCAAGGTCCAGGGGCATCAGGTCACGCTGTTCGCCAACGGGACCAACCTGACCGACAAGTTCGTGTTCGCGCCGCAGCTCAACACCCAGCCGACCGAATTCTACCCGACCTATCAATCCTATTACGACGTGGTCGGCGCCTATTTCGTGGTCGGCGCGCGCTTCAAGATCTGAACCGGCGGTCCCCCGGCCGGTCGCCTGCCCGGAGCTTCGGCTCCGGGCTTCTTCGTGTCAGGCGTCGGCCCAGTCGCGTGCCTTCGTCGTCTGGCCGATGCCCGGATTGAGCTGGTTGCGCGGATCGAGCCCGCGATAGAAATCGGCCAGCGCCGGCTTCGCCTTGTAGAGATGGCCGACATTGTGCTCGGCCGGATATTCGGCGCCGCGCGCGTCGAGCAACGCCCACATCGCATGCTCGATCGCGAGCGGATCATGCCCCTTCCGCACCACATAATCCTGGTGGAAGACGTGGCAGAGGAAGTGGCCGTAATACAATTTGTGCGCGATCTTCGCGTCGAGCTCGGGCGGCAGCGTCTCCACCCAGTCGCGCGTGTTGCGCGGCAATGCGATGTCGAGCGCGACGATATCTTCGACCGTGTCGGCGTGGATCGCACGATAGCGCACCGCCGCGCCGGCGGCGGCGAAGCGGTGGAGGAACGCCTTGGTCGCCTCGTCGTCGCTGCACTCGAAATAAGCGCCCGTCTCGCTCGGGAACATGCCGTCGAGCAATGCGCGGGTCGGCTCGATCCCGCCCGCCGACACTTTCAGCATCAGATGATGCTCGAAGCGGTGGCGATAGTCGGTCATGCGCGGCGGCAGGTGGCGCGGCAGCCGCGTGCTCGCCCATTGCAGCAGCCGGTCGCTGAACCCCGGCTTCACGAAGCGGAGCGCGCGCGCGATCGCGTCGACCCGCGCCTTGGCGGCGAACAGCCGCGGCAGGCGATCGGTGCCGAGCCGCTGGATCGCGACGAACGTGTCCTTGCCGTAGACCGCGGTGATGTCGAAGCAGTCGCGGTGCATATATTCGCCCGCGATCGGCAGCGGCGCATTGCCGCCGAGCAGGCCGCGGCGCAGCGCGGTCAGCTCGGCCGGATCGTTGGTGCCGATGTAGAAGGTGCGCGTGCCGATTTCCTTGGGAAAGGTATCGAGCCGCACCGCGAACAGGATCAGCTTGCCGGCGCTGCCCGATCCTTCGAACAGGCAGCGCGGATCGGCGTTGAAGCGCGCCGCGCCGGGGCTGTCGATCGCGCGGACGTGCGCCGCATAATCATGGTCGTGCGCCCATTTCGCCGGATCATGCTCGATCGCCGCGGCGTCGAACCGTCCAGCCTCGACCGCGGCGAGCACCGTCTCGGCATCGCCGTCGATGCGGATGCCGAGATGGTTGACCAGATCGAGCCGCCCCTCCGCGGTCACCCGCGCATACAGCGCGAGCTGGCTGAAGGCGGGGCCGCGCTGCACCAATGCGCCGCCCGAATTGTTGCAGATGCCGCCCATCACCGATGCGCCGATGCACGACGATCCGATCACCGAATGCGGCTCGCGCCCCTGCGGCGCCAGCGCGCGCTCGAGATCGTAGAGCGTCGTGCCCGGCAAACAGACCACCTGCCGCGCATCGTCGATCAGGTGCAGGCCGGTGAGGCGCGTCGTGCTGACGATCACCATGCCACCGGGATAATCGTCGCCATCGGGGGTCGAGCCGCCGGTGAGCCCGGTGTTCGACGCCTGCATGATGATCGAGACGTCGGCGGCGACGCACGCCTGCATCGCGCGCCACAATTCGATCAGGCTGCCCGGCCGCACCACCGCCACCGCCGCGCCCGCGCCCGAGCGATAGCCGTGGCGGAAACGGCGCGTGGCGCCCGGTGCGGTGAGTACGTGCGTGCGCCCGACGATCGCCCGCAATCCTTCGACCAGATGCTCGTGCGACACGCCTCATCCTCCGTTTCGGGCATCTGTATACAGGCCGGCCGATCGGTCAATCGGCGCGGCGTCAGCGTTGGACGAGCGCGTGCCCGAACGTCAGTTCCAGCTTGATGCCGTTGGGATCGAGCAGGTTGATCTGGACGAGGCCGGGGACGCGCGTCGCGAACACGCGATAGGCGATCCCGGCGGCGTCCAGCCGCGCCTGCATGCCCGGCTGGTCGTCGCAGTCGAACGCGACATGGTCGAGCCGCGTCACCGCGCCGACCGGCCGCGCATCGCCCGGATCGAGGCGGTTGATGTGCAGGATCGCGCGCCCGTCCGGCCCATGCAGCCAGGCATTGCCGTCCTGATCCGCCATCGTCGCCGCCGGGCCGGGCTGCAGGTCGAACAGGGTCTGGTAGAAATGCATCGTCGCGTCGAACTCCGACGTCTTGATGTTGATGTGGCCGAGCCGCTCGAACGCCATGCCATCCCTCCGTATCGGCGCGACCCTGCGGGCGAGGCGCGGCGCGCGTCAAGCCGCGACCCTTGCGCATGGAAAGCCGTTCCCGCAGCGTGGGAGGCTCACGGGATCGGCAGGCTTCTCACGATGACGGACGGAATAACGCGACGCGACTTGGTGGCGGCCGGCGGCGCACTCGGGCTGGCCACCGCCGCACGCGGGGCGAATCGCGCCAACCCGGCCGGGCTCGATCTGTTGGTCGCGACCGACGGGCTGACCATCCCCTCCACCGGCCGCGCCGAAATGGCGTTCAGCTACGACTGGCCCGAGCCGAGCGTCGCCTTCGCCGGCTTCCGCTTCGCATTCGAGGTGATCGGTTACGACAATCGCTACGCGCTCGATCCCGCGACCGCGACGCTGACCGCGACGCCGGATCGCGTGCGGCTGACGGCGCACGGCCTGACCTGGGCAGGCGGGCAGGAGAAGATTCCCGGCACGATCGCGGCGGAGCTGGTGCGCCTGCCCGACGGCGCGGTCGAGTGGACGATGCGCGCGGCGCTCGACCGGCCGATCAAGGCGCTCAAGACGATCGTGCGCGGGCTGCCGCGCGGCCGCGTATCGCCCGCCGCGCGCGCGTGGATCGAGCCGGGCGAGGACGACCAGCGCTTCGAATATCCCGCGCTGAACGGCGGCATGGCAACGCCGCTGGTCGCGATCGAGGCGGCAGACGGGCGCGTCTGGACGATCGCGTCGCGCCAGCGCGAGGTGCGGCCCGCCCGCTTCCAGCTGCGGCCCGGGCCGGCCGGCTACAAGGCCGAGCTGGTGGCGGAAACGCCGGGCTGGACGCGCCCGACCAGCGCCGCCACCCAGCCGTGGCGGATCGCCGCCGCGCCCGATTTCGCCAGCGCGGCGCGCGACCATTTCGCGCATGTCGCCGATGCCTGGTCGCTGCCGTCGTTCCGTACCCGCCCCGACGCGCCGGACTGGATGAAGCATCTCGCGCTGGTGCTGACGCTCCACGGCCAGCATTGGAGCGGGCGCATCCTCAACGATTATGATCGCCAACGCGCAATCCTGCGCTGGGCGGCCGAGCGGATCGATCCGGCCACCGTGATGATCTTCCTCGCCGGCTGGGACGGCCGCTATTATTGGGATTATCCGGCCTTCGCGCCCGATCCGCGCATGGGCGGCGCGGCGGGCTTCGCGCGGCTGATCGCCGAGGGGCGGCGGCTCGGCTACCGCTTCGCGCTGATGTTCGGCAGCAACGTCGCCAATCCGACGTCGCCCTTGTTTCCGCCGCTCGCCGAGGCGCAGTTGCGCGACCCTTATGGCCAGAACTTCCCGGCCAATTATGTCGACTGGGACGGCGACGCGAAGGGCGACAGCGGCATGGTGTTCATGAACCTCGCCGCGCCCGCTTGGCGCACGCACCTGGCCGGACGTATCGCCGACATGCTCGGCCGCCATCCGATCGACGCTTACTTCCTCGATATTGCCGGGCTGTGGGAGAATAACGATCGCGGCGACATGTTCGAGGGCACGCGCGCCCTGGTCGCCGATCTCGCCCGCCGCCTGCCCGGCCGGCCGCCGATCGCCGAGATGCAATATGACGCGCAGATGGGCGTGATGCCGATGTCGCAGGTGGCGCGCTATCCGCTCTATCCGCAGGCCAATTTCGACCATGTCGCGTCGTTCGATCATCTGAGCCACGGCGCACCCGGGCGCGGCGCCACCGGGGTGCACGAGGCGGGCTTCAACCGCTACCGCCCGGTCACCGCCGACCAGCGCCCGATCCCGACGATCACCTTCGCCGATCGCACGTTCGACGACGATCTGGCGGCGGTGCAGCGCGACATCGCGACCGCCAAGGCGCGCTTCGCGGCGCGCGGCAACTGGACCTGACGCGCGGCGGCAATCGTCCTGATGCAGATCAGCGGCGGCCGCCCGCGCGGAAACCTTCCTGCCCGCCCGATGGTTTGACACCCCAACAGATACTTAGCCGCGCCGGCGCTGCCGCGCGGATCTAGAGGGACCAATCATGCTGCAATCGGCCATTCGGGCCCGCGCCGAGCGCGGGTCGCAATTCCTGACGGACAGTTTCCAGCGCGGGCTCGCCCACTGGAACCGCGAACGGCTCCAGCCCGGCTTCCCCAGCGAGGCGTGGCAGCGCGAACTGGACCGCGACACGCGCATGATCCGCCTGCAGGGCGCCTTCCTCGAGGACCTGCGCGCCGAGATCCGCGACGAGGCGGCGTCGGCGCCGACCGACGTCGACGGCTTCATCGCCTGGTTCGAGGCGCTGAAGGAAGGTGGGCCCGGCCAGAATGACGCGCTGTTCCCGTGGCTGGCCGAGACGGCGAGCCCGCAGCAACTCAAATGGTTCTTCGAGCAGGAAGCCGCGGGCGAAGCCGGCTTCGACGATCTCGTCGCGATGACGCAGGTCAAGCTGCCGACGCGCCCCAAACTGGAGCTGGCGCGCAATTACTGGGACGAGATGGGGCGCGGCGCGCCGGCCGGGATGCACGGGCCGATGCTCGACCGGCTGGTCGAGACGCTCGGCGTCGACCCGCGGATCGAGACGACCGCGTGGGAAAGCCTCGCGCTCGCCAATGCGATGACGGCGATGGCGAGCACGCGTCATTATGCGTGGCATTCGGTCGGCGCGCTCGGCGTGATCGAGCTGACCGCGCCCGGCCGCTCGGCGCTGGTGGCAAAGGGGCTGCGCCGCATCGGCCTGTCCGACAAGGAGCGCCGTTACTTCGATCTCCACGCCGTGCTCGACGTGAAGCATAGCGCCGACTGGAATCGCGAAGCGATCCGCCCGGCGGTGGAAGAGGATCCGCGCCGCGCGACCGCGATGGCGGAAGGCGCGCTCATCCGCCTGCGCTGCGGCGCGCGCTGCTTCGATCGTTATCGCGCGATGCTGTGGGCCAGCGCGAACGACTGATATCCTTTCCGTCATGCCGGACTTGTTCCGGCATCCACCCATCTCCTTGGCCCAGCGCTTGGCGGAGGCGTGGATCCCGGAACAAGTCCGGGATGACATGAGACGGCATCAGCCCAGGATGCGGCGGTAGAGTTCCAGATAGCGCTCGGCCATGCGCTCCACCGTGAAGTGGCGCTCGACATGCGCACGGCAAGCGGCGCGATCGATCGTGTCGATGCGGGCGACCGCCGCCACCGCCTCGTCGAAACTGTCGACGAGGAAGCCGGTGACGCCGTCGACGATCAGCTCGGGCATCGAGCCGCGATTGTAAGCGATCACCGGCGTGCCGCACGCCATCGCCTCGATCACCGACAGGCCGAACGGCTCGTCGAAGCCGATCAGGTGGAGCAAGGCGCGCGCGCCGCCCAGCGCCTGCGTCCGCTTGGTGCCGCCGAGCGGGCCGTCATAGACGATGCGGTCGCCGTCGACGTGCGGCTGCACCTCGCGCGCGAAATAGCCCTCGTCCTGCACGATGCCGGCCATCACCAGCCGGCGGCCGGTCGCCTGCGCCAGCCGCACCGCCTCGCCCGCGCCCTTGTCGGGATGCATCCGGCCGAAGAACAGCAGATCGTCGCTGCCCTGCGCGTCGAACGGGAAATGCTCGATCGGGATGCCGTGGTGGATCGTGTCGGCATAGCGCAGCGTGGGATGGCGATCGGCGTCGGAGATCGCGACATAGTTCACGCGATCCTCGTAGCGCTTGAACACCGGCACGATCCGCTCCGACGAGAAGCCGTGGATCGTGGTCACTTGCGGCGTCGCCACCAGCCGCGAGAAGGTGAGCGGCACGAAATCCGCCTGGTTGTGGATCAGGTCGAACTCGCCCGCGCGCTCGAACACGTTCGAGACGTGGAGCATCTCCATCACCTTGGCGTCGAGCGTGCCATCCTCCGAATAGCCGGTGGGCACCACCGCCTCCAGCCGGCCGGCAGTGAGGCTGTCGGCGGTGGCGAACAAGGTCACGTCGATGCCGCGCGCAACCAGAGCCTCGGTGAGCAGCGAGGTCACCAGCTCCCACGGGCCATAGTGGCGCGGCGGCGTACGCCAAGAAATGGGGGCGAGCATGGCGATGCGCATCGGCGGTGTCAGTCCTGCATGAGAAGGATCACGCCCTCGTCGGGGGCGAGAATGAGCGTCGCATCGTCATCCCGGCGCAGGCCGGGGTCTAGGCCCACACCCTCCGGAGCTGGATCCCGGCCTGCGCCGGGATGACGGGTGGAAAGGAGGGCGCGATATGGTTTGGGGAGAGCAAGCGATTGCTCCGCCGCGCCGAGGTTGAGCGCGACGACGATCCGCCCGCCGTCGTGCACGCGTTCGTAGGCGAGTACATCGCCCTCCGCCGCGATCAGCGTCATCGCGCCGATCGACAGCGCCGGGTGCCGGCGACGCAGGTCGAGCAAAGCGCGATACAGCGCCAGCATAGACGCCGGGTCATCCGCCTCCGCCGCCACGTTGCGCGTCGGCCAGTCGGGCGTGAGCGGCAGCCACGGCTCGACCGTCGAGAAACCGGCGAAGGGCGAAGCGTCCCACGGCATCGGCGTGCGCACCGGATCGCGGCCGAAGCCGAGCCCGGGCTCGCGCAGTTCGCGCGGATCCTGCACGCGATCGGGTGGGATCACGCCGTCGGCGAGGCCGAGTTCGTCGCCCTGATAGATGGTCGGCGTGCCGCGCAGCGTCAGCAGCAGCATCGCCGCGACGCGCGCTTGGGCGTAGCCGACGCGGCTGGCGATGCGCGGGCGATCGTGATTGCCGAGCACCCAGTTCGGCCAGCCGCCCCGCGGCAGCGCCGCTTCATAGTCCGCGATCAGCCGGTGCAGCCCGCGCGCATCCCATGGCGCCTCGATCAGCTGGAAATTGAACGGCAGGTGCACGCCGTCGCCATCCTTGCCGTAATAAGCCATCAGCCGCTCGACCGGCAGGTAGATCTCGCCGATCAGCACCTTGTCGCCATAACTGTCGGCCAGCGCGCGCATCTCGGCGGCGATCGCGAACACTTCGGGCTGGTCGGTCGAATGGAGCTGCAGCACCTTGTGCATGTCGGCCATGCCGGGCTGCCAGTCGGGATTAAGCGGATTGTCGGGGAAGCTCTCGGCCTTCACCATGTGCCAGAGGATATCGACGCGGAATCCGTCGACGCCGCGATCGAACCAGAAGCGCATCGCGTCGAGCATCGCGCGCCGCAGGCCGGGATTGCGCCAGTTGAGGTCGGGCTGCTCGCGCAGCATCGCGTGATAATAGAATTGGCCGGTCGCGGCATCCCATTGCCACGCCGATCCGCCGAAATCGCTGATCCAGTTATTGGGCGGCCGCGTCTCGGGCGGGCCATCGCCGGGCGCCGGATCGCGCCAGATATACCAGTCGCGCCTGGGATCGTCGCGCGACGCGCGGCTGGCGCGGAACCATGGATGCTGGTCCGACGAATGGTTCGGCACGAAATCGAGCAGCAATTTCATCCCGCGCGCATGCGCGGCCGCCAGCAGGCGGTCGAAATCGTCGAGCGTGCCGAACATCGGCGCGATGCCGGTATAATCGGCGACGTCGTAGCCGAAATCGACCATCGGCGACGGGAAGATCGGCGAGATCCAGATCGCGTCGACGCCGAGCGCGACGAAATGGTCGAGCCGCCGCGCGATCCCCGCGAGATCGCCGATGCCGTCGCCGTTCGCATCCTGGAACGAGCGCGGATAGACCTGATAGATCGTCCCCGCCGCCCACCATGGATGCGCGCTCATGCGAAGCGCGACTTCGGGATATGGGTGATGCGGCAGGCGAGATCGGCCTCGCCGCTCGCGACGATATAATGGTCGCCGCCGTCGGCGATGCCGGTGGTGAACACCACCTCGGTCGGCAAATAGAGCTGGTGCGCGATCGGCGCGGTCAGCGCCGGGTTCGCCTCCAGCAGCGGCACGTCATCCTCCAGCCGCAGCACGCGCCACGGCTCGTCGCGGTCGAGCAGGGCCCAGAAGCTACGATAGACGCCGACCTTCGCGCGCGTCTCGACGCCGTGATAGATCATCAGCCAGCCCTGCTCGGTCAGGATCGGCTGGCTGCCGCCGCCGAGCTTCATCGCGCAGATCGAGCCGCGGCGCGGGCGCAGGAACGGCTGGTCGAGCGGCTTCCAGTGCAAGGCATCGGGCGACTGGGCGAGATTGATCGACGGCCCCCCGATATGCGGATCGCCCTCGGGATAGGCGAAATAGAGCTCGCCCAGCGGCCGGGTGAGCGCCATGAACCGGCCGCCGACCTTGCCCTCGAACAGGATCATGTCCTTGTTCTGGTGGTCGAGCACGATTCCTTCGAGGCGCCAGTCGAGCGCATTGCTCGACGTGTGGAGCGTCGTGCAGTGGCGCTCGGCCGAGACCGAGCAGGTCGTCATGTACCAGATGTCGCCCACCTTGGTGATGCGCGCATCCTCGACGCCATAATGCTGATAGTCGGCGGCAGGCGCGATCGCGCGATCGTAATGGATCGCGACGATCTCAGTGCCGGCGGCGTCGAGCTCGACCGGCAGCAGCCACGACAGCGATGTGAGCGCGAGCATGCGGTGCGCGCTGCCGCCGACGTCGAACTGGCGCGGATCGGCCATGTTGACCGCGGTCAGCGGGTGCGCGTCGAGCACGTAGCCGTCGGCGGTCCAGCGGATGGCGTGGACATGTTCGCCCACCACCGGCTCGCGCAGCGCTTCTGCCACGCGCACCATCAGCAGCAGGTTGCCGTTGGCGAGCCGCGCCAGCCCGGGATTGAACGCGCCGAGGACATAGGTCGGCGCGTCGAGCCCGCGCCGCAGCGGCGAACGCGTAAGATCCACGTCGTCCGGCGTGAAGATCAGCCTGTCGAAACCGTCGCTCATCCGCTCGTCTGCCCCTTGCGATCGCTGCAACCAATCCCGCGCGCGGCGATTGGCTCCGTGGAAAAGCGTAAGGAGGATGCGATGAAGAACCCCAAGGCCGGCGACAAGGTCAGCTGGCAGAGCCACGGCGGCACCGCCCACGGCACGGTCGAGAAGAAGCAGACCAGCGCCACCCACATCAAGGGGCACAAGGTCGCGGCGACCAAGGACGACCCTCAATATATCGTCGAAACCGAGGACGGCGCGCGGGCGGCGCACAAGCCCGACGCGCTCACCAGGGAGTGAAGCCGGCCCGGCCGAGGGCTTGCCAAACGAAAGCACTCGCGAAATACCGGGCCACGCCTTAGAGAGGGGGCGCAAGAGGAGGACAGACCAATGGCAAAAGCACCCGCAGCCCCGGCCAAGACCGGCGGCATCCACAAGCCTGTGAAGCCGTCGCCCGAGCTGGCTGCGATCGTCGGCGATGGCTCGCTGCCGCGCAGCGAGATCGTCAGCAAGCTCTGGGAATATATCAAGAAGCACGATCTGCAGGACGCCAAGGACAAGCGTCAGATCAACGCGGACGACAAGCTGGAGAAGGTCTTCGGCAAGAAGAGCGTCAGCATGTTCGAGATGAACAAGCACGTTTCCGCGCACGTCAGCTGATGTTCGGCGGACGGGCGGGCGCCGATGGCGCCCGCTCGTTTCGCAAACGCCGCGAATTTGACGCTGCGATGCAGCAAAATCCGCAACGATGCCTCGGCAAAGCGTGTGTTAATCGCGGCGAGCCGAGCAAACCGGACGACAAGCAGCTTTACAACTCGGTCAGCTAGGCTGACATAATGGCCTCGGCGGCCGGTCCTCGGTCGCCCTCTTTCTTATTTCCGGGGCCACCGCGGCCGGGGAACTGGCCATGAACAAGCTCGTCAGGATCGCCCTCGAACGCCCGCTGACGTTTATCGTCATGGCGGTGCTGATCCTCATCATGGGCGTGTTGTCGGCGATCCGCACCCCGGTCGACATCTTCCCCGCAATCCGCGTGCCCGTCATCGGCGTGGCGTTCCAATATGCCGGTCTGCCGCCGGCCGAGATGGCGGGACGCATCGTCACCCAGCTCGAGCGCGCGATCCCGACGACGGTGAACGACGTCGAGCATGTCGAGAGCCAGAGCCTGCAGGGCTTCGGGATCATCAAGGTCTATTTCCAGCCCAACGTTGATATCCGCACCGCGACCGCGCAGGTCACGTCGATCGCGCAGACGCTGCTGCGCCAGATGCCGCCGGGTACCAATCCGCCGCTGATCCTGAATTACAGCGCCTCGACCGTGCCGATCATCCAGCTCGCTTTGTCCGGGCCGGGGCTGACCGAACAGCAATTGTTCGACATCGGCCAGAACCAGATCCGCCCGCAGCTCGTCACCGTGCCCGGGCTCGCGACGCCGTATCCGAGCGGCGGCCGCCAGCGGCAGATCCAGATCGACATCAATCCGGAGGCGCTGCGCGCCAAGGGCCTGTCGGCGCAGGACGTGTCGAACGCGATCGCGGCGCAGAACCAGATCAATCCCGCCGGCCAGGCCAAGATCGGCGACGTGCAATATCCGGTGCAGCTCAACAGCGCGCCGAGCACGATCGAAGGCCTCAACAACATGCCGGTCAAGGTGGTCAACGGCGCCACCATCTACATGCGCGACGTCGCCAGCGTGCGCGACGGTGCCGCGCCGCAGCAGAACGTGGTGCACGTCAACGGCAACCGCGCCGCGCTGATGACCATCCTCAAGAACGGGTCGGCCTCGACGCTGGCGGTGATCGAGGGCACCAAGGCTAAGCTGCCGCAGGTCAAGCCGCTGCTGCCCGATTCGATGACGATCCAGCCGATCGGCGACCAGTCGATGTTCGTGAAGGGCGCGGTTTCTGGCGTGGTGCGCGAGGGCGCGATCGCGGCGGCACTGACCAGCCTGATGATCCTGCTGTTCCTGGGATCGTGGCGCTCGACAATCATCATCGCGCTGTCGATCCCGCTGGCGGTGTTGTGCGCGATCGCCGCGCTGGCCGCGTTCGGCCAGACGCTCAACGTCATGACGCTGGGCGGCCTCGCGCTGGCGGTCGGCATCCTCGTCGACGACGCGACGGTGACGATCGAGAACATCAACTGGCATCTGGAACAGGGCAAGGCGGTGATCCCGTCGATCCTCGACGGCGCCGCGCAGATTGCGACCCCGGCCTTCGTCTCGATGCTCTGCATCTGTATCGTGTTCGTGCCGATGTTCGCGCTGCCGGGCGTCGCCGGCTTCCTGTTCGTGCCGATGGCGCTGTCGGTGGTGTTCGCGATGGTCGCCTCGTTCATCCTGTCGCGGACGTTCGTGCCGACGATGGCGATGTACCTGCTCAAGCCGCATGTCGGCCACGAGGAGCATGCGCCGGGCCATTCCAACAACATCTTCGTGCGCATCCAGCGCGGGTTCGAGCGCGGGTTCGAGGCGTTCCGCTCCGCTTATCTGGGGCTGCTGCAGCGCGCGCTCGGCGTGCGTGGGCCGTTCATGGTCGGTTTCATGGCGGTGGTGCTGCTCTCGTTCCTGCTGGTGCCGTTCCTCGGCCGCAACTTCTTCCCCGAAGTCGACGCCGGCCAGATGCTTATCCACGTCCGCGCGCCCAACGGCTCGCGCATCGAGGAGACGTCGGCGCAGTTCCAGCGGATCGAGCAGTTCATCGCCACGATCATCCCGGCGCGCGACCGCGGCACGGTGGTGGACAATATCGGTCTCGCCAACAGCCCGATCAACATCATCTACGCCAATAGCGGTACGGTCGGCCCGCAGGACGGCGACATCCAGATCCAGCTGAAGGAAGGCCACCGGCCAACCGCCGAATATATCGCGATCCTGCGTCGCGAACTTCCGCGCGCCTTCCCCGGCACCGTGTTCGCGTGGCTGCCGGCCGACATCAACAGCCAGATCCTGAACTTCGGCTCGCCCGCGCCGATCGACGTCCAGGTGACCGGCAAGGATTTCAAGGGCGCGACCGATTATGCGGTGAAGCTGATGCGCAAGCTGCGCACGGTGCCCGGCCTCGTCGACGTGCGGCTGCAGGAGCCGATCCGCTCACCGCAGCTGTCGGTCGATGTCGATCGCTCGCGCATCGGCACCTACGGCCTCACCGAGCGCGACGTCACCACCAGCCTCGGCACGAGCCTTGCCGGCAGCGCGCAGACGGCACCGGTTTTCTTCCTCAACCCCGATAACGGCGTGTCGTACGCGGTCGTCGCGCAGACCCCCGAATATCTGGTCGATTCGGTGTCCAGCCTGCGCTCGATGCCGATCTCGACCGGCAACGGCCAGTCGCTGGTGCTGGGCGGCCTTGCCGACGTGCACCGCAGCGCGACCCAGGCGTCGGTCGACCATTACAACATCCAGCCGGTGATCCACATTTACGGCGCACCCGGCGGGCGCGATCTCGGCGCGGTCGCTGGCGACATCCAGAAGGCGATCAAGAGCCTCGCCGCGGAAAAGCCCAAGACCACCAACGTGATTCTGCGCGGCCAGTTCTTGACGATGAACACCGCCTTCTCCGGCCTCGGTTTCGGCCTCGTCGGGGCGATCGTGTTGATCTACCTGCTGATCGTCGTCAATTTCCAGAGCTGGCTCGATCCGTTCGTCATCGTCACCGCGCTGCCCGCGGCGCTCGCCGGCATCGTCTGGATGCTGTTCATGACGCATACCACCTTGTCGGTGCCGGCACTGACGGGCGCGATCATGTGCATGGGCGTCGCCACCGCCAATTCGGTGCTGGTGGTTGCTTTCGCCCGCGAGCGGCTGGCGGAAACCGGCGACGCAATGCGCGCCGCGATCGAGGCGGGCACCGTCCGCTTCCGCCCGGTGCTGATGACCGCATCCGCCATGATCATCGGCATGCTGCCGATGGCGCTGAGCCTAGGCGAGGGCGGCGAACAGAATGCCCCGCTCGGTCGCGCCGTGATCGGCGGCCTGCTTTGCGCCACCATCGCCACGTTGCTGTTCGTGCCGGTCGTGTTCAGCGTCGTTCACGGCCGCAAGTCGGCCAGGGAAGTTCATAAGGAGCTCGAGGTCGCACATGTCTGAGGCGGAATCGAACCATCGGTTGAAGATTTACGGTATCGTCGCGGCGATCGTCGCGCTGATCGTCGTCGCCTGGGGCATTACCAGCCGCTCGCGCAACGAGCGCGAGCTCACGCAGGCGGCCAACGCCAGCACGACCGCCCCGGTCACCATCGTCCACCCGGTCAAGGCGAGCGGCGGCGAGGGGCTCGCGCTGCCCGGCAACGTCCAGGCGTTCAACAGCGCGCCGATCTTCGCGCGCACCAACGGCTATGTCCGCCGCTGGCTGGTGGATATCGGCGATCGGGTGCGCTCCGGCCAAGTCATGGCGGTGCTCGAGACGCCCGAAGTCGATCAGCAGCTCGCCCAGGCGCGCGCGCAATATGAAACCGCGCTCGCCAACCAGCGGCTCGCCAAGAGCACCGCGGTGCGCTGGCAGACGCTGCTCGCCAAGGATGCGGTGTCGCGCCAGGAAGCCGACGAGAAGAATGGCGACCTCGCCGCCAAGATCGCCGTCACCAACGCTGCAGCGGCCGACGTGAAGCGGATCCAGGCGCTCAACGGCTTCGGCCAGCTCACCGCGCCGTTCGCGGGCGACGTCACCAGCCGCGCCGCCCAGATCGGCCAGCTCGTCACCGCCGGCAGCGGCGCCTCGCCCTTGTTCACCGTGTCCGACGTCCACCGCATGCGCGTCTATGTGCGCGTGCCGCAGGCGTTCGTCGCGCAGATGCGCCCGGGGCTGGACGCGCAGCTGACCGTCCCGGAATATCCCGATCGCACGTTCAAGGTGACGATCAGCCGCACCTCGGGTGCGGTCGATCCGCAATCGGGCAGCATGCTGGTCGAGCTGCAGGCCGACAATAAAGATCGCGCGCTGAAGCCCGGCGCCTATGCGCAGGTGCACTTCCCTGCCGCAGCGGCCGCTTCCGGCTTCCGCCTGCCGGGCAGCGCGATCCTGTTCAACGATGCCGGCAACCAGGTGGCAGTCGTCGACGCCAGCGGCCATGTCTCGATGCGGAAGGTCAACGTGACCAGCGACGAGGGCAAGTCAGTCGTCATCAGCGGCGGGCTGAACGGCACCGAACGGGTCATCGACTCGCCGTCGGACGCGATCGCGCCGGGCGACAAGGTGCAGGCGGTGGAGGCTCCGCCCGCGAAGCCGGCGAGCAAGGCCTGACATGCGCCGCTTGCTCGCGGCCGCGACCGCGCTGAGCCTGTCGGCCTGCTCGCTCGCCCCGGCCTATCACGTCCCCGCCACCGTCGTCCCGGCCAGCTACAAGGAAGCCGGCCCGTGGGTCGCGGCGTCGCCGATGGATGCCGGGCCGCGGGGCGCCTGGTGGACGATGTTCGCCGACCCCGAGCTTTCCACGCTCGAGGAGCGGATCGAGCGCGACAGCCCGACGCTGGCCGCCGCACTGGCGCGCTACGATCAGGCGCGCGCGCTCGCGCGGCAGGCGCGCGCCGATCTGTTCCCGCAGGCGGGGCTCGGCGCCCAGGCCGAGCGCGCGCGCTCGCCGGCGACGCGCCCGCTCAGCAACGGCACGGCGTCGACCTACGACTTCTATTCGGTCGGCGGATCCGCATCCTACGAGGTCGATCTGTGGGGCCGCATCCGCAACAATATCGCCTCGCAGCGCGCCAACGCGCAGGCGAGCGCGGAGGATCTCGCCAATACGCGCCTGGCGCTGCAGAGCGATCTCGCCGACGCTTATTTCCGGTTGCGCGGGCTGGATGCCCAGGCCGAGCTGCTGCGCCAGACGGTTTCCGCCTATCAGCGCGCCTTCAACCTGACCGACACGCGTCATAGCGGCGGCATCGGCACCGGGCTCGACGTCAATCGCGCGCGCACGATCCTTGCCGAGGCGCAGGCGCAGGTCAACGCGGTCGCCAATGCGCGCGCGGCGGTCGAGCACAGCATCGCCGCCTTGGTCGGCGTGACGCCCGCGGCATTCTCGATCCAGCCGATCGCGACGATGGGGCAGAAGGATCCGCCGGGCGTGCCGCTGGCGACGCCGTCGGTATTGCTGCAGCGCCGGCCGGATATCGCGGCCGCCGAACGGCGCGTATTCGGCGCCAATGCACGCATCGGCGTTGCGCGCGCCGCCTTCTTCCCTTCGCTCACGCTGGGCGCCGGCGGCGGTTGGGAGACGACGGGCGCGGCGTTGCTCAGCAATCCCGCGACCTATTGGGCACTGGGACCGGCACAGGCGGCGCTGGCCATCCTCGACGGCGGGCGGCGCGCAGCGCAGGTGCGCCAGGCGCGCGCCGCGTTCGACGAGGCAGCGGCGAATTACCGCTCGACCGTCTTGGGCGCGTTCCAGGAGGTCGAGGATCAGCTTGCCGCCGGGCGCGAATTGGGTGCGCAGGAGCAGTCGCAAGACGAAGCGGCGACGGCGGCCGGACGAACGCAGGATCTCGCGCTGACCCGCTACCGCGAGGGCGCGTCGGATTATCTCGAGGTCGTCACCGCCCAGACCGAGGCGCTGACCGCGCAGCGCAGCGCGATCGCGGTGCGCACGCAGCGGCTGCAGGCCGCGGTCGCGCTCGTCCGCGCGCTTGGCGGCGGCTACGGCCCGGCTCCGGGCCCCGCCGCCAACTGACATTCGGATCGTGCGGCCGCCGATGATGCGGCCACCGCCCGACACCGTGTCGCCGCATGCGGCCGTGCGACATCTTCTGCACTGAACGGTCATTCTGCTGCAGAAACATAACATGGATCAAGTTTTACGGCTTTCTGCCGGACAGAATTCGTCGTGGATAACGGCTCGCCTGTTCTTTTATAGTCTGCTACGCTTATGTCTTGACTTGTAAGCGAGGCCAAAAATGACCGAGAAGACGGGCGCCGAACTACTCGTACTCACGACGCAAATCGTTGCGGCCCATGTTGGCCATAATAGGGTTGCAGTCGCTGAACTTTCCGAGCTGATCGGGAAAGTTTATTCGGCCTTGACCGATCTTGGTTCGGGCACGGAAGAGCCCGCCGCAAGCGAACAGAAGCCCGCAATCTCGGTTCGCTCGTCGATCAAGCCCGACTATATCGTGTGTCTTGAGGATGGAAAGCGACTGACCATGCTCAAGCGCTACTTGCAGACCAACTACGGCATGACGCCGCAGCAATATCGCACCAAGTGGAAGCTGCCGGCCGACTATCCGATGGTCGCGCCGAATTATGCCGAAAAGCGCCGCTCGCTCGCCAAGGCGATCGGCCTCGGCCGCAAGCCCGCTCCGGCCCCGGCGCCCGAGCCGACCCCCGCCCCGAAGGCGCGCCGCGGCCGCCGCAAGGCCGTCGCCGCCTGACGCCGACGGATGCGGCCGGGAAACGTTCCCGGCCGCATCCACCTTACGGGCGCTTGGCCAGCCAGCGATCGAACCAGCCGATCAGGCGGGCGTTGCGATCGGCGATGTTGGCTGGCGCGCGGATGCCATGGCCCTCGTCGGCATAGATGACGAGATCGCTCGGCACGCCCATCGCGCGCAGCCCGTGCCAGAATTCGAGGCTCTGCGCGGGCGGGCATTCGACGTCGCGCTCGCCGACATAGACGAAGGTCGGCGTCTTGGCGTTCTTGATCGCGCGGATCGGCGACAATTTGTCGTAGATCGCGGGATCGTCATAAGCAGAGGCACCGAAGAACGGGATCATCCACTGGTCGATCCCGTTCTGCCCGTAATAAGCGATCCAATCGGAAATGCCGGCGCCGGCGGCCGCGGCCTTGAACCGATTGCTGTGGGTGACCGTCCACATCGTCATGAACCCGCCATAGCTGCCGCCGGCGACGCCCAGGCGCGCGTCGTCGATCGGCGCCTCGCGCTCGACCGCGTCGATGCCGGCGAGGATGTCGCTCAGGTCGCCGCCGCCGAAATCGCGCATGTTCGCGCGCACGAATGCCTCGCCCTGGCCGTAGCTGCCGCGCGGATTGGGCTGGAAGATCCAGTAGCCGTGCTGCGCGAGCAGCTCGACATCGTTGCCCCACGGAAAATGCGGCGTGGTGGCCGATGATGGGCCGCCATGGACGATCGTCACCATCGGCTGCTTCGCGTCGCCCTGGGGCGGCGCCGCCGGCGCGAGCAGCCAGCCCTGCACGTCGAAGCCGCCATTGCGCCAATGGACGTCGCGCACCGCGACGACCGGCGCCAGCCCGTCATTGTCGTGGGTGATCGCGCGCGCACGTCCGACCGGGCCGAAGGCGATGCGCGGGCCGGCCGTGAAGCTTTCGACCAGATAGGCGGCGTTGGCGCCCTTCGCGTCGGGCGCGAGCGCGGGCTCGCCGGTCTGGCCGATCGTCTCGGGCGCGACGACGAGGTCGCTCACCTTCTGCGTCGCCGGGTCGATCGTCGCGGTGCCGGTCGAGCCGCCTTTGGTGACGCCCGCGATCAGCCGGCCCGGCCGCCAGACGAGCGAGGTGAAGGTGATCGACGCGTGCGGCGTCACGTCGGTCGGGGTGCCGCCGCCAATCGGCACGGTGTAGACGTCGCCGCCCGACACGGGAAAGTCGCTCATCAGCCCGCCGATATATGCGACCGTCCGCCCGTCCGGCGCGACGCGCGGGAAGGTCATCTGCGTCTTGGGCGCGGCGATGGTGCTCATCGTGCCATCGAGGCCGAAGGCGCGCAGGCTCGCCACCCACCATTGATTGTCGCCGTCACCCTCGGCCGCGGTCGCGACGAAGCCGGTGCCGTCGGGCATCCAGTCATATTCGTAGACGAACGTGCCCTCGGGCGAGACGAGGCGGTAGGCGCCGCCGCTCGCGGGCACCACCGCGATGCGCTTGCTGTCGGGCTGCGATCCGATCAGGCCGACCTGCCGCGCGCCCGGCTGGGTCGCGCCGGTCTCCTTGTGCGCACCGACGGTCGCGAGGAAGGCGATCGTGCGTCCGTCGTTCGACCAGCGCGGGGTTGCCGCGACACCCGAAACGCTCGCGATCACGTCGAGCGTCGGCGCGGCGCGGTCGCCGGCGCTGCGGAGAAGGTAGAGGCGCGCCTGTCCGCCGCCGCTGGCGAAGAAAGCGAGCGCGCGTCCGTCGGGCGACCAGACCGGCGCGCCATAGCTGCACGTCGGGCATGGATCGTAACGGCCGACCACCGCCCCGGCAATGGTGCGCACCACCACGCCGGCATGACCCGCCGATGGCGCGCCGCGCGCCTGCACGCTGTCGATGCTGACGATGCGCTGCCCCGCCGGATCGAGCGCGACGCCGCTATAATGGGTGAGGCCTTGCGGCGAGGGCGAGGCGGCGAGGGCTAAAGCGAGGGAAAGCAGCATGCGGGGGGCGGGCTCCGGAACCTGAAACCCCGGCTGTGGAACGCGGCCCGACGCCGCGCAACCCGTCTCGGCTTTGCCGCGCCGATCGGCTATTCAGCCTCCGTCCTACTCGGAGGCTCACGATCCCATGATCGATCTCTTCTACTGGCCCACCCCCAACGGCCACAAGATCACGCTCTTCCTCGAAGAAGCCGGTCTCGAATACCGCGTCGCGCCGGTGAATATCGGCAAGGGCGAGCAGTTCACGCCCGATTTCCTGCGCATCGCCCCCAACAACCGCATGCCCGCGATCATCGACCATGCCCCCGCCGACGGCGGCCCGCAGGTCTCCTTGTTCGAATCGGGCGCGATCCTGCTCTACCTCGCCGACAAGAGCGGCCACTTCATCCCCGCCGACCTCCGCGGCCGCGCCGAGGTGCTGCAATGGCTGTTCTGGCAGATGGGCGGGCTGGGCCCGATGGCCGGGCAAAACCACCATTTCCGCAATTATGCGCCCGAGCCGGTGCCCTATGCGATCGACCGCTACGTGCGCGAGACCAACCGGCTCTACGGCGTGCTCGATCGCCGGCTGACCGATCGCGAGTTCGTCGCCGGCGGCGGCTATTCGATCGCCGACATGGCGATCTATCCGTGGATCGTGCCGCATGCGGCGCAGGGGCAGAGCCTCGACGACTTCCCCGCGATCAAGCGCTGGTTCGAGGCGGTCGCCGCCCGCCCCGCCACCCAGCGCGCCTATGCGATCGGCCCGACGGTGAACCCGACCGGCCCGGTGATCCGCGACGAGGAGCGCAAGATCCTGTTCGGCCAGAGCGCCGCGACGACCGAAACCATCGCGCGGTGACGCGGCCGGCCGATCGCAGCTCCGCCGTCCGCTTCGTCATGCTGGCGGTGCTGGTGGACGCGATCGGCTTCGGCATCGTCATGCCGGTCCTGCCCGGCCTCGTCATGCAGCTCGGCCATGTCGGCCTGTCGCAGGCGACGCGGATCGGCGGCTGGTTCGGCATGGTCTATGCCGCCGTGCAGTTCCTGTGCGGGCCGCTAATGGGCAATCTGGGCGACCGCTTCGGCCGGCGACCGGTGCTGCTCGGCGCGCTGGGCGGCTTCGCGATCGATTATGCGCTGATGGGGTTTGCGCCGAGCCTGGGCTGGCTGTTCGTCGGCCGCGCGCTCGCGGGCCTGTTCGGCGCCTCCTACGGCCCGGCGGGGGCGGCGATGGCCGATCTCAGCACGCCCGACGATCGTGCGCGCCATTTCGGGCTGATCGGCGCGGCGTTCGGCATCGGCTTCGTCGTCGGCCCGGCGATCGGCGGCCTGCTCGGCGAGCTCGGACCCCGCGCGCCCTTCTACGCCGCGGCGGTGCTCGGTGCCGCCAACTTCGTGTTCGGGCTCGCGGTTTTTCCCGAAACGCTCGATCCGGCGCATCGCCGACCCTTCAGCCTGCGGCGCGCCAACCCGCTGGGCGCGCTGCTGTCATTGCGCCGCGTGGCCGGCGTCCTGCCGATCGCGTTCGTCAGCTTCTGGTGGGCGCTCGCGACGATGGTCTATCCGGCGGTGTGGGCGTTCTACGCCATCGCCGCCTTTGACTGGAGCCCGGGCATGGTCGGCCTCTCGCTCGCGCTGGTGGGCGGGCTGATGGCGGCGTGCCAGATGCTGATCGTCGGCCGCGTGGTCGCACGGGTGGGCGAGCGCGGCGCGGCGCTGATCGGCATGGCGGCGGCGACGATCGGCTTCGTCGTGTTCGGTTTCCTGCACATCGGCTGGCTGGTCTTCCCGATATTGTGCATCACCGCGCTCCAGAGCCTCGTCATGCCATCGATGAGCGCGATCATGTCGCGTCGGGTGCCGCCCAATGCGCAGGGCGAGCTGCAGGGCTTTTCGGGCAGCATCGCCGCGATCGCCGCGGTGATCGCTCCGATGCTCTACAACAATCTGCTCGCGGCCTTCACCGGCCCGCGCGCGCACCCGCCCTTCCCCGGCGCGCCGTTCCTGCTGGCAGCGGCCTGCGCCTTGCTGGCGATCGCGACGCTGGCGCTGCTGCGCCGTGCGCCCGTTCAGATGCCGTCGGCGACCGGCGCGTAGCCGCGCGCGACCAAAGCCGCAGCCAGATCGGCCGTGCAGGCGTCGAGCCGGGCGAGATCGGTCGAACGGATCACGAAGTTGGCGCCCGTCCGGCCCTCGCGGAAGAAAGGATAGCTGCCGATCTGGCAGCCATCATGCGCGCGCTCGGTGGCGGCGAGCAGGTCGGCCACCTCGCTTTCCGCGACCCAGCAGCCGATCGTCCGCGACGCGACCGGAAGCCCGCCCTCGAGCGTCCCGGTCAGGCTGTCGAGCATCAAAGCGGCGATGTGCGGCACGCCGGCGAGGATCATGACGTTGCCGATGCGGATGCCGGGGGCGCCCGACAGCGCATTCTCGATCAACGTCGCGCCCTCGGGCACGCGTGCCATGCGCAGCCGCGCCTCGGTCAGGCCGCCGAGCGTGGCATAATGCCCTTCCAGGATCGTGCGCGCGCGCGCATCGACGACCACCGGCAGGCCGAGCGCCGCCGCGATCGCATCGACGGTGATGTCGTCGTGCGTCGGGCCGATGCCGCCGGTGGTGAAGCAGTAATCGTGCGCGGCGCGCATCGCGTTGACTGCGTCTCCGATCGCGGCGGCATCGTCGGCGACGACGCGCACCTCGCGCAGCCTGATCCCCTGCACGTTGAGCCAGGTGGCGAGCTGGGCGACGTTGCGGTCCTGCGTCCGGCCGGACAGGATCTCGTCGCCGATCACCACCAAGGCGGCGGTCCAGGTGCGGGGGCTCGGCTCCATGCGCTCGCCATAGCCGCGCCGGCGCGGCTCGCAAAGCCGGGCGCAAGCCGCTATATCGCGCCGATGACTCAATATCAGACGATTGCCGCGAGCGACGCGGTGACGCGCACCGGCGCGATCAAGCTCTACGGGCCCGAAGGCTTCGCCGGCATGCGCCGCGCCGGCCGGCTCGCCGCCGAAATCCTCGACGCGCTGGGTGCGCACATGGTGCCCGGCGTCACCACCGAGGAGATCGACCGCATCGTCTACGACATGACGATCGCGGGCGGCGCAGTGCCGGCGACGCTCGGCTATCGCGGCTACACGCATTCGAGCTGCATCAGCGTGAACCACGTCGTCTGCCACGGTATTCCGGGCGCGAAGACGCTGAAGGACGGCGACATCGTCAATGTCGACGTGACGCCGTTGCTCGACGGCTGGCACGGCGATTCGAACCGCACCTATCTGTGCGGAACGGTGCCGCTGAAGGCGAAACGGCTGGTCGAAGTGACCTACGAATGCCTGATGCGCGGCATTGCGGTGGCGAAGCCCGGCGCGCGGCTGGGCGATATCGGCCACGCGATCCAGACGCATGCCGAGGGCCATCGTTACGGCGTGGTGCGCGATTTCTGCGGGCATGGCGTCGGCCGCCTGTTCCACGACGCGCCCGAGGTGGTGCATGTCGGCCGCCCCGGCACCGGGCCCGAACTCAAGCCGGGAATGATCTTCACCATCGAGCCGATGATCAATATCGGCCGCCCCGACGTGAAGGTGCTCGACGACGGCTGGACGGCGGTGACGCGCGACCGCTCGCTCTCGGCGCAGTTCGAGCATTCGATCGGCATCACCGACGACGGCGCCGAGATCTTCACCGGCAGCCTCAACGGCACCGAAATCCCGCATCTGCCACGGTGAGGGCACGCGCGGCGGCATTCTTGCTGCTCGTGCTGAGCCCGGTCGCGGCCAGCGCGGCACGGCTGTGCCACGACGTCCGCGGGCTCTACACGCCCTGCCCGGAGGCAGTCGGCCGCGACCGGGCGCGCAAACGCGCCGGCGCGACGCCGGCGGCACCGGCCCGCATTGCCGCCGTTGCGCCGCCCGTACGCGCGCTTCCTGATCGACCGACCAAACCGCCCTTGTTCGCGACCGGCCACCTCTGCCGCGACAACAAGGGCCTCGCCACGCCCTGCACGCGCTGAATCACTCGCTCGTTCCCGCCGGCTGATCGCCGGCGGTCGCTGCGTCCGCACGACGGCCGAGCAGATGCCACGCGAGCAGCACCGGCTCCAGCACCGCCATGCCGATCAGGATGCCGGTCAGCCGGGCGAGCGCCGGGCCGATCTCGATCGCGCCGTAATCGTCGGGCACCAGCACCACCAGAACCGCCAGCACGAACTGGGTGCCGACATAGGCGATGCGCGACGCGCCATTCTCGATGTGGCGGCCGATCACGACGCCGAGGCAGGTGCCTGCCACCAGCAGGGGCACCGATCCGTGCGCGAGCAGCAGCATCGCCGCCGCCAGCACCGCCCCGGCAATGCATCCGGCCACGCGCTGGATCAGCCGCCGGCTGACCGGCACGAAGCCGGTCGCGCCGAGCGTCGTCACCGGCACCAGCATCGCCGCCATGATCGTGACGCAGCTCTGCGACAGCTCGGGCAGGCGGAAGGCCAGCCATAACGGCGCGAGCAACGTCACTGCCACGCCCGCCTGCGCGGCATGGCGGAACGCATGCGGGTGCCAGCCGAGCCGCTTGGCGTCCGGCGCGGGGGTGGCCGGCCACCTCCGCCGCAATGACACCGCCGACGCGATGCCGACGATCAGGCATGCCGCGGTGCCCGCCAGCACCTCCAACAGCCGCGTCCGCGCGAACGCCATCTGATCGAGCCCGGGATGATCGAGCGCGTCGAACAGGATCATCTCGAAGGTGAGCCCGGCAAGCAGCCACGCATAAGCCCGCTTGCCGGTGAGCGCGCCGTAGAGCGTGGCGGTGGCGAACAGCCCCGCGGTCAGCGCGAAGGCCGGTGGCGAGGGCAGCACGAGCGGTGCCAGCAGCAATGCACACCCCGCACCCGCGATCGTGCCGACGATGCGCAGCAGCCCGCGCAGCAGGCTTTCCGTCACGCGGCCGCGCATCACGACGAAGCCGGTGAACGCCGCCCAAGAGACATTGTGCGCGCCGGTCAGGTGGGCGAACGCGATCGCGAGGGCGACCGACAGCGCACATTCCAGCTCGTCCGCCAGCCGCGGCCCCGGCCGCAGGAAGGTGCGCATGTCGGCGGCGAGGGACGGGACGGCGGCGGGCACCTTCGCTCCCTACGCGAGGCAGGCGCGATTCGCCTCCTGCCAAGTCGCCGCAAGCGCCAAACGAAAAAGGGGCGACCCGTCGCCGGGCCGCCCCTTCTGTCGTTCGAAGCCGATCCCGGCGTGCGCCGGGATATGCTCAAAAAGCTTACTTGAGTTCGACGGTCGCGCCGGCGTCCTCGAGCTGCTTCTTGATCTTCTCGGCCTCGTCCTTGCTGATGCCTTCCTTGACGGCCTTCGGCGCGCTCTCGACGAGCGTCTTGGCTTCGGTCAGGCCCAGGCCGGTGATGACGCGGACTTCCTTGATGACGTTGATCTTCTTGCCACCGTCGCCGGTCAGGATCACGTCGAACTCGGTCTTTTCCTCGACCGCGGCAGCGGCGGCGCCGCCACCGGCCGGGGCTGCAACCGCAACCGCGGCAGCGGCGGAAACGCCCCACTTCTCTTCGAGGAGCTTCGAGAGCTCGGCCGCCTCGATGACGGTGAGCGCGGACAGGTCGTCAACGAGCTTCTGCAGGTCTGCCATGATGTTATCCTTCAAGATGTGATCGCCATACCGGCGCGGGCCGGTATCCAGTCCACCCATGCGGACCTGGACCCCGGCCTGCGCCGGGGTGGCGGGTTGCTGTCAGTCTTATGCGTCTTCCTTGGCCGCATAGGCTCCGAACACGCGGGCAAGCTGCCCGGCGGGTGCCTGAAGCACCGAAGCCACCTTCGTCGCAGGCGCCTGGAGAAGACCCAGGAGCTTCGCGCGCAGCTCGTCGAGGCTGGGGAGTTCGGCCAAAGCCTTCACCCCGTTCACGTCGAGCTTGGTGTCGCCCATCGCGCCGCCGACGATTTCCAACTTGTCGTTGGTCTTCGCGAAATCGACCACCACCTTTGCGGCGGCGACCGGATCGACGGACGTGGACAGCGCCGTCGGGCCGGTCAGCATTTCGCTGATGGCCGTGTACGGCGTGCCTTCGGTAGCAATGCGGGCAAGGCGGTTCTTGGCCACTTGATAGCTGGCGCCGGCTTCGCGCATCTTCACCCGGAGCGCCGTCGACTGTGCGACGGTCATTCCCAGGTTACGCGTGACGACCACAACGGACGTCTCGCTGAAGGTGCGGTTCAGCTCTGCGACCAGCTCGGACTTCTGAGCACGATCCATTGCCTACCTCCGTTTCGCCCGGCACGATGTGCGCCGGACGCATGCTTTGCCGCGCCGGCGCAAGCCGGTGCGGCGATAGTCCGAAGGGGAATGGGACGCCGACCGACGGCCGAAACCGTTCGCATCAGGCAAACCGGCAATGCCGGCAAAATCTCTTTCCCCGTCTCGGCAGGATATCAAGCCTGGGCGAACCCATGCACCTGCTGTCTCGGACGGAACCCCGACCGAGATCGGGGAAGCGGGGCCAGTACAGGGTGCGCGCGGATTTGTCGAGTCGGTCCGCGCCACCGCGGCGTGATCAGATCCAGCGCAGCGCGGCCACGTCGGAATCGTCCGGCTGGGTGTTGAATGCGAGCTTTGCCATCGGCGCTTCCTCGTGCAGCACGTTCATCAGCCGCTCGAACTGCGCCGCCATCGGCGGCAGCGTGCGCAGACCCGCGCCGACCACGATCACGTCATAGGTTTCGCCGGCGAGCGCCGCATGCACCTGCTCCCCGACCGTCGCCGCGTCCTTCGTCAGCAGCAACGTCGCCCGATGCCCCGCCGCCTCCAGCCGCGCGACCGAGCCATTGAGGCCATCCATCACCTTCTCGGCCGACATTCCCGGCGGCGCGCCGGGGGCATCGAAGTCGATCTGATCGGGATCCTCGCCGATGATGAGGATGGATTTCGCCATGGCGTTGCTCCTGCCGGTAAGCCTCGGCGCATCAACGCAGCCGGCGCCGATCGGGCGCATCGCGACGGGCATAGCCGGTTCCCGGCGCTCGTTCATCGGGGCGACAGAGTCCGTTGTAATGCGGCAACAGTGCTGCCGCTTGTCGGTGAATGGAGGAACGGAGCCGCGACAGGTTCGATTTAACGGCCCTCTCCAAAGTGTTCACCATCAAGGACTTTTCCAATGCGCCGTGTTTCCATCGCCCTCGTCGTCGCCGCAATGGCGCCGGTCGCCGCTCATGCGCAGGACGCCGCGCCCGCAAATGTGGCCGGCTCGTTCGGCGGCTTCCGCATCGAGGGCAATATCGGCTGGGACCGCACCCAGTCGCTCGGTCGTGGCAACAACCGGCTGGGTTATGGCGGATCGGCCGGCTGGGACGGTAACCTGACCGATCGCATCGTCGTCGGCCCGGAGGTCACCTACTGGCGCCCCAACGACAATCGCAACACCAACTCGGTGCCGGGCGTGAACGGCGGAACCGTGAGCCATCAGGGCCGCGAAATGTGGTCGGGCGACATCCGCGTCGGCTATCGCGTCACCCCCGATCTGCTCGTCTTCGGCAAGGGCGGTTACGTCAATCAGGCGCAGCGCAGCTTTTTCGACGCGCCCGCCGGCCAGGTCGGCTATGCGACGCGCGGCCATGCCGACGGCTATCAGTTCGGCGGCGGCGTGCAGTTCGCGCCGCATGACCGTTTCTCGTTCGCGCCGGCCAACATGTATGTCAGCGCGCAGTACGTCTACTCGCAGTTCGACAATCACACGCGCGACCAGCACGCAATGGCGGGTGTCGGCTTCCGCTTCCGCTAAGGCTTAAGCCACGCGGAAGAAGGGGCGTCGGAGGATCGGTCCGGCGCCCCTTCTTTGTGTCTAGTCGCGGCTCCAGCGCGCGAAGATGGCGGTGGGCAGCAGCAGGCCGCGCGCTTCCTCGCGCACCGCCATCTCGCCCACCTCGACGCGGCCGCCGAGATCGCCGAGCAATTCCTGCATCAGCGTGCCGATCGCCAGCGCCGACATCCGCACCGCATAGACGGTCAGCACGAGATACTTCGAGCGCTCGTCCAGCAGAGCGCGGCAATGGCGCAGCAGGCCGGCGAGATGCTCCTCGATCCGCCACAATTCGCCCTCCGGCCCGCGCCCGAACTTGGGCGGATCGAGCAGGATGCCGTCATAGCGCCGCTCGCGCCGCACCTCGCGCGCCGCAAACTTGACCGCATCGTCCACCATCCAGCGGATCGGCCGGTCGGCCATGTCGGACAGGAAGGCGTTGGACTTGCCCGCATCGACCGACTTCTTCGAGGCATCGACATGCGTCAGCCGAGCGCCCTTGGCCGCCAGCGCGAGCGTGCCGACGCCGGTATAGCCGAACAGGTTGAGGATCTCGTCATTCTCGGCGGTGCGGTCGCGCATCCACGACCATTGCGGCGCCATGTCGGGGAAGAAAGCGAGGTGGCGGAAGGGAGTGTTCTGCGCGGTGAAGCGCACCTCCTCCCACTTCATGTGCCAGCCGCCGCGCGGCACGTCGCGCGAGAGATGCCATTTGCCGCCGCCATCCTCGTCGCTCGCCGCGACGAAATCGCCGTCCGCCTCCCAATTGGGGGAGGCGGGCGACCACATCGCCTGCGGCTCGGGCCGGATGAAGCGGAAGCGGCCATAGCGCTCCAGCTTGCGGCCATGGCCCGAATCGACCAGCCCGTAATCGGTCCACGGCTCGGCGACGAGCGTGGCGAGTTGGGGGGTGAGCAGGCTCATGCCGCCTTCGCCAGCTTGCCGCCGACCGTCGCCAGCGCCTCGCCACCCGCCAGCGCCGCAGCGCCCGCCGCGCGCGCCTGCGCCACGCTCACCGCGTCGAGCAGTGCCACCGTCTCGGCCACCGGCACGATCCGGCCATGGATCTGGATCTGGCGCGCGAGATGATCGGCGCGCTGCCCGACCGATTCGAGCCCCATCAGCAGCCCGGCCTTGGCCTGTGCACGCGCGCGATCAAGCTCGGCCGCGCTCAGCCCCTCGGCGGTCTCGGCCAGCACGCGCCGCGCGAGCGAAAGCGCCTGCGCCGCATCGCCACGCGCCGCCGCGCAATAGACACCGAACAGCCCGGTCTCGGCATAAGCATGCGTCCAGGCGTAGATCGAATAAGCCAGCCCGCGCTCCTCGCGCACCTGCTGGAACAGGCGCGACGACATGCCGCCGCCGGCTGCGCTGGCGAACAGCGACAATGCGTGCAGATCGGGATGCGCCACGCCGAGGCCGGGATGCGCGAAGGCGACGTGGAGCTGATCGAAGCGGCGGCGATCGTGATGCGTGCCGCCGGTCCAGCCGGCGGGCGGCGGCGGCGGCGGTGCGCCCGCCGCCATGTCGCCATAGAGCCGCTCGGCGAGGCGCAGCACCGCATCCTCGTCGACCTTGCCCGCCGCGGTCAGCACGAGGCTGTCGGGGCGATATTGCGTCTCGATCCAGCGGCCGAGCGCACCGGCATCGATCGCGGCGATGCTCGTCTCGTCGCCCAGCACCGCCGCGCCGAGCGGCTGGCCGCCATACGCCGCGGCCTGCAGATGATCGAAGATGATGTCGTCGGGCGTGTCGCGCGCCTCGCCCAGCTCGGCGAGCACGACGCTTTTCTCGCGCTCCAGCTCGGCCGCGTCGAGATGCGGACGGCGCACCAGATCGGCGATCACCTCGGCACCCAGCGCGAGATCGTCGGCCAGCAGGCGCGCCTGGAAGGCGGTCTGGTCGCGCGCGGTCCACGCATTGAGCGCACCGCCGCGATCCTCGATCACCTCGGCGATGGCGCGGGCATCGCGCGTGCCGGCACCCTTGAACACCATATGCTCGACCATGTGCGCGAGCCCGCCCAGCCCCTCCGGCTCGGACCGCGCGCCGACATCGATATAGAGGCCGACCGCGCAGGTCTCGACCCCGGCCATCGGCTCGACCGCGACGGTCAGCCCGTTGGCGAGGCGGTGAAGCCGCGCGCTCATGCCCGCGCCGTCGCGCGTTCGGCGATATAGGCCTCGACCGCCTTGATCTCGGCCGGCAGCGTGTCGTAGCGCTCGGCGCGGTCGAACAGGTCGCCCACGCGTGGCGGCAGCGCCGGCCGCCGGCCGGTCGCGCGCTCGACCGCGTCGGGGAATTTGGCCGGATGCGCGGTGGCCAGCGTCACGACCGGCACGTCGGCCGGCAAAGCCGCGGCGCGCGCGGCGGCGAGGCCGATCGCCGTGTGCGGATCGAGCAGCATGCCCGATTCCTCGCACGCCCAGCGCATTGCCAGCGCCATGTCCTCGGCATCGATCCGCGCGCTCGCGAACAGTCCGGCCGCCTCGGCACGCATCGCCGGGGAGAGCGCAAGCGTGCGCGTCGCCTCGAAGCCGCGCATCGCCGCCGCCAGCGCCGGCCCGTCGCGGCCGTGCAGATCGAACAGCAGTCGCTCGAAATTGGAGCTGACCTGAATGTCCATCGACGGCGCGACCGTGGGCGTGACCGTACCGACCGAATAATCGCCCGCGCTCAGCGCGCGGTGGAGGATGTCGTTGACGTTGGTCGCGACGATCAGCTTGGCGACCGGCAGCCCCATCCGTGCCGCGACATAGCCGGCGAAGACATCGCCGAAATTGCCGGTCGGCACCGCGAACGCGACCGGCCGCTCGGGCGCGCCGAGGCGCACCGCGGCGTAGAAATAATAGACCACCTGCGCCGCCAGCCGCGCCCAGTTGATCGAATTGACCGCCGACAGGCTGAAGCGGCCGGCGAAATCGGCGTCGGCGAACATCGCCTTGACCAGCGCCTGCGCATCGTCGAAGCTGCCGTCGATCGCGATATTGTGGATGTTGGGCGCGAGCACGGTGGTCATCTGCCGCCGCTGAACCTCCGACACCCGCCCCTGCGGGTGGAGCATGAACAGATCGACCTTGGCGCGCCCCGCCAGCGCGTCGATCGCCGCCGATCCGGTGTCGCCCGACGTCGCGCCGATCACGGTGAGATGGGTGTCGCGGCTGGTGAGGAACCGCTCGAACAGCAGCCCGATCAGCTGCAGCGCGACGTCCTTGAACGCCAGCGTCGGCCCGTGGAACAGTTCGAGCACCCAATGCTGCCCGTCGAGCTGGACGAGCGGCGTGACGGCGGCGTGCGCGAAGCGGCCATAAGCGGCTTGGCACAGCGCGCGCAGTTCCTCGCGCGGCAGCGTCGTGCCGACGAATGGGGCAAGCACCGCGACGGCGGTATCGACATAGGACAGGCCGGCCAGCGCCGCGATCGCCTCGCGCGACAAAGTCGGCCACGCCGCAGGCACGTACAGGCCGCCATCGGCCGCGAGGCCGGCGAGCGTCGCATTCTCGAAGTCGAGCGCGGGCGCAGCCCCACGCGTGCTGACATAGTCCATGCCGCCGATTACCGGCGGGCGGCACTCAGGGCAACCGCGCCCTGCGCGTCCGCCGCCAGAGCAACAGCGCGTAGATCACGAGCGCGACGCCCGCGAACAGGAACCATTGCACCGCATAAGCGAGATGATTGTTGGGCATCGCCGCCGGATCGGGCTGCGCGCTTGGCTGGAGGCCGGGCGCGGCGGTCTCGCCGACGATCATCGGCACCGATGCGGGCGCCGCGCCGAACAGCCGCGCGACCAACGGCGTCGCGTTCGGCGCCCAGGTCAGCCGCCCGCGCACCACGCCGCCATTCCATGCCGGCGCGGACGATTCCTGCGATACCCCCATGTCGGCGGCGAAGCCCGGCCCCTCGGCGCCGGTGCGGCACGATGCGATGTGGCGCCAGCCGGGCGTGCCCGCCGCGGTGCGCCCCGCCTCCGCCGACCAATGCACCACCGACAGGCACATCGCGCTCGTCCGCCGAAAGAGCGCGTCGTCGCTGACCGGGAACAAGGCCGCGAGCGGCAGCGGCGGCCTGGCGACGTTGGCGGCATAGCGCGTCGCCAGCGCCGCCTTCTCGTGCAGCCGCTGGAGCTGCCACACGCCCAGCCGCACCATCAGCAGGGCAGCCGCGATGACGATGATCGTCGGCACGATGGGAATCCGGCGGCTCATGCGCGATCGCTGATCCGCCCTTCGCGCGCACCGTTGCGATATTCCAGCGCGAGCAAGGCCGCTTTGCTCGCGCGCAGCGATGCGAAGATCAGCGCGAGCGTCACTATTGGCCACAGCAGGATATGGACCCACACCGGCGGCGCGAAGACCAGTTCGGTGGCGATGGCGAGCCCGGCGACGAGCGCGCCGATGCCCAAGGTGAGGAATGCCGCCGCGCCGTCGCCGACGTTGAATGCGGTGAAATCGAGCCCGCAACGCGAACACGCCCCGGCGAACCTGATCCAGCCCGCGAACAAGGTGCGTGCGCCGCAGCGCGGGCAGCAGCCGGTCAGCGCGACCTGCAGCGGCGACGGGGCGGGCGCGGCTCCGTCGGTCAGCGGTCGCGCCACGCCGGCCGGATCAGCCGGCGTGGATCGGCGCGCCCCAGCCGCCCCAGACGTAGATCGAGACGAACAGGAACAGCCACACCACGTCGACGAAATGCCAGTACCAGGCAGCCGCCTCGAAGCCGAAATGCTGCTTCGGCGTGAATTCGCCCTTGTAGGCGCGCACCAGATTGACGCTCAGGAAGATCGTGCCGACCAGCACGTGGAAGCCGTGGAAGCCGGTCGCCATGAAGAAGGCCGCGCCATAGTTCAGCCCTTTGAAGGCGAACGGCGCGTGCGCATATTCCCACGCCTGGATGAACGAGAAGGTGAGCCCGAGCAGGATCGTGCACCACAAGCCCTGGATCATCCCCTTCCGGTCGCCGTGCAGCAGCGCGTGATGCGCCCAGGTGACGGTGGTGCCCGAGCAGAGCAGGATCAGCGTGTTGAGCAAAGGGAAGGCGAACGGGTTGATGACCTCGATCCCCTTGGGCGGCCACACGCCGCCGACCGCGTCGACGGTCGAGGGGAAGAGCGAGAAATCGAACCACGCCCAGAACCAGCCGACGAAGAACATCACCTCGGATGCGATGAACAGGATCATGCCGTAGCGCAGGTGGAGCGAGACGACGGGCGTATGATCGCCGGCATGCGCCTCCTTGATGACCTGGCCCCACCATCCGGCCATCACGCCGAGGATGCACAGCACCCCGAACGCCCACATGAAACCGCCATAAGGGGCGGAGTGCATGTACATGATCGCGCCGATCGCGAACATGAAGCCGGCAATCGCCCCCAGCAGCGGCCAGGGGCTCGGCGGCAGGATGTGGTAATCGTGGCTCTTTGCTCCGGCCATGCGCGGCATCCTCAACTGTCGCTTTGCCTGTGGTGTAGGGCGGCCCGGCCCGGCCCGCAAGCGCGCCGCTCAGTCGTCCGCGCGAACGCCTGCCGGATGCGCGACCGGGTAGAAGGTGTAGGAGAGCGTGATCTCGCTCACGTCCTTCGCGTCGGCATCCTCGGCGAACTTGGGATCGACGAAGAAGATCACCGGCATCCGCACGCGTTCGTGCGGGCGCAGCGTCTGCTCGGTGAAGCAGAAGCACTGGATCTTGACGAAATAGGCGCCCGCCTGCGCGGGGGTGACGTTGAACGCGGCCGATCCGGTGATCGGCTTGTCGGTGAGATTCTCGGCGGTGAAGAACGCCATCTCGCGCGCGCCGACCGCGACGTGGCGCACGCGCTCGTCGGGCTCGAACCGCCATTTCATGCCGGGCGAAACATTGGCGTCGAAGCGCACGTCGACCAGCCGGCCGATCGCGCCGGGGGCCTTGGCGGTCAGATCCTCGCGCACCGTGCCGTTCCAGCCGGTCGCCTGGCAGAACATGCGATAGAGCGGCGGGCTCGCGAAGCCCAGGCTCAGCATGCCTGCCGCCGCCAGCGCCATCAGCCCGGCGGTGCGGTACTTGGCGCGGGCGGCGGTGGCATGGAGCGGCATCAATGCATCCGCACGATCGCGATGGCGAAGAACAGGATCACCAGCGCCACCAGCACCAAAGCGGTCACGCGCGCGCGCGCGCGCTGGCGGCGGCGATATTCGGCCTCGAATTCGGGCGTCATCCGAGGATCAGACGGTCCGCCACCAGCGCGCCGAACATGACGAACAGGTAGAGAATCGAGAAACGGAACAGGCGGCGTTCGGCGATCATCTGCGCGGGATCGCGCTCGTGGCTCAGGCCGACGCGGATGGCGAGGTACAGGAACCAGCCGGTCAGCACCACGGCCGCGCCGCCGTAGATCGCGCCGGTCTCGTGCAGCGGCCACGGCGCGATCGCCGCCACCGCCATCGGCAATGTATAGAGGAACACCTGCCGCCGCGTCGCATCCTCGCCCGCCACCACCGGCAGCATCGGCACGCCGGCGGCGGCGTAATCGGGCCGGACGAACAGCGCGAGCGACCAGAAATGCGGCGGCGTCCACAGGAAGACGAACGCGAACATCAGCACCGGCAGCGCATCGACCCGTCCGGTCGCCGCCGCCCAGCCGATCAAGGCCGGAAAGGCGCCGGCGGCACCGCCGATGACGATGTTCTGCGGGGTCCGGCGCTTCAGCCAGATTGTGTAGACGACGACATAGAACAGGATCGACAGCGCGAGGATCGCGGCGGCGAGCACGTTGACCGCCAGCCCCAGCACCAGCACCGACGCGACGCACAATGTCATGCCGAACTGCAGCGCCGCGGGCCGCTCCATCCGCCCGGCGGGCAGCGGGCGGTTGCGCGTGCGCTTCATATGGCGGTCGAGGTCGGCCTCGTACCACATGTTCAGCGCGCCGCAGCCGCCGGCACCGACGGCGATGCACAGGATGGTGACGAAACCGAGCACCGGATTGATCATCACGGGCGCGGCGAGCATGCCGCACAAGCCGGTGAAGACGACGAGCGTCATCACCCGCGGCTTGGTCAGCGCGACGAAATCGCGCCAATCGGCGGGCAAAACGGGCGAAAGGGTTGAGGCGGCGGGAGTCATCGCGCGGCAGCCCATAAGGCAGCCGGCCCTCGCGTTAAAGAGACGATCTGCGTCGGTGCGTGTGTGTGCCGTGCACCCGCTCGGCCGCGGGTGCCGGATCGGCGCTTCAGATCAGCTTCGTCGCGAACAGGATGCCCGCCCACATGGCGAGGCTGATCGATAGAGCGAAGGGCAGGGCTCCGACAAACGGAAGGCCGACGCGTGGGGGAAACGTCATCATCAAATCATCCTCTCCTTGCGATGACGTCGCTGAACGCGGCGTTCCTCACATGGAATTGTAACGTATCGCTCAACTTCGCGTTGCATGCAAGATGCGCGGGCAAGACCTTTGCGGTGCAGTCAAGGCGCGCGCCGGCGCACGCGGACCCGGCCGCAGCTCTGGCAGCGATAGACGAAGGTTCCCTGCCGTGCGGTCGCTTCGCGCTTGCGCCACAGATGCAGTCCGAACGCACAGAAGAACCGCATCCCTATCGCCCCCGCCGGCATCGCTCGCCTGCCGCGCGCGGGATCTGTCCTAGTCGCCAACCCCTACCATCCTCCCAGCAAGCTGGGTTAACGACGGCGGGACTGGCGCGGGTCAGTCGATGCGGGGCAGCTGCTCGAACTGGTGGTAGGGCGGCGGGCTCGACAGCGTCCATTCGAGCGTCGTCGCACCCTCGCCCCACGGATTGTCGGGTGCCTTGGGGCCGGCGAACAGCGAATAGAGGATGTTGACGAAGAAGATCGCCATGCTCGCGGCCATGATCATGTAGCCGTCGGTCGCGACATGGTTCCACTTCTCGAACGCATCCGGATAATCCGGATAGCGGCGCGGCATGCCCTGCATGCCGAGGAAGTGCATCGGGAAGAACAGCACGTTCACGCCGACGAAGAATATCCAGAAATGCAGCTTGCCGAGCAGCTCGTTATACATCCGCCCCGACATCTTCGGGAACCAGTAATAGAAGCCCGCGAACAGGCTGAACACCGCGCCGAGGCTGAGCACGTAGTGGAAGTGCGCCACCACGTAATAGCCATCCTGGAAGTAGTTATCGATGCCGCCATTGGCAAGCAGCACGCCGGTGACGCCGCCGACGGTGAACATGAAGATGAAGCCGATCGCCCACAGCATCGGCGTCTCGAAGCTGATCGAGCCTTCCCACATCGTGGCGATCCACGAGAAGATCTTGATGCCGGTCGGCACCGCGATCACCATCGTCGCGGCGGTGAAGTACATCTTGGTGTTCACGCTGAGGCCGGTGGTGAACATGTGGTGCGCCCACACGATGAAGCCGACCACGCCGATCGCGACCATGGCGTAGGCCATGCCGAGATAGCCGAACACCGGCTTGCGGCTGAAGGTCGACACGATGTGGCTGACCATGCCGAAGCCCGGCAGGATCATGATGTAGACCTCGGGATGGCCGAAGAACCAGAACAGGTGCTGGTAGAGGATCGGATCGCCGCCGCCCGATGCGTCGAAGAAGGTCGTGCCGAAATTGCGGTCGGTCAGCAGCATCGTGATCGCCGCGGCGAGCACCGGCAGCGCCAGCAGCAGCAGGAAGGCGGTGACCAGCACCGACCAGGCGAACAGCGGCATCTTGTGCAGCGTCATGCCCGGCGCGCGCATGTTGAGGATCGTGGTGATGAAGTTGATCGCGCCGAGGATCGACGAGGCGCCGGCAAGGTGCAGCGCGAGGATGCCCATGTCGACCGCCGGGCCGACCGACCCGCTGGTCGAGAGCGGCGCATAGACCGTCCAGCCCGTTCCGGCACCGGGGCCGGTGCCGCCCGACACGAAGGTCGAGCCGATCAGCAGAGTAAATGCCGGCACGAGCAGCCAGAAGCTGATATTGTTCATGCGCGGAAAGGCCATGTCGGGCGCGCCGATCATGATCGGCACGAACCAGTTGCCGAAGCCGCCGATCATCGCCGGCATCACCATGAAGAACACCATGATCAGGCCGTGCGCGGTGATCATCACGTTCCACAGGTGATAGGCCTGGTCGAGCGTGCCCGGCCCGTGCAGGAATTCGTACCACTTGCCGAGATACTGGATGCCGGGATGCGCCAGCTCGACGCGCATCATGCCGGAGATTGTGCCGCCTATGATCCCCGCGATGATCGCGAAGATCAGGTAGAGCGTGCCGATGTCCTTGTGGTTCGTCGACATGAACCAGCGCGCGAAGAAAGCCGGCTTGTGATCGGCATCGTGATGCGGCTCGGAATGTCCGGGATCGGCCTGGAAGGCGCTGGGATGGGCGGCGACGTCGGTCATCGGGCGGGCCTCAATTCTGGGCGGTCGCGGATTGGGCGGAAGGCTTCACCTTCGCGCCCGTGCCGGGCACGGTCGCATCGGTGGGAACGCCGGCCGTCGCGGCGGGCGGGCCGGAGACGGCGGGCGAGGCCGGGCTGGTGGCGTCGGGCGAGGCGGCCGGCTTGGCGCCGGGCATCGTGCCGCCCTTGAAGGCGATCCACTGCGCGAACTGGGCGGGTGGCACCACCTCGACCGCGATCGGCATGAAGCCGTGGCGCGCGCCGCACAATTCCGAACATTGGCCGAAATAGACGCCGGGGCGATCGATCTTGAACCAGGTCTCGTTCAGGCGGCCGGGGACGGCATCCATCTTCACCCACGCCGCGGGCAGCGCGAACGAATGGATCACGTCGTTGGAGGTGGTAATGATCTTCACCACCGCGCCGGCCGGCACCACCATCCGCTCGTCCACCGCCAGCAGGCGTGGCCCGTCGACATCGGTGCGCGAGCGCTTGCCGTGCGCATCCTTCGCCTCGGGCAGCATGTTGCTGACAATGTCGAGATTGCCGTTGTCGGGGTATTGATATTCCCAATACCATTGGTTGCCGACGACCTTCACCGTCAGATCGGCCTTAGGCGGCGCATATTGGTGCGCGATCAGCTTGATCGAGGGCACGGCGATCAGCACCAGGATCAACACCGGCGCCAGCGTCCAGATCACCTCGATCACGGTATTGTGGTGCGTCTTCGACGGCACCGGGTTAGCGGCGGCGCGATAGCGCAGCGCCACCCAGCCGAGCAGCACCAGCACCAGCACGCAGATGATCGTCATCACCGGCATCAGGATGAAATTGTGCATCCGCGCGGCTTCCTGGCCGATCGCGGTCTCCTGCGGCTGGAGCGCGACCGCGTCGGTCGGCTGGCCGATACCCGGCGTCGGCGCCACGTGGACGATGTCGCCCGGTTTGGCCGCCACCGAGACGACGGCAGGCGTGGGCGCGACCGTGCCGGGATTCGGCGTGACGATCGGCAAGGGATTGTTCGGCAGCGTATTCGGCGCCTGCGCGCCGGCCGCGCCGCCAAGCGCGCAGGCGGCGGCGATGCCAAGTGTCAGACCGCGGATCGTCTTGAACACGTTCAGATCCCCATCCCCGCTTCCTGCCGCGCGCATGATTTACGCTTCCATCCCGCCTGAAACACCGCTTTGGGGGGAAAAGCAAGCCGTTGAAGGCGGCCCGCCCCCCGTCTATCCGTGCGCGATCCAAGACTTCGGGGACATGGGCATGGACGACGAGCAGGTGCTGGCCGAATTTCGCGCGGCCGACGCGCTGCTGGAAGGGCATTTCATCCTGTCCTCCGGGCTGCGCTCGTCGCGCTACCTGCAATGCGCGCGCGTGCTGATGAACCCGGTGCGGGCGAGTCGGCTGGCCGCGGCGCTGGCGTCGCGTATCCCCGCCGAGATCCGCGAAAGCCTCGACGCAGTGGTCAGCCCGGCGATGGGCGGCGTCATCATCGGCCACGAAATGGGCCGCGCGTTGGGGATCGACGCGATGTTCGTCGAGCGGCCGACCGGCACATTCGAGCTGCGGCGCGGCTTCGCGCTGGCGCCCGGCGCGAAGGTGCTGATGGTCGAGGACGTCGTCACCACCGGCCTCTCCTCGCGCGAGGCCATCCGCGCGATCGGCGAGGCAGGCGGCGTGGTGGTCGCGGCGGCATCGCTGGTCGATCGCACGAGCGGCCCGGTCGATCTGGGCGTGCCCTATTTCGCGCTGATGAAGCTCGACGTGCCGACCTACGCCGCCGACGCGCTCCCGCCCGAACTGGCGGCGATCCCCGCGATCAAGCCGGGCAGCCGGGCGGCATGACCCGCCTGCGCCTCGGCGTGAACATCGATCATGTCGCGACCGTGCGCAACGCGCGCGGCGGCGAGCATCCCGATCCGGTGCGCGCGGCGCATATCGCCGCCGCGGCGGGGGCGGACGGCATCACCGCGCATCTGCGCGAGGACCGGCGCCACATCACCGACGCCGACATCGCCCGGCTCAAGGCGGAGATCGCGCTGCCGCTCAACCTGGAGATGGCGGCGACCGACGAGATGGTCGCGATCGCGCTCCGCCACCGCCCGCATGCCGCCTGCATCGTGCCCGAGCGGCGCGAGGAGCGCACCACCGAGGGGGGGCTCGACGCCGACGGCCATCGCGCCACGCTGGCGCCGATCGTCGCCGCGCTCGCCGATGCCGGCATCCGCGTCAGCCTGTTCATCGAGCCGGGCGAGCGCCAGGTCGCCGCCGCGATCGCGCTGGGCGTGCCGGTGGTCGAGTTCCACACCGGCCGCTACGCGCATCGCAACGGCGCGGCACAGGCTGAGGAGCTGAAGCGCGTCGCCGACATGGCCGCGCTCGCCGCCAAGAACGGGATCGAGCCGCATGCCGGCCACGGCCTCACCTACGCCAATGTCGCGCCGGTCGCGGCGATCCCGCAGCTCGCCGAGCTCAACATCGGCCATTTCCTGATCGGCGAGGCGATCTTCACCGGCCTCGACGCCGCCGTGCGCGAGATGCGCGCATGCATGGATGCGGCGCGATGACCGTGCGGCCATGATCGTCGGGCTCGGCTCGGACCTGTGCAATATCGAGCGGATCCAGGCCTCGCTCGATCGCTTCGGCGACCGCTTCGTCGAGCGCGTGTTCACGCCGATCGAGCGCGCCAAGGCCGAGCGGCGCACGCTCACCCGCGCCGCCACTTATGCCAAGCGCTTCGCCGCCAAGGAGGCGTTCTCGAAGGCGGTCGGCACAGGCTTCGCACAGGGCGTCTATCACAAGGATATCGGCGTCGCGAACCTGCCGTCGGGCGCGCCGACGCTGATTCTGTCCGGCGGGGCCAAGGCACGGCTTGACGCGTTGACCCCGGCGGGCCACGCGGTCGACATTCACCTGACGCTCACCGATGATCATCCATGGGCGCAGGCATTTGTAATCCTCTACGCCCGCCGTATCGAACCAGAACAGGACCGTCCGTGAGCGAACCCACGCCAGACCTCGCAGCCAAGACGAGCCTGCCGCCCAAGGAAAAGCCCGCCACCGACTGGTGGGCCGAGACCAAGAGCTTCGCGTGGCTGGTGCTGGCGGTGCTCGCGGTGTGGAGCTTCGTCGCCAAGCCCTTCTACATCCCGTCCGAATCGATGATGCCGACGCTCATCAAGGGCGATCGACTGGTGGTGAGCAAGTTCCCCTACGGCTGGTCCTACGTCTCGCCCTCGCCATTTCATGTGCTGCCCTTCGTCCATGGGCGGCTGTTCGGGCGGATGCCGGCGCATGGCGACGTCGTGATCCTCAAGCCACCGCAGGAGGATGCCGATTACATCAAGCGCGTCATCGCGCTGCCCGGCGACCGGATCGAGGTGCGCGAGGGTGCGGTCATCCTCAACGGCGTGCCGATCAAGCGGGTGAAGGAATCCCCCGCGATGATCCCGATCGACCCGAACGTGCCCTGCTCCAGCGAGCGCGAAGCGCCGTTCCTGACGATCAAGGACGGCAAGCAATATTGCGCGCTGCCGCGCTATCGCGAGACGCTGCCGAACGGCGTTAGCTACGACACGATCGACATGGGCTACATGCCCGGCATTCCCGACGACTTCCCCGAGACGGTGATCCCCGAGGGTCAGGTGTTCGTGATGGGCGACAATCGCGACGAATCGGCCGACAGCCGCGTCTCGGCCTATCAGAACGGCCTCGGCGGGCCGATTCCGTGGGAGAATCTCGGCGGCCGCGCCGAGTTCATCACCTTCTCCTATGACGGCACGACCAGCTACTTCAATCCGCTGACGTGGATCACCGCGCTGCGCGGCGGCCGCGCCGGCACCAGCCTGCGGCCCGAGAAGGCGCATTGAGCGACTCCCTGCGCGCGCCCGAGGAGCCCGGCCCCAGCGACTTCGCGAACCCGCTCACCAGCCGTGAAGTCCAGCGCGCCAGCGTGTGGATCGGGATGGTCGTCGCGGTTGCCCTGATCTGGATGCTGACGCAGCCGCTGCTGCTTATCATCGGCGGCATCGTCTTTGCCGCCTTGCTCGACGGCGGCGTGCGGCTCCTCGGCAAGATCCTTCCGGCCCCGCGCGGCATCCGCCTCGCGATCGTCGCGGTGCTGGTGGTGCTGTTCGTCATGGGCTTCATGTACCTCGCCGGCAGCCAGCTCGCCGGGCAGGCGCAGGCGCTGCGCGCGGTGGTCGAGAGCCAGGTCACCCGCATCATGGGCTACGGCCACCAATATGGCCTGATCCCCGCCGACCAGAATGCGGCCGACCTCGGCAAGCAATTGGTCGGCTCGGTCGGCAAGGTCACCGCTTGGGTCGGTTCGGCGCTGGGCGCCTTGTCCAGCCTCGCGATGATCGTCGTGATCGGCCTGTTCGTGGCGATCGAGCCGCGGCTCTACGAACGCGGCATCGCCTGGATGCTGCCGATGGACAAGCGCGCCGATTTCTATCGCACGTCGGACAAGATGGGGCACACGCTGCGCCGGCTGATGGCCGGCCGGCTCGTCGGCATGGGCGTCGAGGGATTGTTCGTCGGCGTCGCGCTGTCGATCATCGGCGTGCCGATGGCGCCGTTGCTGGGCGTGCTGACCGGCCTGCTCGCCTTCCTCCCCAATATCGGGTCGATCGTGTCGGGCGCGCTGATCGTCTTGGTCGGCTTCTCGGCCGGCACCAATATCGGCATCGGCGCGATCATCGTCTACGTCGCGGTGCAGACGTTCGACGGCTATGTGGTGGTGCCGATGGTGGCGCGCCGCGCGGTCGATCTCGCGCCGGCATTAGTGCTGGGCTGCCAGCTTCTGCTGGGCGCGCTGTTCGGCATCCTCGGCCTCGCGTTGGCCGACCCGATCGTGTGCATGATCAAGGTGTTGCTGGAGGAGAAATCCGAGCTGGCGGCGGAGGCCGAAGCGGAAGCTTAGGCTCTCGCCCGTCTGCCGCGTCACCCCGGACTGGTTCCGGGGTCCACGTCACGCCCAGTGGCTCGAACGCAAATCCAGGCGCCATCAGAGGGCGGGATGGCTCAATCGGGCGATCATAGCCCGCGCACCGAACCCTCATCTGTCGAAACGCGCCGATCGGTGGACCCCGGAACACGTCCGGGGTGACGATCGCTCTGGGATATCGCCATCGAGCGGCAGCGCGCCGCCCGCGGGATCACATTCCCGGCTGTTGCGGCATCCCGCCGGGCATGCCCTGCGGCATCGGCATGAATTCGTGCATCGTCACTTCGAACACGAGCACCGAATTGGCGGGGATCGGGCCGGTCTCGCGCTCGCCATAAGCGAGCTGCGGCGGCAGCCAGAAGCGGTAGCGCGAGCCCTTGGGCATCAGCGTCAGCGCCTCGGCGAAGCCCGGTACGACCTGCCCCAGCGGCATCGCGACCGGCGAACCCGGCTTGGAGGCGTCGAACTGGGCGCCGCTGATGAGCGTGCCCTTATAATCGACCAGAGCCACGTCGGCGAGCGTCGGGGTGGCGCCAGTGCCAGGCTTCAGCACCTCATATTCGAGGCCGGAGGCGGTGGTCTTGATGCCGTGATGCTTGGCGTTGGCGGCCATGAACTCGGCCGGCGGCATCGACATCATCACGACCTTGCGGCTCGCCGCCCACGCGCCGAAGCTGCCGACGCCGACCAAGGCCGCGACACCGATCCAGAGCGCCACGACCCCGCTCTTGCCGACAGGACGAAGCGGAACGGCGGTGACTTCGGACATTCTGGGCCTTCCGGCGATACGTCGAGGAGGCCCCCGCTAGAGCGGGAGCAGGCCGGACGCAACCGCGCCCGGCCGGGACCGGATCTTACCGGGCCTGATCGCGCTCGGCGCGTTTGCGCTCGAGCTTACGCGCGCGGCGGATGGCGGCGGCACGCTCGCGCGCACGCTTCTCCGACGGCTTCTCGTAATGACGGCGCAGCTTCATCTCGCGGTAGACGCCCTCGCGCTGCAGCTTCTTCTTGAGCGCGCGCAGGGCCTGGTCGACATTGTTATCGCGAACGATGATCTGCATAAATCTTCAACTTCTCCGCAAGAGGCCGACGCGTCCGCCGGCATCGCATGATTGATTGACGCCGCAGGCAGTGCCGGCGTCGGGAAGCGGGGCCCCTATCAAAGCACCGCCGATTCGACAAGCCTCATCCGAACCGGAAGGCGGAGACCGTCCAGCCGATCACATGATCGCGGAATGCGTGGGTGGCGGGGTCGTCGCCGCCCGCGCCCAGCGCCACCATCAGCGGCAGCAGATGCTCCTCGCGCGGATGGGCGTAGCGCGCCTCGGGCAGATCGGCCCACGCCGCGATCCGCTCGCGCCGGCGCGCCGGATCGGCATCGGTCGCCGCCGCGGCCAGCGCGGCGTCGAACATGTCGGCGCGCGCCTGCGCGCTGCCGTCGCGCGCGCGCATGTTGTGGAAGCTCATGCCCGATCCGACGATCAGCACGCCTTCCTCACGCAGCGGCGCCAGCGCGCGCCCGGCGGCGATGTGCGCGGCCGGATCGAGATCGTGGCGAAGCGAGAGCTGCGCGGTCGGGATGTCGGCCGCGGGATCGACCACCATCATCGGCACGAACACGCCATGATCCCAGCCGCGCGCCGCCTCGCGCCCGGTCGCGAAACCCGCATCGCCCAGCAGCGCCGCGGCGCGATCCGCCAGCGCGGGCGCGCCCGGCGCGTCCCAGCGCAGGCGATAGGTGTGCTCGGGAAAGCCATAATAATCGAACAGCAATTCGGGCCGCGCGCCGCTGTGGACGGTGAAGTCCGCTTCCTCCCAATGGCCGGACACGATCAGGATCGCCTTCGGCCGCTCGGGCAGCGAGGGCAGGATCGCGGCGAGATGATCGCGCATGCTCGCCCACATCAGCGGGCACGAGCCGTCCGGATTGAGGAAGAAGCAGGGGCCGCCCCCGTGGGGCACATAATAGGTCGGCAGGGTCATGCCGACCGAGATAGGGGGCGCACGCCGGCTGCCAATGCGCTAATCCGGAAACATGATCGGCAAGTTTCGGCAACGATGACCCGCTTCACCGTCAATGACGAGCCCGTCCACTACAAGATGGATCCCGCGACCCCTTTGCTGTGGGCGCTGCGCGACGCATCGAACCTGACCGGCACCAAATATGGCTGCGGCGTCGGCCAGTGCGGCGCCTGCACGGTGCATGTCGACGGCGTTGCCCGCCGTTCATGCCAGGTGACGATCGGCGCGATCGAAGGCAGCTTCGTCACCACGATCGAGGGGCTGACCGACGATCGCTCGCATCCGGTGCAGCAGGCGTGGGTGGCCGAGAGCGTGCCGCAATGCGGCTATTGCCAGTCGGGGATCATCATGGCGGTGGCGGCGCTGCTGGCGCACACGCCCGATCCCAGCGACGCGCAGATCGACGCGGCGATCACCAACCTGTGCCGCTGCGGCACCTATCCGCGCATCCGTCGCGCGATCCACCGGGCAGTCGCTGCGGCGCGCGAGCCGATCGCCGCCGCGCCCCCGCCCGACATCGACCCCGCCGATGCGGCAGCGGCGGTGCCGGCGCTGACCCCGCCAAAAAAATGATGGCCGATTCCTTGCGGGGAAGAAACGATCGGGCCGTCTTTGCTTTCTGAACGCTGACGGACCAATTCAGCACGCACTCACGCGTGGGCGCCGAAAAGCGGACCGTTCGCCGATGGGCTTCCTGTCCACGGTTGCGAGGAGGATGAGCATGAACAGGGTTCGGATCGCGCTGCTGGCGGCCGCCGTAATGGCAGGCGCGCCGGGAATGGCGCTGGCGCAGGATCATGGCCAGCCGGGCGATCACCCCGGCGGCGGCAATGGTGGTGGCAACGGTGGCGGCGATCATCATGATGGCGGCCCGCAGGGCGGCGGCGCACCGCAGGGACAGGGCCAGCACGGCCAGCCGCAGGGACAGCCGCAGCCACAGGGCCAGGGCCAGGGCCGTCCGGACAATCACGGCAATGGTGGCTATGGCCGTCCTGGCGGCGGCCAGCAGGGCATGCAGGATCGTCGCTTCCAGGGGCAGGGGAATGGCCAAGGCGGTTGGCAAGGCAACGGCCAGGGCAACTGGCATGGTGGCGGCCAGAATGGCGGCATGCCGCAGCCGGGCCAGCCGCCGCGCCCACCCGAGCCGCCGCGGGGCGACAATGGCCGTGGCGACAATAACCGCGGCGATAACGGGCACGGCTTCGGCGATCGCGGGCCGGGCGGTCCGAACTTCCCCGGCGGTCAGGGCGGCTATCGCCCCGCCCCCGGCACGAACGGCCAGTGGCATGGCGGCCCCGGTGGCAATGGCGGCAATTATGGCCGGCCCGGCGGCGGCCCCGGCTTCACCCCCGGCCGTCCGGAGTGGCGCAACGACCGTCGCTACGATTGGCAGGGCTATCGCAACACGCATCGCGATATCTTCCACGCCCCGCGCTACGTGCCGCCGCGCGGCTATGGCTTCGGTTATCGCAGCTTCGGCGTCGGCAACCGGCTCGCGCCCTATTTCTACGCGCAGGATTACTGGCTCGACGACCCGGCCTTCTACAGCCTGCCGCCGGTCTACGGGCCCTATCGCTGGGTGCGTTATTATAACGACGTGCTGCTGGTCGACCTGCGCAGCGGCGCGGTGGTCGACGTGATCCGCGGCTTCTTCTTCTAGAGGTTGGTAGCGTAGCGTCCGGGCTCGGGCGGGCAACCGTCCGGGCCCGTTCGCGCGCTTACTTCGCCAGCCGGCCGAACGGCAGCAATGTCTTGGCGAGTTCGGCGGCGGCGTGGCCGTCGCCGGCGCGCAGCGGCACCAATAGCTGCTCCGCCGCGCGGCGGGCGATGCGATCGAGCGGCGTCGGCGTCGCGCCCTGCAGCGCGAGCTGCGCCGCCTGGGTCGCGCCGGCGACGTTGCCGTTGTCGAGCCGGATGCGCATCAAGGCGGCGATCCCCGGAAAGAAAGCGCGCCCACGCCCGAGTGCCACGGCGCGATCCAGCGCGGCGGTGCCGGTCGCCGCCTTCGCGCCGATCGCGACCCCGGCGAGGAACGGCCCGAGATCGGCGATCGCATCGAGATGCCAGCCGGCGAGCAGGATCTGCGCCTCGGGATCGTTGGGGTTCGACGCCGCCAGCGTCTCGAACAGGTGCCGCGCCGCCTTGGCGTCCTTGGCGTTGCGGGTCAGCTTGGCGCGATAGCCGATGCCGGCGGCATATTGAATCTGCGCGTCGCGACTATGGGCATCGGCGGCGAGCAGCACGTTGGCGGCGGTGATCGCCTGATTGACCTCGGCCAGCGCCACATTCTTGTCGGTGGTCTGAAAGGCGGCCACCGTCAGCGTCTCGCGCGGCGAAGCTGCGGCGGGCACGGCGACGACGAGCATGCCCGCCGCCGCGATGCCGGCGAGGGCACCTCTCATTGTCTTTATCATCCCCTCCAAGCGCCCGGTACGTCGAAACGATCCCGCCGCGCGATCAGGCGCCGACCGCGGCAAGCGCGTCGGCGATCAGCCGGCGGCTATTGTCCAGCCCGTAGAGCGCGATGAAGCTGCCCATGCGCGGGCCCTGATCGGTGCCCAGCAAGGTCTCGTAGAGCGCCTTGAACCAGTCGCGCAGTTTCTCCTGCCCGTAGAACGTCTTGCCGACTTCATAGACCTCGTTCTGCGCGGCGGCGGCGAGATCGTCGGTCGCCCCCAGCGCGGCCAGCCGGCTGTCGAGCGCCGCCAGCGCCTCCACCTCGACACCCGTCGGCGGCCGGCGCTGCAGCGTCGGCGCGACATAATCGCGATGATAAGCGAGCGCGTGGCCGATCAGCGCGTCGAGCGCCGGGTGATCGACCCCGGGGCGATAGGCGCGCAGATACTCCCACATCACCGCTCGATCGGCCTCGCCGATCACGCCGACCAGGTTGAGCAACAGCCCGAACGTGACCGGCAGCGGCGGGTGCGGCGGCGGCCCGCCATGGATGTGATGCACCGGATTGCCGAGCCGCTGCGCCACCGTCTGGCCGGCATAATCGGCCGCCGATTTCCAGTAATCGTCGATCGCGCGCGGGATCACGCCGATGTGAAGCTGCTTGGCACGCTTGGGCTCGCGATAGGCGAAGTAAGCGAGGCTTTCGGGCGGCCCGTAGGTCAGCCACTGGTCGAGGCTCAGGCCGTTGCCCTTCGACTTGGAGATCTTCTCGCCATGCTCGTCGAGGAACATCTCGTAATTGAAGCCCTCGGGCGGCTTGGCGCCGAGGATGCGCGCGATCTTCGACGACTGGATCACCGAATCGATCAGATCCTTGCCCGCCATCTCGTAATCGACGCCCAGCGCCACCCAGCGCATCGCCCAGTCGACCTTCCATTGCAGTTTGGCGGCGCCGCCCAGCGCCGATCCGGTCATCGTCTCGCCGTCATTCGGGTCGGTCCAGCGGATCGTGCCTGCCGCCGCATCGACCACCTCGATCGGCACCTGCAGTACCACCCCGGTCTTGGGATCGACCGGCAGCACCGGCGAATAGGTCGCCTGCCGCTCCTGCCGCAACGTCGGCAGCATCACGCCCATGATCGCATCGTAATGTGTCAGCACCGCGCGCAGCGCGTCGTCGAAGCGCCCGGCGGCATAGCATTCGCTCGCCGAGAGGAATTCGTATTCGAAGCCAAAGCGATCGAGGAAGGCGCGCAGCATCGCGTTATTGTGGTGCGCGAACGATTCGTGCGTGCCGAACGGATCTGGAATGCGCGTGAGCGGCTTGCCGAGATTGGCCGCGAGCAGCGCCTGGTTGGGCACGTTGTCTGGCACCTTGCGCAGCCCGTCCATGTCGTCGCTGAACGCGATCAGCCGGGTCGGCACGTCCGACAGTTCGGCGAAGGCGCGGCGCACCATCGTCGTGCGCAGCACTTCGTTGAAGGTGCCGATATGCGGCAGGCCCGACGGGCCATAGCCGGTCTCGAACAGGACATGGCCCTTCGCCGGCGCGCCATCCGGATAGCGCGCGAGCAACTTGCGCGCCTCCTCATAGGGCCACGCCTTGGAGGCGAGCGCGGCGTCGCGAAGCTCGTTTGCCATCTGTTCCCGTATCACTTAGAAAGAACACTGGCCTTTATGGGAGCGCCGGAGGCGTGGGAAGCCTTTCCCGCGCCGTGGTGCGAGTCGGAGGGACCGCACCATGGCGTCGATCGAGATCCTGCCGCCCGAAACCGGCCTGCCGACGCGTTACGCGCGGCGGCTTGATCGGCAGGCGGAGCAGATCGGCTATGTCGCCCGCCCCGGTTTGCGCGCCTTGCCGTCGGGATCGCTGACGATGGTCGCGTTCGCCGGCCTGCAGGTCTGGACGCTCACCATCCTGTTGTGGGCGATCTGGTGGCCGGCGCCGCGCAGCCGTGGCGACTGGACCTTCTCGCTGATCTGCACGACGGTGCTGGCGGCACTGGTGATGGGCGTGATCGGGCTGCTGCTGCGCAAGTTTCCCGGCTTCCTGCTCGCCGTCCTCCGCTCGCCCTTCATCCGCCTGACCGTCACCGACCGGCGCATGCTGTGGACATTGCCGTGGGGCCGCGCGCCGCTGATGGAGATCGGGCGCGAACGCATCATGGGCGGCATCCTCGGCCCGGTCGACCGCAAGGGCGCGGGCAGCGCCGCGGTGATGCTGGTGCCCGGCGACCCGAGCGCCGACATCGACGGCAACATCCACTTCGATCGCCTGCCCGACGCCGCCGCCTTCGTCGCCGCGGTGCGGGGATGTTAGCGGCCCGCGCGCTTCTCCTCGCGCCGTCATCCCGGACCCGATCCGGGATCCAGCTTCCTTTTTCCCCCGGCAGAAAGCGGGGCCCCGGATCAATCCGGGGCGACGACGGAAATTAGGTCCGACTTGACACCATCGCCGGGGCAGGCACTCTCCGCGCCAGCCACGAAGATGGCCCAAGGAGAGTCCCCGATGCCCGATCCGGTGCCCGCCGTCCTACCCGCCAATCCCGCCGCGCTCGGCCTCGTCGGGTTCGGCCTGACGACCGTGCTGCTCAGCCTCGTCAATGCCGGCGTGCTGCCCGAGGGCGGGGAGCCGGTGGTGGTGCCGCTGGCGCTTGCTTATGGCGGGCTCATCCAGATCATCGCCGGGCTGTTCGAGTTCCGCGTCGCCAACACCTTCGGCATGACCGCCTTCCTCAGCTACGGCGCCTTCTGGTGGTGGTTCGCCTTCCTGCTGATCTTCGCCCATACCGGCGTGATCGACATCTCCAAGGCGGGGCCGACCGTGGGCGTGGCACTGCTGCTGTGGGGCGTGCTGACGCTCTATCTGTGGATCAGCACCTTCCGCATGGCGCGCATCATCTTCCTGATCTTCCTCACCTTGTGGCCGACCTTCCTGCTGCTGGCGCTCGGCGCGATCACCGGCCAGCACGGGCTGACGCAGCTCGGCGGCTGGCTGGGGCTGGTGTGCGGCGCGCTCGCGATGTTCGGCAGTTTCGCGATCGTCACCAATGCGGCATGGGGCCGCGCGGTGATCCCGATGGGCGCGCCGATCCTGCGCTGAGGCGTGACGGCGGCACGGCTCGCGTTCCCGGCCCGTTCTGGCAAAGCCCGGCGGGGAATGGCATAAGCCGGCCATGGCCGCCCCGTATTTGCCCGCGCTGCACGCGACGCATGCCGGCCTGTGGCTGGCGGATGACGACGGTGTGCGCGCGATCGGGCGCGGCGCGGCGGTGGCGCAGGTCTCCGCCACGCCGACCCTGATCCTCAACGCGCCGCTCGTCGCCGCGCGGCTCGGCCTCGCCGAGGTTTCGGGGCTCGACCTGCTCGAGCTCTACGCCTTCGTCCACCCGGCGCGCTTCGCCGTGCCGACGCCCGCCGGCCTCGCCCGCGCGCTGGCATTGGCGCCGCCTGCCGACGATGCTGCCGCCGCCGAATTCCTGCGCGAAGCCGCCGCCGCCTTGCTCGACACGCTCGGCGATCCCGCCTGGCCCGAGCGTGAGGGGGCGTGGACCGCGCTGCAGGGGCTCGGCCGGCTGCGCTGGCCGTGGGCATCGCTCGTCGCCCCGCTGATCGCCCAGCCCAAGCAGGCCGAGCGCTGGCTCTTCTCCAAGCTGCCGCAATGGGAGGATGCGCCGCCGCGCCCCGATCCGCATCCCCTCCGGCTGGACGAGGCCGCGACGCTCGATCGCCTCGCGCAGCTGGTCGGTCAGGGTGCCGAGCCGCGCGAGGGCCAGCGCGCTTACGCCGCCGCCGCCGCGCGCGCCTTCGATCCGCGCCTCGCCGCCGGGCGGCCGCATCTGCTGCTGGCCGAGGCGGGGACGGGCATCGGCAAGACGCTCGGCTATCTCGCGCCCGCATCGCTCCACGCGGCCGAGGCGCGCGGGACGGTGTGGATCTCGACCTATACCAAGGCGCTCCAGCGCCAGCTCGCCGCCGACAGCGCGCGGCTGTTCCCCGACCCCAAGGAGCGGCGCGAGAAGGTGGTCGTGCGCAAGGGGCGCGAAAACTATCTCTGCCTGCTCAATCTGGAAGATGCGCTGCAGGGCGGCTTCCAGAACCGGGCGGCGGTACTGGCGCAGCTGGTCGCGCGCTGGGCCGCCTTCACCCGCGACGGCGACATGATCGGCGGCGACCTGCCCGGCTGGCTGCCGACCCTGTTCCGCCGCGCCGGCTCGACCGCGCTCACCGACCGGCGCGGCGAGTGCGTCTATGCCGGCTGTCCGCATTACCGGAAATGCTTCATCGAGCGCGCGGCGCGCGCCTCGGAAGGAGCCGACATCGTCATCGCCAACCACGCGCTGGTGATGCTGGTCGCCGAGCGCCGCCGGCTGGAGGGCAATGCGCTCCAGCGGATCGTGTTCGACGAGGGCCATCACCTGTTCGACGCGGCCGATTCGACCTTCTCGGCCGCGCTGACCGGGCAGGAGGCGATCGAGCTGCGCCGCTGGATCCTGGGGCCGGAGGCGAAGGCGCGCGGGCGGCGGCGCGGACTGTCGGCACGATTGCTCGACGTCGCTTCCTATGACGAGGAGGGCGCGCGCGCGATCGAGGCGGCGAGTGCTGCCGCGCGCGAGCTGCCGGCCGACGGCTGGCTCGGCCGGCTGGCCGAGGCGCTGCCGCTCGGCCCGCTGGAGACGTTGCTGAGCGCGGTGCGCAGCACCGCTTATGCTCGCGCCAGCGCCGCCGATGCCGGCTATGCGATCGAGACCGCCGCCGCCGAGCTCGACGCGCCGTTGATCGAGGCGGCGCAGCCCGCCGCCGAGGTGCTGGAGGCATTGGTGCGCCCGCTGATGCGGTTGCGCGCGCGGCTGCAGGCGGTGATCGAGGATGCGCCCGACTGGCTCGACGCCGCGGCGCGGGCGCGCGTCGACGGGGCGATCTACGGCCTCGCGCATCGCACCGCGATGCTCGGCGGGTGGATCGCGCTGCTGACGCGCCTCGGCGGCCCGGCCGATCCCGATTTCGTCGACTGGCTGGCGGTCGAACGCGTCGAGGGGCGCGAATATGATATCGGGCTGCACCGCCACTGGCTCGACCCGACCCGCCCGCTCGCCGAGGTGGTGGTGAAGCCCGCGCACGGGCTGATCGTCACCTCCGCCACATTGCGCGGCGGCGGCGACTGGGATGTGGCCGAGGCGCGCAGCGGTGCGGTCCACCTCGATCATGCCGCGATGCGCTTCGCAGCACCCTCGCCGTTCGATTATGCCGCGCAGGCCGAGGTGCTGATCGTCACCGATATCAAGCGCGGCGACACCGCCGCGCTCGCCGGCGCCTATGCCCGGCTGATCGAGGCGTCGGGCGGCGGCGCGCTCGGCCTGTTCACCGCGATCGCCCGCTTGCGCGCGGTCCATGCGCGCATCGCCGATCGGCTCGCGCACGAAGGCCTGCCGCTCTACGCCCAGCATGTCGACCCGATCGACACCGGCACCCTGGTCGACATCTTCCGCGACGATCCGCGCGCCTCTTTGCTCGGCACCGATGCGCTGCGCGACGGGGTCGACGTGCCCGGCAAATCGCTGCGGCTGGTGGTGATGGAGGGCGTGCCGTGGCCGCGCCCGACCGTGCTGCACGCCGCCCGCCGCGCGGCCGGCGGCGGCACCGCTTATGACGACCGCATCGTCCGCGCGCGGCTTGCGCAGGCGTTCGGGCGGCTGATCCGCCGCGCCGACGACCGGGGCAGCTTCGTCCTGCTGTCGGCGGCGACGCCGTCGCGGCTGCTCGATGCCTTTCCGGCGGGCGCGCCGGTGGTGCGCCTCACGCTCGACGAGGCGGTGGCGCGCGTCGCATCGCGGCTTTCGCCCGCGCCCGCTTTGCGGCATCTAGGGGCCGCTGAGGAACGATCGGGATGAGGATGAAGCGGCTCACGCTCCTGCGCCATGCGAAGTCGGGCGAGGATGCCGAGGCCGCGCGCGATTTCGATCGCCGCCTGAACGCGAAGGGCAAGCGCGCCGCGCGCGCGATCGGCCGCTATCTGCGCGAACATGATCTCGCCTTCGACGCCGCGCTCGCCTCGCCCGCGCAGCGCGTGGCCGAGACGATCGAGGAGGTCGGCGCCGGCTATGGCGCCCCGCTCGACCCGCGGTGGGAGAAGCGCATCTATCTGGCGAGCGCCGACGAACTGCTCGACCTGCTGCGCGATGCACCGCCCGCGGCCGAGCGGCTGCTGCTGGTGGGGCACAATCCGGGGCTGGAGGATCTGGTGCTGCTGCTCGCGGCGGGCGGCGAGGCGCGCGATACCGTGGCCGTGAAATATCCCACCGCCAGCCTCGCCGAGATGGAGCTCGACATCGATCGCTGGGCCGATGTCGATGCGGGCAGCGGCCACCTCGTCCGCTTCGTGCGCCCGCGCGATCTCGATCCGCAGCTCGGGCCCGATTACGAATAGCTGCGCGGCGGGCTGGATTGGGCGGCCGGCACGACCTACCTGTCGGCCATGACGCTCAGCAACGCTTTCGCCGCTACTGCCACCGTGCCGACCGAGCAGGGCAGCCGCTACCTCCAGCAGGTGTGCAAGCATTGGTCGCACAACCTCGCGGTCGAGTTCACGCCCGAGCACGGCACCGTGGTGTTCCCGCACGATGCTCGCGGCGCGAATCATCCGGGCGACGCGATCGTCACCTTCGATGCCGCGCCCGACGCGCTGATGGTGCGGATCGAGGCGACATCGGAGGAACAGCGCGACGGATTGAAGGGCGCCGTCGCCCGCCATCTCGACCGCTTCGCCTTCCGCGAGGCGCCGCTGCCGTTCGACTGGGCCGACGGCTGATCGCTCAGGCGGCGACCGGCTGGGGCTGCTCGCGCGGCGCGATATCGCCCTGCCCGGCGCGTTGCAGCAGCCGGTTGATGTAATCCAGCTTGGCGACGATCTTGTCCGACAGGTGGAAGGGGTAGAGGTCGGGCTGCCCCATGCTGCGGTTGATCGAGTTTTCGGCAAAGGCGAACGGGCCCCATTCCGACACCAGCGCATGCGTATCGGCATGATACGGATCGAAGTCGACCGCCGGCTGCTCGTCCATCCCCGGCCACTTGGTCATGCGCATGCCGAAGCCGTCGATCGTCGCCAGCGCGTCGATGATGTGGAGCAGGTGGGCGAAGGTTTCGGCGAAATCCTCCCACGGATGCATCGTCGCATAGGACGAGACGAAATCGTCCGACCAGCCGCCGGTGCCGTCGCCATAATGCTGCGACTTGGCATCCTCGTAGCTGATCCGCTCGTCGCCGAAGAGCGCGCGGAACGCCTCCACCTCGGCGGTGCCCTCGATCAGCCGCGCCCAGTAATAATGGCCGACTTCGTGACGGAAATGGCCGAGGATAGTGCGATAGGGCTCGCCGAGCGAGGTGCGCATCCGCTCGCGCTGGACGTCGTCGGCCTCGATCAGGTTCAGCGTGATGAGCCCTTCCTCGTGGCCGGTCGTGATCTGGACGGTGCCGGTCGCCTCGCCCTGCGGATCGTAGAGGAAGTCGAAGGTCAGGCCGGGCGCGGTGCCGTTCGCCTCGGCCTCCGCCTCGGTCTCGATCGGCAGATTGAGGTGGAGCAACGTGTGGAACAGCCGGCGCTTGGCCGCCTCGATCTTCGCCCAGCGCTCGGGCACGGTCGGCCCGGTCAGATCGGGAATCGTGCGGTTGTGGCGACAGGCGAGGCATAGGGGCTGGTCGCCCACCGCCGGCACCAGCCAGTTGCATACGGCAAATTCGTTGTTGTTCTGGCACACGACCACGTCCTGCTCGGTGCCGTCGGCATCGCGCCACGTCGTCGCATTGTCGCCGAGGAAGAGGAATCGGTCGCTCGCCGGGTCGAAGCCCAGCGTGAAGCTGCAGTTCGGGCAGACCCGCACCTCGAAATGGTTCAGGCGCCCGCAATTCGGGCACGAATATGGTTTCATGGCGATGTCCTGAAGAATGTCGTCGGTCGATTTGCCCGTGAAACGCGGCTAGGGCCGCTTGGTGCCACTTTCCTCTTGTGGAAACGCGCGGCGCTCCGCATCTCACGCGCGATGGCAGATCCCTATTCGACCCTGGGCGTGGCACGCAGCGCCGACGAGGCCGCGATCAAGAAGGCGTATCGCAAGCTCGCCAAGGAGCTGCATCCCGATCGCAATCAGGACAACCCCAACGCCGCGGCGCGCTTCTCCGAGGTGACGGGCGCCTACGACCTGCTGACCGACAAGGACAAACGCGCGCAATATGATCGCGGCGAGATCGACGAGCAGGGCAATCCCAAGGCACCGTTCGGTTTCGGCAGTGCCGGCGGCCATGGCGGCTTTCGCGCGACGCGCGGCGCGCCCGGCGGCGGCGAGTTCGATTCGGGCAGCGCCGATTTCAGCGATATCTTCGAAGGATTGTTCGGCGGCGCGCGGCGGCAGGCCGCGGGCGCTGGCGGCGGCTTCAGCGGATTCGGTGGCCGCCAGCGTGCCCCCAAGGGTGCCGACGTCGCCTATCGCCTCCCGGTCGATTTCGACGATGCCGCCGCGCTCAAGCCGCAGCGCATCACGCTGTCGAGCGGCAAGACGATCGACCTGAAGCTCACCGCGGAGGGCGTCGCGGGCACCGCGATGCGGCTGGCGGGCCAGGGCGAGGAAGGGCTGGGCGGCCGCGGCGATGCGACCGTCACGATCGAGGTGAAGCCGCATCGTTTCTACACGCGCGACGGCGACGACGTGCGGCTCAACCTGCCCGTGCGGCTGGACGAGGCGCTGCTCGGCGCGAAGGTGAAGGTGCCGACGGTCGAGGGCGCGGTGATGCTGTCGGTGCCCGGGGGCTCCACTTCGGGCAAGGTGCTGCGGCTGAAGGGGCGCGGCTTCCACCGCCGCGACGGCACGCGCGGCGATCAGCTGATCACGCTGATGATCGATGTGCCGAACGACGATGCGGAGCTTCGGACGTTCGTCGAGGGTTGGACCGCCGAGCGCGACCGTAATCCGCGCGCCGCGTTGGGCGTCTAGCGGCCGGCGCTCCCCGGCCGATCGGAGCGCACATGCACGACGCCTCGCCCATCTCGCCCGAGGAACGCGCCGGGCATGGCAATCCGCAGGCCCTCGCCGCGCTGAGCCTGCCGCGCCGCGCGTGGGAGATCGTGCGGCGCGTGGTGGTGGGCGTCTATGCCGATGGCTTCATCCACGCCGGCAACCTCGCTTACCTCGCCCTCGTGTCGCTCTTCCCCTTCTTCATCGCGACGGCGGCGCTCGCGCACGGGCTGGGGCGCGGCGCCGACACGACGATGGCGGTCGACAGCTTCCTGCGCGAATTGCCCAAGAGCGTGCGCGAGCTGCTGCGTCAGCCGATCACCGACGTGCTGGCGCAGCGCACCGGCTCGCTGCTGTGGCTCGGCGGGTTGCTCGGGCTGTGGACCACCGGCAGCTTCATCGAGACGATCCGCGATATCCTGCGCCGCGCCTACGGCACGCAATCGACCAAATCCTTCTGGCGCTATCGCATCGGCTCGACCGTGCTCATCATGGGCGCGGTGGTGGCGACCTTGATCGCGTTCAGCCTGCAATTGCTGCTGACCGGCGTCGAGGAATTCGTCGCGCGGCTGCTGCCCGTGTCGGACGAGGTGATCGGCTGGATCGGCTGGTCGCGGCTCGCGCCGGCGGTCGCTTTGTTCGGCGCGCTCTACCTGATCTTCTTCTCGCTCACCCCCAGCCGCTATCGCGAGGTGGGCTGCCTCAAATGGCCGGGCGCGATGTTCACGGCCCTGTGGTGGGTGCTGGCGACGACCGCGCTGCCGGCGGTGCTGGCGCAGCTCGGCGGCTATGATCGCACCTATGGCAGCCTTGCCGGGGTGATCGTGGCGTTGCTGTTCTTCTGGCTGGTCGGGTTCGGGCTCGTCATCGGCGCGCATCTGAACGCGGCACTGGCGGAAACCCCATCGAGCGCGATAAGGGGGCCGCACCAGCCAGCGGAGGGATGATGGCGGGATTGATGCAAGGTAAGCGCGGGCTCATCATGGGGCTCGCGAACGACAAGTCGTTGGCATGGGGGATCGCGAAGGCCCTGCGTGCGCAGGGTGCGGAACTGGCGTTCAGCTATCAGGGCGAGGCGCTGGCCAAGCGCGTGCGCCCGCTGGCGGAGCAGCTCGATTCCGATTTCCTGATCGACTGCGACGTGTCCGACATGGCCGCGCTCGACCAGACGTTCGCGACCCTGGCGGAGCGCTGGCCGACGATCGACTTCGTCGTCCACGCGATCGGCTTTTCGGACAAGAGCCAGCTGCGCGGGCGCTTCTACGACACGACGCTCGACAATTTCCTGATGACGATGAACATCTCGGCTTACTCGCTGGTCGCGGTGGCGCAGCGCGCGCGCGCGATGATGCCCAATGGCGGCTCGATCCTGACGCTGACCTATTATGGCGCCGAGAAGGTGATCCCGCATTACAACGTGATGGGCGTCGCCAAGGCGGCGCTGGAGACGAGCGTGAAATATCTCGCGGTCGATCTCGGGCCCGACAATGTCCGTATCAACGCCATCTCGGCCGGCCCGATCCAGACGCTGGCGGCGCGCGGCATCGGCGACTTCAACTACATCCTCCGCTGGAACGAGCTGAACGCGCCGATGCGCCGCACCGTGACGATCGAGGATGTCGGCGGCTCGGCGCTCTATTTGCTGTCCGATCTTTCGTCGGGCGTGACCGGCGAGATCCACCATGTCGACGCCGGCTACAACGTGATCGGCATGAAGGCGGAAGACGCGCCGGATATCGCGCTGGCGTAACTTGGCCCCTCTCCCTGCAGGGGAGAGGAAGGGGCCCATGCGGAGCATGGGAAGGTGAGGGGATGCAGCGCCCAAGCGATCCAGCAGCGCTTGCGCGGGTGCGGGCCATGCGCCGCTTTTCGACCGATGCCGAAGCCATGTTATGGACTTCCTTGCGCAGCCGCAGGTTAGCCGGTGCCAAGTTTCGCCGGCAGGTCTGGCTTGGCCAATATATCGCTGATTTCTATTGTGCCGAGGCGCGGCTGGTCGTCGAGGCGGACGGTAGTCAGCACTTTGATCAAGCTGATTATGACGAGCGGCGACGCGCGTGGCTCGAACAGGAAGGTTTTCGGGTGATCCGTTTCTGGAACAACGAGGTGCTGACGCAGCGGGAAAAGGTGCTCGCTGCGATCGGCGACGCCCTCACCCTCCCACCGCCCTTTGGGCGGCGGGCCCCTCCCTCTCCCCTGCAGGGAGAGGGTAGATGAGCGTCAACAGTTTCGGGCGGGTTTTCCGCTTCACGACATGGGGCGAGAGCCACGGACCGGCGCTGGGGGTGGTGGTCGACGGCTGTCCGCCGGGCCTGCCGCTGGTCGAGGGCGACATCCAGCCGTGGCTCGACAAGCGCCGGCCGGGCACGTCGCGCTTCACCACGCAGCGGCAGGAGCCCGATGCGGTGCGCATCCTGTCGGGCACGTTCGAGGGCCAGACGACCGGCACGCCGATCAGCCTGATGATCGAGAATGTCGACCAGCGCTCGAAGGATTATTCGGAGGTCGCGGTCGCGTATCGCCCCGGCCACGCCGACTACGCCTATGACGCCAAATATGGCCTGCGCGACTATCGCGGCGGCGGACGATCCTCGGCACGCGAGACGGCGGCGCGCGTGGCGGCGGGCGCGGTCGCACGCGCCGTGATCCCCGAGGTGCGGATACGTGCCTATCTGGTCGAGCTCGGCGGCGACGCGATCGATCGCGCGGCGTTCGACGATGCGGCGATCGACGCCAACCCCTTCTTCTGCCCCGATCCCGCCGCCGCTACGCGCTGGGAAGCGATCGTCGATGATGCACGCAAGGCGGGCTCGTCGGTCGGCGCGGTGGTGGAATGCGTCGCCTATGGCGTGCCGGCGGGCTGGGGCGCGCCGCTCTACGCCAAGCTCGACGGCGAGCTGGCTGCAGCGCTTATGTCGATCAACGCGGTCAAGGGCGTCGAGATCGGCGACGGCTTCGCCGCGGCGCGGCTGACCGGCGAGACCAATGCCGATCCGATGCGGCCGGGCCCCGACGGACGCCCGATCTTCCTCGCCAACCATGCCGGCGGCGTCGCTGGCGGGATCGCCACCGGCCAGCCGGTCGTGGTGCGCTGCGCGCTCAAGCCGACCTCCTCGATCCTGACGCCGGTCGAAACGATCGGCCGCGACGGGCAGGCCGCCGAGATCCGCACCAAGGGCCGTCACGATCCGTGCGTCGGCATCCGCGCCGCGCCGGTGGTGGAGGCGATGGTCGCGCTGGTACTGGCGGACCAGAAATTGCTGCACCGCGCCCAGACGGGCCGCTGAGCGCGGCCCCGGAAACCGCCGTCATCCCCGCGCAGGCGGGGATCCATTTGTCGAGCGGTTGCTACAAACGGGCACCGGCCGCGCGAATGGATTCCCGTCTGCGCGGGAATGACGGATTGAACGATCCTATTCCTGCGGCGGCGGGGGCGGCGGCATGTCGCCACCGGGGCCGCCGGGACCACCAGGCCCGCCCGGCCCACGCCGATGCATCATCGCCGCCATCGCAGCACGCCGCTCGTCGGCGGTGATCGTGCCGTCATGGTTGGTGTCGAGCCGGTCGAACCACGCCGCCGCGGCGGTCTGCGCCTCGGCCAGCGTCACGCGACCATCGTTATTGGCGTCTGCCATGGCGAAGATGCGGTCGACCGGCATCATGCCCATCCGGCCTGGCCCACCCATCGGGTCACCCGGCGGAGGTGGCGCCTTGCCGTCCTTGCCGTCCATCGGCGGCGGGCCGTGCGGATGCGCGCTGTCGAACTCGCCGCGCGACAATTCGCCGTCGTGATTCGCGTCCATCGCCGCGAACTGATGATCGCGATGCTCCTTCATCCGCTGGCGCATGCGCGCGTCGCGCGCGTCGACCAACTCGCCATGCGTCACCGCGCCGTCATGGTTGAGGTCGGCCTCGGCGAAACGCTGCTGGACCTCGGCCATGAACGCGGCGCGCGTCAGCGGCGGCGGCGCGGGGCGATCGGCGCCCCATCCCGCCGCCGGCTGGCCGCCCGGCGGCGGCGCGTCCTGCGCGATCGCGGCCGTGCCCGCCATCATCGCCAGCAGGGCGACACCCCCCACGAATCGCTTCATCATCGTCTCCTCGGCGGCCGGAACGCCGCATATTGCGCCCCTGCCACGCGGATGTTGCTCCCGTTCGTCGGCGCCGCAGCGATGTTGCAGCCTCGACAAGCGGCACGATCGCTGTTGACGCTCGGCCCCCAATGCCGCCAAGGGCGCGCGCGACCCCCTTCGGAGACCGATGATGAGCGAGATCAAGCGCGTGGTGCTGGCCTATTCCGGCGGCCTCGACACCAGCGTGATCCTGAGGTGGCTGAAGGACACCTACGATTGCGAGGTCGTCACCTTCACCGCCGATCTCGGGCAGGGCGAGGAGCTGGAGCCGGCGCGCAAGAAGGCCGAGCTGATGGGCGTGCGTCCCGAGCATATCTTCATCGACGATCTGCGCGACGAGTTCGTGCGCGATTATGTGATGCCGATGATGCGCGCCAATGCGCTGTACGAGGGGCTGTACCTGCTCGGCACCTCGATCGCGCGACCGCTGATCGCCAAGCGCCAGATCGAGATTGCCCGCCAGGTCGGCGCCGATGCCGTCAGCCACGGCGCGACCGGCAAGGGCAACGATCAGGTCCGCTTCGAGCTCGGCTATTATGCGCTGGCGCCCGACATCAAGGTGATCGCGCCGTGGCGCGAATGGGATCTCACCAGCCGCACCCGCCTGATCGAATATGCCGAGGCGCACCAGATCCCGGTGCCCAAGGACAAGCGCGGCGAGAGCCCGTTCTCCACCGACGCGAACCTGCTGCACACCTCGTCCGAGGGCAAGGTGCTCGAGGATCCGTGGGAGGAGGTGCCCGACTATGTCTACTCGCGCACCAACGATCCCGAGAGCGCACCCGACGTGCCCGAGATCATCACGATCGATTTCGAGCGCGGCGATGCGGTCGCGATCAACGGCGAGGGCTATGGCCCGGCGGCGCTGCTGGCGAAGCTCAACGATCTCGGCAAGCTGCACGGCATCGGCCGGCTCGATCTGGTCGAGAACCGCTTCGTCGGCATGAAGAGTCGCGGCATGTACGAGACGCCGGGCGGCACCATCTATCATCTCGCGCATCGCGGGATCGAGCAGATCACGCTCGATCGCGGCGCGGCGCATCTGAAGGACGAGCTTGCGCCGCGATATGCCGAGCTGATCTACAACGGCTTCTGGTTCAGCCCCGAGCGCGAGATGCTGCAGGCGGCGATCGACCACAGCCAGGCGAAGGTCTCGGGCACGGTGCGGCTCAAGCTCTACAAGGGCGGCGTCCATGTCATCGGCCGCAAGTCGCCGAACACGCTCTACTCGGAGAAGGTCGTGACGTTCGAGGACGATCAGGGCGCCTACGACCAGCGCGACGCCGCCGGCTTCATCAAGCTCAACGCGCTGCGCCTGCGCCTGCTGGGCCGCCGCGACCAGCACTGAGCTCTGCCCGTCGACCGGACGTCACCCCAGCTGCGCTGGGATGACGGAGAGTGGCGTCAGTAAGGCTCGGGCTTCGACCCCTTTGGGTCGAGCGCCCAGCGGTAGATGCGCTCGATCACGCGCGCCTTGGCCGCCCAGGTGAGGTTCGCCTCCACCCAGGCATGGCCGCGCTCGGCGGCGGCCTGCGCACGCGCCGGATCGTCGGCGAGTGCGAGCAATGTGCGGCTGAGTTCGGCGACGATCGCCTCGCGGCTGCCGAGCGGCAGCGCGATGCCCCGCCCGTCCGCCACCAGCTCGCCCGGACCGCCATAATCGACCACGATCGCCAGCAGGCCGAGCGCCATCGCCTCCAGCACCGCGCCGCCGCCGAACTCGCGCACGCTCGGGAAGACGAACCAATGGCTCGCGCGCGCCATCGCCTGCACGCGATCATGCTCGACCCAGCCATGGAAGCGCACCGCGTCGCTCACGCCCTCGCGCTCGGCCAGCGCGCGCAGCTCGGCCATCATCGGCCCGTCGCCGATCATGTCGAAGGTCGCGCGGCCGGCGCGTAGCAGCGGCAACGCGGCGGCGAGCGCCATATCCGGCCCCTTGTAAGGCACCAGCCGGCCGATGAAGCACAGCCCGATCGGCTGCGCGGGATCGATCGGCTTGGACGGGGTCAGCGCGAATCGCGCGGGATCGATGCCGTTTTCGGGCACGAAGATCGTCCTGGCGCGCGTGCTCGCGGGCAGCTCGGCCGCGGTGTGGCGCGATCCGGCGAGGATCACGCGCGCCGCCGCCAGCGTGGCGCGATAGCCCGGCAGCAATTTATACGCGCCGCGCACGTAGGAGAGCCATTCGCGCTCCTTGTGCCGCTCGCTGTTGAAGCCCTTCGGCCATGGCAGCCCGCCGTTGAGCGGCCCCAGCACGAACGCCGCGCCGGCCCGCGCCACCTTGGGCGCGATCGGGCTGGGGCTGGTCGGCGAGAGCGGGGTCAGGCGATGGACGACGTCATAGCGCCCCGCGCGAATCGCATCGCCGAACTGGCGCCACACCAGCCGCTCGAAATAGAAATAGGTCAGGCTCGCGAGTGCGGAGATGGTGGTCCAGCCCTTGCCCGCGCCACCGCGCAGCAGCGTGGTCGCGCGCCATGCGAGCTTCGCGACCTTTTCCGAATCGATCGCCGTAAAATCCGTGCCCTCGACCAGCCCGGCGCGCAGGAAGGCGTCGCGGTTGCGGATCTGCGTGACGATGTGCACGTCGGCAACCGCACGCAGCGCATCCGCCTGCGACCAGCCGACCAACGGCACGCTCACCCATTCGGGATTGGCCGCCTCGGCTATGACGAGCACCCTAAGCCTCTGCGCCATCCTCATCCCCTCGGGCCGTTTCCCCGTCTGTGCCCGGAGCCTGCGCAAAACAAAAGGGGCGGAGCCTTGCGGCCCCGCCCCCTATGCGAGCACTCGGTTGAGCGATCAGTTGCTGGCGGTGCGCACCAGCGCCGACTTCGGCGCGCGGTAGGCGACGTTCTCGCCGTCATAATTGCCCGAGACGAAGCCGTTGCGGACGTGCAGCGAGAAGGTGCGGCCGCTCTGGACTTCGCGGCCCTGGATCAGCTGCTCGCCATTCTGCTGGCTGACGTCGGCGACGTAGCGGACGCCGTCACGGACGAAATCGACGGTGGTGCCGGCAAGCGCCGGGGCGGCGACGAGGGCGGCGGCAGCGAGGACGAATACATGCTTGGTCATGGCAATCTCCGGTCTGGGTTGCCCTCTCAAGAGTTTATGTTTTGGTGCGCTGCAACATATGTCGTGCTGCATCCGCGAAGGCGAATGAGAAACGGGAGCGCTAACATGCATCGGGCGCAACCATGCGGTTGCGCCCAGCGCCTTCTTCATTCCATCTAACGTAAGGCAGGCTCGGCTCGACGCCAGCGGGCTGTTCAGCGGCCTCGGCTAAGCTCGTCGACCTCGCCCATGATTGTGTTCAGCGCATCGGACTGGCTGACGGGGTCGTCGCGACGCGACGGCAGCTTGCCGCCGCTCATGAGCTGTTCGAGCGCCACGCGCCCGCGTGCCACGCGGCTCTTGATCGTGCCGACGGCGCATCCGCAGATGTCGGCAGCCTCTTCATAGGCAAAGCCGCCCGCCCCGACGAGGATCAACGCCTCGCGCTGCGGTTGCGGCAAATGGAGCAACGCGCGCTGGAGATCGCCCAGATCGACATGCCGTTCCTGGCTCGCCGGCGCGGCGAGGATGCGGCTGGCGGTCAGATCGTCCCACTCGCCCTTGAAGCGCGCGCGCCGCATCTGGCTGAGGAACAGGTTGCGCAGGATGATGAAGGTCCATGCACGCATGTTCGTGCCGGCCTGGAACCGCTTGCGCGCCGCCCACGCCTTGAGCAAAGTTTCCTGCACCAGATCGTCCGCCAGATCGCGATTGCCCGACAGCGATCGACCGAACGCGCGCAGGTGCGGGATCACCCGACCGAGTTCGATACGGAATTCGTCATCCGACAGCGAGACGTGAACGGGCGCCTCGGTCGATTCGTGGTCCGTGTCGTCGTCGGTGGTATCAGTCATCAAATTCGCGACTCCGGCCGGACGGATAAAGCCGCCTGGCTGCAAAGATGGGGTGGCCGAACGGGCTTGCAACGTCGTTCCTGTCGGTCAGCGCCAGATATAAAGGATGACCAGGAACAGGATGACGACGAGCGCCAGGCTGATCGGCAGGACGTAGCGCGTGACGTGGTTCGACGATCCGCCCCGCGCTTCGGTGCGCGTCAAATGGGGTTCCGGGTCCGCCATGGCTGCCTCTCTCGAGATCGTTACACCATGCCAACGGACGCGGCGTCGCCGGGTTCCACCCGATACGACGCCGTAACGATACCGATCAGGCGGGGACGGTCGTCGTGTCGAAGAACAATGCCTGGCTGATCGCCGCCTTCACCGTCGACCGCTGGAACGGCTTGGTGATGAGGAAGGTCGGCTCCGGCCGCTCGCCGGTCAGCAGCCGCTCGGGGAAGGCCGTGATGAAGATCACCGGCACCGAGAATTCGCGCAGGATATCCTTGACCGCGTCGATGCCCGAGCTGTCGTCGGCCAGCTGGATGTCGGCGAGGACGAGGCCCGGCCGCTGCGCCAGCGCCTGCGCCAGTGCCTCGTCGCGCGTCACGGCGACGCTGGTGACGTTGTGGCCCAGGTCGCGCACGATCGTTTCGAGGTCCATCGCGATGATCGGCTCGTCTTCGATGATGAGGACGTCCGCATGCGTCTGGCGCTCGATCTCGGCAACCGCCTCGGCGACGAGCGCCTCGACCTCGGGTGCGTCGATCAGCATCAGATAACCGGCATCCTCGGGCGTGAAGCCTTCGAGCTGCGTCAGCAGCAGCGCCTGGCGCGAGCGCGGCGTGATGCGCGCGAGCCGGGCGTCGGCGACATTGCTGTCGTCCAGCGGATCCGCATCGCTGCGCACCTCGTCGTTGGTCGACGCCCAGATGCGCTGGAAGGTCCGGTAGAGGCCCAGACGCACGTCGACGTCGCGCGGAAAATCTTGCGGGGCGGCGACGATCGCCTCGAGCGCCTGCCTGACATAGGCGTCGCCATGTTTCTGGCTGCCGGTCAGCGCGCGGGCGTAGCGGCGCAGGAAGGGAAGGTGTGGGGCAAGATCCTGGCCGAGCGACATAGCGTGCAACTGCTCCTGATGTTCAGTACGACTTGGGGAAAGAGATTCACGGAGGCAAGCCCCGGAGCGGTGCATCACCGCTTATGCCCGCGCCACCCCGCTATCCCGAATCTTTGACCCGTCGTCCGGAACAAACATTTCCTCTTTTGGTTTCACGTGCGCTCGGCACTTTAATCATGGGCATGGGTTTAGTCGCTTCGGCCCGCGAAGAGGTCGTGCGATTGGTCCTACTCTCAAGGCGGGCGATGGTGCAGCCGAAACACGATGTGCGGGGGACGAAAGGGTTGACGTCGATTAAGAAGAACGGCTCAGCCGGTCGCGAAAAGACCGGAGCGGAGGCGGGCGCAAAGCGTCCGCGCGACCCCGACCAGCATGTCGCAAACGCGCTTCGCAGCGCTTATGAGGAAGCTATTCAAGAGGATGTGCCGCCGGAATTTCTCGATCTGCTGCGCAAGCTCAACTGAAAGGGCGCTTTAGCTTATGGCGTCGCGCGTCGGCGGCGTAACGGCTCGGGGCCTTTCGGGACTGTCCACCGGCGTAAAGATGCTGCTGATCCTGACGGCCGCCTTGCTGCCGCTCGGGCTTATCGCATTGTTCGCGTCGATCCAGTCGGCGCACGTCAAGCGGCTCCAGCGCGAGGCGGACGCGCGCGTGATCGCCAGCGCCGAGGCGCGGCAGATCGACGTGCTGCTGCTGCGCGGCGCCAATCTCGTTCGTGGCACCCTGGCGCTGTCCGATAGCGAAGAGCGGGATTGCACCCCGCTGCTCGAACAGGACCAGAGCGTCTTCCAGGTGCCGGTGCGGCTGGCCTTGTTCAACGGTCGCGGCCGCCTGCGGTGCGCCTCGCCCGACTTCCGGCCGCGACGGCTGCCCGCTCCGCGCGCCGGCATCGGCATCGACGCGCTGCTGGTCGACGCGCCGGCCGGGCTGCGCTTCACCGTGCAGGGGCCGAGCGGCGGCTACGGCGTCGGCGAGCTGCCCGTCGCATTGCTGCAGCGCGTCATCCCGACCGCCGGCGATCAGGGAATCCGGCTGTCGCAGGGCAGTACCCATCTGCGCCTGTCGGCACCGACGGTGTCCTATCCGTTCGGCCAGCGGGTCGAGGTCAACGCCCCGATCGCGGGCGGCCAGGCGAGCCTCGAGCTGCTCGTGATCGTCAATCCGATCAGCGCGGTCGAGATCGTGCTGGTGTTGCTTCCGCTGCTGATGTGGGCGTCCGCGGCGATGATCGGCTGGTTCGTGATCGACCGCTTTCTCGTCCAGCCGCTGGAGCAGCTGCAGCGCGCGGTGACGTCGTTCGGGCCGGGCGATCACGACTTCGCGCTGCCGCGGCTCGGCGGCCCGTCGCAGGAGATTCGCGCGCTCGGCGCCGCCTTCGCCACCACCGCCGCCCGGCTGGCCGATCGCGAGGCTGCGCTGAAGGAAGGCCTCAACCATCAGGTGCGGCTGACGCGCGAGGTGCATCATCGCGTCAAGAATAACCTGCAGGTCGTCGCCAGCCTGATCAACCTGCACGCGCGCGGCACACAGGGCGAGGTTGCCGACGCCTATGCCTCGATCCAGCGGCGGGTCGATGCGCTCGCCGTCGTCCACCGCAATCATTATGCCGAACTCGAGGAGAATCGCGGGGTCGCATTGCGCTCGCTGATCGCCGAACTGACCGCCAACCTGCGCGCCACCGCGCCCGCGTCGGCCCAGCACATGACGATCACGCTCGACATGATCCCGGCGTTCATCACGCAGGACGTCGCCGTGCCGGTCGCCTTCCTCGTGACCGAGATCGTCGAGCTGGTGATGACATGCGATCCGACCGGCCGCGTCGCGATCGCGCTCGCCCCCGGCGCGACCGCCGATCGTGCCATCCTGACGATCGAATCGAACGGCCTGATCGCAGGCCGATGCGGTGCCGGCAGCGGCCTCGATCGGTTCGAGCGCATCGTCATCGGGCTCGCCCGCCAGCTGCGGTCGCAGCTCGACCATGACGACACGAGCGGCCGCTATTCGATCGCCATCGCGATTCTGCCACAGCCCGCCGAAAGCGATCGGGCCGCTCCAAAAGCGGAGTGATTCACCACGGAACCCCCTAAGGGGCTGCGGGTTCTTAGATTTCGGATAGCGACCTTATGCCCCCCCCCCCGCTCTCGCTATCCGAACACATGGGCCCGGATACGCCGACTCCCCCCTTCGGCCTATCCGGGCCCGACATTCATCCGGGCACGCTGCACATCGCAGTGGGGCAGGAACTATCTACCGTCAGCGGCATTGATCCCTTCGTCGCGCCCGTGCCGGCGCCAATATCGAAGGGAGTCCGCTACATGATCCGCAAGGTTATCGAAGTTTCCATGATCGCCGGCACGCTGCTGCTCGCCGCTTGCAACACGGTTGCCGGCGCCGGCAAGGATGTCTCGTCCGCTGGCAAGGCGGTCAGCAATACCGCCGAAAAGTCGAAGTAAGCACTTCGATCGAACGGTTGGGGGCGTCGCGGTGTCGCGGCGCCCTTTTCTATTGGAGGTCGGTGCCCGGAACGGTCGCGCCAGCCTCGGTGGCTTCCTCGCGCTTGCGCCGCCGCTCGGTGAACCACATCGCCACCAAGGCGAGTTCGTAGAGCAGGATCAGCGGCACGCCGAGCAGGATCATCGAACCGATGTCCGGCGGTGCCAGCAGAGCGGCGACAGCGGTGTTGGCGACCACGGCATAGCGGCGGAAGGCGACGAGCTGCGCGCGGGTGACGAGGCCCGCTTGCTCGATCAGCATCAGCATCACCGGCATCAGGAAGGCCAGTCCGAAGCCGAACATGAACTGCATGACGAAGGCGAGATAATTGGCGACCGACGGCAAAGCCTCCTGCTTCACGCCGCCGAGATTGCCCTGGAAGCCGAGCAGGAAGTGCAGCGCCATCGGAATGGCGACGAAATAGGCGAGCGCGGCGCCCATGATGAACAGCACCGGCGTCGCCCACAGGAACGGCAGCAGCGCCCGCTTCTCCTTGCCGTACAGGCCAGGGGCGACGAACTGCCAAAGCTGGTTCGCGATCACCGGAAAAGCGAGCATGATCGCCGCGAAGAAGGCGACCTTCACCTCGACGAAGAACGCCTCGAACAATTGGGTGTAGACCAGGCGACCCTGCCCCGCGCGCAGCAGCGGCTGGACGAGGATCGCGAAGATCGGCCGCGCGAAATAGAGGCAGATCAGGAAGGCGCCGCCGAGCGCCGCGAACGACCAGATCAGCCGGCGGCGCAGCTCGATCAGATGATCGATCAGCGGGGCGCGGCTGTCCTCGAGTTCGTCTCCGCCGGTCAACCGCGTTCCCCCTGCGCGTGGTGCGGTACGTCGAGCGGCAGCAGCGGCTCGGCGGGTTCGGCCGGTGGCTCGACCGCAGGCGGTACGTGGAGCGGGTGGCCGGGCGCGTAGGCCGGCTCGGGCTCCACGCTCGCGGCGAGCGCCCGCAGATGGTCGTGGTCGATGGTTGGTTCGCTCGCAACCGGCGCATCCACGACAGGCTCGCTCGCGGAAGCGGCAGGCCCGGCGAGCGCCAGCGTGGCGTCGTGCGCCTCCTCGATCGGCGGCGTCGCGCTGTGCTCGGCCATGATGCGGGCATTCTCGGCCGCCCACTTCTGCTGCATCTCGTCGAGCTCCGCCTGGCGGATGATCTCGTCGATGCCCGAGCGGAAGTGGCGCGCCATGCCGCGCGCGCGGCCAACCCACTGGCCGACGAAACGCATCGCCTTGGGCAGGTCTTTCGGCCCGATCACGACGAGCGCGACCGCGGCCAGCAGCAACAGCTCGGATGGTTCAATATTGAACATGTGGAAGCCCTAGAGCCTGATCGTCATCGGTGGAAGCGCGGCGCGCTCCCACCGACGGCGTGGACCGGGCTCACGCCAAAGGTCTGGCGAGTACGCCGATATGCGCAACGTAAGCCGCGTCCGCGCGATCAGACGCGCGGGCGATCGTCCTTCATCGGCTGCAGATCATGCTCGGTGGACGGCTCCATCGGCTGCTGCGCCTGCAGGCGTGCCGGCGGGGTCGCCGCGCGCGTGGCCTCGTCGTCGTCGGTCAGGCCTTTCTTGAAGCTGCGCAGGCCCTTGCCGGCGTCGCCCATGAATTCCGAAAGGCGTCCCTTGCCGAGGAACACCATCGCCACCACTGCCAGCAGCAGCATGTGCCAGATACTGAGGCCACCCATCGTCAATCTCCTCGGCTTCACGCCTAAATAGGAAAGCATCGCGCGCATTGCGAGCATCGCCCGCGACGCACGGCGGCGCAGCGGCCGCGTTCGCCATCCCTTTATCTAGCACAAGCTAAGGGAGGATTAACCATCCCCTTCTTCGTTAGCCAATCCAAGCGTTTGCTCCATCGCGAGATCGACCGGATCGAGCAGGCCGGCGGCGCGTAAATCGTCGATGCCGGGCAGATCGCGGCGCGCCGCGAGCCCGAAATGGTCGAGAAAGACGCGCGTCGTGGCGTAGGTCAGCGGCCGTCCCGGCACCTCCCGCCGGCCGGCGGGGCGGATCCAGCCCGCCTCGATCAGCATGTCGAGCGTGCCCTTGGAGATCTGCACCCCGCGAATCGCCTCGATCTCGGCGCGGCTGACCGGCTCGTGATAGGCGATGATCGCCAGCGTCTCGATGCCCGCCCGCGACAGCTTGCGCGGCTCGGCGCGTGTGCGCCGCAGGATATGGGCGAGGTCGGCCGCGGTCTGGAAATGCCAGCGGCCGTCGCGCTCGACCAGCTCGATGCCATGGCCGGCATACCAGCCGGCGAGCGCTGCCAGCGCCGCATCCGCCGACGCGATGCCGATGGCGGCGGCCAGCTCGGGCGCGGTCATCGGGCCCTCGGCGGCGAACAAAGCCGCCTCGATCGCGCGCACGTCGTCGGGCAGCGGCTCGCTGCTCATGCCCGGCGCACCATCAGCGGGGCGAAGGCCCCCTCCTGCGCCAGCTCGATCCGGCCCTGCCGTGCCAGCTCCAGCGCCGCGACGAAGCTGGACGCGACCGCCGAGCGACGATGATCCTCCTCCAGCCCGTCGGGCAGGAAGCTCGCCAGCGCCGCCCAGTCGAGTCGGCTGCCGACCATGCGCGCGACCAGCGCGAGCGCCTCCTCCAGCGACATCACCCGCCGTCGCGACACGATATGGATCGCCGGCACGCCGCGCGCCTTCACCGCGCCATAGGCCGCGATCAGATCGTAGAGGCTCGCCTGCCAATCGGGGGTGCGCACGACGCGCAACCCCTCCGGCCGTCCGCGCAGGAAGACGTCGCGGCCGATCCGGTCGCGCGCCATCAGCCGCGCGCCGGCCTCGCGCATCGCGTCGAGCCGCTGGAGGCGCAGCTGCAGCCGCAGCGCCAGTTCCTCGGGGCTCGGCTCCACTTCGGGGTCGCGCGGCAGCAGCAGCGCCGATTTGAGGAAAGCGAGCCACGCCGCCATCACGAGATAATCGGCGGCCACTTCCAGCTTCAGCGCACGCGCCTGCGCGATAAAGGCGAGATATTGCTCGACCAGCGCGAGGATCGACAGCTGGCGCAGATCGACCTTCTGCGTCCGCGCGAGCGTGAGCAGCAGATCGAGCGGCCCCTCCCACCCGTCGATCGCGATCGTCAGCGCATCGTCGGGGATCGGAAGCGCAAGCTGGGGTGCATCGTCGTCCACCCGGCCGATCTAGCTGTGATGCCGCGCGAGGTGAAGCGAGCGCACGGGAGGGCGGATGGCGCGTCGATGCATGGACCCGGCCCGGCGTCCCGTGCATTTACAACTATCCTAGATCAAGTTTACCCGCTCGCCGCATGGATGCACAGGAAAGATAGGCCCAAGAATGGACCTTGTTTTTGGACAGGCTCGTGAGGCCTTGGATTTTCTCGAGCGCCACCAACTCGACCCATCGCCCGCAAATTACAATTTCGCGATTTATTACGTGACCATGCCGGCGTCCGCGCTGGCGCGCGAAGTCGATGCGATGGCGTATGACGGAATTCGGCTGTCGTCGGCGGTGGTGCTCGGGCTGATCGAGCGCCATGCGCTGCCCGATACGGGCGCCTTCGCCGATCATCGCGAGCGCACGATGGAACGACAGGCAGAGGAACTCGGCACGCTGACGTCCGAGGCGCGCGATCTCACCGAAGCGCTGGGCCGCGACGTCGGCTCGATGGCGTTGCAGACCGACGCATGGCCGGGCGCGAGCGATCTCGCCGCGCGTCTGTCCGAGGCCGAACGCGAGCTCGCCGAGCTTCGCGACGAATTCCAGCGCTTGCGGGACGAGATTGCAAGCTCCGCCGAGCGGCCCGCCGGCGAGGACCACGATGCGGCGACGCAGGCGCAGGATGATGCCCTGCGCGATCTCGAACCACGGGTCGAGAATAGCCGCACCTTCGTGATGCTGATGTTCAGCATCGACGGTCTGCTCGTCATCAACCGGCGGTTCGGGCGCAGCGTGGGCGACAATGTGCTGAGCGCGTTCGAAGCGACGTTGCGCGACATCTTCCCGAAGTCGGAGCCGGTCCGCTACGCCGGCAACGAGTTCATCATCGCGACGCCCGATCTCGCCGCGACCGGCGCGCGCCTCCACGCGGAGGAGGCGCTCGCCGCGCTCGAGGCCCGCCGGCTGAAGCTTCGGGGCACCGGCGAATGGATCGGCACGGTGACCGCGTCGGCGGGCATCGCCGTGGGGCAAGGCGAGCCGCTCAAGGCTGTCTTGGGCCGCGCGCGCGCCAGCATGGCCGACGCGGCGGCGCAGGGCGGCAATCGCGTCGAGGGCTGAGCCGCGTCTTACGCGCCGATCAGGTGGAGCAGCATTTCGCGGCGATGCGGCCGGCGGCGGTGCTCGAACAGGTAGATGCCCTGCCACGTGCCGAGCCCGACCTGGCCGTCGATCACCGGGATCGACAGCGACACCTGGGTGAGCGCGGTGCGCAGGTGCGCGGGCATGTCGTCCGGCCCCTCGTCGTCATGCGCGTAAGCGGTGGGATCCTCCGGCGCGATCCGCGCGAAATAATCCTCGATGTCGCCGCGCACCTCGCGCGCCGCATTCTCCTGGATCAGCAACGAGGCGGAGGTGTGGCGGCAGAAGATCGTCAGCAGCCCATCGGCGATATCCTGCTCCGCGAGCCAGTCGGCGACGCGGTCGGTGATCTCGGCCAGCCCCTGCCGCCGGGTTTCGATCGCAAGCCGGCCGTGCGCCTGCCGCACGTCAGGCGGCTGCGCGCAACGTCGCGCGGACGCCGGCATGGACGGTGTCGTAGGCGATCGCCGCCTTCAGCGTCGCCGCCATCGCGTTGACCAGCTTGGAGCCGAGCCCGGTGCCCTTGACCGCACCGTTCGACGGCATGCCGCAGCCGTCATCCTCGACCTTCAGCAGGAACTCCTCGCCCTCGCGCCACAGCGCCACGCGCACCTCGCCCGCCGCATCGGCGGCATAGGCATATTTGCAGGCGTTGGAGACGAGCTCGTTGACGATCACGCCCACCGCCACCGCCTTGTCGGTGTGCAGGCGGATCGGCTCGGCCACCAGGGTCAGCGCGCGCCCCGCCTCAGGGGTCGACCACGTCTCCTGCAGCTCCTGCAGCAGCGAGTTGAGATATTCGGCCATGTCGACGCTATCGACCGCATCGGAGGTGTAGAGCCGGCGGTGCACCTGCGCGATCGCGGCGATCCGGCGCTGGGTATCGGCCAGCGCGGCCTTGGCACCCTCGCCGGCGCTGCGCGCCTGCATATGGACGAAGGCGGAAACCAGCTGGAGGCTGTTGGCGACGCGATGGTTGACCTCGTGCAGCAGCGTCTGCAGCCGCGCATTGCTCTCGCGCAGCTGCGCCTCGGCGGCCTCCTTCTGCGCACGCAGCGACACCTGCACCAGCGCCTGGTCGATCGTGCGCGCCAGCAGGTCGAAGAAGTCGTCGCCGACCGTCTTGACGACATAGTCGATCGCGCCCGCCTTCAGCGCGGCGACGGCGATGCGGCTCTCTTCGGAGCCGGTGACGTAGATCACCGGCGGCGGCGCCGGGAGCGCGGTCAGGGCATCCAGCGTCGCGAGCCCGTCACGGATCGGCATGTAATGGTCGACCGCGACGAGATCGTACATCTCCGCGCCCGCCATCGCGACGCCCTGGTCGCCGCTGTCGGCGAGATCGACCGAATAGCCGCGCCGCTCCAGCGCGCGCCGAACCAGCCGACGAAGACCTTCGTCGTCGTCGATGTAGAGGATGCGGGGGGGAAGTGCGCTCGACGCCATCAGGCCTCGGGAAAGTCCGGCACCTGGATCACCGACAGGAACAGCCCGAGCTGGCGGATCGCGTCGGCGAAACTTTCGTAATTGACCGGCTTGGTGATGTAGACGTTGCAGCCGAGATCATAGCAGCGCTGGATCTCGATCTTGTCGTCGGTGGTGGTCAGCACGACGACCGGCGTGCGCTTCAGCGCGCCCTCGCCCTTGATCTTGGCGAGGATGTCGGTGCCGCTCATGTCGGGCAGGTTGAGATCGAGCAGGATCAGCGCCGGGCCGTTGTGGGTCGGCCCGTCGACGCCGTTATACAGATAGTCGAGCGCCGAGGTGCCATCGGTGAAGTGCCGGATATAGTTGGAGATGCCGGCGCGACGGATGTTCTTCTCGATCAGGCGGGCGTGGCCCTCGTCGTCCTCGATCATCACGATCGTGACGGGCTGCTGGTTGTTCATGCGGGTATTCCCTGCTCCGCGGTAAAGACGAGCGGCAGATCGACCCGGAAAGTCGAGCCCGCGCCCAGAGTTGAATCGACGACGATCGTACCGCCCAGCCGATAGGCGAGCGCGCGCGTATGCGCGAGTCCGATCCCTTCGCCCGGCTGATCCTGCACGCCCGAGCGGCGGAACAGGTCGAAGATGCGCTCATGATCCTTGGGATCGACGCCGCGGCCATTGTCGATCACCTCGAACACCGCGCGATTGCCCGCGACCTGGCCGCGCATCTCGATCCGGCCGGGTACGCCCGCGCGCAGATATTTGGATGCATTCTCGATCAGGTTGGAGAAGATCTGCTCGATCGCGACCCGATCGTTCACGATTTCGGGCATGCGCTGCGCGATGGTGACGGTCGCGCCGATCTCGTCGATGCGGTGCTTGAGCGAATCGGCGATGCTCTGGCCCAGCGCCACCATGTCGAGCCGCTCGGGCATGATCGGCCGCCGCCCCTCGCGCGACAGGCGCAGGATGGCGTTGATGAGGCGGTCCATCTTCTGCGTCGAGGTCCGGATGAAGCCGATCGCCTCGGGCAGATCCTCGGTCGCCGCGACGCGCGCATCGGCGTCGATCAAGTGCGGCGCCTCGGCCTCGACATGTTCGACCAGCCGGGTGAGGCTCTTGGTCGCGGCCTCCAGCTCGGCGGTGAAGCCCATCACATTGACCAGCGGCGAGCGCAGATCGTGGCTGACGATGTAGGCGAAGCGCTGAATCTCGTCATTGGCGCGCTGCAGGTTGACGGTCCGCTCGCGCACCGCGCCCTCCAGATCGGAGTTGAGCCGGCGCAGCGCATCGCGCGATCGGGTGAGATCGTTGGTATAACGCAGCACCACCCACATCGTGCCGATCCCGACCGCGATCAGCAGCACGCCCGCCGCGATCAGGATCACGAAGAAGCGGTTCAGGCTCTCCGCCTGCGCGCGGTTGCGCTCGGTCAGCAGCCGATCCTCCTCGGCCATCATCCGCTCGGCGACGCGGCGGATGATGCGGATCAGCGGCAGGCTCTCGTCGGCGTTGAAGTCGGCGATCGCCTCGGCACGGCGGCCGGAGCCGGCCAGCACGACCGAATGGCGCAGCGAGGCGAGATGCTTGAGCGCGAGATCCTGAAGCTGGGCGATGTGCGCCTGCTGGCGCGGATTGTCGCCGGTCAGGCGCTTCATGTCGGCCAGCGCGGGGCCGACCGCCGATGCGGTGTTGGCGAAGGTGCTGGCGAGGCCGTTATCGTCGACGCGCAGCAGATAGCCGCGCCGCGCCGCCTCCAGCCGCTCGACCGTCACGCGGAAGCGCGAGATCGAACGTTCGACCTCGTAGGTGTGGCTCACCCACTGGCTGTGGCGCTGGTTGGTAAGGATCGCGACGGTGGCGGCGATGCCGGTGGCGACCAGCGCCACGAAGCCGAGAAACACGGCCGCGACCACCAATCGGGCGAACCATTTGTCCGAAACCGTGAAGCCGCGCCGCGTATAAGGCATATCGGGCCGATACGATGATCTTCGCCGGATGCAAACCTGCACGGCGCCGCTCCGTTACAGTTCGCGTCAGAGCGTGATCTCGAAGCACGCCCCCGCCTCGTCGGGAACGGCCAGCGTCAGGTCGCCGCCATGCGCGATCACGATCCGCCGCGCGAGGCTCAACCCCACGCCGGTGCCGTCCGGCTTGGTGGTGAAGAAGGGCAGGAAGATATCGTCGCGCAGCGCCGCGGCGATGCCGGCGCCGTTGTCGCGGAAGCGCAGCCGGGTGCGGCCACCCGGCAGCAGATCGACCGCCAGCGCCACCGCCGGATCGGGGCGATGCGCCGCCGCCGCCTCGGCACCGTTCTTGAGCAGGTTGATCGCGACCTGCGCGAGCAGATCGGGATCGGCGTCGATCGACAGATCGGGCGGATCGATGGTCGCGGAGAAAGGCACGTTCGCCCCGACCGCCGAGGCCGCGAGCAGCCGCGCCAGCTCCGCCGCCCACGGCGCGACCGCGAAGCGCCGCCGGTCGAGCGTCGGCGCGCGGCTGTAGGCGCGATAGGCCTCGACGAAATGCATGATGCCGCTCGCGCGCCGGGCGAGCGTGGCGATCGCCAGCTGCGCGTCGGCGATGCCGGGATCGGCGGCGGGGTCGATCCGTTCGATCAGCCCGCGCGCGCTTTCGGCGAGCGACACCACCGGCGTCATCGAATTCATGATCTCGTGCGTCAGCACGCGCACGAGGTCCGCCTGCGCGGCGAGCTCGACCGCCGACAGTTCGTGCTGGATCGGCTGCACCGCGATCATCGCGCGACGATCGCCCGGCAGCATCAACGCGGCGCGCGTGACGACCGCGCGCTGCGGCGCGCCGTCGATGCGGAGCGTCATCACCGCGCGCGCCGGGCCGGCATCGGGCATCAGCAACGCGGCGAAGTCGACGCCGAAGCCGGCGAAATCCTCCGCGCGCAGCCCCGCGACGTGGCGGAACAGCTTGCGTGCCGCCTTGTTGGCGAGCGCGACATGGCCGTCCGTGCCGAGCAGCAGCAACGCTGCCGGCGCCTCGTCGGCCAGCGCGGTCTGGACGCGCGCATCGGCGTCGGCGGCGACGCGCTGCTGACGCAGGTCGCGCACCGCGCCGTCGAGCGCCGCCGAAAGCCGGTCGAAGCCGGCGGCGCTGCCCGAGCGCGTGAAGCCCTGCGCGAAATCGCCGTGCCGCAGCGCCTCGACGAAGCGCGCGACCTCGCGATTGGTGCGGCCGACATGGTGCCACAGCCCCCACGCGGCGGTGGCGGCGAGCAGCCCGGCGACGAGCCGCGCGGCGGCCAGCCCGGGCACGACGAGGCTCCACGCGAACAGGCCCAAAGCGGCGACGAACAACGCCATGCGCCAGACGAATCCGCCGGCGAAACCGCCCTCAAAGCCCATATTTCTCCATTCGCCGATAGAGCGAGGCGCGCGTCAGCCCCAGCTCGGTGGCGGCGGCGGAGATGTTGTAGCCGTGCTTCTGCAGCGCGCGCTCGACCATCTGCTTTTCCGCCTTGCCGAGGTTGAGATCGGGCGGGGGCGGCGGGGCGGCGGCTTCGGGCAGGATGCGCGGCGACGCGGACGCGCGTGCCGGGGGAAAATCCTCGTCCGAATAGGCATCGCCGTCGGCGAGGATCACTGCGCGCTCCGCGGCGTGGCGCAGCGCGCGGATGTTGCCGGGCCAGTCGTCCTCGATCAGCCGCGCCATCAGCGCCGGCGGCACCTCGCGCGCCGGCTTGCCATATTTGCGCGCATAGAGGCCGAGGAAATGGTCGAGCAGCAGCGGCACGTCCTCGCGCCGCTCGCGCAGCGGCGGCAGCGGGATCTCGACCGTGTTGAGCCGGAACAGCAGATCGGTGCGGAAGACGTGCGGGTCGGCCAGCCGCTCGGGCGGAAGATTGGTGGCGGAGACGATGCGCACGTCGATCGGCACCGGCCGGTTCGCGCCCACCGGCGTCACCTGCCGCTGCTCCAGCGCGGTGAGCAGTTTCGGCTGGAGATGGAGCGGCAGATTGCCGACCTCGTCGAGGAACAACGTGCCGCCGTCGGCCGCCTGCATCCGCCCGACGCGATCGGCGCGCGCGTCGGTGAAGGCGCCCTTCACATGGCCGAACAATTCGCTGTCGATCAGATGCTCGGTGATCGCGCCGAGATCGACCGACAGCATCACCTTGTCGGCGCGCTGGCTGCGGCGATGCACCTCGCGCGCGACCAGTTCCTTGCCGGTGCCGTTCTCGCCGGTGATGAGGACGTTGGCCTGCGTCGGCGCGGCGCGCGCGATCAGCGACAGCACGCGCGCGATCGCCGGGCTGCGGCCGAGCAGCGGCATCTCGCCCGCGGGCGTCGCGATCGCCTGCGCCTTGGCCTTTTCCAGCCCGGTCGCGCGGCGCTGCGCGCGCAGGCTGGCGGCGGTGCGTACCGTGGCGAGCAGGCGCTCGTTGCTCCACGGCTTGGTGACGAAGTCGGTCGCGCCCTGCTTCATCGCCTCGACCGCGATCTGCACGCCGCCATGCGCGGTGATCAGCACCACCACCGCCTCGGGATCCTGCGCCAGGATGCGGCCGAGCCACAGGAAGCCCTCGCGCCCGTCGGTCGCGCCGCGCATGAAATTGGCGTCGAGCAGCACCACGTCGGGATGACGCCCGGCCATCAGCGCCAGCCCCTCGGCCGGCGACGCCGTCGTCACCACCTCACGGAACAGGTCGCGCAACAGCAGCCGTGCGGCCAGCAATATGTCCGCATCGTCGTCGATCACGAGGCACAGGTCGAAGGTGGGTTGGGCGGTCACGTTGCTCCTCCACGAGCGATCCTAGTCGCCGCTCACCAATCAACAAGCGTGCCAGACCGTCCGCCTGCGGACACTTTTCTGTCCGCCCGCGGACGCCGCGCCGGGCCGGCCGCCGTTCGGATTCAGCATTTATCTCGCTAGAACAGCATGTTGGCCCGGTTGGCACGCCCGATGCGTAGCTTGGGATGCCGGCACATGATGCCGACCCCAAGGAGAAGTGCCATGACCCGTCTGTCCCCGATCGCGCTGGCCGCCGCCTGCGCCGCCACCGCGCTCAGCGTCAGCGCCGCATCGCCCGCCGCGGCGTCGGCCCCGACCAGCATCGCCGTCAGCTATACCGACGTCGACCTCACCGCCACCGCCGGCCGCCACACGCTCGACCTGCGCCTGCAGCGCGCCGCATCGAAGGTGTGCCCGATCGTCGATCGCGACCTCAGCCTCGCCTCGGCCTGTCAGTATCACAGCTATGCCCAGGCGCAGGACGATCTCGCCCACGCGCTGCAAGGCGGCAACGTGCGGGTAGCGCGCTGATCGGCCGCATCACTGTCCGCTTTCGGACACTTCGTGTCCGGGGGCGGACAGCGACGTTGAGAAAATCCTGCTTTGCCCGCGATCCGCGACTGGCACGGCAGGTGCAAGGATCATCCGCATGAGCGTCGTCCGCATGAAGGCCGAGGAGGCCGCGATCCCGCTGACCCCCGGCATGGACCGGGCGATCGTGCGTCGCCGCCTTCCGCGCCGGTTGATGCTGGCGCTTGCCGCGGGCGCGCTGGTGGTGCTCGGCGGCCTGTTCTGGTGGGCCGCGCCGCGCGGCAGCAGCCAGACCGTCCCCGCCGACCGCCTGACGATTTCCGACGTGAAGCGCGGCACGTTCGACGATTTCCTGCCGTTGCGGGCGCGCGTCACCCCCTTGCTCACCGTCTATCTCGACGCGGTCGAAGGCGGCCGGGTCGACAAGGTGCTGGTCGAGGACGGCACGTCGGTGGTGAAAGGCCAGCTGCTCGCGGTGTTGTCCAACGCCGAGCTGCAATTGTCGACGCTGCGCGACGAGGCGGAGGTCGCCAACCAGCTCAACAATCTGCGCACGACCGAGCTCAACCTCGCACGCACGCGGCTCGACAATCAGCGCAACGTGACCGAAGCCGAGACCCAGCTCGCCAAGGCCAAGCGCCTCTACGATCTGCAGGAACCGCTTTCGTCGCGCGGCTTCGTCGCGGGCAAGGCGTTCGGCGACACGCGCGACGATTATCTCAACGCCCAGAAGAAGTTGCACGAACTGCGCCAGGCGCAGTCGACCGACGAGCGCATCCAGTCGAGCCAGTTCGCCGAGCTGCAGGCGAGCGGCCATTCGCTGCGCTCGGCGCTCGCGGTCGCGCACGACAATCTCGATCAGCTCAACCTGCGCGCGCCGGTCGCGGGCCAGCTCACCGCTTTCTCGATCCAGGTCGGCCAGTCGATGAATCGCGGCGAGCGGCTCGGCCAGATCGACAGCCCCGGCCACACCAAGCTGACCGCCGACGTCGACGAATATTATCTCGGCCGCGTCCAGAAGGGGCAGAGCGCCACGCTCGACCAGGACGGCCATACCTATCGGATGAAGGTCGCCAAGATCTATCCGCAGGTGAAGAACGGCACCTTCCAGGTCGATCTGTGGTTCGTCGGGCCCGAGCCGACCGGCATGCAGCGCGGCCAGACGCTGCAGCCGCGCCTCACGCTCGGCGACCCGAGCCCCGCCCGGCTGATCCCGAACGGCAGCTTCTACGGCGATACCGGCGGCGCATGGGTGTTCGTGGTCGCGCCCGACGGCCGCTCGGCGGTGAAGCGCGCCGTCCGCCTCGGCCGCCGCAATGCCGACTTCATCGAGGTGCTCGACGGGCTCGATCCGGGCGAGCGCGTCATCACCTCGCCCTATACCGGTCTCGCCGACAAGGATCGGCTCGACATCGCCCGCCCCTGAAAGGAGCCCCTGCCGATGCTGTCCCTGCGCAACCTCTCCCGCACCTACCGCACCGACACGGTCGAAACGACCGCGCTCCACGCGATCGATCTCGACATCCTCGACGGCGAGTTCGTCGCGATCATGGGTCCGTCGGGCTGCGGCAAATCGACCCTGCTCAACATCCTCGGCCTGCTCGATTCGCCGACCGGCGGCTCGTACCGCTTCGGCGAGCGCGAGGTGGCGGGGCTGCCCGAGGCGAAGCTCGCCGACATCCGCAAGCGCCACATCGGCTTCATCTTCCAGAGCTTCAATTTGGTCGACGAGCTGTCAGTGCGCGAGAATGTCGAGCTGGCCTTGCTCTACCACGGCATTCCGGCGGCCGAGCGCCGCGCGCGCGTGGATGCGGTGATGGACCGCGTGGGCATCGCGCATCGCGCCGACCATCGCCCGGCGCAGCTTTCGGGCGGCCAGCAGCAGCGCGTCGCGGTGGCGCGCGCCGTGGTGGGCGACCCCGATCTGATCCTGGCGGACGAGCCGACCGGCAATCTCGACACGCAGCATGGCGAGGAGGTGATGCGCATGCTCCAGACGCTCAACGCCGACGGCACGACGATCGTGATGGTCACCCACTCGCCCGCGCACGCCGATTATGCCGCGCGCGTGGTCAACATGCTCGACGGGCAGGTGCTGGCCGAACGGCGCCGCGCGGCCTGACACCGGCTTCGCCACGCCGTCGCTGGGGCGGCGCGGCGACGCGGGGCCTTTCGCAGACCGGGCCGGCTCCCTTTCTCCCGGCCAAGGTGCGGAAGGCCCCGGTTTTGTACACGTAACCAGAGGGCAGGATCATGCTGCGCAACTATCTCGTCACCGGCTTCCGCGCGCTGACCAAGAACCGCGCCTACGCCGCGATCAACATCGTCGGGCTCGCCATCGGCATGGCGGCGTGCCTGATGATCCTGCTCTACGTCCGCTACGAGACCAGCTTCGACAGCTTCATCCCCGGCGTCGAGCATGCCTATCAGTTCCAGGACAAGGCGGTCGAGGTGCAGGGCGATCTCGCCAACGATTCGCAGAATTCGCCTTATGCGGCGATGCCGGCGCTGCGGAAGGATTTTCCGGAGATCGACAAGCTCGCCTACATGACGATCGGGCGGCCGGTGATCCTGAAGGACGGGCAGCCGGTGTTCGATCTGATGGCCGCCGCCTCGCCGCAATTCTTCGAGATCTTCCGCCTGCCCTTCATCCACGGCGATCCGAAAACCGCGCTGCGCGATCCCGGCTCGATCGCGATGTCGCAGACGGCAGCGCGGAAGTATTTCGGCACCGACGATGCGGTCGGCCGCACGCTGCAAATCATCGAGCAGGGCAAGACCAGCACCCTGCGCGTGTCCGCCGTGTTCCAGGATCTGCCGCGCAATTCGCACCAGGAATTCACGATGGTGCGGATGTTCGATCCCGACACCTATTTCGGCGAAGACAAGGGCGCGATCACCAACTGGGGCTGGCATGCCGGCTGGATCTACCTGACGCTGCCGCCGGGAGTCGATCCCAGGGCGATCGAGGCGCGGCTGCCGGCATGGCAGGAACGCAACGTGCCGAAGGACAATATCGGCGGCGAACTGCGCCGGCAGGACGACAATTTCGTCTACCGGCTCCAGCCGCTGACCGGCGTCCACCTCGGCAAGGTGCAGGAGGGCGCAGCCTCGCCGGGCAATGATCGCACCACGATCGTCACCTTCGCGACCGTCGCCCTGCTGGTGCTGGGCATGGCGTGCGTCAATTTTACCAACCTCGCCACCGCGCGCGGCAGCCAGCGCGCGCGCGAGGTCGCCTTGCGCAAGGTGCTGGGCGCGACCCGCGCGCAGATCATCGCGCAATTCCTGACCGAGGCGGTGCTGGTGGCGGCGCTGGCGATGATCCTCGCGCTCGCGCTGTCCGAGCTGGCGCTGCCATGGCTGGCGCGCTTTCTCGATGCCGATCTCAAGCTCCATTATATCGGCCATGACGGCGTGCTGCCGCCGGTGATCGCGCTGACGCTGATCGTCGGCATCGCCGCCGGCGCCTATCCTGCCTTCCGCCTGTCGGCGTTCATGCCGGGGCGCGTGCTGAAGGCCAACCGCTCGGCCGCGACCGAGGGCAGCGGCGTGTTGCGCGGCATCCTCGTCGTCGGGCAGTTCGCGGTGTCGATCGCGCTGATCGTCTGCACGCTCGTCATCTATGGGCAGACGGTCTACGCCAAGCATGTCGATCCCGGCTTCCACCGCGACGGCCTGCTGCAGATCGCGAACATGCAGCGGACGCAGGTGCGGCCGCTCGCCAAGACGCTGGAGGACGCAATCCGTCGCGTGCCCGGCGTCGTCGCCGCCGCGCAGACGATGATCGGCGTGGAGAGCGACAATCGCTCGAACAATTCGGTGCTGCTGCCGGGGCAGGCGCACTCGTTCAATATCGGCAATTATGCAGTCGAGCCCGGCTTCTTCGAGACGGTCGGGCTGCCGCTGCTGGCCGGGCGCACCTTCTCGGAGCGGATCGCGCTCGACGACGGCAGCCTCACCTCGCACACCGACGACGCCTCGCAGCAGGCGATGGTCGCGCGCGGCGTCAACGTCGTCGTCAACCGCTCGGCGGTGAAGCGGCTCGGCTTCGCCTCGCCCGCCGACGCGATCGGCAAGCAGATCGGCATGTCGCTGGTCGACAGCAAGTTCGGGCTGGTCCAGTCGACCATCGTCGGCGTGGTTGGCGACGCGCGCTGGCGCTCGGTCCACGAGCCGGTCGAACCGATCGTCTATTATCAGGATCTCAACCGCTACACCTATCTCGAGGTGCGCTACGCCACCGGCAATCCGGCGGCGGTGCGCGACGCGATCGAGCATGTGTGGCGCCAGCTGGTGCCGCAGGTGCCCTTCACCGCCGATTTCGGCGATGCCCGCGCCGCGCGCCAATATAAGGCCGACGATGCGCGCGCGGTGCTGTTCGCCGCCTTCGCGATGCTGTCGGTGATCGTCGGCTGCCTCGGCCTGTTCGGTCTTGCCGCCTTCACCGCCGAGCGGCGCACCAAGGAGATCGGCATCCGCAAGGTGCTGGGCGCACGCACGCGCGATATCGTGCGGCTGCTGGTGTGGCAGTTCACGCGGCCGGTGCTGATCGCCAACCTGATCGCATGGCCCGCCGCCTGGTGGCTGATGCGCGACTGGCTCAACCGGTTCGATGCGCGGATCACGCTGGGGCCGTCGCCCTTCCTGCTGGCGGGCGGGCTCGCGCTGGTGATCGCGGTGGTGACGATCGGCGGACACGCGCTGCGGGTGGCGCGCGCCAACCCGATCCACGCGCTCCGCTACGAATGAGCCGGCGTCAGGACGCCAGCGGCAGCGGCTCGTCCGCCTCCAGCGCGGAGGCGAGCGTGGTGCGCTCCAGCACCTCCGCCACGCCGTCGCGGGCGTGGCGGAGCACCCGCCGCAGCGTGCAGGTGGCGACGTCGCAATCGGGGCAGGGGCGATAGAAATTGACGCTGGCGCACGGGAACAGCGCGAGCGGGCCCTCGCTCGCGCGGATGATGCGCGCGAAGCTGATCTGGTCGGCGGGCAGCGCGAGGCGATAGCCGCCGAACTTGCCGCGCGTGCTGTCGACCAGCCCCTCGCGCCGCAGATCGTTGAGGATCGCCTCGAGGAACTTGCGCGAGATGCCGCTCGCCTGCGCGATCGTTCCGATCGACACGGGCAGGCCCTGCTCGGTTCCGGCGAGGTGGAGGAGCGCCTTCAAGGCGTAGCGGCTGCGTTGCGACAACATGGAGCAGGCGCTCTTATTGCAGCCGGCGGCGCGATGCCACCTTCACCCGCTTTGGTGGCATCGTCAGGAGGATTTTAACACCGTTTAAGCCCAATTTGGCGCACTTAAACTCATGTTAACCTTTCGCCCGCATAGAGGGGGTGTTAACCAAGCATCTTCAGCAATCGGGCATCGTTGCTTCGCTCGGTCGCTCAGCCGGACAGGGACCACCATCATGCGCGTGCTTCTGATCGAGGACGATCCAACCACCGCCCGCAGCATCGAGCTGATGCTCGCGAGCGAGGGCTTCAACGTCTACACGACCGACCTGGGCGAGGAAGGCCTCGATCTGGGCAAGCTGTACGATTACGACCTGATCGCACTCGACCTCAACCTGCCCGACATGACGGGCTATGACGTGTTGAAGAAGCTGCGCACCAGCCGCGTGCAGACGCCGGTGCTGATCCTTTCCGGCATCTCCGAAATGGACGCCAAGGTCCGCGCGCTCGGCTTCGGTGCCGACGATTACGTGACCAAGCCGTTCCACCGCGAGGAACTGGTCGCGCGCATCCATGCGATCGTCCGCCGCTCGAAGGGCCATTCGCAGTCGGTCATCCGCACGGGCAAGCTCTCGGTCAATCTCGACGCCAAGACGGTCGAGGTCGACAGCGCCCGCGTGCATCTGACCGGCAAGGAATATGCGATGCTGGAGCTGCTCTCGCTCCGCAAGGGCACGACGCTCACCAAGGAAATGTTCCTTAACCACCTTTATGGCGGCATGGACGAGCCCGAGCTCAAGATCATCGACGTGTTCATCTGCAAGCTGCGCAAGAAGCTGAGCCTCGCGTGCGGCGGCGAGAACTACATCGAGACGGTGTGGGGCCGCGGCTACGTGCTGCGCGAGCCCAACGAAATGCCGGTCGCCGACGTCGCCTGACCGGCGCGAAGACTTGGTGAATGGAGGGGCGTCGCAGCAATGCGGCGCCCTTTCCCGTTTGATCGCCGGCAGCGAGCCCATGGCGCGGAGCGGATGGTGCGTACGAAGCTGAGCACGTGCGCCAGGAAGGTGCGCTACCCGACCGAGCCCGCGGCGCTCGCGATCGCCCTCGCGGCGAGCGTGCCGCTCAGGCCCTATCGCTGCGACCGTTGCGGCCAATATCATCTGACCAGCCGAACGCGGGGCAAGCGCACGCTGCCGCCGCAAGCGCGCCAAGCTTAGCCGCAGCAACCTGCTGGTTATTCGACGGAAAATCGCAGGACAGCGCGTGATGGCGCGAGCTTTCGTCATCCCGTACCAAAGCTTGCACTCCCGCTCTCGTGGAGTAGATTACCTGCCATAAGCTGGGGGAGAGCGGCCATGTCGCGCGCAACGTTCCTGCTATTCGGCATATTGGCTTATCTGATTTTCTTCGCGACTTTCCTGTACCTTGTCGCTTTCGTTGGCAATTTGCCGTGGGTGCCGCTCACCGTCGATCGCGGCGGCATCGTCGGCGCGGAATGGTCCGCCATCGCGATCGACCTCGTCCTCGTCGCCCTGTTCGGGCTGCAGCACAGCATCATGGCGCGCCCGGCGTTCAAGCGCGCGTGGACCCGGATCGTGCCGGAGCCGATCGAACGCAGCATCTACGTGCTGGCGGCGAGCCTCGTGCTGATCCTGATGTTCCTGCTGTGGCGGCCGATTCCCGGCACGGTCTGGGTGGTCGCCGATCGGCCGGCCGTCGTGGCGATCTGGGGGCTGTTCGGGCTGGGCTGGGGCATCGTGCTGCTGAGCACCTTCCTCATCAGCCATTTCGAGCTGTTCGGGCTCACCCAGGTGTGGGGCCATGCCCGCGGCCGGCCGTCGGTCGCGCCGACGTTCCGGACGCCCTTCTTCTACCGGTTGGTCCGCCATCCGCTCTACAGCGGGTTCATTCTCGCCTTCTTCGCGATCCCGATCATGACCGTCGGCCATGTCCTGCTGGCGGCGGCGATGTTCGTCTACATCCTGATTGCGATCCAGCACGAAGAGCGCGATCTGGTGACGTTGTTCGGCGATCGCTACGTCGATTATCGCGACCGCGTCGGGATGCTCGCGCCGCGCCTGCGGCGATCCCGACGGTAGACCGGCTCCGCGCGATCGAAGCGCGTTCAGTCCAGCGTCACGCGGCCGCGGCCGCGCTTGATCGCGCCGGTGCGCGCCTTGGCGTCCACCCGCCGCGCCTTCGCCGCCTTCGACGGCTTGGTCTTCACCCGCCGTTCGGGGCGGACGAGCGCCGCGGCGACCAGTTCGGCCAGCCGCTCGCGCGCATCGGCGCGGTTGGCCTCGCGCGTGCGGAAGCGGCGCGCGGTGACGAGGATCGATCCGCCCGCCGCCCAGCGCGTGCCCGCCAGCACCTTCAGCCGCGCGAATGCCGCCGGATCGAGCCTGAGCGCATAGACGTCCAGCCGCAGCTGCACCGCCGTCGCCACCTTGTTGACGTTCTGCCCGCCCGGCCCGGTGGCGGCGAGGAAGCGCTCCTCCAGCGCCTCCTCGGGCAATGCGGGTGGATCGTCGGCCATGGCGCATGTCCTGCCCGTTCCGGCATGCGGCGGGAAGGGTGCAACGCTCGCTACTTCAGTTCGTTATGCCTGCGTCACACCTTTTCCTTGTGCGGCGCAGCGTTCGCTTGCAGTCTCCGCTCTGGATCCGTCACCTCGGGAGCCGAATGTCACGCGACGCCTTCGATGAAGTCTGGGGAACGGGCAGCGGCCGCGACGGTCGACCCGGTCTCACCGAACTCGCCACCTGGATCGCGCAGACGCCGCCGGGGGAGCTGGATCGACGCCAGAAGGCGGCCGAGGCCGCGTTCCGCCAGCTCGGCATCACCTTCGCCGTCTATGGCGACGAGGAGAGCGCCGAGCGCATCATCCCGTTCGACATCGTGCCGCGCATCTTCACCCATGCCGAGTGGGAGCGGCTGAAGGAGGGGCTGGTGCAGCGCGTCGAGGCGATCAACGCCTTCCTCGCCGACGTCTATGGCGCGCAGCGGATCATTGCCGACGGCATCGTCCCGGCCGAACTGGTGCTCGCCAATCCGCAGTTTCGCGGCTTTCTCTCCGGGCAGCAGCCGCCACACGGCGTGTTCGCGCACATCTGCGGGATCGATCTGGTCCGCACCGGCGCCGACGACTTCTTCGTGCTGGAGGACAATGCCCGCACCCCCTCCGGCGTCTCCTACATGCTGGAGAATCGCGAGGCGATGGTGCGGCTGTGCCCCGAGCTGTTCCGCCGCTTCAGCGTCTGCCCGGTCGACCGCTATCCCGATCAGCTGCGCGATACATTGCGCTCGGTCGCGCCGCGCGGGCACGGGTCGGAGCCGGTGTGCGTGCTGCTCACCCCCGGCCATTTCAACTCGGCCTTCTACGAACACAGCTTCCTCGCCGATTCGATGGGGATCGAGCTGGTCGAGCCGGCCGATCTCGAGGTGGACGACGACATCGTCTGGATGCGCACGATCGACGGGCGCGTGCGCGTCGACGTGATCTACCGCCGCATCGACGACGATTATATCGATCCGCTGGTGTTCAAGCCCGATTCGCTGCTGGGCGTGCCGGGGCTGATCGCCGCTTATCGCGCGGGCAATGTCGCCCTGGTCAACGCACCCGGCACCGGCATCGCCGACGACAAGGCGATCTACAGCTACATGCCGGAGATCGTGCGCTATTATTCGGGCGGCGAGGCCAAGCTGCCGAACGTCGAGACCTATCGCTGCCGCGAGCCGGGGGCGCTGGCCTATACGCTCGACAATCTCGAGAAGCTGGTGGTCAAATTGGTCGACGGATCGGGCGGCTACGGCATGCTGGTCGGCCCCACCGCCTCGCGCGCGGAGATCGAGAGCTTCCGCGCTGCCTTGATCGCCGAGCCGCAGCGCTACATCGCGCAGCCGACGCTCGCTCTGTCGACCGTGCCGACGCTGACCGCGCAGGGCGTCGCGCCGCGCCACGTCGATTTCCGCCCGTTCGTGCTGACCGGCGCGGAGGGCGTGCACATCGTGCCGGGCGGGCTGACCCGCGTCGCGCTCACCGAGGGTTCGCTGGTGGTCAATTCCAGCCAGGGCGGCGGCACCAAGGACAGCCTGATCCTGAGCCCGCCCGATCAATGGCAGAGCCAAAGCCTGGACGGCCAGATGCAGCGGCAGGGAGGCTGACCGATGCTCAGCCGCACCGCCGCCGCGCTCTACTGGATCGGCCGCTATGTCGAGCGCGCCGAATTCACCGCGCGCCTGGTCGAAGCCACGCTCCGCCTCGATGCGCTTTCGGCGCGCCCGGCAGGGCGGCAGGCGTGGGAGAGCGCGCTGCGCGTCACCGCCTGCGACGACAGCTTCGCCGCGACCGGCCAGCCGGTCGCGCCCGAGCCGGTCTCGGGCTATCTGACGCTCGATCCGGAAAATCCCGGCTCGATCCGCGCCTGCCTCGATTCGGCGCGCGACAACGCCAAGTCGGTGCGCACCGCGCTCACGCGCGATGCGTGGGAGGCGATCAACCGCGCGTGGCTCGGCCTGCGCGGGCTTGCCACCACCGGCGGCTATGCCGAGACGCTCGCGCTGATCGAGATGATCCGTGCCGAGACGCGCGGCTTCGAGGGCGCGCTCCAGCGGATGCTGCGCAACGAGGCCTATGCCTTCATCGGCATGGGCGCGGCGATCGAGCGCGCCGACAACACCGCGCGGCTGATCGACGTCAAATATCACCTGCTGCTGCCGGTCGGCGAAAAGGTCGGCGGGCTGGTCGATCGCGACCAGTGGACCACCATCCTCCACACCGTATCGGCCAACACCGCCTATCGCTGGCTGTATCGCGACGGGCTGAAGCCGTGGCTGGTCGCCGACATGCTGATCCTGCGGCCCGAGCTGCCGCGCAGCCTGGCGGGCGCGACCGAGGAGGTGGCGGCGCACCTCGCCTTCGTCGGCAAGCGGCTGGGGCGGCAGGGCGAGGCCGACCGCATGGCGCGGCGGCGCGTGACGATGCTGTCGCGCACCAAGATCGACTCGGTCTTCGGCCAAGGCCTCCACGAATATCTCGAGGCGTTCGTGGTCGAGAATGCATCGCTCGATCGGGCGATCGCCGAGCAGTTCCGGTTCGCCTGAGCGGGAAAGCGAGGCTGCGATGCGCCTGCATGTCGTCCATCGTACCGAATACCGCTTCAGCGAGCCGCAATCGCGCCTCGTCCAGCTACTGCGGCTCACGCCGGGCAACCATGCCGGCCAATGCGTCGTCGCCTGGACGATCGAGGTCGATCGCGATGCGCGGCTGAAGCCCGCGCGCGACGGCTTCGGCAACGAGACGACGATGCTCTATGTCGACGGGCCGCTCGATCGCATCGCCATCACCGTCGCGGGCGAGGTGCTGACCGACGATCGCGCCGGGATGATCGCCGGCACGCCCGAGACGCTGGCGCCGCCTTTCTATCTCCAGTCGACCCCGCTCACCCGCGCCGACGCCGGCATCGCCGATTTCGTCGCGTCGCTGGAATTGCCGGCCGAGCGGCTGTCGGGCGCGCACCAGCTCGCCGAGTCGCTGCACGAGCGGCTGGTGCTCACCGACATCGGGCCCGCCGTGGACGAGAGCGCGATCGCGCGCTTCGCCGAGGGCAAGGCCGATCCGCGCGGTGCGGCGCACCTGCTGATCGCCGCCGCGCGCAGCGCCGGCTATCCCGCGCGCTACGTCGCCGGGCACCTCTATCGTCCCTACGAGGCCGACGCGCACGCCGCGCACGGCTGGGCCGAGCTCTACGTCGCCGGCTATGGCTGGATCGGCTTCGACGCGCATGAGGGGCGCTGCCCCACCTCCAGCTATGTCCGCGTCGCGGTCGGGCTTGATTATCATCAGGCCGCGCCGATCTCCGGCGCGCGCGTCGGCGGCGGGGGCGAGGCGCTCGCGATCGACATCCACGTCGGCCCGGAACCCGCGCCGCAGGACTGACCGCCCGTTACAGTTCGTTTACGCGCCGCTAAGATCGATCCGATACGAATTCATTATGGATCAGCCGCCGCGCCGTCCCGACCGACTGATCTGGATCCAGCTGGCTGGCGTGGCGGCGGCGTTCGCGTTGCTCGCCGCTTTGCCGCCTGCGCACGGTCCGATCCTGCTGGTGCCGGTCAAGGCCGGTGCGCGCGGGCAAATGGTGCCGCTGGCGCTCGCCGCCGGCGCGCGCATCCTCGCGCCGGGGCGGCTGCCCGCATCGATCACCGTCTATGGCGAACGCGCGCGGCTCGCCGGGCCGATGCTCGCCGCAGGCGTGCTGATCCTCCCCGCGGTGTTGCCGTGCGGGGCGACGGCGGCATGATCGTCGATCCGCTCGCCGCCTTGCGGATGCAGGGCATGCGCATCCTCGTGCTTGCCGCGTGGCTGTGCCTCGCCACCCTGATCCTGATCGCCGGCGTCCGCCATGGCGCGGACGGCGCCACCCCGATCGCGCTCGGCTTCGCCGCCAATCTGCTGCCCACCTGGCTGGTCTTCCGCCGCCGCCGTTTCGACGCGCCCGCGCGGATGGTGGTTGGGACGCTCGCGGCGATCCATCCCGCGCTCGGCGTCTATCTGCTCGCCGGTCATGCCTGGCAGATGGACGCGCACATGTATTTCTTCGTCGCGCTGGCGGGGCTGACCCTGCTGGTCGATTGGAAGCCGATCGTGCTCGCCTCGGGGCTGATCGCGGTGCACCATCTGTTGCTTGAGCTGGTCGCGCCCGGCTGGGTCTTTGCCAGCGGCGACAATCTGCTGCGCGTCGGCATCCACGCAATCGCAGTGGTGCTGCAATGCGCGGTGCTGAGCTATCTGGCGGTGCAGATGCGCGCGCTGCTGCTGCATCAGGCGGCGGCGCAGGACCGCAGTGCCGGGCAGGCCGACGCTGCGCTGGCGGCGCGTGACGAGATCGCCCAGGCGTTGCGCGCCGCGGGCGAGGCCGAGGCGCGCGCCGATGCCGAGCGACGCGAGCGCGAGCGGCTGGAGCGCATGTCGGCCGACCTGCGCCGCGCCGAGATGCTCGCGCTCGCCGACGGCTTCCAGGCGTCGGTGGCCGAGATCGTCGGCGCGGTCAGCGCCGCGTCGGTCGAGCTCGACGGCTCGGCGCGCGCGCTCAATGCGCTTGCCAGCGCGGCCAGCCGCCAGTCGTCCGATACCGCCGCCGGCGCGGCGCGGGCTTCGCTCGGCGCGGGCCAGCTCGCCGAGCGGATCCACGATCTGTCGCATTCGATCGGGACGATCGCCTCGGGTGCCGATCGTCAGGCCGCGCTCAGCGACGATGCGCGCGGCATCTCCACCGCCGGTCACGCCGCGGTCGCCGAACTGGCGGAGCGCACCGCCACAATCACCGGCTTCGCCGACTCGATCCAGCGGATCGCCGCGCGCACCAACCTGCTCGCGCTCAACGCCACGATCGAGGCGGCGCGCGCCGGCGAGGCGGGTCTCGGCTTTGCGGTGGTGGCGCACGAGGTGAAGCAGCTCGCGGGGCAGGCGGCCGGCGCCACCGGCGAGATCCGCTCGCTCGCCGGATCGGTCCGGCAGGATGCCGACGTGGCGCACGGCGCGCTGGCGCGCATCGCCGGCACCGTCGCCGAGCTCGCGCATGCCGCGCAGGCGATCCGCGCCACCGTGGGCGACCAGCGTGGCACCGCGAGCGCGATCGAGGAGGCGGCGCGCGCCGCCGCCACCGGCGCGCGGGCGACGGCGGCGCAGATGGACGAGATCGCCCGCGTCGCGCGCGATACCGAGTCCCTGTCGGAGCGCGTGGCCGGCGCGGCGAGCGGCCTGTCCAGCACCGCCGGCACGCTGCGCGCCGCGACCGAGCGCTTCGTCGCCGGGCTGGCCGCCGCCTGAGCCATGCGCGGGCGCATCGCCCTTCCCCCACCCCCACCCCCTTGCTAAGGGCACGCCACTTCGCATTTGCACAGTAAGGGACTTTGCCCATGACCGCTGTCGGCCAGGATACGCTCGGCACCCGCACCACGCTCACCGTCGGCGCGCGGTCGCTCGCTTATTACTCGCTGCCCAAGGCGGCCGAGACGCTGGGCGACATCAGCCGCCTGCCCTTCTCGATGAAGGTGCTGCTCGAGAATCTGCTCCGCTTCGAGGACGGCACGACGGTCACGGTCGACGATCTCAAGGCGATGATCCAGTGGCTGACCGATCGCACGTCGGAGCGCGAGATCCAGTATCGCCCGGCGCGCGTGCTGATGCAGGATTTCACCGGCGTGCCCTGCGTGGTCGATCTGGCGGCGATGCGCGACGCGATGGGCGCGCTCGGCGGCGACGCGCAGAAGATCAATCCTTTGGTCCCCGTCCACCTCGTCATCGATCACTCGGTGATGGTGGACGAGTTCGGCAGCCCGCAGGCCTTCACCGACAATGTCGAGATCGAATATCAGCGCAACATGGAGCGCTATGAGTTCCTGCGCTGGGGCTCCAAGGCGCTCGACAATTTCAAGGTGGTGCCGCCGGGCACCGGCATCTGCCACCAGGTGAATCTCGAGCATCTCGCGCAGACCGTCTGGGTGTCGAAGGGCGCCGACGGGCTCGAGGTCGCCTATCCCGACACGTGCGTCGGCACCGACAGCCACACGACGATGGTCAACGGCCTCGGCGTGCTCGGCTGGGGCGTCGGCGGGATCGAGGCCGAGGCGGCGATGCTCGGCCAGCCGGTCTCGATGCTGATCCCCGAGGTCGTCGGCTTCAAGCTGACCGGCACGCTCGCCGAGGGTATCACCGCCACCGATCTGGTGCTGACGGTCACGCAGATGCTGCGCCAGAAGGGCGTGGTCGGCCGCTTCGTCGAATTTTACGGCGTCGGGCTCGACGCGCTCAGCCTCGCCGATCGCGCGACCATCGCCAACATGGCGCCCGAATATGGCGCGACCTGCGGCTTCTTCCCGGTCGATCAGGCGACGATCAACTATCTGCGCCTCACCGGCCGCGACGAGACGCACATCGACCTGGTCGAGGCCTATGCCAAGGCGCAGGGCCTGTGGCGCGACGCCAACCTGCCCGATCCGGTCTTCACCGACAGCCTCGCGCTCGACATGAGCACGGTGCAGCCGAGCCTCGCCGGCCCGAAGCGCCCGCAGGACAAGGTGCTGCTGTCCAACGTCGACGACAATTTCAACACCGAGCTGGTCAAGGGCTACAAGAAGACCGGCGAGTCCGACACGCGCAAGGGCGTCGACGGCACCGATTATGACGTCGGCCATGGCGATGTCGTCATCGCCGCGATCACCAGCTGCACCAACACCTCCAACCCCAACGTGCTGGTCGCCGCCGGCCTCGTCGCCCGCAAGGCGCGCGCGCTCGGCCTCAAGCCAAAGCCGTGGGTCAAGACCTCGCTCTCGCCGGGCAGCCAGGTCGTCACCGATTATCTCGATCGCGCCAAGCTGACCGAGGATCTCGACGCGATCGGCTTCAACCTCACCGGCTATGGCTGCATGACCTGCATCGGCAATTCGGGCCCGCTGCCCGCGCCGATCAGCAAGGCGATCAACGAGAATGATCTCGTCGCCGCCTCGGTCCTGTCGGGCAACCGCAACTTCGAGGGTCGCGTCTCGCCCGACGTGCGCGCCAACTTCCTCGCCTCGCCGCCCCTGGTCGTCGCCTATGCGCTCAAGGGCACGGTGCGCGAGGACATCACCACCACGCCGATCGGCATTTCCGACGACGGCAAGCCGGTGATGCTCAAGGACATCTGGCCGACCAACCACGAGATCACCGACATCATCACCTCGGTGATCGACAGCGAGATGTACCGCACCCGCTACGCCAACGTGTTCGAGGGCGATCGCAAGTGGCGCGGCATCACGATCGAGGGGTCGGACACCTATACGTGGAACCCGTCTTCCACCTACGTCCAGAACCCGCCTTACTTCGAGGGCATGGGGATGACCCCGGCGCCGACCACCGACATCGTCGATGCGCGGCCGCTCGCCATCCTCGGCGACTCGATCACGACCGACCACATCTCGCCGGCCGGCTCGATCAAGGCCGACAGCCCGGCGGGCCGCTACCTGCTGGCGCATGGCGTCACCAAGACCGACTTCAACAGCTACGGCGCGCGCCGCGGCAACCACGAAGTGATGATGCGCGGCACCTTCGCCAACATCCGCATCAAGAACGAGATGGTGCCGGGGATCGAGGGCGGCATGACCAAGTACGTGCCGTCGGGCGAGGTGCTGGCGATCTACGACGCCGCGCAGAAGTATAAGGCCGACGGCACCGCGCTCGTCGTCGTCGCTGGCAAGGAATATGGCACCGGCTCGTCGCGCGACTGGGCGGCGAAGGGCACCACCCTGCTCGGCGTGCGCGCGGTGATCGCCGAGAGCTTCGAGCGCATCCACCGCTCGAACCTCGTCGGCATGGGCGTGCTGCCCCTGCAATTCCCCGAGGGCATCGATCGCAAGACGCTGCAGCTCGACGGCAGCGAGCGCTTCTCGATCGAGGGCGTCGCCAGCCTGCGCCCCCGCCAGATGGTGACGGTGACGCTCACCCGCGCCGACGGCACCAGCGAGACGTTCGAGGCGCGCTGCCGCATCGATACGGTCAACGAGCTCGATTACTTCCGCAACGGCGGCATCCTGCCCTACGTGCTGCGCAAGCTCGCTGCCTGATCGCCGCGCATCATCGCTGAACACGGGAAGGGCCGGCGCTGCGAAGCGACCGGCCCTTTTTGTAGCATCTATCTGCGGAGCAGCCCGCGGCCTGCGCCGCGCCTGCCGTTCAGGCGTCCACGGTCTCGCGATAACGCGGCGCCACGTCGCGGCGCGACAGGAACGGCCCCATTGCCAGCCGGCTTTGCAGCAGCGCGTTCCACTGGCCTTCGTCCGCCAGCGGCGGGATCGTCACGATTTCCCGACGATCGAACCCGAGCAATGCGGCGTCGACCAGATCGTCCACCTCCATCACCCAATCGGGCGGCAGCAAAGTATCGATGTTCTTGCCGGACCGCGCCCAGATCTCGGTCCGCGTCGCGCCCGGCATCACCGCCTGGGTGTAGACGCCCTTGTCGGCGAGCGTCGCCGACATCGACTGGCTGAGGTTGAGCATATAGGCCTTGGTGCCGCTGTAGATGCCGTCGAACCGCTCTGGGGCGAGCGCGAGCACCGAGGCGATGTTGACGATCGCGCCCCGGCCGCGCGCGACGAACGCCTTGGCGGCGGCCCCGGCGAGCCGGGTGGTCGCGGTGATGTTCAGCGCGATGATGCGCTCATAGTCGGCCACCCCGTTTTCGGTGAGGCCGCCGTTCAGCGACATGCCGGCATTGTTGATCAGCAGACCGATCGACGGATCGCTCTCGAACCGCCGTTCGACGCGGGCGACGTCGGCCGGATCGGTGAGGTCGGCGCGGAGCAGTTCGACGGTGCGTCCGGTTTCGCTCCTCAGCCGATCGGATATGCTCGCAAGGCGCGCTTCATCCCGCGCGACGAGAATGAGATCGTGGCCGCGTCGGGCGAGCCGATCGGCATAGACCCCGCCGATGCCGGAGGAAGCACCGGTGATGAGCGCCGTGCCGGTAATGTCGTCGTGCATGTTCAATCTCCTTGCGGCTCGCTCCACGAGTCGATTGCATATTGATAGTGTCGTCACTATCATTGTGCAATGGACAGCGAAAAACATGCACAGGGGCCCTGCCCGATCGGCCGTGCGCTCAGCCTCGTCGGCGATGCGTGGAGCATGATGATCCTGCGCGACGCCGGCTATGGCCGGACACGCTTCGATCAGTTTCGGACCGGGCTGGGCATCGCGCCCAACATCCTGACCCGCCGCCTGGCGGCGTTGACCGACGCGGGCCTGCTCGAGCGGCGGCGCTACAGCGAGCGGCCCCCGCGCGACGAATATGTGATTACGGCGCGCGGGCGCGACTTCCTGCCGATCCTGCTGGCCATCGGCGCGTGGGGCCGGCAGCATTGCGGCGATGGCCCGCTCAGCCGCACGGTGGATGCCTCGACCGGCGCGCCAATCGAGGCCGTGGTCGTGGATCGCGCCACCGGCCGCCCAATCTCGGAGATTGCGGTGAAGGTGCTGGTGCCCACGGCCGGCTGAGCCCGCCGGGCTCCGGGCAGCGCCTCGCCGCCCCGCACACGGGACATGCGAAAAGGGCCGGCCCCGCTGGGGGGCCGGCCCTCTGTCCGTATCGCGTATCGCGGCCGATCAGGCGGCGGCGAGGGTCCGGCGGCGGCTGCGCATGCCCGCGCCCACCGCGCCGAAGCCGACGATCATCATCGCCCAGCTGGCCGGCTCGGGAGCCGGGGAAGAGATCGGCGCCGGCGAGACGCTGATGCCCGACAGCTTGAAGGCGTCGTTGCTCTGGTTGAAGGCGGCCGAGACCAGCCACACCGAGGCGAGGCCGGTGTCGCTCAGCGCGGTCGTGCTGGCGCTCTTGCCGCCCGCGAGCGACGTGAAGGTCGACTCGTCGAGCACATACTTGGTCAGGTCGATCGACGCGCTCGACGACGGGCTGCCGAGCAGGTTGCCGATGTCGCCCCAGTAAGCGGCGTCGCTGTCACAGCAGGTCGCGCCGCTGATCGAATAGACGTTGCGGCTGATGCTGTTGAGCGAGACGTCCTGGCTGAACTGCAGCATCAGGAAATCGGCGCCACCGCCGACATTGTCGATCTGGTGGGTGCCGTTCGAATCCTTGTCGGTGCCGTAGAGGTCGCCGAGGCCGGCGCCCTGGTAGACGCCCAGCGTGGCGGCGGAGATCGAGTCGACCGAGTTCGCGCTCGTGTTGCTGTCATTGGCGTGCCAGGCGGTGACCTTTACGGTCAGGCCGTCGACCGTGAACGTGTTGCCGGAGCTGTACTTGGTGAAGTCGAAGCTCGTGGCGGATGCCGCCGACGGCGTAAGCGCCGCAACCGCGGCCAGACCCAGCGCAAGCGCGCCACTCAACAAACGATTCATGGGGTTACCCTTCAGCAACTGAACACGCCGCCCCGATGCGACAGCCGAAGCACTATGGGCATGCTGCACGTGCGGCAAGATGGGTAGCGGTTCGTTAACCTCCTTTTACAGATTATTAACCATGTTTGATGGTTAACAGGCCGGAAATTGATGCGGATTTTCAGCAGCGTAGCCGCTTCGGCCCTTTCACTGAGGGGATGCGGCCTCGCTCAGCGCGAATCGCAGCCATTCGGGCCGCACCAGCGATTCCTCAAATTGCAGAGACTCGATGCGGCGGTGCACGACCGCACGTGCGAGATCGGGATACCAGATGCGCGCCGCCTCGCCCGGATCGGCGTCGGCGCGGATCACCACCAGCCTGCGGTTGACTTTCTGCCGCCAGTTCATCCGCGCGGTATTCTCCTGGCCGACATAACAGCCCTTGGTGAAGCTCACCCCATTGAGCTCGGCGGCGTTCGCTTCCAGCCACAACGTCTTGTCCGATCCGAGTTCGGCCACGCCCTCGGTCACGCCGAGGCCGAGCCGGTGCGCGCGCCAGCCGGTCGCCGCTTCGCCCGGCGCGGCGATCCAGCGCCGGCCGAGCGCGGGCAGGCGCGGATCGGGCACGCCCGCATCGCCCGCCGGCGCCCAGTGCACCGCCAGCGCGGCGTCGCGCGCGATCGTGATCGCGCGGCGCAGGCGATAGAGCGTCAGGCGCCGGGCGAGCGCGTCGAACTGGCTCTCCTCGCAATCCAGCAGCAGATCGTCGCCGTCGGCCCAGACGATGAAATCGAACAGCGCCTTGCCCTGCGCGGTCAGCAATCCCGCCCATACCGGCAACGCGCCGGTCACGTCGTTCGTTACGAGCCCCTGGAGGAAGCCGCGCACATCCTCGCCGGACAGACGAACAAGTGCGCGATCGGTGAGGGTGGTGGCGTCCATGCCCGCGAGGTAGGGACGCACACGCGCCACGCCAACGGAGAAACGCGATGCCGACTTACGACCTCCTCCTCGTCAACGGCACGGTGTGGACGCCGGGCGGCCCCGCCGAAACCTCGGTCGGCGTGCGCGACGGCCGCATCGTCGCGATCGGCGAGCCCGGCGATGCCGGCGAGACGATCGATTGCGCCGGGCTGACGGTGCTGCCGGGCGTGATCGACAGCCAGGTCCATTTCCGCGAGCCGGGGCTGGAGGCGAAGGAGGATCTGGAGAGCGGCAGCCGCGCCGCCGTGCTGGGCGGCGTCACCGCCGTGTTCGAGATGCCGAACACCAAGCCCAACACCGATTCGGCCGCGGCGATCGCCGACAAGCTCGCGCGGGCGCGCGATCGGATGTGGTGCGACCATGCTTTCTATGTCGGCGCGACCTCGGCCAATGCCGACCAGCTCGCCGAGCTGGAGCGGCTGCCGGGCACCGCCGGGGTCAAGATCTTCATGGGCGCCTCGACCGGCGACCTGCTGGTGTCGGAAGACAGCGAGCTCGCGCGCGTGCTCGCCTCGGGCCGCCGCCGGGTCGCGATCCATGCCGAGGACGAGCCGCGCATGCAGGCGCGGCTGAACGAGCGCGTCGCGGGCGATCCGTCGTCGCATCCGGTGTGGCGCGACGACGAGAGCGCGATGCTGGCGACGCGGCGCATCCTCGCGCTGGCGCGCGCGGCGCGGCGGCCGATCCACATTCTCCACGTCACTACGCCCGCCGAGCTGGAATATATCGCGCAGAACAAGGACATCGCCACCTGCGAGGTGACGCCGCAGCACCTGACGCTCGCCGGCGAGGACGCCTATCCCCGCCTCGGCAGCTATGCGCAGATGAACCCGCCGATCCGTTCGGGCGCGCATCGCGACGGGCTGTGGCACTGGCTCAACCAGGGCGTGCCCGACGTGCTCGGCTCCGATCACGCGCCGCATACCAAGGAGGAGAAGGCCAAGGCCTATCCCGACAGCCCGAGCGGCATGCCCGGCGTGCAGACCTTGCTGCCCCTGCTGCTCGATCATGTCGCCAATGGCCGCACCACGCTGCAGCGGCTGGTCGAGCTGACCTCGGCCGGGCCGCAGCGCGTATTCGGGCTCACCGCGCGCGGGCGGATCGCCGCCGGCTATTCGGCCGACTTCACCGTGGTCGATCTCAAGGCGCGCTGGACGATCGAGGAAAGCTGGCTCGCCTCGCGCTGCGGCTGGTCGCCCTTCACCGGCATGAAGCTGACCGGCCGGCCGATCGGCACGATCATCCGCGGCCGCCGCGTGATGTGGGAGGGCCAGCTCGCCGCCGCCGCGCACGGCCGTCCGCTCCGCTTCGACAGCGCCGACTGGTCCGAATGAGGGTGAGGCGTGACGCGCGCGCGCACCGCCGCTATGGGCGCAGGCCATGACCGACCAGCCGACCACCCCGCCCGACCGCCTCTCGGTCGATCCGCGCAGCCCTTATCATGACGCCGACGCGCTCGCGCGCGGCATCGGCATCGTCTTCAAGGGCACCGAGCGCTTCAACGTCGAGGAATATTGCATCAGCGAGGCGTGGGTGCGCCTCGCAATGTCGAAGAGCCGCGACCGCAAGGGCAATCCGCTGACGATGAAGCTGTCGGGCCCGGTCGAGCCATACTTCAAGGATGCGGCGGCGACTCCGGACGCGCCCGTCGAAGGCGAGAGCGGCGCGGACAAGGCCGAATAAGTCGCGCCGCCGTGCTCCTGCGAACGCAGGAGCCCAGGATGGCAGGCGCCATCGCCCGAAGCTCTGGGCTCCTGCCTGCGCAGGAGCACGGCGGCGCCCACCGGCGCCACGAAACGGCCCGCCGCCCCCGCCTCGCCCACTCTCGCCCCCTGTGCTACCGCGCAGCTCCCGAGGCAGCGCGGAAGGCGACGAGCATGGCGAACGGCGAAACCGAAGCCGACCTGACCGGGGGCGAACCGCGCCGCCGGCCGCGCGAGCAGCCCTCCACCATCGGCGGCCGCAAATTGAGCGCGGCGACGCTGATGATGGGCCATGGCTACGATCCGCGCCTGTCCGAAGGCTCGCTCAAGCCGCCATTGTTCCTCACCTCGACCTACGTCTTCGAGAGCGCCGCCGCGGGCAAGCGCCACTTCGAGGGCGTCACCGGCAAGCGCCCAGGCGGCGCGGAGGGGCTGGTCTATTCGCGCTTCAACGGCCCCAATCAGGAGATCCTCGAGGATCGTCTCGCTCTATGGGAGGAAGCCGAGGAGGCGCTGACCTTCGGCTCGGGCATGGCGGCGATCGCGACCGTACTGCTGGCGTTGGTCCAGCCGGGCGACGTCATCGTCCATTCCGCCCCGCTCTACGCCGCGACCGAGACATTGATCGGCAAGGTGCTCGGCCGCTTCGGCGTGAAATGGGTCGATTTTCCCGCGGGAGCCACGCGCGACGAGATCGACGCGGCGCTGGCGCAGGCGCGCGCGCTCGGCCGCGTGGCGTTGGTCTATCTCGAAAGCCCGGCCAACCCGACCAACGCGCTGGTCGACGTCGAGGCGGTCGCCGCCGCGTGCGATGCCGCGTTCGACGAAGCCCGGCCGCCGATCGTGATCGACAACACCTTCCTCGGGCCGCTGTGGCAGCAGCCGCTGAAGCATGGTGCCGACATGGTGGTGTACAGCCTCACCAAATATGCCGGCGGGCATAGCGATCTGGTCGCAGGCGGACTAGTCGGCACCAAGGCGGCGATCGATCCGGTGCGCGCGATGCGCAACACGATTGGCACGATCCTCGATCCGCATCCGGCGTGGATGCTGCTGCGCAGTCTCGAGACGCTGGAATTGCGCATGAGCCGCGCGGGCGAGAATGCGGCGAAGGTCTGCGCCTTCCTGCGCGACCATCCCAAGGTCGAACATGTCGGCTATCTCGCCTTCCTCGAAGACGGCTCGCGCCAGGCCGACATCTACCGCCGCCACTGCACCGGCGCGGGCTCGACCTTCTCGCTCTATCTGAAAGGCGGCGAGACGGAGGCGTTCGCCTTCCTCGACGCGCTCGTCATCGCCAAGCTGGCGGTGAGCCTCGGCGGCACCGAGACGCTGGCGAGCCACCCCGCGGCGATGACGCATCTGTCGGTGCCCGACGCGCGCAAGACCGCGCTCGGCATCGGCGACAATCTCGTCCGCATCTCGATCGGCGTCGAGGATGCCGGCGATCTCATCGCCGATTTCGATCAGGCGCTGGCCAAGGTGGGCTAGGAGCGCGTGTCACCCCGGCGCAAGCCGGGGTCCAGATTCGACGGTCGCCGGCTGGATCCCGGCCTGCGCCGGGATGACGAAGATGCCGGGCGGCGGCCTTGTCGAGCCACCGCCCGTCCGCGTCACATCTTGTCGACCATCGTCTCGTGCATCTGCACCACCGGCACGATCTTCGCGGCGGTCATCTTGAGGTGCTTGGCCGAGCCGTTGGCCGCATAATCCTGCATCAGCGCGAGCGCGTCGGCATGCGCCGCTTTCTGCTGCTTCACGTACAGGTCATCCTTGGTCTTGCCCGCCGGCACCGCCTTCAGCGCGGTCAGATCGGCGCGCTGGCCGACGGTGAGCGACGGCTTCTTGGCCGGCAGCCCATCCGCGGTCGCGGCGGCGCCGACCAGCTTCGTGCTCTTGGCGTGATCGGTGATCATCTTGGTCGCGAACTTCGAGACGGTCGGGTTCTTCGAGCGCACCATCAGCTTGGCCGAGTCGATCTCGAACGTGTCGGACGCGCCCGCCTTCTCGACGAACTCGGCCGGGGTCGGCGTGGCGGCCTGCGCGGCGGTGGTGGCGAGCAGCAGCGCGGCGGCGCCGAAAAGCAGGGTCTTCATGATCGTCTCTCCCGTATGTGACGCCTCTCAACGCGGCAGGGGGCCGAAGGTTCGGGGGGCACGCACGCCGGTCGTTGCGTCGCGCGCCTCATTCCGCCAGCGTATACGATTGCGAGGGCAAAGAGGGGCTGACGACATGACGACGAACGGACGACGGATCGCGGCGGCGCTGGCGGCGGCGAGCCTGCTGACACCGGCCGCGCAGGCGGCGGCGAGCGCATCTTTGAAGGCGCAGGCGATCGCCGACGTCGATGCGCAGGCCAAACAGATCCAGGTGATGGTCGATCAGGTGTTCAGCTTCGCCGAGCCGGGCTTCCAGGAGGTGCGCACCTCCGCCTACCTCGCCGACATCCTCGAAAAGCATGGCTTCACCGTCACGCGCGGCGTCGCCGGCATGCCGACCGCCTTCACCGCCACGTGGGGCTCGGGCGGCCCGCTGATCGCGCTCGGCAGCGACATCGACGATCTGCTCGGCGTCTCGCAATATCCCGGCACGCCCGAAATCAAGCCGATGGTGGCGGGCGCCCCCGGCCATGGCGAGGGGCACAATGCCGGCATGCCATTGATCGTCGCCGCCGCGATCGCTGCCAAGGACGTGATGGAGAAGAACCATATCGCCGGCCGGCTGATGGTGTGGCCCGGCGTCGCGGAGGAACTGCTCGGCTCCAAGGCCTATTATGTGCGCGCGGGGCTGTTCAAGGGCGTCGACGCCTGCATCTTCACCCACGTCTCCAGCGATTTCTCGGTCGCCTATGGCGATCTCGGACAGAATGCCGCGATCTCGGTCGAATATACCTTCCACGGCAAGACCGCGCACGCGGCCGGCATGCCGTGGGAAGGGCATAGCGCGCTCGACGGGGTCGAGCTGATGGACACCGCCTGGAACTTCCGGCGCGAGCATCTGCCGGTCACCCAGCGCTCGCATTACGTCATCACCAACGGCGGCGATCAGCCGAACGTCGTGCCGGCGACCGCCTCGGTCTGGTATTATTTCCGCGATCGGACGTTCGGCGCGGTCAAGTCGATGTACGACATCGGCAACACCACCGCCGAGGCCGCGGCGAAGGAGACCGACACCACCGTCGAGCATCACATCCTCGGCTATGCCGCGCCCAATTTCGGCAACAAGCCGCTCGCCGAAGCCGCCTTCGCCAACATCGCGAAGATCGGCATGCCGAAGTGGGATGCGTCGGACCAGGCCTTCACCAAGGCGGTGCAGGAGACCAACCATCGCAAGGTCGAGCCGCTCAAGGACAAGGTGACGCCGCTCTCCACGCCGGAGAATCGCGAGCGCTCGATCGGCGGCGGATCGGACGATATCGGTGACGTCATGTGGACGGTGCCGACCATCACCATCCGCTTCCCGTCGAACATCCCCAACATGATCGGCCACAACGTGCTGTCGGCCATGTCGATGGCGACGCCGATCGCGCACAAGGGCGCGGTCGCAGGCGCCAAGGCGGTGGCGACCACCGTGCTCGACCTGATGACCACGCCCAAGGTGCTGGCGGACGCGAAAACCTATTTCACCGAGGTCCAGCTCAAGACCGACACGTATGCGCCGATCCTCGAGAAACCGGCGATCTGGCTGAACGAGAAGACGATGCGCGAGATGCGGCCGAAGATGGAGCCGCTTTATTACGACTCGGCCAAATATCCGTCCTATCTCGACCAGCTCGGCATCAAATGGCCGACCGTCACCGCCGCCAAATAGACAGTGCGTTGCAGCGACATGGCGGCAGGATCGCATGATCTGCCCTGCCATGTCGCGAATGCAGCGAGTATTTGCGGGACTGCGATCCGCTTCGGATCAGTATTGCGATGCAGCAATTAAGGCTCTCTTGTCAGATCATCGCCCAGAAGGCATTATTGCCCCGCGACGATGTGCCTAGAGTCATCGCGCTATAGGAGAGAGAAATGGCGCGTGATGCCTTCTGGCCGACCGGCTGCAACAAGAGCGACCTGAAACTCGTCAAGCGCGTCGCGCAGACCGGCCAGCGCAAGCCGCCCGAGCCGGAACCCGGCGCCGGGCGCTGAACGCCGCACGCTGATCATGACGTAGGGCCACCCGCCTCCGCCGGTGGCCCGGCGTCCTACAGATCGACCTGCACGTCGACGAACAGATAGCGCGTGCTGCCGGTGGCGGGCGCGTTGGGCGCATCCTGAAGGAAGCGCCCCTTGGCCAGCAGCGCTCCGCCGATATCGGTGTGGAGCAGCCGCGGCACCAGCCAGTAACGGACCCGTCCCTCCACCTGCGCGCCGGCATAGGTGCCCGAACGGCCGGTCTTGTCGCGCACGCCCGTCGCCGCAAAGCTGTCGGTCGGCTGATCGAGCCATAAGGACCGCGCCATCACGAACCAGTCGACCCGCTTGCTCGGCGTCGCCTCGAACCGCAGCCCGAGCGAGCGCAGGTTGGAGCGGGTGAGCGGCCCGTACAGCCCGCTCGGCCCGAAATCGATCCGCGTCGCACCATAGAGCGTGTCGAAGCGCGTGATCCGCTTCGGATCGGCATCGTCGCCGGTGGCAAGGCTGCCCTGCACCGATATGCGCGGCGACCATGCGATCTGGAACTTCCGCCCGACCTCGGCATGGACATAATAAGCCCGCACCGGCAGCACGACGCGATCGGTCGCCGCGGTGGTGGCATGTTCGTGGCCGGTCTGGCGTACCGCCTCCAGTTCGAAATCGAACCGGCCGGGCTGGGCCTTGCGGAACAGGCGTCCGCCATAGGTGAGCAGGTGGCGCTTCTTCGTCGCCTGATAGGGGGCATCCTCTTCCGCCAGCTTGAAGACGTAGCCTTCGAGCGCGACATCGCCGGGCAGCCGGGTCTTGGTCAGGTCTGCGCCATAGAATTGCAGTCCGGTGCGTGCGCGATCGAATTCGGGCTTGTTATCCTGGATGTCGTCGGCGGCGCTCGGCAGGCGCGTGCTGGGCATCGACCAGAATGCGAACAGCCGATCACCGCCGCGATCGCGCCAGTCGAACGATGCGCCGGTGAAGCTGTTGACGCTGTTGGGATAATCCGGCCGGCCGACCAGACGACCCGACCCCAGATCGATCGTGAACCTGCCCGCCGTGACGATGGATTCGGTGCCCTTGCCGCCAAGGTCGCGCAGATCGAGCCCGACATAGGCCTGCAACGGCTCCAGCGTGTCGACCTCGCTCGTCCCCACCGACGAATTGTGGCGCTCGCCATAGGCACGCGAATCGCGGACCTCGACGCCGAACCGCCAGATGCCGGGGTGATAATCGGCGAGGATATCGGTGCGCAGCGACCATGCCGCATCCTCGGTCGCGGTCGCGGGACGGAACTGGCCGGCGATATATTCACCGCGCGAGCGCACCGACGCGGTCAGCGTCAAATCGTCGGGCGCGCCGACCGCGGCGAGCAATGGATTGGGCTCGGCAGCGCGCGCGCCGGCCGGCGCGAGCAGCAAAGCGAGCGCCGTTCCGGCCGCGCCGAAAATGATCCCGTTCGAGCGACGCTCGCATGACATAGGCAATGATGATCCCCCCGGACCGATCCAAGGCCGCCAGATTGTGGCGGCGAGCGGACGACATTGGTTCCGCTTAGGGACAATTGCGTAATATACGGTAAATCCACGTAGAACCGATCCGGCCGAGCGAGCAGGACTGGGGGATCAGGCCCCGGCGACGTCGTTCTGCCGCTGCACGGCCGGCATCGTGGACAGGATATCGAACGGGAAATCGGGGGTCCGCGCGTCGCCATTGCAGCGGCTGCAGGTCGGCGCCGCGTGATGACGCCCTTCGTCGAGCATGCGCCGGAACGCGTCGCGTCGTGGGTCGGCCAGCGCGGCGACGAGGCCGCCGGCGCTCACGTCGCCGATCGGCGTGCGCCGCTCGAAATCCTGGCAGCAGGCGAGCACCATGCCGTCGCAGTCGACGATGAGGTCGTCCATGATATCGGGCGTGCAGCGTATCTCGACGGGCGCGAGCGCGAGTTGGCGGAACAGGGTCTGGTCCTCGGTGCAGCGGCTGCCGAGCGGATCGAACACCACCTCGCGCGCGCCCTGCGCGAGGAAGTGACCGCGCAGGTCGTCGAGTTCGCCCAGATTGAGCCGGCTCACCGGGATACTGACGCGGACCTTGCCGGGAAAGGCATCGAAAAAGGGGGCATATTTGGGGAAGACGTTCTTCAGGCGCAGCGGCGCCATCAGCCGGTCATAGGTGTCCGCGCGGATCGATTCGCAGTGGAGCGTGACCAACGAGACATGGTCGGCCAAGGCGGCATGCCGGCCCGGATCGAATGCCGCGCCGTTGGTGTTGACGTCGAGCATGATGTCCGGAAGCCGCTCGCGGGCGTAACGGCATCGCTCGACGATCGACGGATCGACGAGGCCGTCGCCGAACAGGCCGAAATGCATGCTGCCCACCGACCATCCCTGATCGAAGATCGTATCGACGATGCCGCGGAACAGCGCCATGTCCATGGGCGTCCGCGGGACGTGCGCCGTGATCGCCTTGCCCGTCGGGCAGTGGATACACGATGCGTTGCACAGGCCGGTCGTGCCGATCGCGACGGCGCGCAGCGCCGTGCGCTCGCCTAAGCGGCGCGGGCGCAGCACGCGCAGCCGGCGCTGGACGAACCGATCGTCCGGGCGAACGCGCGCCGCGACGCCATAGGCCGCCCACCGCACGACCTTTCGCCAGCCCCCGGCCGGAATCACGCGACGTTTCGCCGACGCAGGATGACGGCGCTTTCGTAGGGCAGCGCCACCAGTTCGGCCGGGGTGAGCGGCACCTCCCGCTCGCGGACGAGCCGGAAGGCCTGCAGCTCCAGCGCCCAGATCTGGTCGACGAAGGCCGCGACCGGATGCCCGACCGCCGCGATCTGCCCCGGCGACCATTCCATCACGATGACGATCCCCGGATTGCGCGCGATCGTGCCGCTGGCCCCCGCAAGCGCCATCGGCTCCGCGCCCTCGACATCGATCTTGATGAAGTCGACGCGGCCGCCCAGCCGCTCGGCCAGCATGTCGATCGTCAGGCTCGGCACCGCGAACGGCAATGCCGGCGGCTCGTTGAGGTAATCGGTGAAATGCTGGTCGACCGCGATCATGCTGGTATTGCCCGAGCGATATTCGCGTCGGTGCAGCGTCACCTCGCCCGCGCGATCGGCGACCGCCGCGCGCACGACCGTCGCTCGCTCGTGCACCCCGTTGAGGAACAGATTGTCCTGCGCGATCGCCGCGAGCTCGCGGTCGGGTTCGACCGCGATCACGTGCCCGTCACGGCACGTCCGCGCCATGATGTTGAGGAAATAACCGAAATTCGATCCGACATCGAGGCAATGGCTGTCGCGCCGCAAATGCTTGAGGAAGAATGCCGTGACATTGGCTTCGTGGCAGCCGGTCAGCGCGAACCACGGCGTCAGCAACCGATCGTCCGCCTCAGTGTAGAAGGCATAGCGCTCGCGCCCGATCGTCGTGCCGACCAGCAGGCGATTGTCGCCGATATAGATTGCGGTGCTGCGCGCATCCGCCCCGCCGGCCCCCACCGGCGGCCGGGCATGCCGCGCCAGCCGTCGGATCGTCTTCAGAAACGCCATCGCACCCGCTCTCGAAAGATTGAAGGCGTGCCAAGCCACAGCGGTCTTCGCCGTGCGATGCCGACTTCGCGAACGGGCGAACGGGCGAGCGGGCATGGCGTCGTTTCGCCGGCGTCTTCGGCCTTGAAAGCGTCATCGCCGCCCTGCATTGTTAACGCCATGCTGCCCGACGACGATGCCCTGAACCCGACGAAGTGGGCGCGGATCCTGAGCTGGGCGACGTTGTTCGGCATCGGCTGCGGGCTGGCCGGCCCGTTCGGAAGCTATCCCGCCAACCTGTTCACGCGCACCATCTATTGGACGATATTGTTCTGGATCGGCAGCGTGATCGTCTGGCTGATGCTGGCGGCGGCGCGGCGTGCCGGCCGGCGCTTGGGCTTTCCACAGCGCTTCACGGCGGCGGCGGGGCTGCTCGTCGCCTGCCTGCCGATCGCCGCGCTGGCCGCGCTCGGCTGCCACCTGTTCTGGCCGGTCCACGCCTCGGGCGTGGCCGCGCTCGAATATTACGGCCTGTCGGTGCTGGTGGTCTTCCCGGCGACGGCGGCGATCGCGCGCCTGGCGGCGTCGCAGCCGGCCGCGGCCGGCACCGAGCCTCGGTCCGAAGTGGCGGCCCGTCCGGACACCGAGCCGGCTTTGCCCACCCACCTGCTCGAACTCGCTTTGTGCCTGCAGATGGAGGACCACCATGTCCGCATCCACCTGTCGGACTGGTCGGCGCTGCACCTGATGTCGATGCAACAGGCGATCCAGGCCGCGGGTGGGCAGCGCGGCATCCAGGTCCACCGCTCGTGGTGGGTCGCCGATCGCGCGGTGACCGACTGGACGGCGGAGGGCCGCTCGCTCGTCCTGATCCTCGCCAACGGCCTGAGGGTACCGGTGGCGCGCAACAAGGTGGCGGCGGTCAAGGCGCGCGGACTGATCGACGCAACGCCGCGCGCGCGATCCGACACGGGGACGATGACGCTCGCCTGACCACCCCGCCGCTGGCATCCGGCCCGCGTCGTTCCTACATCCCGGTCTGGTCCCGTCCAGCGAACGGATGTAGAACAATCACATGAGCCTGACCCACATTTCCGTCCGCGGCGCGCGCGAGCACAACCTCAAGGGCGTGAACGTCGATATCCCGCGGGAGACGCTGACGGTCATCACCGGCCTGTCGGGCTCGGGCAAATCCTCGCTCGCCTTCGACACCATCTATGCCGAGGGCCAGCGGCGCTACGTCGAGAGCCTGTCGGCCTATGCGCGCCAGTTTCTCGAGCTGATGCAGAAGCCCGACGTCGAGCATATCGAGGGCCTCTCGCCCGCAATCTCGATCGAGCAGAAGACGACCAGCCGCAATCCGCGCTCGACCGTCGCGACCGTCACCGAGATCTACGATTATATGCGGCTGCTGTGGGCGCGCGTCGGCGTGCCTTATTCGCCCGCGACCGGGCTGCCGATCGCCGCGCAGACGGTCAGCCAGATGGTCGACCGGGTGATGCAGCTGCCCGAGGGCACCCGCTTCTACCTGCTCGCCCCGGCGGTGCGCGGCCGCAAAGGCGAATATCGCAAGGAACTGGCCGAATGGCAGAAAGCGGGCTTCACCCGCGTGCGCATCGACGGCGCGTTCCACGAGATCGAGAGCGCGCCCGCGCTCGACAAGAAGTACAAGCACGACATCGAGGTGGTGGTCGATCGCCTCGCCATCCGCGACGGCATCGAGACGCGCCTCGCGCAGAGCTTCGAGACCGCGCTCAAGCTCACCGACGGGCTGGTCTATGTCGATCTCGCCGACGGCACTGTGCCCCCTCTCCCCATGGGGGAGAGGGCTGGGGTGAGGGGCTCCGACGCCGACAGCGAAGCGCAGGACACCCTCACCCAACCCTCTCCCTCAAGGGAGAGGGCTAAAGGCGGCATGAAGAATACCGGCCTGCCCGCCAACCGCATCGTCTTCTCCGAGAAGTTCGCCTGCCCGGTCTCGGGCTTCACCATTCCGGAGATCGAGCCGCGGCTGTTCTCGTTCAACGCGCCGCAGGGGGCGTGCCCGGCGTGCGACGGGCTCGGCGAGAAATTGTATTTCGATCCGCAGCTGGTCGTCCCCAACGAGGGGCTGAGCCTGAAGCAGGGCGCGGTGGTGCCGTGGGCCAAGTCGAACCCGCCCAGCCCTTATTACATGCAGGTGCTGGCAAGCCTCGCCAAGGCGTTCGCGTTCGATCTCAACACGCCGTGGAACGCGCTCACCGACGGCCAGCGCGCCGTCATCCTCACCGGCACCGACGGCGAGGCGATCCCGCTCACCTTCGTCGACGGCAAGAAGAGCTACACCGTCAACAAGGCGTTCGAGGGCGTGATCGGCAATCTCGACCGGCGCATGGCCTCGACCGAGAGCGCGTGGATGCGCGAGGAGCTGGCCAAATACCAGTCCGCCGCGCCGTGCGAGGTGTGCGGCGGCGCGCGGCTGAAGCCCGAGGCGCTGGCGGTGAAGATCGCCGGCGAGGATATCAGCATGTCCACCCGCCGCGCGGTCGGCCCCGCGCTCGCTTTCTTCCGCGCCATGCCCGAACATCTCAACGACCAGGGCCGCCAGATCGCCACCCCGATCCTGAAGGAGATCGTCGAGCGGCTGGGCTTCCTCGACAATGTCGGGCTCGATTATCTCAACCTCGATCGCACCTCGGGCACGCTCAGCGGCGGCGAGAGCCAGCGCATCCGCCTCGCCAGCCAGATCGGCAGCGGCCTGTCGGGCGTGCTCTACGTGCTCGACGAGCCGTCGATCGGCCTGCACCAGCGCGACAATGACCGGCTGATCGTCACGCTCAAGCGGCTGCGCGATCTCGGCAACACCGTGATCGTGGTCGAGCATGACGAGGATGCGATCCGCACCGCGGACTATGTGATCGACATGGGGCCGGGCGCGGGCGTCCATGGCGGGCAGGTGATCGCCGAGGGCACGCTGGCCGAGGTGCTGGCGAACGAGAACAGCCTCACCGCCGATTATCTCACCGGGCGCCGCTCGGTGCCGCTGCCGGCCAAGCGCCGCAAGGGATCGGGTAAGAAGCTCACCGTGCGCGGCGCGCGCGCCAACAATCTGAAGGACGTCACCGCCAGCATCCCGCTCGGCACCTTCACCTGCGTCACCGGCGTCTCGGGCTCGGGCAAGTCGACCTTCACGATCGACACCCTGTTCGCCTCGGCCGCGCGCCAGCTCAACGGCGCGCGCATGCTGGCGGGGCATCACGAGAAGATCGAGGGGCTGAACCAGCTCGACAAGGTGATCGACATCGATCAGTCGCCGATCGGCCGCACCCCGCGCAGCAACCCCGCCACCTATACCGGCGCCTTCACCCAGATCCGCGACTGGTTCGCCGGCCTGCCCGAGGCGCAGGCGCGCGGCTACAAGCCCGGCCGCTTCAGCTTCAACGTCAAGGGCGGGCGGTGCGAGGCGTGCCAGGGCGACGGCGTGCTGAAGATCGAGATGCACTTCCTGCCCGACGTCTACGTCACCTGCGACGTGTGCCACGGCGCGCGCTACAATCGCGAGACGCTGGAGGTGAAGTTCCGCGACAAGTCGATCGCCGAGGTGCTCGACATGACGGTCGAGGATGCGGTCGAATTCTTCAAGGCGGTGCCCGCGATCCGCGAGAAGATGGCGATGCTGGCCGAGGTCGGCCTGGGCTACGTCAAGGTCGGCCAGCAGGCGACGACGCTGTCGGGAGGCGAGGCGCAGCGCGTGAAGCTCGCCAAGGAGCTCAGCCGCCGCGCCACCGGCAAGACGCTCTACATCCTCGACGAGCCCACCACCGGCCTCCATTTCGAGGATGTGCGCAAGCTGCTGGAGGTGCTCCACGCGCTGGTGGAGCAGGGCAATACGGTGGTGGTGATCGAGCATAATCTCGAGGTCATCAAGACCGCCGACTGGATCATCGACCTCGGCCCCGAAGGCGGCGACAAGGGCGGCGAGATCGTCGCGACCGGCACGCCCGAGCAGGTGGTGAAGGAGAAGCGCAGCTATACGGCGCGTTATCTGGCGCCGTTGCTGAAGGGTGCGCGGGAGGCGGTGGCGGCGGAGTAGGCAGAGGAATTGCCGCCGTGTTTTTTTACGCTTAACACAGGCGCCCTAGATAAAATATTCCATTATCTCTTGCCGCGCTTCTTCGCGCTGCTTTATTTCTTTCTTCAGTGATTGAAGTTTTTCAATCAATACGTCAAGGCAGCCGTTTAGCCCAAGAGCGTTGAGCCACCAGTTGTCCTTTTTAGATATATCAATAGTAATTGTAGGGGCGTCCTTTTTGTTATCGAATAGACTTGCCCAATTAGAGTATCCAGGCCTTTTCGAATAATTAGGATTAAGGATTTTTGATTGAACTTCTTCTATAGAAAGATCTTTAAGACATTCTATTAGAATAGTTGAACCCAGCTGGTTTGGGTATATTGTGCAAATAGTTTCTATTGGACCAAGTTCTTTGGCATCTAGATCGTAGAAGCTAAAATGAACTTGATTGCCGTTGGTATGTATTTGTGCATTAGTTAGCATGGATGACAATATAGACCCAGCATCCCTACGGCCATTCTTACGTGAAAGCTTTTGTACGTAGTAGTCTATATTAGGAATAACCCATTCTGCTTCTACTTTTTCTCGCGCCATATCTAAAGACATGCCAACAACACTGTCGGAAAATCTGTGAGAAAATTTGTTTAAAAGCGAATAAACTCGCGTTCCGTGAGACTTTTCAATAAAAACAGCCGAAAAATATTCTTGGAATGACCTGTGAACAAAGACAAGATCTAGCCCGTCTGGCTGGAGCATACATACAGCATCTGTTAAATCACACACAAAATCATCTTCCAATACTTCGGATATTGATTCTGATATCTGCTTTGAATAAGTTATTGCCGCTTTTGCTGTTCTCCGTGCAGCGTCTCTGCTGAAAGAGAACTTTTGCTCAAGATAACTCATTGCGCAAAATGTAGATAGCAATAATTTAAAGTCTTCTTTAGGAAGTATTGTTTTCAACTTCCTGACATACTGATCCTTATCAGCATCGTGCTTTTGAAAAAGGGTGTCAAATGCTCTCGCATAGAATGCGTGCATTTTTGTTGGTATCTCGGCATACTCTTCGAACGTGAGTAGCATAATTGTAGTAAGCAAGGGAGATGCTAAAAATGTTTGATGGCTTTTGAAAAGTCTACTCTCCAAAGCCTGCAAGAATCGCTCCTTGACCCCTTCATTGTACCTAGTTTTTCTGATCAAGCTTCGTGCTTGATCTTTGGAAAACTCTTCGACTTTGTAGACTTTATACGATGACCAAGATCTAAATCTGTCGTTATCCGGCCTACTTGAAACAATTACACGAATTCCTGGATAGTCTCGTTCCAGATCAACTATTTGCTGTGACAGCTGATCTCTGTGTTCATATTCTAGTTCATCAAATCCGGCTAATACCAAGTTAAACAACTGCGATCTTAATGCCAATTCAAATTGCGGTTTAGTTACTCCCCGCACTTTTTGACTGCACTCTTTCAGAATAAACTCGATTAAATCTTTTGACTCATAGTCGTTTATCTTTCTTAGCTCCACATATAAAGGAGTGCCGCTTTCGAGACTGTCGAAAGAGCTAATGGTCAGATACCTCATCAGCATACTTTTGCCGCTGCCGGCAAGGCCAGTAACAACGATGTACTCGCCGTTTTTAAAGTTCTTGAACAAGTCCGAGTCTTTTATTACCATCCCAGTGGATGGATCGTTTAACTCAAGACCAACATATGTCTCTTCCAGATCGGCTGGTTCGTATGGGTTGAGTACCGTCTTGAAATACCTGCATCGTACGTATGACGATTTTAGGTATTCCTCGAAACCAAGGCGGAGTGATACCACAGCTCTATCAACAAATGCTCGTCGGGCGGCTCCGGCCGCCGACAAAAGCCTCTCGCCGAAAGTTTCTCCTGCTTTCTTCGCAGCAGCCGAAGCTGCCGCTGTTCCTAGTGTAACAATGTCCATACAGCCTCCCCCGCGACCTAATATCCGTCGCCCAAATCTTTCTTAAGAAATCTGTTCTGTAAATGGGATTTTATGAAAGCTAATATCAGCAAAAGGAGGTGTGAAAGGTAGAACATATGTGGTACATTGTCGGTTGCCCGATCCTGACCAAGGAGGTAGCACCCATGTCCCGCACACCCCTGAACTCCCCGCACGGCCGCCACGCGTCGCCTGCACCCACGCCGCCGTCGCCTGATCTCGCCCGCCGCACTGTCATCCTCGCGCACGATGCCGATCCCGCCGCGTCGGCGGCATGGGCGGCGCATGTCGCTGCCGGGCGCATCGGCACGCCGGCTCCCCCGCCCGCCGACGGGCGCGACCATGGCTGTGCCGGGCTCGCGCTTATCCTCGGCCACCGGCCGGGGATGCGGGCGTGAGCGCGCATGTCGCCATCTCCGCCGACGATGCGCACCCCGTCGACGCCGCCCCGCCCCACCAACGGCAGGATGGCTGGACGGCCGAGCGGCGGCGCAGCTTCATCGCTCTGGTCGCCGAAGGTGCGACGGTGGAGGCGGCGTGCGCGCGCGTCGGCCTGTCGGTCGCCTCGGCCTATGCGCTGCGCCGCCGCGCCGGGGGCGCCGCCTTCGCGATGGGCTGGGCCGCCGCCTGCCTGCTCGCGCGCGAGCGGCTGGCCGACGTGCTGATGTCGCGCGCGCTCGACGGGCAGGTCGATACCTATACCCGCGCCGACGGCAGCGTCGTCACGCGCCACCGCCACGACAATCGCCTCGCCATGGCGATGCTCACCCGGCTCGACCGGCTGGCCGATCCGCGCCTTGCCGAGCCGACCGGCGACGCGGCCGCCGACGCCGCCGATCCGGTGCAGGCGGCGCGCACCGTGGCGGGCGATTTCGACGCCTTCCTCGGCGTGGTCGGCACGGGCGACGATGCCGCCGCCGCGCACGCCTTCGTCAGCGAACGCATCCCTCAACTTCCTCAACTTCGCGCGGAGGAGCCGGCCCCGCGCGCCGCGCGCGCCGCCGATCCGGACGGTGAAGACGATGAGGAAGACTATGACGAAGATGAGGAGGAGGACGAGGACGACGCGCATGAGGAGCATGACGGGCCCGTCTGGTACGATCCGGAGGACGACGCGCTGTACACCAATTTCCCGCCGCCGCCGCACTTCGCCGCCGTGCAATATGGGACGTTCGGCGACGCGGATTATGCCCGCTTGCTGACGCCCGAAGAGGAGGATGCGTTCGACGCACGCGAGGAGTGCGGGCGCGAGCAAGCCGGGGGCGAGCTCGATCTGGACGCCGGAATCGCCGCGCGCGACGCTTTTTTCGGGTTCGAGCCGCCCGCCGACGGCGGCCTGTTCAAATATTTCCCGCCCGGGCCGAAACTGCCCGCGCGGCCGCGCCACCGGGGACGCGGGCGGCAGTGAGGGGCGCGGGGTTCTCGTCCCATCGGCCACACCCTCACCCACCCCATGCCGTTCGTGTCGAGCAGCATCGAGCGCAGTCGAGATGCGCCCGTCGAGACAGTTGCGCATCGGTCTCGACTGGCATTCTCGACTTCGCTCGAACGCCGCTCGACCCGAACGGGGTGGAGAAACGCCCCTGCCTACAGCGCCCCCAGCAACGCCTTCACCGCGGCGGCGAGCTGCGCGTCGGCGCCCGTCTCGGTCTCGCCCAGCGGGCGCTCGACCGCGATGTCGACCGGGCGGGGGTGGCCCTCCATGTCCTCGCCATTGGCGGCCTGGACGCGGATGTGCGGCACGCGCACCACCGATCCGTCGATCAGCGGCTCGCCGCCGGTATAGATGATCCAGCCCGCGGTCGGCTGGCCGACGACCTTGCCGAGGCCGAGCGCGCGATAGCCCTCGGTGAAATCCTCGGCGTCGGACAGCGACGATTCGTTGGTGACGAGGATCGTCGGCGTGCCCAGCGCGCGCTGGCCCAGCGCCTGCCGCGCCGGCACCGGGAACAGGTCGCGCGGGGTCATCGTCAGGAAATTCTTTCGCGCGAACACGTCGAGCGCGAAGCCGTTGACGAACCCGCCATTATTGTTGCGCACGTCGACCACCACGCCTGCCTTCGCCTGGTTCTGCGCATCGAGATCGAGATAGAGCTGCGCGAGCGATTCGGCCGACATGTCCTGCAAATGGACATAGCCGAGCCGCCCGCCCGACAGCCGCTCGACCAGCGCGCGCCGGTCGTCGACCCACTCGCGATAGCGCAGCCCCGCGGCGGCGGCGGCCGAGACCGGGCGCACCACCGCCAGCCGCTTCGTGCCATCGGCGCCGATCAAAGCCAGCACGACGCGGCGATCGACCATATTCTCGAGGAAGGCGTCGAGATTGTCGTTCGGGCGCAATAGCCTGCCGTCGATGCCGACCAGCCGGTCGCCGGGCCGCACCTTCTCGATCGCAGCGGGGGAGAGCGGCACCACCTCGGCGACGACCAGCCCGCGCCCCGCCTCGGCGGCGGCGCGGTCGAAGCGCAGGCCGAGCTCGCCGACGCGGTCGCTGGCATAGGCGCCGGGGCCGCGCGCCGGGCGGTTGATGCCCGAATGCGACGCGTCGAGCTCGCCGATCATCAGGTTGATGTCGCGGCGCAGTTCGTCGGGGGTCTGCGCCCCCTCGATATAGGGCGTGAAATGCTGGCGCAGCGCGACCCAGTCCTGCCCGTGGAACTTGGGATCGTAGAATTGGCGGTTGAGCGTGCCCCACGCCTCATCGAACACGACGCGTTTCTCGGCGGCGAAGTCGACGTCCATGTCGGCGGTGATGGCGATGGGCTTGGGCTGCGGCCGGTCGACCGGGGTGGCGATCACCCGCCCGCCGTCGAGATAGACCAGCGTCTTGCCGTCGCCGGCGAGCGCGAAGTCGCCCTTGGGGCGCGGGCTCTGCGTCAGCTGCTGCGCGACCGGGGGCTCGCTCGCCAACTCGTCGAGATTGTAGCTGTAGAGGTTCGCCTGCCCGCGCTCGTTGGCGCGGAAGATCAGGGTCTTGCCGTCGGCGCTGATGACGGGCGTGTCGGCGCTGAGGCCGAGCGGCAGGATCGTCGCCCGGTCGCGCAGCCCCTCCCACACGATCGTCACCGGCGGCACCGGCGGCGGGGCGGGGACGGCCGGGGTGGCGGCAGCGGCGGGCTTGGCGCCGGTCTTGCCCTTGCCCTTTTTGGGTGCGGCAACCGGCAGCGGCTGCGGCACCGCCGGGGCGGGGGTGGCGTCGGTCGGCGCGGGCGGGGTGCCGGGCGGCCGCGTCGGCTTGAAGAGGTCGCGGAAGGCGTCCTCCTTGTACTTGGGCACGTGAGGGAGCAGATCGATGCGGACGATGCGGCTGTCCTCGGTGCGCTGCGCGGTGTCGAACAGCACATATTTGCCGTCCGCGCTCCACGCGATCATCCCCATCTGCCCGTTGGCGAGGAAGCTCAGCGGCCGCACCTCGCCGCCCGCCGCGGGCACCACCGCGACATTGGTGAACGAATGGTGGTCGATCAGCGGGAAGGCGATCCAGCGCCCGTCGGGCGAGAAGACCGGCCGCGGCCCCTCGCGCCCGTCGGTGCCGAGCGGGCCGGTATAGAGGATCTCGTCGCGCGCCGGCACCGCCCCTTGCGCGAAGGTGACGCGGTGCAGCTCGCGATCGTCGATCACATAGGCCGCCGACTTGCCGTCGGGGGCGTAGACCGGGACGGAGGCGATGCCGTGGCGCGTCAGCACGGTGGCACGCCCGCCCCGCACCTCATATTGCACCAGCAGATGGTCGAGCCCGCGCTCGCTGATCGTCAGGATGCGGCGCGAATCGGGCGACCACACCGCCTCGCGCTCGGCGCCGACGGTGGTGGTGATGCGCTGGGCGGGGCCGCCATCCTTGGCCGAGGCGGCGAACAATTCGCCATGCGCGATCACCGCCACCTTCTGCCCGTCGGGCGACAGCGCCATCCGCTGGAAGCTGGCGAGCGTGAGGTGGTGGCGCTCCTCGCCGGCGGGCGCACCGCGCAAGGTGATCGGCACCGCGGCTGCGCGCCCGCTCGCCGGATCGAAGCGCCACACGGCGAAATCGCGCTCGAACACGATGCCCTGTCCGTTCGCCGCCATCTGCGGGAACAGCACCCGGCCGCCGGTGAAGCGGGTGAGCTGGGTGGGCGTGCCTCCGGCCGCCGCCACGCGCCACAGATTCTCGGTGCCGCCCGCATCGCTCATATAGGTGATGGCGCTGCCGTCGGGGCTCCACATCGGCCAGGCATGCTTGGCGTCGGCGGGCAGCAGGCGGCGATAGGCGTCGCCGTCGATCGGCTTCAGCCACAGCTCGGTCTTGTCGATGTGGCTGGCGCCGTTGCGCCACCACTGGCCGTTGCTGATGCCGCGCGCCATCAGCGCCAGCGTGCGGCCGTCGGGCGAGGGCGCACCCTGGAACTCGGCGAGGTAGCGTTCGCGGCTGACTTCCATCGGCGTGCCGCCCGCGGCGGCGACGCGGAAGATGTCGGGCACGCGCCCCGCCTCATGCGCGGCCGAGGCGAAATAGAGCCACTTGCCGTCGGCGGACCATGCATCGAGCTCCTCGCCCGCCTCGGCATAGGTGATGCGCGTCACGACGCCGCTCGCCAGATCCATGACGTAGATGTTGGGGCTGCCGCCGCGCGTCGAGCTGAAGGCGAGGCGCTTGCCGTCGGGCGAATAAAGCGGCCGGCCCTCGGTCGCGGCGCCCGTCACCAGCAGGCGGGCGACGCCGCCTGCGGCCGGCACCTCCCAGATGTCGCCGCCGCTGACGAAGGCGATCGTCTGCCCGTCGGGCGCGAGCGCGGGCTCGGACAGGCTCGGCCGCGCCTCGGGCGGCGGTGGTGGCGTCGGCTGGGCGTGCAGTGCGGTCGCGAGCGCGGCCGTCGCCACCATCATCGTCGTGATCGTCCTACGCACCCGTCATTCTCCCTTTTGGCGGCGGTGGCATGGTCCGGGGTCTTCCCCGCGATCCACGCCGGCCTGCGATTTCGCGAAGCTCAGTCCTCACCCATGCGCCGCCGGTCGAGCAGCCACAGCATGAGCGCCAGCGCGCCACCCACACCGATACCGGCGAGCAGGCCGATCGTCGGCTGGCCGGTACGAATGCCGATGCCGGCGCCGATCAGGATGGCGAGCGCCAGCGGCAGGCCGGGCGCGCGCGGGTTCTGGTTGGTCATGCATCCTGCTTGCCATCGTCACCGCGACGACGCCAGCGCGCCGCTTGCCGCCGGCTGACTTGGCGCAGCCTGATTCAGGTCAAGCGCGTAGCGCTTTCGCCGATAACGATCAGGCTCTAGGGTCGCGCGCATGGTTCCGTTTCAGCCGCGGCCGGCATTAAGTGCCCTCGCCGCGGCCGCTCTTCTGTTGCCGATGCGCGCGGCGATCGCCCAGACGCCGGCTCCGCAGAGCCCCGCTTCGGTCGATCCGGCAGCGGATCTCGCACCCCTGCCCGGCCTCGGCGTCGACTGGCCGGACCCAGCCCGGATCGACGCGGTGCTGGCGACGCCAGGCCAGCAGGCGGCCCCCGCCAATGCCGGCAAACAAGCGAGCGGCGACCGCATCCAGCGCTATCGCGTGCGGCTGGAGGGCGCGGACGATCTGCCGCCGGCCTTCCGCACCCGCTTCAACCAGCTCTCCGCGCTCGTGGCCAACGAGAGCAAACCCGCCAATGCCGCACAGCTCGACCGGCGCGCGCATGACGACGAGGATCTCGTCCGCCAGCTGCTGCGTGCGGCCGGCTATTATGACGGGCTGGTCACGAGCAAGGTGGAAGTCGCGCCCGACGGAACCGCCACATCGGTCGCCCTGTCGGTTCAGCCGGGGCCTGCTTATCATTTCGCCGCGGTCACGCTGCCGGGGCTCGACGCTGCGGGGCATGATGCCGACACGTTGCGTGCGCAGTTTCGTGTCCATCCGGGCGATGCGGTCGATGCCGATGCGGTGCTGGCCGCGACCGTCGCCTATCGCGCCGATCTCGGCCGCAGGGGATTTCCCTTTGCCAAGGTCGCGGAGCCGCAGGTCAAGGTCGATCATGCTAGCCACCAGGCGAGCTTGTCGCTGGCGGTGACGCCGGGCCCGCGCGCGCGCTTCGGCCGGATCGTGCCGGTCGGCCCGCGCCCGATCTTCACCGCGCATCACCTGCAGGACATTGCCCGCTTTCGCCCCGGCGACGCCTATGATGCCGGCCGGCTCGACGATTTCCGCCGCGCGCTGATCGCCACCGGGCTCGTCTCGGTCGCGACGATCACCCCGGTCACGACCGCCGATCCGGGCGTGGTCGACATCAGCGTGCGGATCGACCGCGCGCCGCCGCGCACCGTGTCCGGCCAGCTCGGCTACGGCACCGGGCAAGGCGCGCGCGTCGCGCTGTCGTGGGAGCATCGCAACCTGATCAAGCCCGAGGGCGCGGTGACCTTCTCGGGCGTGGGCGGCACGCAGGAACAGTCGCTGGGCGCGACGCTTCGCCGCGGCAATTTCTACGAGCGCGACCGCATCCTCACCGCGCAGGTGGTCGCCAGTCACACAAATTACGACGCCTATGACGCGCGCACCTTCACCGTCGGCGGCAGCATCGAGCGCCAGACCAATATCATCTGGCAGAAGGAATGGGCCTGGTCGGTCGGCACCGAATTCGTCGCGACCGACGAGCGCGAGACCGGCGCGCCCGATCGCCACACCTATCTCGTCGCGGCAGCGCCGAGCAGCCTCGGTTATGACGGCACCGACGATCTGCTGAATCCCAGCCGCGGCTTCAGGCTGGCGGGGCGGGTCTCCCCCGAGGTCTCGCTGGAGAACGGGACCACGCTGTACGTGAAGGCCCAGTTCGACGCGAGCGCCTACCAGCCGGTCGGCCACCATGTCGTGCTGGCCGGGCGGATCCGCTTCGGCGCGCTGGAGGGAGCCTCGCTCGAAAGCATCGCGCCGTCGCGGCGCTTCTATTCGGGCGGCGGCGGTTCGATCCGCGGCTTCTCCTACCAGGCGGTCGGGCCGCGCGATCAATATGACCAGCCGATCGGCGGCCGCTCGCTCACCGAGTTCGGCACCGAAGTCCGGGTCCGCTTCGGCAATTTCGGGCTGGTGCCATTCCTCGACGGCGGCAATCTCTACCGTACGCCGCTGCCATCCTTTTCCAGCTTCCGCTTCGGCACCGGGCTGGGGGTGCGTTATTATTCCAGCTTCGGCCCGATCCGCGTCGATGTCGGCACGCCGATCGCGCGTCGACCGGGTGAATCGTTGATCGGCGTCTACGTCTCGCTGGGCCAGGCCTTCTGATGACGGCGGAAGACGCTCCGGCCGTCCCACCGCGCCGTCGCAAACGCTGGCTGCGTGGCATCGCGACGGCGTTCGTGCTCGTCCTCGCCGTACTGGCGGCGGCTTTGTGGGGGATCGATACCGGCCCCGGCCACCGCCTGATCGCCAGCCGCATCGCCAAACTGCGCCCCTCGACCGGGTTGCGCATCCGTATCGGTCGGATCGACGGGACGATCTGGCGTCACGCCACGTTGCGCAATGTCGAGCTGTACGATCTCAACGGCCGCTTCTTCGCCGCGCCGGAGATCGCGCTCGACTGGCATTTGCTGGCGTGGCTGCACAACCAGCTCAGCGTCGATCGGTTGGTCGCGCCGGTCGTGACGCTCGACCGCGCGCCGCACCTTCGATCCAGGCCCAACCAGCCGCTGCTGCCGGGCTTCGACATCCGCATCGGCCAGCTGGCGATCGGCCGCGCGATGCTCGGCCCGGCACTGACCGGACGGCCGCAGGTGGTGCGGCTGGCGGCCCGCGCCGACGTACGCGGCCAGCGCGCGCTGATCGAGCTACGGCTCGCCAGCCATGCGGGCGATCGGCTCTTGCTCGATCTCGACGCCGAGCCCGACGGCGATAGCTTCCATTTGGCGGGAGAGGCGCACGGCCCCGCCGACGGCACGCTCGCCGGCTTGATCGGCCGGCACGATGCGGTCGAGGTGGCAATCGGCGGGCGCGGCGGCTTCCATGCGTGGAACGGCACCGCGCGCGCGACGCTCGGGCGTACGCCGGTCGCAGTGCTGGCGCTGGGGGTGCGCGACGGCCGCTACCTGCTCGGCGGGACGCTGGCACCGGCACCGTTCCTGTCGGGCAAGGCGCAGCGGCTGACGAGCCCGCGCGTCCGCGTACAGGGTGCGGCGACGCTGAAGCAACGCGTCCTCAACGGCACGCTCCACCTCGCCACCCCCGCTTTGACCGTCGCGACACAGGGCGCGATCGATCTCGCGCGATCGGCCTTCAGCGGCGTGCGGATCGATGCCCATCTGCTCCAGCCGAACGCGCTGTTCCCCAATATGAGCGGAAGCGACGTCCACCTGCGCGTCGATCTGGACGGGCCGTTCCGCAGCGCCGCGTTCCGCTACGCGCTCGCCAGCCCGCACGTCGCCTTCGACAAGACCGGATTCGATCGATTGCTGATCGCCGGCGCCGGCCGCGTCAGCCGACTGCCGCTCGCGCTGCCGATCCGGGTGAGCGCGGCGCGCGTCACCGGCGTCGATGCGCAGACCGGCGGCATACTCGCCAACCTGTCGGTGGCGGGCGTGCTACGCGTCGATGCCAAGACGGTAACCGGCAGCGATCTCGCGCTTGCCTCGGACAAGTTGCGCGGCAAGCTGGCACTGCGGCTCGATCTCGTCACCGGCCATTTCGACGCCGCGGTCACCGGGGGGCTGACGCGTTACCTGATCCCGGGGCTCGGCGTGGTCGACGTGACGACCACGGCGAATATCGTACCGGGGCCGGATGGGCGCGGCACGATCGTCCAGGGCACGGGGCAGGCGATCGTTCGCCGGCTCGACAATCTGTTCCTGCGCGGGCTGGCAGGCGGCGAGCCGCGTATCGACACCAAGCTCGTGCGCAGCGCCGACGGACTGCTCCATCTGACCGATCTCGTGCTGACCGGGCCTGCCATCCGGCTGACCGGATCGGGGCTGCGCCGGCTCGACGGCAGCTTCCAGCTCGACGCGACCGGCACGCAGAAGGTCTACGGGCCGTTCCACCTCAACCTCGACGGGATGATCGACCATCCGCAGGTGCGGCTGCAGCTGGCGTCGCCGGTGCCCGCGCTCGGCCTGTCCAATGTCGCGCTCGACCTCGACCCGGTGCCCGAGGGTTTCCAGTTCCGGGCCGGTGGCGGTTCGACGCTGGGTCGCTTCACCGCGCACGGCCTGATCCATGCGCCGCCCAACCAGCCGGCGGTGATCGACGTCGCCGATCTCGCCGTCACCGGCACGCATGCGCAGGGCACGCTGCGTTCCGGCGAAGCGGGGACGTTCGACGGCCGGCTCGATCTCGCCGGCGGCGGCATCAGCGGCACGCTCGGCTTTGCGCTGCAGGATCGGCTGCAGCGTATCGACCCGCAGCTGCGCTTCGCCGGCGCGACGCTCGCGACCGACGAAGCGGTCGCGGTGCGCAAGGGCAGCCTCGACGGCGCGATCCTGCTCGATCCCGCCGGCGTGGGCCTCGATCTGCGGCTCGCCGCCAACGGGCTCGCGCGCGGCGGATGGTCGCTATCGAGCGCGAGCGTGACCACCAAATTGCGCGCCGGTCGCGGCACGGTCGGCTTTGCGGCGAAGGGCGCGGGCGGTCGCAGCTTCGCGGTGAGCGGAACTGCCGACGTCGCGCCCGAGCGCATTGCGTTCACGGGTCAGGGCAACGTGGTGGGCAAGTCGATCAAGCTCGATGGGCCGGCGGTGCTGACGGCGCATGGCTCCGGCTGGGCGTTGGCCGAAACGCGGCTGCTCTATGCCGGCGGCAGCGCGGGCATGTCGGGCATTTTCGGCGCGGACCAGACGAGCCTCGACGCGACGCTCGATCACCTGCCGCTGTCGCTGGCCGATCTCGTCAAGCCGCGCCTGTCGCTCGGCGGCTATGCCAGCGGCCGGCTGAGCTATCGCGCGGTCGGCGCCGGGCCGCCGACCGGCCGCGTCGATGTGGCGATCCGCGGCCTCACCCGATCCAGCCTCGTGCTGAGCTCGACCCCGGCCGACCTCGCGCTGGCGGCCGTGCTGACCCCGACCGGCGCGGCAGCGCGCGCGGTGATCGTCAGCAATGGCCGCACCATCGGCCGCGCGCAGGCGCGGCTGACGCCGCTCGCCGCCGGCGCGACGCTGGCCGAACGGCTCACCAAAGCACCCCTGTTCGCGCAGTTGCGCTATGGCGGCCCGGCCGACACGCTCTGGCGGCTGCTCGGCGTCGGCACGATCGACCTGTCCGGGCCGCTCTCGATCACCGCCGACGTCGACGGCACGCTCGCCGTCCCGCTGATTCGCGGCTCGCTCGCCACCGACAATGGCCGGCTGGAAAGCGCCGTGACCGGCACAGTGATCGACGGGCTCAAGGCGGCGGGGCGCTTCGACGGATCGCGGCTGCTGCTCGATTCCTACGGCGGTCGCGTCGGCACCGGCACCGTCGCCGGGCGCGGCAGCCTGACGTTCGGCACCGGCGGTGCGCTGGCGCTCGATTTGTCGATGCAGGCGGACAAAGCGGCGATCATCAACCGCGACGATATCGCCGCGACGGTGACCGGGCCGATCACGATCCGCTCGGACACCAAGGGCGGCGTCGTCGGCGGACAGGTCGATGTGGTGCGCGGCCGCTTCCGCCTCGGCAGCGCGACCGGTGCGCAGCTGCCGCGGCTGTCGGTCACCGACGTCAATCGGCCCGACAGCGAGGACGATGCCGCGCCGCCATTGGTGCCGTGGACGCTCGACGTGAAGGCGCACGCGCGAAACCAGTTGATGGTGAGCGGCCTCGGCCTCGACAGCGAGTGGCGCGCCGACCTGACGCTGAAGGGTGCGGTCGACAATCCGGCGATCGGCGGCCGGCTCGATCTCGTCCGCGGCGTCTATCAGTTCGCCGGTCGGCGCTTCGATCTCGATCGCGGAATGATCCGCTTCAGCGGCGACGCGCCGCCCGATCCGGTGATCGACATCACCGCGGTGGCGAATGTCGATGCGCTCAACGCCAATATCCACGTCACCGGCACCGGGCTGCACCCCGAGATCCATTTCGAGAGCACGCCGGCATTGCCCGAGGACGAACTGCTTTCGCGGCTGCTGTTCGGCTCGTCGATCGCCAACCTGTCGGCACCCGAGGCGCTCCAGCTCGCCTCCGCAGTCGCGTCGCTGCGCGGGACGGGCGGCGGCGGCATGAACCTCGATCCGATCAACGCGGTGCGTCGCGCGGTGCGGCTGGATCGGCTGCGCATCCTCCCCGCCGATCCCACGACCGGGCAGAAGACCGCCGTGGCGGCGGGCAAATATCTCGGCCGGCGGACCTATGTGGAGCTCATCACCGACGGCCAGGGCTATTCGGCGACCAGCATCGAATATCGCATCACGCGCTGGCTGTCGGTGCTCTCGACCGTCAGCACGGTCGGCCGCCAGAGCGCCAACCTCAAGGTGTCGAAGGATTATTGAGGGCGCCACCCGCCGTTGACACCGGTCCAGCGAGGTGTATCATACTCCTAACACAGTGGAGATATCCATGCGCCCGATCGTCGCTCATGCCCTTGCCCTCGGCCTGCTCGTCGCCGCGGCGGCACCATCCTCCGCCGCGGTGCGCAGCTTTCCGGTCGGTGGTTTTGATCAGGTACGCAGCACCGGATCGTTCGACGTGCGCATCCACACCGGCGCAGCACCGTCGGTGCACGCCACCGGCGAGCAGGAGGTGCTCGACCGACTGACGGTCGAGATACGCGACGGCGCGCTGGTGATCGGCATGCGGCCCGATCGCAACTGGCACTGGAACTGGGGCAGCCACCGTCCGACGATCGTCGAGGTGAGCGCGCCGATGGTGCGCGGTGTCGCGCTCACCGGCTCGGGTGATCTGTCCGTGGATGTCGTGCGCACGCGCGGCTTCGATGCGTCGCTGTCCGGATCGGGCGACGTGAAGATCGGCGCGCTGCAGGCGGAAGCGGTATCGATGTCGCTCAGCGGATCGGGCGACATCAGCGCCGCCGGCCGGGTCGGGCGCTCGACGCTGGCGCTGCGCGGATCGGGCAATTTCCGTACGGGCACGCTGATGGCGCAGGATGCGACCATCTCGCTGTCGGGCACCGGCAATATCGATGCCGCCGCCAGCCGTGCGGCCACGGTCAATCTGTTCGGCGTGGGCGACGTGCGCGTCACCGGCGGCGCGCAATGCACGATCACCAAGCGCGGCGTGGGCGACGTGCGCTGCCGCTGACGCTCAGACGAGATACAATCCGGCGAGCGCGCTGACCAAGGCGGGCGGCAGCGCCGCCAGATCGTCGACCGCGCCGTCCAGATCCGGCGGCGCATCCGCCTCGACCAGATAGCGCCAGCCCTGATGCGCACGCTTGGGGCGCAGCCGCACCGGCACCACGCGTGGATCGAGGCGGATCAGGCAGCGCCCCTCCGCCTCGCCGAAGCCGAGGATCGGGCTGCGGGCGATCAGCTGGTGCTTGAGGATCCAGAACAGCGATCCACCCTCGAGCTCGGCGGCGCGCGTCGGCTTGTAGCGCGTGTTGATCCACGTGCCCCCGTCGACCGCACGCCCCTCCAGCCGGCCACGCAACACGTCGATATCGTCGCAGCCGAACGCGACCTTGGTCAGATGAAGCGCCATTGCCGCAGATGTGGCGCGCCGCGCGCGCGCTTCAACCCGCCTGCAGGTGGAACAGGGTCGCGAGGCCGAGAAACGAGAAGAAACCCATGCAATCCGTGCACATCGTCACGAACACCGCCGACGACACCGCCGGATCGACCCGCGCCTTGTCCAGCCCGATCGGGATCAGCACGCCCGCTAGCCCGGCGATCAGATTGTTGATGAGCATGGCGAGCCCGATCGTCAACGCCAGCATCGGGTTGCGATAGATCAGGTAGGTGCCCCCGCCGATCAGCAGGCCCAGCGCGCTGCCGTTGGCGGCGGCGATGCGGAACTCGCGGCCGATCGCGCGCACCGTGTTCGAGCTGACGAGCTGATCGGTCGCGATCGCGCGCACGATCACCGCCAGCGTCTGCGTGCCGGCATTGCCGCCCATCCCCGAGACGATCGGCATCAGCACCGCGAGCAAGGCGAATTTGGCGATCTCGCCCTGGAACAGGCCGACCACCGACGAGGCGATGATCGCCGTGCCGAGATTGACCACCAGCCACAGCAGGCGCGTGCGCACCGTGAACAGGATCGGCTCGTTGATGTCGCCGTCGCCCGCGCCGGACAGCAGCAGCGCGTCCTCGCCCGCTTCCTCCTGGATGATGTGGACCACATCGTCGACGGTGATCATGCCGACCAGCCGGCCGGACGTGTCGATCACCGCCGCCGAAATGAGCGCATATTTCTGGAAGCGGAGCGCCACCTCCTCCTGATCCATGTCGGCCGGGATCAACGTCTGCTCGCGCATCATCACGTCGGAAACCGGCGTAACGTCGGGTGCGCGCATCAGCCACGACAGCTTGCAGGTGCCGATCGGCTTGTGGCCGATATCGACGACGAACACTTCCCAGAAGTCGGTCGTCAGATCCTCGTTGCCGTGCAGATAGTCGCGCACGTCGCCGACCGTCCAATGTTCGGGCACCGCGATCAAGTCGCGTTGCATCAGGCGGCCGGCGGATTCGTCGGGGTAGGAGAGCGCCTCCTCGATCGCGGCGCGATCGTCGGGCTCCATCGCGCGGAGGACGGCGCGCTGATCCTCCTCCTCCATGTCGGCGATGATCGCGACGGCGTCGTCGGTATCGAGCTCGGAGGCGATCTCGGCGACCTGATGCGCCGACAATTCCTCCATGATCTGCTCGCGCACCCAGTCGTTCATCTCGGCGAGCACGTCGCCGTCGATTAGGTCGGCCAGCGCGGTCGCGAGCGGCTGGCGGTCGTCCGACGGCGCCAGCTCGAACAGATCGGCGATGTCGGCGGGATGGAGCGGCGCCACCAGCGCGCGCGCGGCGTCGATCTCGCCCGCATCGACCCGCTCGATCACGCGATCGACGAAATCGGAGGTCAGCCGCGCCTCCGCATCGTGCGGATTTTCGGCAGCGTCGGCCGCAAACGGAGCGATGTCGGTGTCGAGATCGCTCATGGCGGGGGTCTCCGTGGGGCGTCGTCGCCGCGCTTAGTCGCGGGTCGGCGGCTTGTCAGCCCTTCATTGCCGCCATCCCCGTCCCATATGGTCGCGCATGACCTATACGCTCTCCGTCCTCGACCAGTCGCCGATCGCCGCCGATTCCGACGCGGCACAGGCGGTACGCAACACGCTCGATCTCGCCAGAACCTGCGATGCGCTCGGCTACGAACGCTATTGGCTGGCGGAACATCATGCCTCGCCGGCGCTGGCCGGATCGGCGCCCGAGGCGCTGATCGGCCCGGTTGCGCTCGCGACGGCCCGGATCCGCGTCGGATCAGGTGGGATCATGCTGCCGCATTATTCGCCCTTCAAGGTCGCGGAGACGTTCGCTTTGCTCTCCGCGCTGGCTCCGGGGCGGATCGACCTGGGGCTGGGGCGCGCGCCGGGCAGCGACCAGCGCACCGCGTTGGCGCTCCAGCGCGACCGTAGCCGTTACATGCCCAACGACTTTCCGGACCAGCTGGCCGAGCTGACCGGCTATCTCGACGGGACGCTGGACGATGGCCATCCGTTCGCCGCGCTGCAGGCCACCATTCCCTCCGGCGGTGGCGGCCCCGAGCTGTGGATGCTCGGCTCCTCGCCCGATTCGGCGCGCTGGGCGGCGGAGCGCGGGATGCCTTACTGCTTTGCCGACTTCATCAATTCGGACGGGGCGATGCTCGCTCGATCCTACCGCAGCAATTTCCGGCCATCCGCCCGCCAAGCCGAACCGCGCGTGATGGTCGCCACATGGGCCATCGCCGCCGACAGCACGGCAGAGGCCGAACGGCTCGCCGCGCCTTCGCGCATGATGTTCGCGCATCTCATCGCGGGCCGGTTGATCGCGGTGCCCTCGGTCGATGACGCGCTGGTCTGGCTCGAGGCGAACCCGCTCGCCGCGCAACGCAACCGGCGCATGACGCTCGGCACCGCGCATGACGTGCACCAGCAGCTCGACGGTGTCGCCGATGCCTACGGTGCCGACGAGATGATGCTGGTCAACATCATGCCCGATCGCGCCGCCCGCCGCCGATCCTACGAACTGATCGCCGCCGAATATGGGCTGGCGCGATCCGCTGCCGCTGCCTAAGCGGCCGCAGACTTCCGCATCCATACCCTCACAGGAGAGAAACATGGCCGACGAACTGCTGACGCTCACCCTCGATACCGGCGGCGATGTCGTCATCAAGCTGCGTCCCGACCTCGCCCCCAACCATGTCCAGCGGATCAAGGAGCTGGCGGAAGAAGGGTTTTACGACGACGTGGTGTTCCATCGCGTGATCCCCGGCTTCATGGCGCAGGGCGGCGATCCGACCGGCACCGGCATGAGCGGCTCGAAGAAGCCGAACCTGAAGGCCGAATTCTCGAAGGAACCGCACGTGCGCGGCGTCTGCTCGATGGCGCGCGCATCGAGCCCGGACAGCGCCAACAGCCAGTTCTTCATCTGCCTCGACGACGCGACCTTCCTCGATCGCCAATATACCGTCTGGGGTGAGGTGATTTCGGGCATGGAGCAGGTCGACGCGCTGCCCAAGGGCGAGCCGCCGCGCACCCCCGGCAAGATCCTCAAGGCGACGGTGAGCGAAGCCGAATAATCGGGGAGCGATCGTTCAGACGATCGCTTCGAACATCCAGTCGTGGAAGATCCTGACCGCGCGGTTCGAAAGCGCCGCGCGGCGGGACGCGAACCAGTAGCTGTAGCTGGAATCGACCTCATATTCGAAGAGGTTGATGAGCCGCGCGTCGCGCGAGCCCTCGACATGCTCGTCGAGCATGAACGCTACGCCCAGCCCCTGTGCGGCGGCGTCGAGGATGAGTTGGCCCGAATCGAAATGGTCGATCGCGGCAGGCTCCAGATCGGGCGCGCCGACCGCCTCGCGCCAGATGTTGAACAGCTCGGACATGTCGCGATGGACCAGGATGGTGGCGTTGGCGATGTCGGCCGGACGATTGATCGGATGGTCGCCCTCGCGCAATTGCTGCGAGCCGATCGCGGCGATGCGGCTGCGCGCGATCTTTCGGCTGTAAAATTGCGGATCGATATCGCGCGCGATGATGATCGCCGCGTCCAGCCCCTCGCCCAGCCGCGCCAGCGGATGCGGCTGGGTATCGAGGTCGATGTGGAAGGTCGGATGCTTCGCCCGCAGCGAGGGAAGCTTGCCGATCAGCCGCTGCGACGCGAAGAGCGGCGGCACGTTGAGCCGCAGCCGCAGGAGATCGGTTTCGCCGGTGGTTGTGTCTATTGCAACGGCAAGCGCGTCCAGAGCGGGGGCAACGCGCGCCAGCAGCAATTCGCCGTCGCCGTTGAGGATCATCGCCTGATGGCGCCGCTCGAACAGTGGCCGTGCGACGAAGCGTTCCAGCGCCTGGATACGCCGACTCAATGCCGGTGACGAAAGTGCCAATTCCTCGGCCGCAGCCTTCACGGAGCCGAGTCGCGCGACTTGGACGAACGCCTCGACGGCGGTGAGCGGCGGCAATCGGCGCATGGAAAGCTCCTCTCGCTGCTAGTCGGGCGCGGCCATTATCCTGCGAAACAGCATACGCATTCTATCCCGACGTGCGAATTGCGCAATTCGCAACGGCAACAAACGCGTTCGCACTTGCACAATAGCGTTAGCGGTAGCATAACCAAACTGCCTTTCAGGCATCCTCTCCTAGACTACAGGGCCGCTCCTTCGGGACGCGGCCCTTTTTTTGTCCTCGCGGGGTCGCAACCGCGCCGCGCGGTCTTATCTCGCCAGTCGAGGAGATCGGGAATGGCGGACGGCGAGACGCGCAAGATGCAGGTGGCGAATGCGCGGCCCGAGGATTCGGGACGCGGGCTTGCCCGGCTGTCGCGCGCAACGATGAACGCGCTCGGGCTGGTCGAGGGCGACGTGGTCGAGATCGTTGGTAAGCGCCCGACGCCCGCGCGCGCCGTGCTGCCTTACAGCGAGGACGAGGGGTTGGAGATTCTCCGCCTCGACGGCCTACAGCGCGCCAATGCCGGCGTGGGTTCGGGCGAGTTTGTCGAGGTGCGCAAGGCCGCGAGCCTGCCCGCGCAGCGCGTCGTGTTCGCGCCCGCGCAGGAGAATCTGCGCCTGCAGGGCTCGGGCGATGCGCTCAAGCGCAGCTTCGGCATGCGCCCGCTCACCGCCGGCGACGTGGTCGCCACCACGGGCCAACAGCGCATCGATCATGGCAACATGCCCCCTGCCTTGCGCACGATGCTGAACGCGCCCGCTTTCTCGCTGCAGGAGATCCGGCTGGCGGTGGTCGCGACCGTGCCGAAGGGGATCGTCCACATCGACGCCAATACCGAGGTCGAGCTGCGCGCCGAATATCAGCCGGCGCGCGACGGCGGCGGCCGGCGCGCCGACGTCACCTATGACGATATTGGCGGGCTCGGCAGCACGGTCGATCAGGTGCGCGAGATGGTCGAGCTGCCGCTGCGCTATCCCGAATTGTTCCAGCGTCTTGGCGTCGATCCGCCCAAGGGCGTCTTGCTCTATGGCCCGCCCGGCACCGGAAAGACCCGGCTGGCACGCGCGGTGGCGAACGAGAGCCATGCCCAATTCTTCCTCATCAACGGGCCCGAGATCATGGGCTCGGCCTATGGCGAGAGCGAGAAGCGGCTGCGCGAGGTGTTCGAGCAGGCTGCCGAGCAGGCGCCCTCGATCATCTTCATCGACGAGATCGACTCGATCGCGCCGAAGCGCGGCCAGACCAGCGGCGAGGCCGAGAAACGCCTCGTCGCGCAATTGCTGACGCTGATGGACGGGCTGGAGCCGCGCGCGAACCTCGTCATCATCGCCGCCACCAACCGGCCCGAAGCGATCGACGAGGCGCTGCGTCGTCCGGGCCGGTTCGACCGCGAGATCGTGATCGGCGTGCCCGACGAGCGCGGACGGCGCGAGATCCTCGGCATCCACGCGCGCGGCATGCCTTTGGGCGACCGCGTCGATCTCGACGAATTGTCGCGCCAGACGTACGGGTTCGTCGGCGCCGATCTCGCGGCGCTGGCGCGCGAGGCGGCGATCGAGGCGGTGCGGCGGATCATGCCGCGCCTCAACCTCGAGGAAAAGACGATCCCGCCCGAGGTGCTCGACACATTGTCGGTGACGCGCGAAGATTTCCAGGAGGCGCTGAAGCGCGTCCAGCCCTCGGCGATGCGCGAGGTGATGGTACAGGCGCCCAATGTCGGCTGGGACGATGTCGGCGGGCTCGACGAGGCGCGCGAACGCCTGCGCGAAGGTGTCGAGCTGCCGCTCAAAGAGCCCGATGCCTTCCGCCGACTCGGCATCCGTCCGGCCAAGGGCTTCCTGCTCTACGGGCCGCCCGGCACCGGCAAGACGCTGCTGGCCAAGGCGGTCGCGCGCGAGGCGCAGGCCAATTTCATCGCCACCAAATCGAGCGACCTGCTCTCAAAATGGTATGGCGAGAGCGAGCAGCAGATTGCGCGCCTGTTCGCGCGCGCCCGCCAGGTGGCGCCGTGCGTGATCTTCATCGACGAGCTCGACAGCCTCGTCCCCGCGCGCGGCGGCGGGCTGGGCGAGCCGCAGGTGACCGAACGCGTCGTCAACACCATCCTCGCCGAGATGGACGGGCTGGAGACGCTGCAATCGGTGGTGGTGATCGGCGCGACCAACCGGCCGAACCTGATCGACCCTGCCTTGCTGCGCCCCGGCCGGTTCGACGAACTGGTCTATGTCTCGGTGCCCGACGAAGCCGGGCGGCGCCGCATCCTCGGCATCCACACCGGCAGCATGCCGCTCGGCGACGACGTCGACCTCGACATGCTGGCGCGGCGTACCCCGCGTTTCACCGGCGCGGATCTCGAGGATCTCGTCCGTCGCGCCGGTCTGTCCGCGCTGCGCCGCAACATCGAGGCCCCGAATGTCGGCGCCGATGATTTCGCGCACGCGCTGGAAGATACGCGCGCAAGCGTAACCGACGAAATGGAGCGCGATTATGCGCAGATGGCAGCGCGGCTGAAGCAGGATGCGCTGGCGATCCAGCCGATCGGGTTCGTCGCTCCCGGACAGCTGCGGCCGCATTCCGACCGATCCTAGCGTCGGTCCGCCGCAGCCGACGAACCGGGGCGTTTCCGCGCCACGCCGGAACTTGCCTTTATCCCCGGCATTTGCGAAGCGATGATGACACGCTTGTGCGTGGCAGGAGTAATGATGACGTCACCGACCGGAGAGCAGGCGCTGCAACGTGTGGACGAGCGCCGCCCACCCAAAGCGGGACCGGGCCCGCTCGGCATGTTTTTCAAAGGTTTTCTGAAGCATCCGGTCATGGTCGGCTCGATCATCCCGTCGTCGCGCAAGCTGATCGATCACATGCTGTCGCGCACCGATTGGGCGCAGACCAAGCTGTTCGTCGAATATGGCCCGGGCGTGGGCACCTTCTGCCAGCATGTGCTGGATCGGATGACGCCGGACGCGACCTATATCGCGATCGATACCAATCCGGACTTTATCGATTATCTGCGCCGCACGATCACCGATCCACGCTTCATCGCGGTGCTCGGATCGGCGGCCGACGTGCGCCGGATCATCGCCGATCATGGCCATGCCCATGCCGACTACGTCCTGTCGGGCCTGCCTTTCTCGACCCTGCCACCCGGCATCGGCCCCCGCATCTCGGCCGAGACGAACGCGGCGCTTCGCACCGGTGGTGCCTTCCTCGTCTACCAGTTCAGCCCGAAGGTACGTGACTTCCTGGCGATGAGCTTCGAGCGCATCGACCACGCATTCGAGCTGGTCAACGTGCCGCCGGCCCAGCTTTACTGGGCGTGGAAAGACTGAGCAGAGGGCACCGTAGTCTGCCTGTCACCCCGGCGAAGCTGGGGTCTCGCACGTAAACGCTCGGCCAATACATGGAGATGCCAGCCTGCGCTGGCATGACGCTTAAAACCTAAAACCCCTCGCCGCTCAGCCGCTGGCAGAGCATGTCGAGCTGGTCGAGCGTCGCGTAGCTGATCGTGAGGGTACCGCCCTTGGGCGAATGCGCGATCCCCACCTTGAGGCCGAGCTGGTCGCCAAGCTGACGCTCCAGCATCGCCGTATCGGCATCGCTGCCCTTATATTCGATCGGAGCCGAGCGCGTCCGCTCGCGTGCCGGTTTCTCGCCACGCGCCAGCGCTTCGGTCTCGCGCACCGACAGGCCGCGCCGCTCGGCCTCCTGCGCCAGCGCTGCAGGATCGGGCGCCGACACCAGGGCCCGCGCATGGCCCATGCTCAGCCGGCCCATCGCAACGGCCTCGCGGACCGGCTCGGGCAATTCCAGCAGACGCAGCAGATTGGCGATGTGGCTGCGCGACTTGCCGACGATCCGGGCCAGCGCCTCTTGCGTATGACCATATTCCGCACTCAGCCGCTGATAGGCCTGCGCTTCCTCGATCGCGTTGAGATCGCGCCGCTGGACGTTCTCGACGATCGCCAGCTCGATCGTCTCGGCATCATCAAGCTGGCGGACGATCACCGGCACCTGATGCAGCCCGGCCCGCTGGGCCGCGCGCCAGCGCCGCTCGCCCGCGACGATCTCGTAGCTGCCCTTGCGCGGACGGACGACGATCGGCTGGATCAGGCCACGGCTGGAAAGCGACGCCGCAAGTTCATCGAGCGCCTCGGGATCGAAGTGACGGCGCGGCTGGTCCGGATTGGGGACGAGTTGCCCGACCGGCAACGTCATCATGCCGGCCGTTCGGCTGGCGTCGCCCGCAATCGGATGTTCGCGCGCCGCCTCGCCGAGCAATGCCGACAGCCCGCGCCCCAGACCCCGCTTCACTTCGCTCATGCTGCGATCCGCATCGCGGGCAAGCGCTCGATCACCTCGCGCGCGAGCGCGATATAGGCTTCCGAGCCGGGGCAACGATGGTCGTAGATCAATGCGGGCAATCCATGGCTGGGCGCTTCCGACAGGCGGACGTTGCGGGGCACCGGCGTTTCGAACACGAGCTTTCCGACCACGGCGCGAACATCGTCGGCGACCTGCTCGGACAGGCGGTTGCGGCGGTCATACATTGTGAGCGCTACGCCGAGGATCGACAGATCGCGGTTGAAGCGCTCACGCACCAGATCGACCGTGCGCAGGAGCTGGCTCATGCCCTCCAGCGCGAAGAATTCACATTGCAGCGGGATCAGCAGATTGTTGGCGCCGACCAGCGCGTTAATCGTCAGCAGCCCCAACGATGGCGGGCAATCGATTAGGCAGACGTCCCACCGATCCGGCGCGGCATCGAGCGCCTGATCGAGCCGATGCGCGCGATCGGGCAGCTCGGCCAGCTCCAGCTCAGCCGCCGACAGATCCTGCGTTGCCGGGACGAGATCGAGATTGGGCACGCGCGTCGGCCGCGCCGCATGGGCGATATCGCAGTCACCAAGCAGAACCTCGTAGATCGACCGGGCGCGGGCATCGCGCTCGACGCCGACACCGGTCGAGGCATTGCCCTGCGGATCCGAGTCGATCAACAGCACGCGATGCCCGCTCGCCGCCAGCGCGGTGGCGAGGTTGATCGCGGTGGTGGTTTTGCCCACCCCACCCTTCTGGTTCGCAATTGCGATACGGATCATCTGTCGCCCTTCGCCCTGACGGCTCGCGCGACGATGATCGCCGCCTCCGGATCGGTGACGCTCGGCTCGATCCGAAAGTCACCTTGCCATGTCGCGGCGGCTTCTTCCAGTTCTGCAGCGGCACTTCGGCCCTTTGGCAGCACCCAGACGGTATCTTTATTCGCCAGCGGTGCTGCGACCGCGAACAGCCGAGGAAGCGGTGCGAACGCGCGCGCACTGATGACCGCGATTGGGGGCAGATCGGAAGCCCGCTCGACCCGCTGCTGGCGGATATCGACCTTCACATCGAGCACTGCGGCAGCCGCGTGGAGAAAAGCGACGCGACGCGCGCGCTCCTCGACAAGGATCGTCGGGCGATTGGTCAGCGCGGCGACGATCAACCCTGGAAAGCCTGGCCCCGATCCGAGATCCAGCCACGCGCCCTCGCTCGGTGCCAGCTGGATAAGCTGCGCCGAATCGACGATGTGGCGGCTCCATATCAAAGGGAGCGTCGATGCAGCGATGAGGTTCTGCCGCTCATTCTCGTCGGCCAGCAACGCCACGAAGGCATCGAGGCGGTCCAATGTTTCACGTGGAACATCGCCAGCCGCGATATAGGCGCGCGCTTCCTCCTCGTTCATGCAGCCTTGCGCCTTGCCGCAATAAGGATCGCGCTCAAGGCGGCCGGAGTGATCCCGCGGATGCGCGCTGCAGCCGCCAGATTGCTCGGCCGGGCCGCTTCGAGGCGTTCGACCATCTCGACCGAAAGCCCGCGGATGTCCTCGAAATGCTCTATTGCCGCGAGGCTGACGTCGCGGTCACGCTGAAGCTGTGCAACTTCCGCTGCCTGCCGTTCGACGTACGGCGCGTAGCGCACGTCCTCGAGCAATTCGCCGACCAGCGGTTCGGCCGCATCCATATCGAGCAGATCCGCCAACTCGCTTGCTCCGGCCTGATCGCGGCGCACCGCCAAAGCGAGCGCTCGCCCTCTGTCCGACGCAAGGCGTTGCGACCCCGCACGCCAGGCATTCAATCGCGTTTCGATCAGCCTGGCACGCTCCGGCGAAACAGCCTCGCTGGCCAGCGCCTGTTCTCCGAGCCGAGTCGTGGCATTGTCGGCCCGCAGACGTAGCCGATGTTCGGCACGGGCCGTCAGCATCCGATAGGGTTCGCTCACACCCTGCAGGGTGAGGTCGTCGACCATGATGCCAATATATGAGTCGGCGCGATCGAACTGGATTGGAGCGCGGCCGCGCGCATCACCAGCAGCGTTGAGACCCGCGACGAGGCCCTGCGCCGCAGCTTCCTCATATCCTGTCGTGCCATTGATCTGCCCCGCGCAGTAGAGCCCCTGCACCGCGCGTACCTCCAGCACATCGGACAGGCAGCGCGGATCGACATGGTCATACTCGACCGCATAGCCCGCCTGGCTGATCTCTACGCGCTCCAGGCCCTTGATGGTGCGGAGGAAGCGTAGCTGGTCGTCGGCCGGCAACGAGGTCGAGATGCCGTTGGGATAGACCGCCGACGTATCGAGCCCTTCCGGTTCCAGAAAAATCTGATGACCGTTGCGGTCACCAAAACGCACGATCTTGTCCTCGATCGACGGACAGTAACGTGGGCCGCGCGATTCGATCGCGCCTGAATAGAGCGGCGAGCGATCGAGCGAGGCGCGGATCACGTCATGCGTCGCGGCATTGGTGCGCGTTACGGCGCAAGCGACCTGCGGTGCCACTCGGCCGGGTCCGAGGTCGGACATTGTCCACATGCCGCCGTCGGACGGTTGCTCGTCGAGCCCCGCCCAGTTGATCGTGCGCCCATCCAATCGCGGCGGGGTGCCGGTCTTCATCCGCGCGATCGGCAGACCGAAGTCGCGCAGCTGTGCGCCGAGCCGGGATGCAGCGGGCTCGCCCACGCGACCGCCATCGCGCGTGTCGAGCCCAACATGAAGCCGGCCGTTGAGGAAGGTGCCGGTCGCGAGGATCACGGTCGGCGCGGCCAGCCGCGTCCCGTCGACAAGCTCGATCCCCTCGATCCGGTCCGCCGTCACAGACAGGCCGGCGACATGTCCCTCGACGATCGACAGCCGGGTCTGGCGCGCGAGAAGCGCCTGGATGGCTTGAAGATAGCGCGCCCGATCGGCCTGCACGCGCGGCCCCCGCACCGCCGCGCCCTTGCTGCTGTTGAGCATGCGATAATGGATTGCGGCATAATCGGCAGCCTGCGCGATCAGGCCGTCGAACACGTCGATCTCGCGGACGAGGTGACCCTTGCCGACGCCACCGATCGCCGGGTTGCACGACATCGCACCGAGATTATCGATGGCGTTCGTGATCAACGCGACCGTCGCGCCGCGCCGCGCGGCAGCCACAGCGGCTTCGCAGCCGGCATGGCCGCCACCGATCACGATCACATCGAACTGCATGCTGGGCCTTTAGCGAAACCCGCCGCACTGTTCCACGTGGAACATCATTTGCCAATGCAGAAGCGCCCAAACAACGCGTCGAGCATGTCTTCCGTCCCCGCGCGTCCCGTAATGCGATCCAACGCCATTCGTGCTGCGCGGAGATGTTCCGCCAGCAGGATAAGATCCTCAGGTGCCGCCATCAGCGCCGCGTGAACCGTCTCCAGGCAGGCACGGTGCCGGGCATTGAGTGCGACGATGCTTTCCGAAGGCAGGATCGACTGCGCCTGGGCGAGGATCGCCGACCACAGCAAATCGAGCCCCAACCCTGTGATCGCCGACGTAGCGATGGCACCGGCATAGCCCGGCACGTCGCTGCGGTCAGCCTGCGCTACGACCAGGATGGTCGTCGCTTCAGTCGGCGCATCTGCCTTCGCCCCGAGCCAGAGCACGATGTCGGCGCGTTCGATCGCGGCATAGGATCGCGCGATGCCAATCTGCTCCACCCGGTCGCCAGTTTCACGCAACCCGGCCGAATCGATCAGGACGAAGGCGATGCCGTCGCGCTGCACCGGCACCTCGATCAGGTCGCGCGTGGTGCCCGGGACTTCGGTGGCGATGGCCGCCTCGCGCCCGACCAGCGCGTTGAGCAGGCTCGACTTGCCGGCATTGACCGGCCCGGCGATCACCACCCGAACGCCGTCGCGCACCCGCTCGGCCGGTGGCTGACGAAGCGCCTCGGCCACCTCTCCCGCCAATGCCATCCGCGCATTGCCCAGGGCATCCGTCGCGCCGGCGACGTCCGCCTCGTCGTCGCCGAACTCGAGCTCGGCCTCGACCGCGGCGGACATCGCCAGCAGTCGCGATCGCCAGCCGTCGATCATCCGACCAAGCCCGCCCTCGGCGAGGCGCAGAGCCTGTCGTCGCTGCCCGTCGGTCTCGGCTGCCAACAGGTCGGCCAGCCCCTCGGCCTCGGCCAGATCGATGCGGCCATTCTCGAACGCGCGCCGGGTGAATTCGCCGGGTTCGGCGGGGCGGCAATCGGGTCGTCGCCCGATCGCCCGCAACACCGCAGCGGTCACGGCGCGGCCGCCATGCAGATGCAGCTCGGCCAGATCCTCGCCGGTCGCCGTTGCCGGGCCGGGCAGCCATGCGATCATCGCTTGATCGAGCAGCGCGCCCTGCTCGTCGCGTAGCCGCGCATAGCTCAGCCGACGCGGCTCGGGGCGGCCCCCCGCCAACGCAGCGAGCACATCTCCCGCAACCGGCCCACTGATGCGGACGATGGCGATCGCGGCAGGCAGCGCGCCGCTGGACAGCGCGAAGATCGTCGCGCCGCGGGGCGGCCCGTTCACCCCCGGCTGCTGCCCGTCATTTGCTCGATCATCTGCCGCCACGCATTCATCCCCACCTCGCCCATCGGCGCCCAGGTGCGCAGCATCTTCTCGAACGTCTCAGGCGTCAGGCCGTCGGTCATCGTCTCCCGCATCTTGTCGAGATACAGATCGTGCAGCGGCGTGAGATCGGGCAGCCCCATCAGGCGCCGCGCTTCTTCGGGCGTGCAATCGATGTTCATACCGATGTTCATCGTGCCGCACTCCTCGCATTGAGCCTTATCAGCGCTTTGGTAGAGGAAGGCGGGCGGACCGTCCATGTCGCCTCGCATGCGACGAATGACGGTCGACCACGAGCCGAGGATCGCACGATGCCTGAAGACTATCGCCTGATCGTTCGCCGCACCGGCGGCCCCGACGTGATCGAGCGCGAGGCGGTCGCGATGCCCGAACCGGGCCCGACGGAAGCAATCGTGCGGCACGAAGCGATCGGCCTCAACTTCATCGACACCTATCACCGCTCGGGCCTCTATCCGCTCCAATTGCCGAGCGGCCTCGGCAGCGAGGCGGCAGGGGTGGTCGAGCGCGTCGGCAGCGACGTGACCTCGGTGCGGCCCGGCCAGCGCGTCGCTTATGCCGGTGGTCCGCTCGGTGCCTATTCCACGGTGCGTGCGCTCGCCGCCGACCTGCTTGTCCCCCTCCCCGATACGATCGATGCACGCACCGCCGCGGCCTCCATGCTCAAGGGACTGACCGTGGACATGCTGGTCGGCGAATGCGGCGAGGTCAGGTTGGGCCAGACGGTGCTGGTCCATGCGGCAGGCGGCGGGGTCGGCTCGCTGCTGGTGCCATGGTTGAGGGCGCTCGGG